>DASXPH010000001.1:0-7359 GCA_036493735.1 Gemmatimonadaceae bacterium
CGTCTTCCTGCTCCTGTCGGAGCAATGCCGCGAGAATCTGCGCTGACCACACTTCGCCGAACCCGGAGACCAGCTCGAGTCCGTTGCGCGAATACCCGTGCAGGACCGTCGTGACGTGCAGGACTTCTTCGATGATCGCGAGGTCGCGCGTCAACACTTCGCACAATCGTCCTGCCTCATCCGCGGAGAGAAGCTCAGCGATGGTCTTGCTGTGGCGAGCCGCGACTGCGGCGATGATCTCCCGATAGCCGAGGTCTTGTTTTCCCGCAACATGAACGGCCCGGACAAGCTGGTCCGTGATTCCGGCCATCGCCGAGACCACAATCAATCGCTGTTGTTCCGGCAGCGCCTTCACAATGCTCGCGACATTTCTGAAGCACTTCGCGTCGGCCACACTGGTGCCGCCGAATTTATGAACTACGCACGTTGGCTTGTTTGCCGTCATGATCCGGTCCCTCGGAGAAGAATCCAATGATTCGCTCGATCGCGCCTGCGTCTCAGAAGCGAAATTGTCCTGCTTGGATTCGATCGAACATTGTCGGGTCGAGCCGTCGATACGAGTCGCTTTCGCGATCGTTCACGTACATCACGTCGGTCGTCACGCTCGGATTGAATGCAGCGGCTACGAGCTCTTGCTTCATTGGTTTGAAGGTTCCTGTCGCTTCCATCTCGCGCATCACGCGCACGAAAACGGGGCGTGCGTATTCCGGCAGTCGGTTCGCCAGGTGTGATCTGAGCCCAGCAATGTCGAACCCACCGTCGGCGACGAGAGCGACCATGCCAGCGCGGCCATCGTGACCTGGTATCGCCACTCCGTATACCGTTGCCTCGCGCACTTGCGGCCACGCACAGACGGCCTCGGCCACTTCACTGGTGGCCACGTTCTCTCCCTTCCAACGAAACGTGTCGCCAATACGGTCGACAAAATACAGAAAGCCGGCAGCATCGCGACGCATCAGGTCTCCGCTTCGGAACCAGGCGTCGCCCTTCACGAAGACATTTCGCAAAATCTTTCGCTCCGATGCCGCTGGATCGGTATAGCCGTCGAACCGACCCTCGGCCGAGCCCTCCTCGACGATTCTGCCGAGCGCCTCGCCGACTTCGTTTGCTTCGCACCGCTGGCAAAGACCAGCCGCGTCGCGAATGGGCTCTCCCGTTTGCACGTCGAAGCGAACGAGTGCGACAGGAAAACGATGAACGAGAAACGGCGGGATACGTCCAATCGCGCCGGGCTTGCCCTCGCAGTTGTAGAGCGAAAAATTGGCTTCGGTAGCGGCGTAGAATTCGAGGATCCGCGGAATTGCGAACCGCCTCTGGAACGCTTCCCAGATGTCTGGGCGCAGTCCGTTCCCGCAGGCGATCCGAATGCGGTGCTCACGCTCACGCGGCTGCGTTGGCGAATTGAGCAAAAATCGACAGAGTTCGCCGATGTACTGAAACAACGTGCAATCGGTGCGAACGATGTCGTCCCAGAAGGCCCGTGACGAAAACTTCTTCCGCAACACCACCGAGCCCCCGTGCACAAGCACGGCTCCGATGGCCACCACTCCCCCTACGCTGTGATACATCGGGAGGCAATTGTACATCCGATCGCTCTCGGTCGTGTTGAGCATTCCGGCGAACCAGTAGCTCCACTGTAGCAACCGATGATGGCTCACCTTCGCCGCTTTCGGCAGGCCAGTGGTTCCGGATGTGTAGATGTAGAGCGCACGGTCCTGCGTGGTTGGCAGCGCGCATTCGGCGGCCGTCAGAGGTTCCGCGGAAACAGATTCCAACTCGGCATCGATACTCGGCATGCCGGACGCGGCACCTCCGCGCACCCAGCATGTCGATGGCGCTATCATAGGAGCGATCGAAGCCAATGCTGGAGCGAGCTCGGTGCCTACGAGAACGCACTTCGGTGAGACGACACGAATAGCATGCGCCAGCGAGTCGCCGACGAGATTGGTGTTCACCAGCGCTGCTACCGCCCCCGTGCGGGTGATGCCGAGCCACGCCGCCAGATATTCGGGGCAGTTATGCATAACGAGGCAGACAACCTCGCCGGGCGCGATGCCCTGGCTCAGTATCCATCGCGCGTATCGATTCGCCCGTTCAGCGAGCTCGCTATAGCTGAACGCTTCGTCTTCGCCCAGGAGCGCAACTTTGTCTCCGTGGGCGCCGGCGAGCTCACCGATCAGAATCGGCAGTGTCAGCTCGGGATTGCGCGCAATTGGCGCCGTCAATGCGAGCGCACGCGCCCACGCCTTGTTCGGCGTGTCGCCTGCCGCGGCGGGCTGCGTCACCACCAGCTCAGCGCCCGAACGCTGCAGCACGAATCCTCCGAGGGTCGCCGGTTTGAGATCGGACGGCCCGCGACGAACTACGGCATTGCCGAATCAGGCAAATCATACGATGCTTCGCGGAGTTTGCGGACTTCGATGTCGCCGAGCAAAGAACATGATGCTGAATTCGCTGGAGGATGACCGTCATGACTGACCGCAAAGAGACCGAACAGTTACTGCGCGACCTCTATGCGGCGCGCGTGAGCGGCGATGTTGCGGCGGTCTACGAAAAGTTTTCCCAGGACGCACGGTTCCAGATCGCGGGGGCTAGCCATTCAACTCCAGTCGCCGTCAGGGCGGTCGGCGCCGCCGAGTATCGGCCCCTCCTCGCAATCATGATCAAGACGTTCAAACTCAGCGACGAACAGATCCTGTCGTTGTTGATCGACGGCGCCAAGGCTGCGGTACACTGGCGAGCAAAGATCTTCTCGCGCCTCACAGGAACGACCGTGGTCACGGACCTTGTCGACATGATCGAGATTCGTGATGGGCGAATCGGCTCGTACATCGAGTTCTTCGCGCCGCATTAGCGGATCGCCTCGCCTACATCTTGGCGGACCGCTACGCGAACGGCCGCACCGATCGACGTCAGGAGAGTTCGTGCACTCGGTATCGCACCGGCCATGCAATAGAAGTGATGAATCATTCCCGCATGGCACGTATATCGAACGAGGATTCCTTCCGCGGTTAGCCGTCGGGCGTAGGCCTCTCCCTCGTCCCGCATCGGATCGAACTCCGCCGTGTGAATGTGAGCTGGAGGCAGTCCGGCTAGCGAAGTCGCGCGGAGCGGTGATACACGTGGATCAGCATCGTCCGCCTCGCCGCAATAGGCTTTCTTGGCCCAAGTTAGGGTTGCTCGCTCGATGAAGTAGCCTTGAGCGAATGCTCGTCTCGACTCACTCTCCTCGGCGAGGTCAGTGACTGGACAGAGCAAGAGCTGCAGCGCAATCTGCGGTCCGCCCGTTTGCACCGCGAGCTGACAGACCACGGCGGCAAGCGTGCCCCCGGCCGAATCGCCCGCCACCACGAGCCTCGAGGGATCGATCTGGAGTTGCGCCGCGTTCTCGGCAACCCACCTCGTGACGGCGACGGCGTCATCGACCCCCGCAGGAAACGGATGCTCCGGTGCGAGACGATAGTCGACGGATATCAGCCGACACCCGCTGGAGTTGGCGAGTAGCCTGCACAGGCCGTCGTGGGTAGCGATGCCACAGAAGACACCCATGCCGCCGTGGAAGTACAGGATGCACGGCAGCGGACCCGAATCCGCCTCGACCGGAGTATAGATTCGAATTCCGATCGGCCCCTCGAATCCAGCAACGGTGCTGTCCTCGACGCGACCGATGGGAACATGACGAGCGTCTGCAACCTCGGCGAGGCGCAGCATCGAACGACGCAACGCTTCGGCGGTCGGCTGAGCTGCGTTCTCACCACGGCCGGCCGAGATCATCTCGAGCAGTCGTTTGGCGTGACGGTCGAGCGGCATCAGATCCTTCGGACGGGCGTGCTCGTTAGGCCCTCGACTACATGCTGCATCAGCCGCTCTTCCGCAAAGTTTCGACAAGACGGCTGATGCTAGCCACCGAGCGAAAGTTGGAGGGCATGATGTTGCCTTCGGGCACCATGAGCTCGAACTCCTCTTCGACGGAGAGCACGAGGCTCACCATGTCCAGCGAGCTCAATCCGGCGAGCCGGAGGTCCTCCTCGGGACTCACAACTCTATCAATCGAGTGCTCAGCGAGCAGCCGCTGAACAAGACCGGCGATTCGTTTCTCGACGGATTGCGCGTTCGCGTCAGACATTGGAATGCTTTGGTGGAACGCGCCGATGCGCGCGGACACGGCCGCCGGTGCTCGGCGTTCGGATAGAGGGATGGCTGCGGTCAAGATAGATCGGTTCAATGTGGAGGCAATGGGAGCAGTGACGGCGCTCGCCAGGTGCATCTGGCGCGCCAACGTCGTCACGGGTGGCCATGCCACCAAGTCTGCCGAGAAGTGTTGAGCAGATGCTACAACTCATTGTTGCACAGGCGGGGCGTACAGGGTGCTCCAAACGACACAATAGAGGGCCGTGGGACCCTCGCAACTTCATCAAATCATTGAGTTTCGTGGAGGTGCGGCCCCACGATTCCGGGACGAAAAACGCCGAAACATGCGGCCTCATAGGTCGGTCTGCGACGTGCATGACCCCCTACCGGATCGTTTGCCGATCCCTCGTGCCGTACGCAACAGGCCGTTTCATAGATGCCACGTCGCTGCGGCTCGCCGAATAACCCTGGACCTAAGGCGTTGCGCATGACCACCCTTGACGCGCTCGACACCCTGGCGCAGACGCCCGCTACTCACCCGTGCGCCCGAGCACGATCTGTAGCGGCGGCCGCCGCCGAACACGCAGCTGAAGTCGACCGTGACTCACGCTTCCCCCACGAGACTTTTGCCGCGGCAAAGCAGCATCGACTCCTCAGCATGTTGGTCCCTGTGGAACTTGGGGGGGACGGCGCCTCGGTCTCCGACGTCGTCGATGTGTGCTACATGCTGGGTACGGCGTGCGCATCATCGGCGATGATCTTCGCCATGCATCAGATCCAGGTCGTCATTCTGCTTCGCCATGCTCGCTCGAGTGTCTGGCACGAGCAGCTGCTGCGGCGACTTTGTGATGAACAGTTGCTGTTTGCGTCTTCGACGACGGAGAATCAGACAGGTGGCGCGGTCCGCTCCAGCTCGTGCGCGGTGGAACGCGATGGATCGCGCATGTCCTTGGTGAAGAACGGAACGGTGATGTCCTACGGCGCGGAGGCCGATGGCATCTTCCTGACGGCTCGTCGCACACCCGAATCGCCAGCCTCCGATCAGGTGCTCGTCGCCTTCCTGAAGAGCGACTACGAGCTGGAAAAGATCAAGGAATGGGACACGATGGGGATGCGTGGCACCTGCAGCACGGGATACACCCTCCGTGGCTGCGGCAGCGTCGATCAGGTGATCCCGGAGTCATATGAGCGAATTCACCCTCAAAGTATGGTGCCGATCGCGCATCTGACCTGGAGCGGTGTGTGGTGCGGTATTGCCGCCGGCGCCGTCGCGCGCGCTCGGCGCTTCGTGAGAAAGGGCGCAGCGCAGGGTAGCGCGCAGTCGGCCCCGGGGGCGTCGCACCTGACGCGCGCGATGATGTCCCTCCGCGCGCTGCGGGGCTCAATAGCATCCGCCGTTGCAGGCTACGAAAACGCGGCGAATGAACCGGACCGGCTCGAAGCAATTGATTTCCAGTCCGGGATGAATCTCCTGAAGGTCAACTCCTCCGAGACGGCGATTCAGATCGTAATGCACGCGCTGCAGGCGTGCGGCCTGTCCGGGTATCGGAATGACGGCGAATTCAGCGTCGCCCGCCAGCTCCGCGATGTCATGTCGTCGTCGATCATGATCAACAATGAACGCATCCTCGCGGGCGCAGCGACTTCGCTGCTGCTCTTCGATGTGCCTTCCCGCCTGAGAGACTGAGAGACTGAGATGCCGACCCAAGTATCTACTGAACGCCTCGAGGCCATTACCTCCAGCATTCTCCAGCCAACCGCCGCGAACGGCGTACAGGGCCGCACCGGCGTTTTCGAGGAAGTGATCGGCGGCCTAACGGCAATGATCACCCGCAACAGGCCCGAGGGAGCGGAAGTACTGCGCTTCCCGCCGGTCATGAGCCGCGCGTTGCTCGAGAAGTCGGGCTATCTCAAGAGCTTCCCGCACCTGCTCGGCTGCGTCAGCTCGATGACTGGAACTGAGTCGAAGATTCGCGCGCTCGTCGAAGGGAAGGCAGCGGGTCAGGAATGGGTCGATGCGCTTGCCGCAACGGACCTCGTCCTCACCCCAGCCGCCTGCTATCAGGTATACCCTATCATCGCGGCCCGTGGCGACGTTCCCTCGACTGGCGTCATCGTCGACGTGGAGTCGTACTGCTTCCGTCGCGAGACGTCATCCGAACTTGGTCGCATGCAGGCGTTCCGCATGCGCGAGTATGTCTGCATCGGTGCACCCGAAACCGCCCTTGCGTTCCGCGAGAGCTGGAAGGCGAAAGCCGAGCAGATGGCGAATCAGCTTGGTGTTCCCTTCACACTCGCTCCGGCCAGCGATCCCTTCTTCGGACGCGCCGGCAAGCTGATGGCCGTGAATCAGGTTGAGCAAGCGCTGAAGTTCGAGCTCCTCATTCCGGTGAACTCGGAAGAAGCGCCGACCGCTTGTATGAGCTTCAACTATCACCAGGATCACTTCGGGACTACCTGGGGTCTGCACACGGATGACGGTGCCGTCGCACACACCGCGTGCTCCGCATTCGGTCTCGACCGCTTGACGATCGCGCTATTCGCCACGCACGGCCTCGACCTCGAGGCATGGCCTGGCCACGTCCGCGACGCACTCTCGCTCTGATGCGCCCGGAGACGATCGCCCTTCACCACGGCTATACGGCGGACGGACGCGCGCCGACGACGGCGGTTCCCATCTACCAGTCGGCGGCGTACGAGTTCGAGAGCGCCGAGCATGCTGCGGCGCTCTTCAACCTGGAAGTTGATGGCTACCGCTATTCGCGCATCAGCAATCCGACGAACGATGTGCTCGAGCGTCGGGTGGCGGCGATGGAGGGCGGACTCCAGGCCCTGAGCGTAAGCTCGGGCCAGGCAGCGATGCATTTCGCGACGCTCAACGTCACTTCGCCCGGCACGAACATCGTTTCAGTGCCGCAGCTGTACGGAACGACCTACACGCTGTTCGCGCACCTCTTTCCCAAGATGGGCGTGACAGTTCGATTCGCAAATAACGACAGCCCCGAAAGTATCGACGCGCTCATCGATGAGAACACGCGCGCTGTTTATTGCGAGAGTGTCGGTAATCCGGCTGGTAACGTCTGCGACATCGAGGCGCTGGCGTGCGTTGCTCACTCGCATGGCGTGCCGTTGATCGTCGACAACACCGTTCCGACGCCGATTCTCTCGCGTCCGATTCAGTTCGGTGCCGACATCGTCGTTCACTCACTGACGAAGTTCATGGGCGGT
>DASXPH010000002.1:0-186245 GCA_036493735.1 Gemmatimonadaceae bacterium
GCTGTACCGCAATTCAAGAAGACACTAGCTGACGAACCCATCGAGGTCTAGCGAGTCGAGAGGTAATTCCCGAGCAAGCGATTGGTCGCATTCAGAACGGCTAGAGCGGCCCCGCGCGGCATATCTTCGTCGGCGAGATAGCACCCGACGAGGCGCGTGCCAGCCGAGTCGCGCACACCAATCGAGACGATGACGAGATTCGAGTCGAACGCGCGAATGTGCTTTACGCCTATCAGCTCGAAGGAAAGCGATCCTTCCGCGAATTCCTCGAGGGCACGGAGCGCGGCCTCGGCAGCCATTCGAAGATCGCCCAGCGGGCTAGACTGCCCGGCCGAGCGACCGAACCAGCGTTGACCCTCGTACTCGAGCTCGACGTTGATGGAGACGTGTCCGGACGGCGATCGAGTAAACGAGAACTCACTGAAGCGAAGCCGCTCCCGTCTGATGGAGCTCTGTGGGCCTGGCTCGGGTGGTCCGCCCGGCTCGGTCCTTGGAAGCGACATGAATGCGCGAGGTAGAAGGCGATTTGGGAGTGGTGCGTCTCCACGTATGACACGAACGACCCCGTGTGTTGGCAACGCCGAGTTGTGCTTGTTACCGCCGTCACAGCAGGTCTATCTTGCTTCACATGTCAGCTCTCCCCGCTCTCATCGTGATCGCTCAGCTCTCGAGTGCCGCGCGAGTCCCTGTCGAAGCGCGCGTCGATGACTCCCTACGTGTCCGAATCGAGAGTCGCATCGCCGCCGTGCCGGGCGCCTCGGTCGGCGTTGCATTTCGCGATCTGACGCGCGGCGACACACTGTTCATCGGTGCCGACGAGCGATTCCACGCCGCGAGCACCATGAAGGTGCCGGTGATGATCGAGCTCTTTCGACGCATCGACCGGCACGCGCTGAGCCTCGATCGACGCGTTCCTCTGAAGAACGAGTTCAAGTCCATCGTCGACGGATCGCCATATTCGCTCAACGCCAGCGACGACTCGGATAGCCTCGTCTACACCTGGGTTGGCACTTCTGTAAGCATCCACGACTTGCTCGAGCACATGATCACGCGCTCGAGCAACCTCGCGACGAACACGCTCATCGAGATCGTGGGCGCGGCGGCTGCTAATGCAACCGCTCACTCCCTCGGCGCGAAGGACATCCAGGTACTCCGCGGAGTGGAGGATGGGAAAGCATTCGCTGCCGGAATGAACAACATGACCACGGCGCGAGATCTCGCGATGCTGATGTCTGCTATCGAGACCGGCGCCGCGGCCTCACGCGTCAGCACCGATTCGATGCGAGCCGTGCTGCTCCGCCAGGAATTCAACGACGAAATACCGGCGGGCTTGCCGCCCGGTACGCGCGTGGCGCACAAGACGGGTCAGATCACCGGGCATTTGCACGACGCCGCAATCATATATCCTTCCGGGCGGACTCCCTATGTACTCGTGGTGCTCACCCGTGGGATCGACGACGAGAAAGTTGCGCGCTCACTCATCGCCGATATTTCTCGGCTCGTCTACGCGCATGCCACCGAAGGCTACCGCACAGCGGCGAGGAGCGGTCGGTGAGGGTCGCGGTTGCCGCCGATCACGCCGGCTTTCCGCTGAAAGAGCGGATGATGGACACGATCCGCTCGGGCGGTCACCAAGTTGTCGACTGTGGCCCTGAAAAACTCGTCCCGGGAGACGACTACCCGGATTACGCCGAGCGCGTGGCGATGGCGATCCGTGATGGCAATGCCGATCGCGGCGTGCTCCTTTGTGGCAGCGGCGTGGGCGCATCCGTCGCGGCGAACAAGTTCATCGGCATTCGTGCGGCGCTCTGTCACGACACCTTCTCCGCGCACCAGGGCGTCGAGGACGACTCGATGAATGTTCTCTGCCTCGGCGCGCGTGTCGTCGGCCCCTCGCTGGCGGAGGAGCTGGTGAACGCATTCCTGCGCGCCCGCTTCTCCGAAGCCGAGCGTCACCAGCGACGGGTGGCGAAGATCATCGGCTTCGAGAGACGGTCCGGCCGCGCCTAACGGCCCGCGCCTACCGAGAGACCCACGAGCAGAGTGCGGCCGGCTCCCGGCTCGTAGAACTTCGCCGTGGTCGGAGTACCGGCGGCGTTGACCGCGACGGAGCCAACATAGTTGCGATTGAAGAGGTTCTGCACGCTCACCACTGGCGTGAGCCAGAACATTCTCCCGATGCCGTCTGCGCCGACGCGAACGTTATAAACCGCGAAGCCCGCGGCGCGCGCGGTATTCGCGTCGTCCACGTACACCGCGCTCTTGGCGAGTCCTTCAACGGTGGCGAATAGAGACGAGAGCCGCCACGTGGCGCTCGCCTCCAACTGCTGCTCGGGAATTCCCGGAATCACGTTGCCGGCGAACTGCACTCCAGCGGAAGGAAAGTCTCGAAAGCGGAAATGCGAATAGGTATATGCGGCGGAGACGGCAAGGTCCCCCACCTCGGTGCCGCCCGATACCTCGACTCCGTTTCGTCGAGTCTGGCCCGCGTTACGGTAGTACGTGCGGCCATTCCCGCCGGGCACCCCGAACGGAATAAGCTCGTCACGAACCTCGGTGTCGAACAGGGCCAAATCATATTGCACACGGCTCAAGAGCAAGCCCTTGAAGCCAGTCTCATACGTCGTGGAATACTGGGGCTTGAGGTCGTAATTGAGCCCGGCGTTCCCGTTAGGCTGGTTCCCGAGCTCGGTGGTCGTTGGCGTCTCGAAGGCGGATCCGACGTTCGCGTACAATGCGGAGACCGGTCCGAGCTTCACGACACCGCCGATCATCGGGCTGACAGCGTGCAACACGCGGGTGCCGGAGTCGTCGCGTCCGTCGGTGAGAAAGTGATCCTGCAACTGAAAGCGCACGAGATCGGCGCGAACACCTCCGCTCAGGTTCACGCGATCGCCGAGCGCGAACTCGTCGCGGAGGTACGGGCCGACGCTGGAGACGATCTCCCGCTGGTCGAGCTGGAGCGCGCCCTTTTCGCTCGGCAGCGTCGGACAGCTGGCGCTGACCGCGGCGACAGCGTTGCAGTTCGCCCAGTTCTTTCGCAGGTCGTTCTGCATCGCGCCGTCGGCGCCGATGCTGATCCGCTGCCTGACGACGACGTTCATCGGCATCGTTGCCCGGAGACTGCCACCGTATTGCACACGTCCGACATCGACGACGGCGAACGTGAGGGGGTTGTAGAGGTCGCGGGTGCCGCCATAGACCTGAGCGAAGAGCTCTCCACCCCGCGCATCCTCGAATGGATGCGTTGCCGAAAGTCCGAGCTGGAACTGTTTCACCGCCTTGCGCGCGAGCTTGCGCACGGACGACGAATCCGGAAGCTGCGGATTCCCGAGCTGCCCAACCGTCAATGCCCCGGGATTCTGCGCCGTGGGCATGTCGAGTCCCAGTCCCTGAAGGACAAAGTCGGTGCCCGCGAGTGTAGTGCCGACGCGAGCATACCCGTTCGTCAGCTCCTGTCTGGAGTAAAGTCGAAAGTTGTCGGCCAGTGTATGTCCGACGTTCGCCTGATAGAACATCGCGTCCGTCGAGCCGCCAACCACGCCGGTGACTCGACGCGTGCCATAGTCGCCGATCCAGGAGCGAATCTGGCCCGCGACCGGCATGAGGGGTGGAACAGCGGAGCGGAGGTCGATGACGCCGCCCCCCGCGTTCCCGTACAGGGCGGAGGCCGCGCCTCGAATCGCCTCCACTCGCCCCACCGACTCGAGATCGAGGTAATCGATCGGCGTCTGACCATCGGGAAGTGTGAGCGGCATACCATCGCGCAGAATGCGAACGCTGCGCACACCAAATTGCGACCGCGCCCCGAATCCACGAATGGAGATGCGCGTGTCCTGAGACGGATTCGTGCGATTCGCGACGGTGACGCCGGGCAGGAGAAACAGCGTCTGCTCCGCGAGCAGGTGCGACTGTCCTGGCCGCGCGCTGTCGGGACGTGTCTCGCTGATTGCGTACGGGACCTCGAGCGCGGAGCGGCCGATGTCGCGCGTGACGGTCACGACCGGCGGCAATCGCGGAATGGAATCCTGCGCGTGCGCCGAGTACGCCGGCGTGCACAGCGCGACGGTGAGCCCACAGAGGAGTGCGGCCTGTCGCTTGCGACGACGAGCTGGCTCTGACGAAGTCCAACCGTCACGGAAATTCCGCATGATTTGCGCTCTGATCCTAGGTCCTGCTGCCGAGCACCCACTCGGACTCGGCGGCGTCACTGTGATCTGAATGAACGAACCGACGCTCACAAAGCTACTCATCACGCTCGGTCTGTTCATCGCGATCACGCTCCTCTCGGCGAGCGCGCGAGCGCTCGCTCGGTCGGTGTTCAGCGGCTCGACGCACGAGCGCGGATACTTCTGGGCGCGGCAGGTCATTCGAATTCTATCGGCGGCGATACTTCTGTTCGGAATCGTCGCGATCTGGTTCGACGATCCGTCGCGGCTGGCGACGGTGGCGGGGCTTGTAACGGCGGGGGTGGCGATTGCGCTTCAGCGCGTGATCACCGCGTTCGCCGCGTACATCATCATACTGCGCGGGCGCGTGTTCAACATCGGCGACCGGATAACGATTGGCAGCGTGCGTGGCGATGTGGTCGGGCTCGATTTCATACAGACGACCGTGATGGAGATGGGCCAGTCCATGGACGAGCAGGGCGACGCGCCCTCGATGTGGGTACACGGCAGGCAATACAGCGGGCGCCTCGTCCGGATAACGAACGACAAGATCTTCGACTCTCCGGTCTACAACTACACCCGCGAGTTTTCCTTCGTCTGGGAAGAATTACGTCTCCCCATCTCATTTAAAGACGATCGCGCGCGGGCGGAGCGCATTCTGCTGGAGGTCGCGGAACGCCACACCGGGAGCAAATTGGACGCGGCCCGGTCAGAGTTCGCGCGACTGCGAGAGCGCTATCGCATGGTGCGGGACTCGGAGGTTTCGCCTCGCGTGTACTGGCGCATCACCGACAACTGGGTGGAACTGTCGTTGCGCTTCGTCGTCCCGCCTGATGAGGTGCGCGCCGTGAAGGACGCGATGTCGCGCGAGATTCTCGCCGCGCTCGACACCGCCGGCATCGGCATCGCGTCGACGACGTTCGAGGTTGTAGGCGTGCCGCCGCTCCGGATCACGCGTGCGCGCGAGGCGTCGCGCTCGTGAGGCGAAAGCGAGGGTTTGGCCGAGGCTGGACGTGCGGCTATTTTGCGAGTGGGAGACCCGGTAGCTCAGCTGGTAGAGCAACGGACTTTTAATCACGAGTTCTCCGCGCCTTTCCGCTTCGTAACTCGCTGAGTCACATAGCAAACGCCCGCCGAGAGTATCCCGGTGGGCGTTCATTGTTGCACGGATTGTTGCAAACGCGCGAGAGTTAACCGCGATTCGCGTCCTGTTGTTGCTGCTGAGCGTTGTCGCTTGCATCGTGGTGCCGCTTCTCCGCCCGTGCCTGCAGCCGGTGACGGTGGCGCGCGTAGATGCGCGAGACCATCTGCAGGTCGGTGTGCCCAAGCTGATCCGCGATGAACTGCAGGTCGCGCGTTGGCTCACCGTCGTCGCCAGTCAGACGGTTGACCGCATATGTGTGACGGCAATCATGCAGAGTGTGGAACTGCCCCCGCACCGAGACGCCCTTTTTCCCAGCGCTGCGAGGCGTGATGCCCTCTGGCAACGCAGCGGCCACGCCGACCGCAATCTGCGCTGAGTAGAAGTCATCGAGCACGGCCTCGTAGCGCACTGAGAAGAGCGGCGCCTGACCGATTTTCCCTTTCATCTGCGCCTCGACGTATGGCCACGCCCATTTGTCGACGACAACGTACCGACTGCGGCTCGCGTTCTTGGTCCCCGGCGCGAGCAGCGTCCGGTTCTCGGAGTCGACTCGCAATCAACGACACGCCGAACGGCGGCATCTTGCGCCCGACACCCGGACTCAAGATGAAGATCACGGCAGGCATCCTGACGTCGAACCGTCAGTCCTTCCACCTGTCGAGCGGACTCCGGTTAGGCAACGACAACGCGATCAATGCGCCGCAGATCAATCTGGCGGCGAACATCGGCTCGACGCCGATGCTCAAATTCGCGTACTCGCGCTTCTGCACCGTCGAGGGCATCGTCTTTCAGACACAAGGGAACGGCACGCGGATGCTCTCCTTCGACGGGGTGAACGGTGGGTTTATCGGCACCACGGGCCGCGTGCGTGGTTGCTACTTCTTCGATCAAACGAACGCGAACGTCGACCTCACGGCAATCGCCATCTCCGAAACCGAGCCAACGAATAACCACGAGTTCTACGAGATCGTTGACAATTTCGCGATCCTCGGCGCGCGTCAGTTCGTGTGCGGTCTCGCCACGCGCACGGGCGCGAACACGTGGAGCCTCGCAGCCTCATACCGAAGCCTGGCAGATCGGGGGGACGGCAACCCGGTCGCGGTCGGGCAGCGAGTGCGGATCGCACTGCAAAACCAGATCTATAGCTCGCCGATCTGCTTGGACACCACGATCGCGAGCGTGAACACGGGAGCGAACACCTTTACTACGGTAGCCGATGCAACGCCGAACCCAAACGAGGCCGTACAGTGCATCATCGGCGGTGCTGGCGATGCGCAGTACCCGTTTACGGGAACCTTCCTGCTCGTCGGCGCGAACTCCAACTCGAAGCAACACCTCGTCAAGAACAACCAGATCAACACCGCCGCCTATGGCATTCATATGAAGGGCGGCTCGGCGCACATCGCGCTCAACAAGTTTGAGTTTTGCGAGAAGGCGATCTACACCGAGAACGCGGTCGAAGGCATCGACATTCACCAGAACGACTCGGAGACGTGCGCCTGCTTCGCGGACATCAACGGCCAAGTCCCGTTCACACTCGCCTACAATCGACTGGCGCCGCAGTTTGCTGATCCCGTCAACGGCTACGTGCATCTGGGAGCGACGCCGCGCAATGTGCGGATCATGGCGAACACGTGGACGCAGCCGATGCCGCCGCATTGCCGGTTCCTCAATCTCGATCTTGCGGGCGCGGTCACGACGAGCGTCGAGGGCAACTGCTTCGATACCGGTACGAACCCCGATAGCTTCGCAGTCGGTATTGACGCAGCGCAGTATCAGTTTCCCCGGCCGGTGACGTTGTTAGGCAACAGCGCGATCACGAACATCACGACAGGATTCCACGTCATCAGCGGTGGCATCCGCCAAGTCGGAAGCGGTCAGACGAACCAGATGGACTCGGCACTTGCCGTGGGGCCGAACAGCACGGCGCTCTCCTGGTGGACGGGGATCGATACCACGTGGGTACCTGGGACGATCGCGGCCGGGGTCACCGTGACGCGCGATATTGCGACCAATGGATCCGCGCAGTTCTTCGACTCGAACATGGCCGTCGCGGGGGTGAACGTCGATCTGCAAGGCTGCAACCTCTGGGCACAGCAGATCGGCTTCCACTCGGTGCGCGTTTACATCCGGAATCCCACGGGCGCCGGGATCACGATCAACGGTGGCGCGGCGATTCAGACAAAGGTTGCCCTGTTCCACTTCTAATGCACGCGACCGGCAATGCGCGTCCGACAGTACATCGCAGACGCACTTGAGTACGCGAGCGGCAGCAGTAGGCGATGTTGCGCGATGGCTCAACTTTGTCATCGCGCTGGCGACGAAGAACGGGCTGACCATCTCGCTGAAAATTGCGGAAGGTCAGCCCGTCTCACTTGCTATCGGTATCGATGGTGGCCCAACGATGTTCACGTCTACTCCCGCCAGCTGACAGAGGGAGGTGAATACAACGAAGAGCGTCGTCTCCTTCGAATCATGAGAAATGTTACAAGAACAGCAAAGGTACAGGCCGCCCACCGACTTACACCCGAACGGTTATGGAAGTCGTGACACAATTTTTAATGTTTCTCTAATACTCAGGAACGGTTTGGTGGCGTGTGAGAGAGTTCTAATGTAAGAAGTTTAGTGCCTTCTCTCGTCGACTACACCGCGCCCCGGGAAAACAGCGGCACGTCACATGCGGCCCCGGCCGGCCACATCGCTCCGAACGCGTGACACCTCCTAACGCAGCTACGCTCGACGCAATTCTGCTCGAAGACGCGGCCGGCCGGGGATGGTCATAGCCAGCAACGGGGCTTGGAGGCCATTATGAGAATGCGTCTTGGCAGCCGAAGTCAGAGCGCGGTGGCGGGTCTTGCGATTCTCCTCTTCGGCGTGGCATGTACTGATGCCCTCGGACCGCGGCACGGCGACGTAGCCGCACCGACTAGAGTTACCGGCTCTGGACTATCGCTTTCATTGGTCGGGGCGAATATCGTGCGGCACAAACCGATCCCGGGCGAGATGCAAACGAATCGGTTTGTCTTGCAGGGAGAGCGCACTGAGCGAGGCTCATGCAGATTCCACCGAGAAATAACGATTAAAGATGGCGACGCAATTCCATCAGAGTGGGTCGTCGAGTCGGACTTAAGTACCTGTACGGATATTCTCGCCCAAGGCCACATCCCTCCCGGACGCCGGCCTGCTCAGGCCGCGTTAGGCAAAAGCCCTGCTGTTGCTCCGAACCTCTATCAAGACAATACCAACTATAGCCGCGGCGAACAGAGTGCGGGCGGGGTTGCCTCCACGGCCATTACTGCCGAGTGGCGATACCAAGATTGGGAAACGGTAATGGCCGACATCGACAATGTCCAATTCCGCTATACGCTTAGCCCAGACTGCATCACGGGCGGTAACGGGTGGGCGGGCGTATATTGGAATGCGGACGAAACTCTTACGATATTTCCGGGCTCTTTGTCGGCCTACTTTTTTGGCGGCGGCGGCCCACCGGATAATTCTTGTAATTACATGTATGCGGAGCACGATCAGTGGTGGACCGTTGGTTACACCGACAATTGGACTTGCGATTACACGTTCACTCCACACATCGACACCCAAGAGGGGCTAAATTTCCGCCCTGACAACATACTCTATCGGTTCTACACCTATTCGTATGAGAACGACTTTTACAATTGCAATGACGCCATGTATGATTTTCGGTTCATCCTCGATGCGGAGAACCCGCCGCCGGGTACGGTCGATAGAACACCCCTGCTTCCCTCGCGAGCAATCCCATGATGCGCATCTGCTGGGCTGTCTTGTTGTTTGTCGGCGTTCCCTCAGTGGCAAGGTCGCAACAGCTTGTGGACTCGGTTATCAGTGATTCCTTCCACCTGATAGGTCCGAATGTCGTTCGCCACAAACCGATTGGGGTGACGAAGCAGCGTGTATTGCTTCGTGGCGTTCGTCGGCCTAACGGCGCCTGTAGGTTGGGGGGCAAGGGGCCGAGCGTCGTGGGCTGGTCCGAGTGGGAGGAAGAATTCGATCCCGACACCTGCACTTCAATCCACGGTCAAGGGCCCGGTGACGGAGGCCCGCATCTGAACCTGAACCGTGGCAAGCTCAGAGATACCCTACTGAGATCCTGGGCAGACACAGCTGACACTCAGGCAGTCCGGCGAAAAAAGAAGCCTTAGGCGTTTGCGGCGCAGCGGCTCAACGGCGTCATAGGGCACGCAATGAAGAACGGGCTGACCATCTCACTGAAGATTGAGAATGGTCAGCCCGTGTCAGTCACAGTTGTTGCGGTCGACGCTTCCTGACGGTTCTCGGCCTTCAATCGCACCTAGACCGAGGCGGCCTCTGAGACCGCTATTCATAGGTGTGAACTATATCTGTCGCACCACATGATCAAGCGTTGGACCAGTCGCAGCTACCATTCTTCTACGGCACCCTACCACCACTTGCAGTTAGGCAGTAGACCGGTAATACAACTCGCTGGCCGATACTGCGAAAGACTGCTGGACTCACGGAGAGCGCACGAACCTCGACGGGAAGCTGATTATCGCGCGCGACGAGGGCCAGCTGCGCGCCGACTACGAGCGCTGCCAAGAGCAGGCGCCCGCAGCAACTCAGGGAGATTAGAGCGCTTTAATGTATAGGCATTAGCTCTGCGGGGTCTTGCGGTCCGGTTGTAAATGTTTACAATCGCCGCACCCGCCCACCCGGAGACAGTATGCGTCGCACATGGTTCGCTGCCGTACTCATAGCGATGTCCGTCGCTGGTTGCGCGTCCATGCAGGCCGCCTTCCTTCGCTATCAGCCGGTATACGAAACAGAGCTCGTCTCCGTCGAGCGTCCAGCCAAAGCCAAGGAGCGTTACGGACCGCAGGTGATCACGTCCGTTCGCGACAGCAACCGAACGAAGTACGCCTTTGCCGATAGTCTGGTGAAGGTAGTGATCTATCCGGCGAAGGACCGCGTCGCATTCGACCTCTCGAATCAGACGCAGCATTCCATCAAGATTCCGTGGAACGACGCTGCCTTCGTCGGAGTGGACGGCAAGAGCGAATCCGTTATGCACACGGGTGTGAAGTACAATGAGTGCTCAAGCCCCAAGGCGCCCTCTGTCGTCGTGCAGCGCGGGTCGATGGACGACGAGCTCATTCCGTGCAGTCACGTGAGCTTTGGATATTCCTCCTGGATAATCTCGAACCTAATTCCCACGGCCCCCGTGACGGCCTCGGACACCGCTCGCATTATGGGCGCGGCGCAACAGTACGTCGGGAAGACGATTTCCGTTCTCCTTCCGCTCCAGATTGAGGATGTCGTGAACGACTACCTGTTCACGTTTCAGATCAAATCGGCACGGCTGGCGCCGGCCTCCGCGTACTGAAGTCGGGTTCCGGTGTGCGGATACTCATCGCGTTCGCAGCGGCGCTGGCCGCGGCGCTCGTGCTATTGATCGCCGGTGTCATCTCTTACACGGCTACAACTCCAAAGCAGCGCTCGTTTACCTTCGACGCCCCTAGGGCGATGGTTGCTCAGAATGGGCTGCCGCGCGTCGCATGGATGCCTGTATACGCCGCAGATCGCGGCGACACGGTCTCTATCGACACGGGCACCTATTACTATCAGCCGGGAGGCAGGACCTTCACCCTCTGGACGCGGTTCGTCTTTGGCGACAGCGGGAAGCTGTCGAAGGACAGCGCCGGGCACGACGTGCTCGTTAGGTATGCGTTCCTACACGATCAGTTTGACTGCACGGCGCGGAGAGTGCGGATGACGCGCCTGCACTTCTATGACTTTAAGTATCATCTCGCGCTCACTGAGAAATACGATCCTGAAATGCAGGCGTGGGATACGCCGGACACCGGTTCGATCGGCGGCGACCTCGTACGAGAGGCATGTGCGCGGGCGCCGCAGCCGCCGAAGGGATGGTGATGGTCCTGACCGATACAGTGGCACGCAACGAGTCAAGACCCCGCGAACGCGGGTACAACTCACTAGCGGAAGAGGCCAGGGTGGACTGCTGGATAAGGGAGAGCGTCCTCTTGCATCGCTCGGCTTCCGCCTCGCGACCATCGCGCGCGGGCAACTAAATGCGCATCCTCGATCGCGCGCTCGATAAAATTGACATCGCTTATCTCGAGGGACTGCTCGCCGATCACACACCAGAGTCGCTCACCCACGACTATAAGGCGGAGCTGCCGGATCCGAGAGACGACGCGGCGAAAACGCGCGTGCTTAAATCGGTATCCGCATTTGCAAACAACGCTGGCGGAGTGCTGGTGTTTGGTTTTGATGCTCCGGCGAAGGGAGAGTGGTCGATTCCCGGGTTGGCAAAGTTCGACTCGGACCGAAGCGTGCTCTCCCTCACGAACCTACTCCGCTCTGGTCTCGAGCCTCCTCTGGCGCGCCTCGAGCCGCGGATCTGTAAGCGCCCGGGAGCGAATCCGGTCCTGTTGCTCGGCGTCCCGCGCAGCCTCGGCGCGCCGCACCGCGTCACGCTTCAATATGACGGCCGCTTTTGGCGCCGCAGCGAGCGGGGGAATGAGTGCATGACTCGAGATGAGCTGCGCCGCGCCTTCCTTGAGTTTGATAGTTGGGAGCGCGAAGCCGAGGCCTTCGTGTCACGTCGCGTGCAACTCGCGTTAAGCAGTGAGCACGGCGTGCCCCATCCGAAGCTCGAGGATGTGCCACTCTTCCTTCATGTGCTTCCACTCGGCCGTCTGCGTGAAGTTCACGACGTCGTTTCGCGGCGAAGAAATTCACCGCATCCGATCAACGAATGGATCAGCGCCAATCATGGCGACGCCTTTGAGGCGCGAGCCAACCTCGATGGCTGGATCGAATCAGTGTCAGACGGACCGTTTAAGAATTGGTTCCAGCTCTTTCGTCACGGTGGCTTGGAGGCCTGCCTCAGTTTGGAACGGCTCGAGGCGTACGGTTTCGAAGGATCTCCTCCCATAAACGGGAACGATCTCGACGACTACGTATGCCGCGTGTGCGAATACGCGTTTGATACACTGAAGCACTTCGGTGAGGACCCACCGTACTCCCTACACCTAACGGCGACTCGCGTGCTACATCGGCGGATCCACGCCTTCAGTGTCGCCCGGGGACTGGCGGGTCGTCAATTTGACCGCGATCGCGTCGACGTTCCCACTCTCGTGGTGGACGACACGTCGCGTGTTGCATCGCTCGTTGTCAAACCCGCTCTCGATATGCTCTGGCAAGCCGCTGGCTGGGATCGCGGAACGCCGGTGATCATGTCTGATGGCAAGATTTTGTCATCCGAATAGGAAGTCTCATGGCGAATGGACGTCCTCAGCCGGTCTGCGATCAGCAGCGCTGTCGCGCAATGGACGCCCGTCAGCGAAAACCTCCGGACACTGGCTTGCGTCGTGACACTCTCCGAAATGAGCTCTGTTCGACGGTAAGATGAGACGCCGCCAGCGAGCCCCGCGCGTCTGCGCGTACTGCGGACGGCTCGGCGATACGCAGGACCACATTCCTCCTCGCACGCTGTTTCCGAAGCCGCGCCCGCCGCTCATCACCGTGCCGAGCTGCAAGATCTGCAACCAGGGCGCGTCGCTCGACGATGATTACTTCAGGACTGTGCTGCTTATGCGGCGCGATGTGGGTGATCATCCCGCCGCGGCGCAGCTGATCACGAAGCTGCATCAATCATGGGAACGACCGGAAGGCCAGGGCCTCGCCCGGTTCTTTGCCAATAACGTCCGCGATGTGGAGGTGCGCACTCCAGGTGGACTGATCGTGGAGCGTGCGCCCGGGTTCACGGTCGATAATACGCGCCTGGCGCGCGTGCTCGAGCGGATTACGCGAGGCCTCTACTTTCGGGAAAAGGGCGAGCGAGTGCGTGGTACGCACCGCGTGATCGTCAATCCGGCCTTTGAACGCGATCAGCCATCAATCGCGGCGGCACTCAGATATGTGACCGGCAGAGATCCGGTGAAGATCGGGGACGTTTTCTGGTACGCGTGGAACGCGGCCAGTGACGAGCCCTCAACAACGATCTGGCTCATGGTGTTCTACGACGCCGTGCCGTTTGTCGCTCTAACTGCAAACCCCAGCCTTCACGACGCAACCAACATTGAGTGAGGACGGCAGCCGCGCCGCATCGTGCGCATTGCGAAAGATTAGAGCGCTTTCATTTCCCGTTCGCCATCCCTTCGCCTCTCGCGCTCTGCCAGGAGTCGACCTATACGGAGGAATCACACCGTCTCGAGACGTTGACGGCGCAGAACGGCCGCCGTATGGAGACCGATCGTCTCAGGTTCGTCGAGAACGAGCGGGAGGTCCGCCAGCTTGTCGACGTGCTCGATCTCATGCTGTCCGGCGTGATTGCAAGGCCGATCCCACCACGGTTGCCGAGTCCTCCGACTGCGGAGGAGCTAGATCGACGGTTGCCACTTCGTTAGGCCGGCAGCGTCGCGATCGGCACGCGTTCGCGCGAGCGTGGGTTCAAAGCGGTTCAGGTACGGTAGAGTTAGCCTAACCTCCACCGTGCCGCGGCGGGAGCAAGCGCAGGTGCTCCATCGCGGCGAGGCCCAATTGCGTGAGTTTCGCTCCCGCAGTGAGTGTCTTCTCCGCCTTAATGGCGAACTCGCTAACACCCCAGAGCCGCGCCCAAAGCTTTCGGAAGGCGCTGACTTCGTCAGTCTTCAGCTGGCGCTACGACCGCCTCAAAATCCTGTAGCGCGGCAGTTGACAGGTAGAGGGCGCGCCGGATGGCGACAGCGCCGGTGACCCGATACTCGCGAAGGCTCCTTCGGATGATGTCCAGCTGTTCGAGCAGCAGCAATTTGAGTTCGTTTGGCAGCCGACTCTTGATGACTATGTTTTCAACCTGCCGCAGTTCCGCAAGCAACGCGTCGATTTCCTCCGCGGGGATCTCATTCTCAGTCGACGGGAACGTGTGAGCGCACCACTCCAAGACTTTCATGTCCGGTCGAATGTCGTTCAGCGCCGCGGTGAACGGCCCTGATAGATTTTCGAGCGATAGACCTCGTTGGGCGCGGTTGAGTGTTGCCTCCCACAAGGATGGCGACAATTCTCTTCGAGTAGCAACGCTGCGCATCTCGTTGATTTGCGTTGCTAGCGCCAATAAGACCACAGTGGTCTCAGTGAGCGTCGCTGCGGGCTGCCCGAGCAGGGTCGACGACACGGGCCCGAGATCGAGCGCGACCGCCCAGCCCTGCGATGCGGAGGCGGGCGCCCTTACAGAGTCGATCAGTGTAATCGCACGGGTAAACGCGTCGAAGACTCGTATCGCAGCGCTTCCCGGCTTTTGTGTTGGCGTTTCTCGTTCGCTCACTGGAATGCATCAAAATTGTTAAGGAGAGTATATTCTAACCTTATGCTGAAACCACTCAACCCGGCGCTAACGTCAGAGGAGTGGCGTCTCTTCTTCAAGGAGATTCCCGGCGCCTTAGATCGCGGCATAGAGCTACATCCGCGGGAAGGGCCGCCGATCGAAATCATCGGTCGGCCAGGCTACATGGAGATCGACGGCGCCATAGTGACGGACGTCGAGGCTCATCGACTCGTGGCGCTTTGCAACGCATCACTCTCGAACGCTGACGCGTGCAAGATCACACGCGAGTTGGTCGACGCGTTGGAGCTTGTCGCGTCAAATCTCGCCGATCCGCATATTGGCCACCGTTCCGCGCTCCAGCAACTCGCGCGGGCTCTGCGCGCGTTACTGCCGCCGGCTGACATCGGCCATTAGCGACAGACGCGTTGCTAGAGCATCTGCAACAGGAGCGCTTTGAACCACTCGTCATCGAGTGCCCTTTGCTCGTGCTGGTACTCACCTAGTACGTTGAGCATCTGCAGCTGTCGGGGCAACTCACCGTCCTGCAGCGATAGCGCGAACCAATGAGGGTATGAAGTCTTCCTGAGCAACGGGTTCAACTCGAACCGTATCTGGCTCCAGTCGCCAAAACGCTGTTCACTGCTTGCCACACGATAGAAAACGTTGAAACCACCAAAGCTGCTCAGACTCGACACATAATCCCGTTGATCGCGGGCCTCTGGCTGTGGGTCGAGACGCGCAGAGCCAACCATGCGAACCACTCCGCTACGACTCGCATCGATGTCCTCGATTATCCGCGCGTCGAGGAGAAGACCTCTGTAACCCAAACCTCCTCGCACTTCGACCGCCAACTCGCCGATCGGCCGGATTTCGAGCTTCGCCACATCTGACGAGTGATTAAACGCATCGACGACGCTTTTGAGAATCTCAAGAGGCTCCGCGAATGCCTGCTGGAGCAGGGCGGCTCTCTCGGTGCGACGCTCCTTCTCCGCGCGTAGCCGAATCTCGGCTTCGGTCTTCTGGATGAAAGTAGACGTGGCCTTGCTAACGAGAGCTGAGACGTCAGGACCCTTACGCGGCGTAGCTCCAGCTTTGAGCCGATCGCCAATCGCGGTGAAGGAGGTCGGCCGCTTCGCAGGATTCTTCTGCAGCGCCTGCATGACAAGCTGCACAAGATCATCGGGCAGATCCGGCCGCAGTGCTCGTACGTCCTTAGGTGCTGTCAATAGATGAGCGTTGCGCCACGCCAGAGGTCCGTCCGCGCCCGGTTTTGGACGAATCGGCCACTCGAGAGTTGCCAATTCGTAGAAGACCACTCCCGCCGCGTAGATGTCCATCGCACCCGTGTTTGGGCCTCCCTCGAACGCCTCCGGCGCCTGATATGGGCGAGTTCCCCACCCTTTGAAGGTCTCGGATCGGGTTGCGGCATCGGCGAGCTTCGCGAGACCGAAGTCCGCGATTTTGAGATTCTTCGTTGCGGCGTCGATAAGGATGTTCTCGGGCTTGAGATCGCGGTGTACGATCCGCGCACTCACCGCGGCCATTCCGGTTGCAATCTGGAGATAGATAGCCCGCAGCTCGTCCGGCGGGATCTTCGTCCCGGCACTTCGGTGTCCGTCGATGACGTCGCGCAAAGTGCCTCCATCGACGTATTCCATGACCAGATACGGTGGCACGCCCACAAAGGCCTCGCCGTCGTTCACGTAGAGCACGCGGACAACGTTCGGGTGCGTGATCCCGACCGCGTGCTTGGCCTCGTTCTGAAGCGCCCGCAACTCATCTTCTTGTAGAACGCTGGTCAGGACCGTCTTGACCGCCACCTCAGTCGAATCGTTGAGTACTCCCTTGAATACTTGGCCAAAGCCTCCGCCACCGAGGTACTTCTCAATTGTGATTGTTTTGCCGTCCGGCCCGTCGAGCTTTGTGCCGTCCCGAATGTCCATCGTCGTCTCCTCGCGGCTGGCTCTACCCAGTATGCGCCAACGAATGTAGACGAACTCGCTCGGGGCCGAGTGTGGCAGCGGGTTATATTGCGAGCGCCAGGTGGTTCGGCTCGCGTCAGGAAGAGCGAATTGGCTGTTGCAGAAATTGTTGCAAACTGGGCTCCGTTACGTGCCGCAGCACGCCGCACTGCGCCGCGCCCAGAGAGGGAAAATGAAGGAGACCCGGTAGCTCAGCTGGTAGAGCAACGGACTTTTAATCCGTAGGTCGCGGGTTCGAGACCCGCCCGGGTCATGGTTGATATTCAATGACTTAGCCCGCCCGCAAGGCGGGCTTTGTCGCGTTTGGAACCCTCCATCTGAGAGTTCATCTGAGAGGAGTTTCAGCACTCGCCCGGTAGTGCCGTAGACTTCGCTCGTAGCATCCTAGGCAAGTCAACAGAATGCTCGCCCGTTGAGGACCATGCCGAGCCTGATACGGCCCCGACTAAACGACTATTACGAGCTGCCGTTCACACAGGAGCAGGTGAACTTCGCGATCCCCCTGCTCGACGACGACGTGCCCCTGTTCGTCGACCCGTTCCTGCTCTGGAAGTCGCCATCACAGCAAGATCGGTCGTTGCACCGAGAGGCCCTGGCGGCATTTGATCGAATCGCCCGAGGTGGCGTCTCCGGTGACCGGGAGAAGGCGATTCAGCAACTGATCGCCATTTCAGAGTGCGCCGAGGCTGGTCTTGGAAGCGCCAAGCAAAAGAAAGGCAGACGAATAGGCCGCGAGACAGCCTCAGACATAATCGAGCTCTATCGAGCCGTTCCGCAGGTTGCGACCGCGGGAATTGAGCACATAGAGACCCTACAGTTGTTAGTGGGCGACATCTCACGCGATCGCATAAGCGATATCACTTGCTCTCTGTTGAAGTCTTTTCTTATTGACTTCACACAGGACAATTGCCGTCGTCACCAGATCCCAACCGAAAAGGTGCGTGTTGGTGATCTCTACGACGACCAGGCGAACGCGTTGAGTAGCGTCGAGGTGGATCTACCGGTCAACCCACATACCAAGACGCCTATTCTGCTCATTCCTCGGCGATGGCTACGACGCCAACCCTGGATCTCGCCTGACGAGTTTGTTCGCTTCAGCATCGAGAAAGACGCCGCCGCACCACAAGTAGGCGACGCAGTCCTCCATTACAATCGGGACCATTACGACATGGTTCTGCAGTACATCCAAGCGAAGGAGCGGGTAGCCGCAGATTGCAAGAATGATCCGCTCTTCAAGCCGATTCCCATAGTCTCTGCCAAGCGGAAGCTCTCGGATATCAAAAAGCTTCCGACCGGGAAGACGGATAACGCGGACAAGAAATACGAAGATGCCGTTTCACAACTGCTCGCCTCTCTGCTCTATCCGGAGCTAGATTTTGCCGATGAGCAAAGTCGAACAGATTCCGGCACTACTATCCGCGATCTAATCTTCTACAACAACCGGACGCAGGATTTTCTTCAAGATATCTACAATGACTTCAATGCTCGGCAGCTTGTATTCGAGTTGAAGAATGTGGCCGCCATTGAGAGAGAGCACATCAATCAGTTGAACCGCTATCTCGACGGCGCCTTCGGACGTTTCGGAGTCTTCGTCACGCGAAAGGAACTCCCGAGGGCGATGCGCCAGCATACCATTGATCTGTGGTCAGGACCGCGCAAGTGCATCATCGCGCTCACTGATGAGGATTTGAGTATGATGGTTAACGTCTTCGAATCGAAGCAGCGGCTCCCCGTTGAGATTCTAAAACGCGCCTTCGTAACATTCACTCGACAGCTGCCCGGCTGAAGGAGCCGCCCGCCCATGGCAAGTTCCCGAAAGAATCCGCAGCAATCAGAACCACAGGAATACAGCACAACGCACGCGGAGGTTGAGAGCTTCGAGCAAATCGCCAGCCACATGAACGCCCTTCACCAGGAGTTTGCAGTCCAAGCGAAATCGAAGCCTGACAACGTGATTAACAAGTTCAAAGTAAAGATGTTGAACGAGAAACTCGCGTTGGCCAACTCGTTGCTAGCGGGTTCGTTTAAGCCATTCGCTGACTTCACTGCGTTCAACGATGTCGACTTGCCGTCAAACAGCGATGTAGCTCTCGTGCTCAACACCTATCTTGCATCGCTCGAGCGGTGGCGGTCCGCGCGAGTCTTTTTTCGGGATTGGAAGTGGTATTGGCGCACCACCGCCGGTCCGCTGCTTGGCGCCGAGAGTCCGACGATGTATACCCCGAAGGAGAAGTAGCCAATGAATGCCAGGGAGGTCGATGAGTTCGAGAAGGTCGAGGCGCAGATCATGGGGTTCCTCGACGAAGTGTTGAATCTCGCGAAGAAGTCTCCCGACGGTGCTGTGAATACATTCAAGCTGAAATTAATTAACGCCGTGCTCGCGTCCGCAAACAAACTCCTCAAACCGGCACAACGCCCCTTCCATGACTTTGAACAGTTCGATGAAGTCGTAGTTCCAAGCAATAGCGACGTACTCGTTATGCTCCGTCAGTACGCCAACATCTTAGAAGAAGTACGCGCTGCCAACATTCACTTGTTCCGCGGCGATTGGTATTGGAACATCAAAGGCGCAGAGAACGAAAGAAGGGCTAGAGCGCCCGCGAAATTGAAACGGTAGCGAGTCTCGCGCTGCCGTTGACACTTCGCCCCCGTACCGCACCGAATAACAACTGCCACTCACTCGACGTGACTCGCTGGAGTTCGGTGGATGCTTCTGCACGACGATGGTGATGTGAAGTCGGCCCTACCGCGACGACACGTGAACAGTTTCGAGTTTTCCGAACGAGCCGCCTGACACCATCTGTTGGCGGGAAGTGATCGTTTGTAGATTCCAAGCGAACCCGAGCATATATACGAAGGGGCGTGGTATGACGGACACAAACGTGGTCGTGGATGCGCCGCCGACCGGGAACGGCGCGAAGCCTCACAGATCGGCATCGAAGAATGGAGCGGTGAAGGCCGCGAAGAAAACTGCCCGGAAGCGTCGTGGCGGTAAGCGGGGCGCGAAGGCAGCTGCGAAGCCAGCACGGGTACAAGTCTCAGCAACCGACCTCCCACGCAAGACACTTGAGCAGGCGCTGCGTGTCGCGAAGGCGATGCGTGATGTTCTTGCTGGCGGCCCGGCGTCGTGGGCGGAGATTGCCTCGGCAATGAAAATCGGCGCCGGGAACCAGATGAATAAGTACTATCTCTGGTCGGCAGTGGCGTATGGTTTGGTCAATCGCGAGGACGAGCAATACACCCTCACTGAGAACGGGAAAAAGATTCTCGCGCCCACGCGCCCGGGCGAGGATAAGGAAGCACTGGTGAGAGCGGTGCTCACGCCCGTCATCTTCAGCCGCTTCTTCACCGACTACAATGGGAGTCCGTTTCCCGGTGAGGAACACATCGGCAACGTGTTAGAGGTGAAATACAGCGTGCCTCGCGAGCGGGTCGACGAAGCGAAGACGCTGCTGATGGAGAACGGCATTTTCACCGGTATCCTGCGCCAGGAGGCCGGCGGTTCGATGGTCGTTCGACTTGATCCGTCCACGACCGGCATTCAAGCTCCTCCGTCCCCTCCGGCCGGACAGCCTTCGCTGGCGGATCAGCGTGCGGATGGCACGCAGCAGCAGACCTCTAGCCCTGCCGCATTTGACTACTCGACCATGTGCTTTGTAGTGACGCCAATCGGCGACGAGGACAGCGAGGAGCGCAAGCACGCGAATCTGATTCTGAAGAGCGTCATCGAGCTGGTAGTGAAGGAACTAAACCTCAACGCTCGCCGCGCTGACCAAATCGATCGCGCCGGCATCATCACGCAACAGATTTTCGAGTGTCTCGCGAGGGCTCGCGTGTGCGTTGCGGATCTGTCCTTCACCAATCCGAACGCGTTCTACGAGCTCGGCGTGCGGCATATGTGCAAAGCGCCGACGGTCCAAATCATCCGAAAGGGGGATCCGATTCCCTTCGATGTTTCACAGGGACGGACGATCAAGATCGATCTCACAGACGTCTACTCCGTGCCCGATTCGATCGAGTCCGCAAAGAAAGAATTGCACCAGCATCTCAAGCACGCGTTGAGCAACGAGTACAAGGGCGAGGATAACCCTGTGAACACGTATCTTCCTCTGGTTACGGTCAACATTCCAAAGTAGCCGCGTCACCACACCGAGAATCAGCCCGCCGGGGAGCAACCAGCTTCGGCGGGATTTTCTTGCCTTCCTTATCACCCGCGTGCTTTCGTCCTGACCAACTCCAAGTGCGGCCCGTTGCATGACATTCGGCGGTCCTTCGAGCGCGTGAGCGCGAGGGCGGAGTTGGGAGAGTGGGGGCCGGAGAAGAAGCGCGAGCACGCAACCGGGCCAGTACCAGCGCGCGACTTCAGCCCGTCATTTCGGATCTATGATTGCAGGCACACCTACGTGACGTTGCTCCTGATGAACGGGACGCCGGTCAATGTGGTCGCTGATCTGGTGGGTCATGAGAAGGCGTCGTTCACCATCGCCCACTACGGTCACGCCTTGCCGAAGCAGACGAAGGCGGCGGTAGCGACAGTCGAGGCCCTGCTGTTCAAGAAGACCGGCTGAAATCGAGTCCGACCGCTTTCCGCGTAATAGCTTACGAGGCCGCCTGTTCGGGGCCTCGTAGTCGTTTGGTCATTGTGCTCAAACGGTCATGGAGGGTTGTATGTCGGAAGCGGCGGTTATCGAGGTCGAGGCCACAGAACGCACACCGATCAGCCTACGGCTGCGCTGGATGTATCGTCGATTGCGACGCGCGACCTTGCCCTTGCCCCGGGCGATTGAACGGGAGATGAAAGAACACCAGAGGTACTATGCGCGCGCTCGTACCGAGGCTCAGGCGCGCAAGGCCAGTCGCAACGACTTGGAAGCGCGTGCGGAGGAGGCCCACTTTTTCTGGATGCTTGAAGAAGAACTCGACATGTTTGAGTCGAGGAGGCTTATCAGGCTAGCGAAGAAATACAGGGTCCCGATTCCTGAGCGCACGCGTCGTCGAAGTGATCGCGAGGACGATCCGAACTGGAGGGTGGGGTCGACCTTCAGGCCGGACGAGTATCTCACAGACAGCGCAATGTACGAATTGCGAGGAAAGATCCGAGCGGAGAGAAAGGCTAAGTACGAGGAGATTCGCCTTTGGGCGCCAACGGTCGTTGCCCTCATGGCTGCGCTCGCAACGATCTACGGCGTAACTCATGGACTGAAGAAGTAGGGCCGGGCGCTGGTCTTTCCATCTGAAGGCGCATCTGACTTGAGGGATCAGAAACGGCCCGAAAGGGCCTCACTAGGCCAAGGGCAGCGCGGTGCGTATCTCTCGCTACTGCAGTGATGAACGAGGACGGCCAAACACGGCCACACGACCCAATTGGTAACTTTTAATCCGTAGGTCGCGGGTTCGAGACCCGCCCGGGTCATTGGTACAC
Organism: Gemmatimonadaceae bacterium; assembly: GCA_036493735.1. Lineage (GTDB taxonomy): Bacteria > Gemmatimonadota > Gemmatimonadetes > Gemmatimonadales > Gemmatimonadaceae > AG2. The sequence continues at coordinate 22,037 of DASXPH010000002.1, forward strand.
CACATCGCGGCTCCGCCCTGATTCGTCATCGTTAGGGTTTCGCGGCGTTCGCTGAAAGGGCACATAGCGCCGTCATGATCGCCGGCTTGTCGCGTACGACGGTGAATTGCTGCGAGTTGTTGCCCCCTGGATACCACCGAATCACCTCGATCGCGATGGTGTCGTTGGAGGTCGCGCCCTGCGCACCGATCTGCACGGAGGCGTTGATGTGACTCCTAGTGGCCGGCAACACGAACTCGCCGTCCAAGTTCGGGCTCAACGGTCCGAGAAATTCCGCGGCATCGCAGTCGAATTCGGCTTTCACGCTCGAACGATTAGCGGTGAGTTGGAGGCCAGCGCCGCCCCAGGTGCCGATTAGCACGTTCGCGGACGGCCCGGTGGTATCGGAAGTACAGGCGACTCCGAAGAACGCCAGCCACACCAGTATTGTTCGCTTCATGAATCACCTCCAACCAGACGCACTGTAGTGGATGCTTCCACGGCGAAACCAGTGCATCGTTCCCCACGTCACTCTTGGTCTTGGCATTCATGACAGCCTTCTTCCCTCCTGGCCGTCGTAGTTTGTCTCCCCTCCTACTCGGTTCGAGACGCGCTCGGCTCATGTGCTACGAGGCAGTGGCAGGCGTCGTAAGAGCGCCTCGAGCTGACACCATACCACGTGCAGTCGACTTCGTAGCGCTTCGAGACGAAGCCGACGCGGTTCGAGACGAGGTCACCCCGGGTTGCGTCGAGGTCGTAGGCACTTCGAGACGAGGCGGAGGCGCATGGAGACGACTCCACAGCACTTTGCGCGCAGCTCACACGGTCTGCAGATGAGGCGTCGCCAGAAACACCCGAACCGGTCCGGCTTTGCGACAACCTGGCGGCGCTTGGAGACGAACTGTAGGCGGCGCGCGAGTACCTGACGTCGCTAGGAGTCGAGTTGTACCCGTCGGACGGTGACCATGCGCCGTGTGGAGACACGGTGTCAGGGTCTCTCGCGGGATTTGCGTCGCCAAGACTCGCCGTTGCGCGGCTCGTAGACTGAAGCGCTGCCAGGTGCGCGTCGCGCAATCATTGGCTACCGTATCGCGATGTCAATCGCCCGCACACTACTCCTCCGCGCTTCGCGGAGCTCCTGGCTCGAAGAACAATTTCGCCGCCGCTCGTTCGCGCGCCGCGCTGTTCGTCGCTTCATGCCCGGCGAAGATGTAGGCTCCGCCCTCGACGCCGCTGCGGCGCTTGCACCCGCCGGCATTGGCTCCGTCCTCACCGCCCTGGGCGAGCGGGTGAACACGCGCGAGGAGGCCGAAGAGGTCCGTCGGAATTACGACGGTGTGCTCGATGCGATTCGCGCTCGGGCGTTGCCGGCACATGTCTCGGTGAAGCTGACACACCTCGGCCTGGACGTCGATCGGGCGCTCTGCACCGAATCCGTGCAGCAGCTCGCCGACCGCGCCGCCGCAACCGGGACGATGCTCTGGATCGACATCGAGGAGTCGCATTATGTCGATGCGACCCTCGAGATCTATCGCGCCGTGCGCGCGCGGCAATCGCGCATCGGCGTCTGTCTGCAGGCGTACCTGCGCCGCACGCCGACAGACCTCGCGTCCGTGCTCGGCGTCGGCGGCTCCGTGCGGTTGGTGAAGGGCGCCTACGCCGAGCCGCCGGAGATCGCCTTCCCTCGTAAGGCAGACACCGACGCCGCGTATTTCGCACTTGCTCAACGCATGCTCGAAGTCGCGACGCCGAATCAACCGCAGGTCTTCGGGACGCACGACCTCGCGCTTCTCGATCGGGTGAAGGACCGAGCAAGCGCGCTCAAGCTCCCTAAGGGTGCGTGGGAGGTGCACATGCTGTACGGCATCCAGAGCGCCGCGCAACGCTCGCTCGCCGCGAACGGAGTTTCGGTCCGTTGCCTGATCAGCTACGGCACGCGCTGGTTTCCGTGGTACGTGCGCCGGCTCGCGGAACGCCCTGCGAACGTCTGGTTCGTGCTCCGGAGCATGGTGACGTCGTGAGGACCGGCTTCGAGTGACGCCGGGCCGCCGTGGGCGGTCCGAATTGACAGTCACAGCGGCCTGGCCCCCCACCCCGACGAACCGTGCACAGTATCTGGATCGATCTCATGCATCCCGGCGTGCCCGTCATCGAGAAGGTCATCCGGACGATCATCGTCTACGCGTTCCTCCTCATCGGATTGCGACTGGCTGGCAAACGTGAGCTCACTCAGCTCAACCCCTTCGATCTTGTCGTTCTGCTCCTGCTCTCCAATACGGTGCAGAACGCCATCATCGGCGAGGACAATTCACTCGCCGGCGGCCTGCTCGGCGCCGCGACGCTCCTCGTCCTCAACGGGATTCTCGTGCGAGCGCTCTTCCATTGGGGAAAGCTCGACACGATCGAAGGTCGTCCGGACGTGCTCATTCGGAACGGCCACGTCGTGCGCCATCACCTCGAGCGCGAGCTCATCACGCTGGCGGAGCTCGAATCGGCGGCGCGGCGGCAGGGCATCGAGTCGCTCGCGCATGTGAAACACTGCCGGCTCGAGACGGGGGGCGCGCTCACCTTCATCACAAAGCACCCGACGGATGACGAGAAGCGGCACCACGACCTGCTGCTTCACATCGAGAGGGTGGAGGCGATTCAGCGTTCGCTGAAGGAGCAGCTCGAAGCCCTCGGAACGAAGATCGAGGGCGTCGCGAAGCGCAGTTGATCGCCGCCGCGCACGGCATCGAGCTGGCTCACGAGCACGGCGCGAATGCGCCGCACGGCTTCCTGGCCAGCTGCCGGCGACCAGGGAGCGACGCCGAGAATGCTGTTCGCCCAGGCGGGACGCGCTTCGGGCGGGAACCAGTGAGCACGCATCCGCGCCATACCCAGGGCCCGCGCGTCGAGTGACAGGTCGAGCAGCGCCTGTCGCGCTCGTTGCTCCTCGGAAATGTCGCCGTGCTCGCCGCAGGTCGCCGACGTGGAGCTCGTTAGGCTCAGCGGATCGTCGTCGAATGCCGACGGGCTGAGCACGATGCGGCGTCGCTGGAATTGCAGCGACAGTACATGGCGAGTAAGCAGGTACGGGTCTACCGAGCGGACATCGGCCCACTGCGCGAGAAATCCTTCGCGAACCGACTCGGGGAGATAGGTCATCTCCTCCACGGCATCCACGAGTGGCCGCGCCGCTCCGAAGATCATCGCCACCGGCGAGACGGTGGTGTATCCCGTGAGCGCGGCATCCTGCACCGCTGACAGATATCCGTCGGAGCGTCCGTCTCGCGCGAGCGAAACGGCGACGAGCCAATCCACGCTGCGCGCGAAGACCTCGGCGGGCCGCTCCTCCGTCGGCGCCGAGCCGCGGCGCACGACACGCGCGGCGGCGAGATCACGCATCGACGCCGCAAGCGGACCGCGCTGCTCCCGAACCGCGCGATCGGTACTGTAGCCACTCCCGGCGTAGAGGCTCCGCGCTGCCTGCCAATCGAGATCGTGCGCGAGCTCGTGAGCGAGCGTTCCGGACGACGAGTAGATCGACATGCGAATCGTTCGCGTCGCCGGATCGTGCAGCGCGAGAATGGTATCCGGCAAGCCGCCGGCGGCAACCGAGATGCGCAGACCGGCAACCGAGAGGCCACTCAACACCCGTTGCAGGTCGCGCAGACTCGTGCCGATCATCCGCAGATAGTACGGCTGCCACTCCGCTCGCACTTCGCGGTCGAAGCTGACGCCCGCCAGGCCGAATTCCGCGCGAAGGTCGGCGACGCTCGGCGCGAGCGAGCCGGGGAACCACGGCGTCTCCTGCGCCATTGCCCGCAGTGAGGTCGCGGCTGATAAGACGGCAAGCGCGGCGGGAGCCCGAGCGGTGTCGCCACTGGCGACCAGCAGATCGTACTCCGCGGCGAGGGTCTCGGCGTTGTTCGCGAGCGCGGCAAACTGGCCGCGGACACGGTGGACATCTGGCGGCGCATCGTCGACGAGCAGCACGGAACGATGCGTACGAACCGTGACGGCGACTGGCGGCTCCGGCGGCTGTCCCGCGCCAGCGGCGGCGAGATCCACTGCTCGTGCGACACCGAGTAGCGGTGCGCGGGCCGCGGCGCTCACGACAGGAGCATCCGTCGAGTGCGCGACGGTGCGAATCGAATCGAGCAGCTTGGGTACGGCGGCGACCGCCTCCACCTGAAGCGCGTCGTCGAGCGGCGCAGCCGGAGGCTGGTCCACGGCGAAGCTGCGCGCCGCGCGTCGCCTAACGAGCTCGGCGAGCGGATCGAGATGCTTGACGTCGGCCTCGCGCAGCAGATCGTGCAGATCACCACGCGCCAGCACTCGGTCGCGCGCGAGCGCGCCCACCTGGGTCGCGACGATGTCTCCCTGCTCCGCGATGGTCTGCTCTCCGGCGGCGAGTGCGTACGCCAGGCGAACGGTGAGCTCGCCGACACGAGGGTCGCGGGCGGATTCGACTGTCCTTTGAATCAACGCCAGCTGACCGTCGCCGTTGGCGGAGGCACCGAACGCCGCGCCGACGGCGCTGTCGACGACGTAGGCATCCCCGCGTCGGAGCCGGGCCAGGAGCGCCCACGCCACGCGCGTGCGGGTCGAGTCGTCGAGGCGCGGATCGTCGAGCGCAAAGTCGACGAGACGGAAGGGACTGCCGAGGCCGAGACGCAGCCGCTCGAGATACCCGAGTTGCACCGACATGGCCGAATCGCGAACGCGGGCCGGTGCGCTGCGCTCGACGACGATCATCGAGTCGTAGTAGGCGGCGGCACTTCGCAGATGGGCAGCCTCGTCGCCGCTGACTTCCGAGCGTGCTCGAAGCCAACCAAATCCCGTGGCCACGGCGAGCAAGCTCGCTGTGAGCAACAGCGAAAAGCGTCGATGATTACCCAGTATTACCATCATCGTTCAGTACCCATCTCCGTGGAGAGGGTTGCCGGTGCCCGAGTTTCCCTCACCCCACGCGTGCGTCTATCATCCGACCACGTCATGACGAGAAATCATATTTCCTTCCTCGCGCACTTCGGGTTGGCCGCTCTTGGACTTGTCGGCGCGGCGAGCGTTGCGCAAGCACAGTCCGATGCCACGAGCGCCCCAAGCGCGACGCGAGATCCCTCGCACATCACGATCACGCCCAAGCGTCCGCAGATTGGGAGCTTGGTGCTCCTTTCCTTTAGACGCTCGAGAGCGCCCAGCGATTCCATTATTGAGCTAACTGGGTGGATGGCCGGAGAGCCACTGCACTTTCGGCCCGTTGGCAACGGGGGGATGACCCGGGCATTCGGACTCGTCCCTCTGGAAGCATCAGACAGCGTCGTCGCGCGGGTGGTTGTTCACCATGCGTCCGGCGAGCTCGATACGCTGCGCACCTCGGTCGCGGTGCCGCATCGGGTGATTCCCACTGGCGGCCGCCCCGCACGCGCTCGCCGACTGCGCGTGTCGAAGGTTTACACGGCGAGGCCAGACTCGCTGACTGAGGCGAGGGTCGAGCGGGAGAACGAGGAGGCGCGCGCGATCGGCCGACGGGCGCACCATACTCCGCAGCTCTGGTCAGAGGCATTCGAGCGGCCGCGGAGCTCGCGCATAACGAGTGGCTTCGGGTCGGGACGGCTGTTCAACGGCCGCCTCGCAAGCAGCCACGGCGGTGTGGACTTCGCCGGTCAGCCGGGCGATCCCGTCGTCGCCTCGAATCGGGGCGTCGTCGCGCTCGTGGACAACTTCTTCCTCGCCGGGAACGTGGTCTACATCGATCACGGGGACGGAGTGGTGACCGGCTACTTCCATCTGACGCAGGCGACCGTCGCGGTAGGCGATACGGTGGAGCGAGGTCAGCAGATTGGAATCGTGGGCGCTACCGGGCGTGTAACTGGCCCCCACCTGCACTGGAGCGCCCGGTACGGTGAGCATACCGTAGATCCGATGGGCCTCATCGAGCTAACCCGGCCGCGCTCCAAATAGGGGACGAAGGCGCGGCTTTGCCGGGTCGTCCCCAACCTCTCGGCGGCATCACGAAAAATTGAGGTGACTCTCAATGGGTCTGGTGCGGTTGATAACTCGCACCAGCCCGTTGACACCGTGCCGCCACCTGTGTCACTTAACGAACATTGCAGTTGTGGGCGACACCAAGCTGGGCAATCCGGTGTCAGCCCAAGAGGCGCTCGAGTGGACCGGCCCATCCCGTCCGCTAGCGCAATCGTGTACCCGAGCCGAGCGCCGACGTCGGTATTGGCCCGACTGCGAGCCGCGTCTGCGACGAGCTCAGGTACAGTCACGTTCTACTCGTGAGGTCATTACCCGTTATGCAGAGTCACCTCTGGCGCCTCCTCTCGCGCGCAGGTGCGGCCCTGGCCCTGGTTCCGGCGATTGCCGTCGCGCAGCAGCAAGCGACGACGATTGCGGGCCGAGTCACGACCGACGCCGGCGTCCCGTTACAGGGGGCAAGCGTCACGATCCCCGCCATTGGCGTGGGCGGGTACTCGAACCAGGACGGCCGGTACACATTCACCGTCCCGGCGACGAGATCCAACGGCCAACAAGTTCGCGTCACCGCGCGCCGAATCGGCTTCCGAGCGATGGCGGTGAACCTGACGTTGTCGGGCACCACCGTCACTCAGGACTTCGCGCTCGAGGCGACAGCGACGGAGATCAGCGGCGTCGTCGTGACCGCGCTCGGGCAGTCTCGCGAGAAGAGCCAGGTCGGTACAGCGGTTCAGCAGGTGAGCTCTCAGCAGCTGACCGACACGAAAGCGCCGGACATCATGCAGCAGATCTCAGGGAAAGTGTCCGGCGTGCAGATCACAGGCACCGGCGCTCCCGGCGGTTCGAGCATGATCACGATTCGTGGCTCGAACTCGATCACCGGTGACAACACGCCGCTGTTCATTGTTGACGGAGTGCCCATCGTGAAGGCCAACTGTGGGTCAGGCGGCGCGGGCTGTCATGGCGCCAATCCGTACGGCGGTTGGGATGAAGGCACGCCGTTGAACGACCTCAATTCGTCGGACATCGAGACGATGACGGTGCTGAAGGGCCCGAACGCGGCGGCGCTGTATGGCTCGCGCGCGGCGAACGGGGTCATTCTCATCACCACGAAGAAGGGCGGCAACACCGGTGGTGCGGTGCACACGGAGTTGAACAGCTATTACACGATGGAGAATCCGGGCATTCTGCCGACCTATCAGAACCAATACGGGCAGGGCGCCGGCGGACAATTCGAATTTGTGAACGGCGCCGGCAAGGGCGTAAACGACGGCGCCGATCAAAGCTGGGGCCCCAAGCTCGACGGCCGAACGATGGGCTGCACCTTCGTTACGGGAACGAAGACGTACAATCAGGCAGCGCCCTGCTTACAGTTTACGAGCCCCGGTGCGGCGTCGCCGTGGATTGCGCATCCCGACAACGTCAAGGACTTCTTCGGCACGGGACACACCACGTCGGCGACGCTCGCCGTGAGCGGCGGTACCGATCACGCCAACGCGCGTCTCTCCGCAGGCGAGGACAATCTCGACAGCTACATCCCCGGCACCTTCCTCTCGAAGACCAACGCCCTGCTAACAGGCGACTTGCAGGTCACGCCGAATCTCAGCACGACGGCGACGGTCAACTACATCCGCAACGTCGGCCGCAATCGCCCCGGCCAGGGCTACGGCAACTCGATTCTCGAGAGCTTCGTCTGGTTTGGCCGGCAGGTCGACATGACCGCGCTGAAGGACAACTGGCGGAATAGCGGCGCCATGAATGGCGGCCCGGCTGGCCGCGAGTACAACTGGAATTACAACTTTCACAACAATCCGTATTTCCTGATGATGGGGAATCCGGAGAATGACGCGCGCGATCGGCTCATCAGTACCGTGGCTACCACGTACAAGGTCTTCGATTGGCTCTCGGCTACCGGCCGCGTGGGCAGCGACTGGTATCGCTATGCGGTCAATCAGGATTTCAGCCCGGCCGACATCACGGGAGCGAACAGCGTCGGCGCTGGCCTCAACCAGTCGTACAACGGTGCCTTCACGCTACAGAACGAGTACAAGAACGAGACGAACGGCGAAGGGTTACTCAACGCGAACAAGGATTTCGGCCGCTTGAATGTGCAGGGCACCTTCGGTGGCAACATCCGCAAGGAGAACTACAACTGGAACCAGGTGTCCACCGCGGGCATCTCGGCGCCTGGCATCTACAATGTCTCGAACGCGGCCATCGCACCACAGAACCTGCAGTCGATACAGCAGCGCCAGGTCAACAGCCTGTACGGCTCCGCGTCGTACACATGGAACGGCTGGTGGACCGTCGAAGGTACGGCGCGCAACGACTGGTCCTCCACCCTGCCGAAGGGCCAGAACTCGTACTTCTATCCGTCGGTGAATACGTCGGTGGTGCTCAGCGACGCGATTCCGGCGCTGCGAAACAACGTGCTGTCGTACCTGAAGGTGCGCGGCTCGCTCGCCCGCGTGGGCAACGACGCACTCCCCTATCAGCTGCGTACCACCTACAACGGCTCGCCCAACAAGTACAACGGGCTGCCGCAGTTCTCCTACAGCGACGTCGTGTCGAACGCGGGCCTGAAGCCGGAGATCACGACATCGTCGGAGGGTGGTCTCGAGATGAGCTTCCTCAACGGCCGCGCGAATCTCGACGCCACGTATTATGCGAAGACGACGCGCGATCAGATCTTCAACGTGACGGTCTCGAACACCACCGGCTTCGGCTCGAAGGCCATCAACGCCGGCGCCGTAGCCAACAAGGGTTTCGAAGGGCTGTTCTCCGTAATTCCGGTGCAGACGCGCAATGTGCAGTGGACCTCGACGTTCAATTATGCGCGAAACCGGAGCAAGGTCGTGACCCTCTACCCGGGCGTGTCGACGATCATTCTGCCGCCGAGCCCGAGCACGGGCTGGTGGTACGTGACCGTCGAGGCGCGGCAGGGTCAGCCCTACGGCTCGCTCGTCGGCAACGCGTACCTCCGCGACAGCGTCACTGGCCAGCTGCTCACGAGTGGTGGGCTCACCCAGGCCGGCCCCCGCCAGGTGCTCGGCAACATCCAGCCCAACTGGACCGGCGGATGGATGAACACGATCACTTACAAGCGCCTAACGCTGAGCGGGCTGCTCGACATTCACAATGGCGGCAGCCTGTGGAGCATCACCAACTGGTTCGGCGATTACGCGGGCGTGCTGAAGAGCTCCCTGAAGGGCCGCGAAGTCGATTGGAATAACCCGGGCGTCCTGGTCAAAGGTCTCGACCAGAGCACTTGCGGCGCCGGCTCGCGCCCGACAGCCGACGGACAATTCCTGTGCGTGGGCGGTTCGGCGAATACCAAGACCCGCACCGCGGAGGATTACTACCAGGACATCTTCCCGGTGAACGAGGGTTACATCTACAACGATACGTACGTGAAGCTTCGCGAGCTGCGCATCGGCATCGACCTGCCGCAGCGCTGGGCGGCAGTTGCTCACTCGTCATCGGTGAACTTCGCGATTACGGGTCGGAACCTGTACACCTGGACCAAAGTGCCTAACGTGGACCCCGAAGTCTCGTACAGTACGGGCAACGGAACGCAGGGCGTGGAATACGGAGAGATCCCGAACGCGCGCACCTTCGGTGTCAGCCTCCGTATCACTCCGTAATGCCGCGAACTCCGAGGACCTTCACACTAGCGAACAAACACATGCGGAATAGAGATTTTCTGCTCGTCGTCGGCACGGCTGCCACGCTCCTTGGCGCGGCGGCCTGCAACAACGACAAGCTCACGAGCATCAACAGAAACCCGAACTCGCCCGAGGACGTCCCCGCGTCGACGATCTTCACGAATGCGGCGCGAAACGCTACCGCGCGCTGGATCGGGAACGGCTACGACCTGCGCGGGACCGAGTGGGTCGTGCAGCACCTCGCCGAGGTGCAGTACCCAGACGAGGATGACTACAAGCGACTCCAGGCCAGCTCGACGACGCCCTTCTTCGATTCGCCGTACACGAGCGAGCTGGAAGACTTCCGGAAGATCATTCAAAAGGGTCAGGCAGCGAAGGATCCAGGCACGTGGGCGCCAGCCGCCATTCTGCGCGTCCTCGACTTCTCGTATCTGACGAACACCTTCGGCGACGTCCCGTACTTCCAGGCGCTGGCTGGCGACAGCACGGGGTCGTCACTCACGCCGCAGTACGACAAGCAGCAGGACATCTACACGGACATGTTCAAGCAGTTGGATGCGGCGGCGAAGGCGCTCGCGGGTGTCACGAAGAGCAGCCTCAATTCCGCCGATCCGATTTATGGGGGCGACCCGCTCAAATGGCGAAAGCTCGCCAACTCCCTCCGGCTGCGCCTGGCGATGCAGATCGTGAATGTCGACGCCGCAACGGCGAGCACTCAGATCCAGGCGGCTCTCAGCGACAGTGTCATCTCATCGAACGCCGACAACGCACAGATCAACTGGCCCGGTGACGGCGTCTACAATAATCCTTGGTCGGACAATTTCGCGGGACGCGACGATCATCGAATGTCACAGACGTTCATGAACCTGTTGCTTGGCCTCAACGATCCGCGCATTACGGTATTCGCGACGCCGGCAACGCAGGACACGACGCTCAATCCGGCGTTCCCCAACTACGCCGGAATGCCTAACGGCCTGGTACAGGCGACGGCGCAGCCGTACTTCAACGACACCTCGCGGCCCGGGTTGATCTTCTGGCCGCCGGCGAACCTTGCCGCGGTAGATGGTGGCACCGGCACGACAACGCCCACGTTCATCATGACCTACGCGGAAGTCTCGTTCATTAAGGCCGAAGCAGCGAATCGCGGCCTCGGTGGGGTGCCGGCGGCCCAGGCACAGGCGTTCTACAACGCCGGCATCGCGGCGTCGTTCGCACAATGGGGCGTAAGTATGCCGGCGAGCTATCTCACCCAGTCGAGTGTGGCATACGCTGGCAACAACACGAACGGACTGGTGCAGATCGACGAGCAGGAATGGATCGCGCTGTTCACCGATGGAGGCACGACGTGGTCACTCTGGCGACGCACGTGCATACCGAACACGGTGAAGCCCGGACCTGAAGCGATCACGACCATCGTGCCGCGTCGGTTCGAGTACTCGACGACGGAGTACTCCGTGAACTTTGCCGCGGTGCAGGCCGCTAATGCCCGGCAGGGTGCGGATCTCCTCACCACACCGACTTGGTGGGACAAGAACTGGAACACAGCCGCTGTCCCGACGTACACGGCGGGCTGCGGCCAGCAGTAGGAGCAAATCTCGACGAAAGAAGGCCCCCGCCCAAAGGGTGGGGGCCTTCTCGTTCCTGCCGCGAGGGAACGCGCGTCGATCTTGCAAGGTTGGTCAATCGCGGTAGCGTTTAGCAGGCGTTCTCGAGCAGGAGAGCTCGATGCGAGAATCGAACAAGAGACCGCATACCGCAGTGGTATCGCCGTGTCTGCGGCGTCTCGTATGGACGACGCTCCTTGGAGGAGCACTGAGCCTGGTCGCGACTGGCGCGCAGGCACAGCGCGGAACGACTCTCGTCGTCGACGTCGCCGAGTTTGGCTCGGGGACGGCCATCGCCGGCGCGGAAGTGTCACTGCCGGAAATTCGGCGGCACCTGCGCAGCGACAACACCGGTGCGGCACGGTTCGCCGACGTCCCGGTGGGAAGCTACGAGATTCGCGTTAGGCATATCGGCTACGCCGCCGTTGCCGTCCTCGTCGATATCAAAGACTCGGCGCGCGTTTCTGTCTTGCTGAAGCCAAACGCCGAGGCGCTCGATACCGTTCACGTGGTGGCGTCGGCAATCACCATCGAGCGTCACCGCCAGTTCGAGATACGGCGCAAGAAAGGCATCGGTCGATTCATTGGGCCGGAGACGCTGGACGAGCAATCCAATCAGAACTTTCCCGTCGTCGCCACCCAGCACTTCCCTGGACTGAGACTCATCACGGGACGGGGCGGCCAATTGCAGCTTGCATCGACTCGTGGATCATGCGGGGTCGACACGTCGTACGAGGCCATGAACGCTGTCGGCTTGACCCTGCGCGGCGAGTCGCAGGGAAATCGAGTGGGCGGCGCCGGCTCCGGCGCGGCACAGAGCGCGTCCGCCGCGTCGATGACAACCGCTCAGGGCTCCTGCTTCAGCAATCAACCATGCCACGTGAAGCTTTTTCTCGATGATCAGCCGGTCGCCGAGTCGGACATCAACATCGTGCGCATGACGGACCTGTACGGCGTCGAGTATTACTCGACAGGCAATGCACCGCCGAGATACCAGCTCTCTGGCGCAGCGTGCGGCGTCATGCTTCTCTGGACGAAGGCCGGCAACAGCGGGTGAATCGAGTAGAGGGTGGCGGGCTGAGGGTGAAAGATGAATGAAGGCCGACTGCTTTGCCGTCGGCCTTCCTTATTCCAACCCGCAACCCTCGACCCTCTACCCGCAACCCACTACCCCCTTCCTTGCCCGCGCGCGAGCCACTCGCCGCCGTCCACGACGAAGATCGAGCCCGTGACCCAGTCGGCCGCCGGCGACGCGAGAAACGCCACCATGTTCGCGATATCCGCGGGCGAGCCCCACCTGCCTAACGGGATGGATTTCCGCGCGTAATCTTCCAGCGCGCGTTCCACCGCGAAGACGTCGGGCACGCCGGTGCCCCCGGGTGGCGCGAATGCCTTCCGCACCCCTTCGGTTGGAATCGGACCGGGAGCGACGGCGTTGATGCGAATACCATGACGCGCCCACTCGAGCGCCAGCGTGCGCGTCAGGGCATCGATGCCCGCTTTCGCCGCCGTTGCGTGCGCCATGAGCGGCCAGCCGCGATAATGCAATGTCATCGAGATACTGATGATACGGCCGCCTCCCTGCGCCTTCATGACGGGGAACACCGCCTGCGAGCAGAAGAAGGTTCCGTTCAGATCGATCTCGATGACGGACTTCCACGCGTTAGGCGAAAGTGATTCTGACGGCGCGTAGAAATTCCCGGCGGCGTTGTTGACGAGAATGTCGATGCGACCGCGGTCGCGCTGCACCTGCTCGACCATCGCCTTGACGCGATCCGCATCGCGGACATCGACACTCACCGTGCTGACCTTGACGCCAGTCTTCGCGAGTGATTCCGCCGCGGCGTCGAGCTTCTCCTGCTTGCGGCTGGCGATCACGACGTGCGCCCCGAGGCCGCCGAGGAGCTCCGCGATGCCGTAGCCGATTCCGGTGGCGCCGCCCGTAACGAGTGCCACCTGGCCATTGAAGAGGCCCGGTCGAAAGACGTTCTGTTCCATGAGCGCCGAAACTACATGGGCGATGGGGGATGGGCGATGGGGGATGGGCGATGGGCGACGGGCGACGGGGGACGGACGACGGGCGATGGGCGATGGGCGAAAACTGAAGGCCGACGGCATCGCCGTCGGCCTTCCTTATTCCACCCGCAACCCACAACCCGCAACCCTCTGCCGCTGGCTACCCCTCCAGCAATTTCTCGACGGGGCTGTCGCTCGTTAGGCCGTGGTCCGACGGCCGATCGGCGTCGTCGAGCGCGAGGTGCTCGGCCGTCGTGGCCAAGTCGAACGAGAGCGAGAGCTGACGTACCGGCAGGAAAGATTGGCGGTGATGCTTCGTCACGCCATGCTCGGCGATGCCCGCGAAGTGCGCCGCGGTCGAATAGCCGACGTTGCGCTCCCAGCGATATACGGGATAGCGCAGCGCGAGCGCGTGCATCACCCGGTCGCGCGTCACTTTCGCGATGATCGAGGCGCATGCGATGCTGTAACAACACGCGTCGCCATCGATGACGGCCGTGTGTGACACACCGAGCGAACGGATGGCGCGACCATCGAGTATGACGTGGTCGGGTTGGACCGTGAGCCGGCTCAGCGCGCGACGCATCGCCAGCACCGACGCGTGGAAGATGTTCAGCTTGTCGATCTCGCGCACCGACGCAGCGCCGACACCAATCGAGAGCGCACGCGAACGAATTTTCTCGGCAAGCCGCGCGCGATCGGCGGCCGACAACACCTTGGAGTCATCCACGCCACGGATGACACGCTCCTCGGGCGGCATGATGATGGCGCACGCGACAACGGGGCCCGCGAGCGGACCCCGGCCGACTTCATCGATCCCAGCGATCATGGGCCCAGCCGAGCGGCGCAGGTCGCGCTCGATTGTGCTCCAGCGATCGCGACGTGGCGACGGCGCGAGCGTCTGATCGCGCGCGTCCGGCTGGTCAGCGCGCGACACGCTCGCGCGCTCCGATTACTCCGGGTTGGTGGTGCTGGTCTCCGGCACGGCGACACGCACCTTCTTTTCCTTGATGCGCGTGGCCTTGCCGGTGAGGTGGCGCAGGTAATACAGCTTCGCGCGGCGAACGCGGCCGCGACGCACTACCAGTATTTCCGCGAGCATCGGACTGTGCACGGGGAAGATGCGCTCGACACCGACGCCATTCGAGATCTTTCGCACCGTGAACGTTTCGCTCACGCCACTGCCGCGGCGGGCGATGCAAACGCCCTCGAAGGCCTGGATGCGCTCCTTCTCACCTTCCTTGACGCGCACGTTGACACGCAGCGTGTCACCAGATCGAAAGGGAGGAATGTTACGGAGCCACTCTTTTTGGGTATCGATGAATGGATGCATATGACGCTCCGGGCGAGGCCCGTGAAATTCATTTTGGCGAGACCGCGTAAGGTAACCGAGCGCGTAGTCGAACGCTAGAGCACATAAGGGGTTGCGGTGCGGCACGCGTCACGCGCCCTCCCGACGTTGCGCCGACAATCGCCGCGCCTGTTCCTCACGCCAGCTCGCGATCCGCTGATGATCACCGGAGAGCAGCACCTCGGGAACCGCATGGCCGCGATACACTGGCGGCCGCGTATAGCTCGGCGCGCTCAGCTCGCGATCGAAGAACGAGTCGCCGTATGCGCTTTCATGATCCGACATCGCGCCGGGGAGAAGGCGCACGACCGCATCGACGATCGCGAGCGCCGCCGGCTCGCCGCCGCTCAGCACGAAATCGCCGAGGGAGATCTCTTCCGTGGCGAGGTGATCGGCAACACGCTGATCGACATCCTTATAGTGGCCGCACAGGAGCGTCAGCTCCGAGCCAGCGGCATAACGGATCGCATCCTTCTGCTCGAAGCGGCGGCCGCGGGGTGACAGCAGCACGATCGGCGGCGCGGCGCCGAGTTCTTCCACCGCCTCGAAGAAGGGATCGGGCTTCATCACCATGCCCGGTCCGCCCCCGTAGGCGTAGTCGTCCACTGTGCGATGCCGATCGTGCGTGTAGTTGCGGAGGTCGACGATGTCGTAGCCGACGCTCGCCGCGGCCGCGGCGCGCGCCGGAATCGACAGCGCGAGCGGCGCGGTGAAGAACTCGGGAAAAATCGTGACGATGCGAATGCGGAGCATATGAGAAAAGGCGCGCCCTCCGCGGTTCAGTCGAGCATGCCGTCAGGCAAAGTCACCGTGAGGGTGTGCGTATCGCGGTCGGCAGCGACGACGGTCTGCTCGTAGAGCAGCATGACCGTATCGTCTCGATCGGCGCGCTTCACGTCGATGGCGAGCCCCTGCGGCAACTCGTACACGTCCACGACATCGCCCACCAGCGCCCCCGAGTCGAGCCGCACGTGCATGCCGAGCAGCTCGTGGACGTAGACGTCACCCTCCTCGAGCGTGAGCAACTCGCCGCGCGGAACGAGGAAGTAACGACTGCGCCACTGCTCGGCCGTCGTGCGATCGGCGATCTCGCGAAAGGCGACGATCAATCCTTCCTTGAAAGGCGTCGCGCGATCGACATGCAGCTCGCGACGGTCGGGCGTCAGGTCACCGCGTACCGTGCCGGCGAACACGCGCCGGCCCGGCGCGAAGACTTGCTGCGGCGTATCGGTGATCGGCTCGATCACCAGCTCGCCGCGTATGCCGTGCGCTTTGCGCACCCGTCCGACAATGACGAAGTTCTCGCTGTCGTCCGGCCGGGCGGGCGCGCTCATCGCCGCCTGTCGTTAGGCTTCCGCTTCGGTGTTCTCGCTCACCGGCACAGCGCGCGTCTGCAGGCTGCGACCGAGGCGCTGCTCGTGTCGGGCCTTGAGCACACCCGCCCGACGGAGCAGCGAGCGGACGGTGTCCGTGGGCAGTGCTCCGCTGTCGAGCCAATAGTTAACGCGCTCCGTCTGGAGATTGATCGCGTTCTCTCCCTGACGAGGAGCGTACTGTCCAATGATTTCGATGAACTTGCCGTCGCGTGGACTCCGCGAGTCGGCGACGACGATACGAAACATCGGCGCGCGCTTGCGGCCTGTGCGACGAAGACGAATGCGAACTGCCATTGTGGTCGTGCTCCTCGATGAGGTGATTGGTGGCCGGTGACTGGTTGCTGGTGCACACCAATCAGCGACCACCACTGCTTCCAGGGCTCCTCGCGCACCGGGCATCTCCCGGTCGCACCCTGGACCTGCTTCCTAGCCCATGCCGAACATGTTCGGCCGAAATTTACCGCCGCTGCCCTGAGCGGCAGCAGCTTTCTTCATCATCTTCTGCATATCGCGGAACTGCTCGAGCAGCCGGTTCACTTCGCTCACCGGTCTGCCCGCCCCCCGCGCGACACGCGCGCGCCGCGAGCCGTTCATGATGCCGGGACTCTTCCGCTCGACAGGCGTCATCGACAACACGATGGCCTCGACGTGCTTCATGCGCTTCGGATCGGCGGCCTTCACCTGCTTCAGCATCTTCGAGTTGACGCCCGGCAGCATCTTCAACAGACCCTCCAGCGGGCCGAGCTTCTCGATCTGGCGCATCGCGGTGAGGAAGTCATTCAAGTCCATCCCCTCCTTCCGCACCTTTTTCTCGAGACGCTTTGCCTCGGTGGCGTCGAACGCTTCCTGCGCTTTCTCGACGAGGCTGACGACGTCGCCCTGCTGGAGAATGCGTCCGGCCATGCGATCCGGATGGAACTCCTCGAGCGCATCCGGCTTCTCGCCCACGCCGATGTACTTGATCGGCTTCTTCGTCACTCCATAGATGGAGAGCGCGGCGCCGCCGCGAGCGTCGCCATCCATCTTGGTGAGAATCACACCCGTCACGTGCAGCCGCTCGTCGAAGCCTTGCGCGATGCGCACGGCGTCCTGACCGGTCATGCCGTCGGCGACGAAGAGAATTTCGTCAGGATGGATCGCCTGCTTCAGGCGATCGAGCTCTCCCATCATCTCATCGTCGATCTGCAGACGACCCGCAGTGTCGACGATGACGACGCGATCGCGATTTCGCTTGGCGGCTTCGATGCCAGCCTTGGCGATGCGGACGACGTCGTCGGTGCCGCGGTCGGCAAAGACCGGCACGTCGAGCTGAGTGCCGAGTGTCTCGAGCTGATCGATGGCAGCGGGACGATAGACGTCGGCGGCGACGAGTCGCGTCGCCTTCCCCTCTGCTTTGAGCTTGCGCGCGAGCTTGGCCGCGGTGGTCGTTTTGCCCGATCCCTGCAATCCAACCATCATCACGACGGTCGGCGGAACGGTGCTGACCTTGAGCGCTTCACGACGCTCTCCGAGCATCCCGGTGAGCTCGTCGTAGACGATCTTGATCAGTTGCTGCGCGGGCGAGACGGTGCGCAATTGTGCGACACCGACCGCCTTCTTCTCCACTCGCTCGAGAAACTCGCGGGTGAGTTGGAAGTTGACGTCGGCTTCGAGAAGGACGCGCCGCACTTCGCGCAGCCCTTCTTTGATGTCGGCGTCGTTGAGAATGCCACGTCCGCGCAACCGCGCAAACGTGGCCTCGAGTTTTTCACTCAGCTCGTCAAACATAGCCCTGAAACGTAAGGCCGGCGGTCACTTAGGACAAGCGAGGCGGCGTGGAGCGTGGCGCGTGGAGCGTGGCGCGTAGATAAGGAATGGGCCGACGGCTTCACGTCGGCCCTCGTCATCAGTTCACGCCCAACGCTCAACGCGCCACGCTCCCCGCGTCCGCCCGGGTTCGCTTGACTCTCCGACGACTCGCGCGTCTTACGAGAGCAGCGCCATCGGGACTCGCGCTGGTTGGTCCAACGCCCACCGTTCAGCGGTTCACCGACCCTCGTTACCTTCCTCCTCATGGCCAAAGTCCAGCGCAAGGACGAGATCCTGAAATCTGAACTGCCTCCCACACTGCCGTTGATGGCGCTCCGCTCCACGATCGTTTATCCACTGGGAACGATCGCGGTGCAGATGGGCGCACCGGAGAACCTCGCGCTGCTTCGTGCGCACGACGAGCCAGGGCTCATCGTCGCGCTCGTGGTGGCGAGTGGTGATCACGACGAACCCATCGACGCGCAGAAATTCATTGGACGCATCGGCGTCGCAGCGCGAGTCCACGAGCGCATCAATCTGCCTGGCGACACCGTGCAGATCACGCTGCAGGGTCTGCGTCGCATCTCCGTCGAAGAGATCGCGCGCACCGATCCATATCCTGTCGCGACGGTGCGGCCCGCGAAGGAGACACCGGCCGACGCGAACGAGGTGGACGATCTCGTCGCGCGCATCGTGACCTCCGCGGAGACGCTCGCGGAGCTCGTCGATCGCATTCCCGATGAGGTGCCGGCGATCCTGAAGATGAACGTCTCGGATCCCGGCCGCTTCGCGGATCTCGCGGCGACGAATATGAACTTTCGTATCGCCGACAAGGACGAGGTCTTACAGAGACTCGACGTCGGCCAGCGCCTCCGTTTTATCCTTTCCCGCCTCGAGCGCGAAGTCGCGCGTGCGCGCGTGATGGAGGACGTGAAGCGACAGACCGAGATCAAGATCGAGCAGCATCAGCGCGAGTTCTATCTGCGCCAGCAGCTGCGCGCGATTCAGGCCGAGCTGGGCGAGACGGATCCTGGCGAGAAGGAAGCGATTGAGATCCTGAAGAAGATCGAGGAAGCCGGGCTGCCGGACAAAGTCGCGCAGGAAGCGCGGCGCGAGACGGAGCGCATGCGCATGCTCTCGCCCGCGTCCAGCGAATACCAGGTGGTGCGGACGTATCTCGATTGGGTGCTCTCGCTGCCGTGGAACAAGCGATCCGGCGACACCGAGATCGATCTCACCAAGGTGCAGGCGGAGCTCGACGCCGGCCACTATGGTCTCGACGAGGCGAAGGAGCGCATCATCGAGTACCTCGCTGTGCGCAAGCTGCGCGGCGGCGATCCGCACGGTCCGATCCTCTGTTTCGTCGGACCACCGGGCACGGGCAAGACATCGTTAGGCGCGGCCATCGGTAAGGCGATCGGCCGGGAGTTCTATCGCATCTCCGTCGGTGGCGTGCGTGACGAGGCCGAGATTCGCGGCCATCGCCGAACTTATGTCGGCGCCATGCCCGGGCTCATCATCCAGGCACTCCGGCGAGTTCAAACCCGTGATCCCATCTTGATGATCGACGAGATCGACAAGATGTCGGGCGGTGGCCCGAGCGGCGACCCGACCGCGGCGATGCTCGAGGTGCTGGATCCCTCGCAGAACAACGCCTTCGTTGATCATTATCTCAACCTGCCCTTCGACCTCTCCTCCACCCTCTTCGTCTGCACGGCGAACAACTTGTACGACATTCCGGCGCCGCTGCGCGACCGCATGGAAGTCATCAAGATCGCCGGTTATACGGTCGAGGAGAAAGTCGAGATCGCGTGGCGCTACCTGCTTCCGCGGCTGCTCGAAGAGCACGGCATCACGGATAAGGACATCCAATTCACCGACGAGTCGCTGTCGTTTATCTCCAACCGGTATTCGCGCGAAGCTGGTCTTCGCAACTTCGAGCGCAACCTCGCCGCGATCATGCGCAAGCGCGCGCGACGGAAAGCCGAGGGTGAGGAAGGCGCGTGGGTGATCGATCTCGAGAAGGTCGAAGAGGTGCTCGGCATTCCTCGTTATGCAGTCGAGGAAGCGGAGAAGATGCCGGAGGTGGGCGTCGCGACCGGGTTGGCATGGACGGCGACTGGCGGCGACCTCATGACCATCGAGGCACTCAAGATGCCCGGAACCGGGCGTCTCACCGTGACGGGACAGCTGGGTGAAGTCATGCGCGAGAGCGTGGACGCGGCATATTCATATGTTCGTTCACGAGCTGCACAGCTCGGGATTCCGGACACCGATTTCCGCGAGTACGACCTGCACATTCACCTCCCGGCCGGTGCCATTCCGAAGGACGGACCGAGCGCCGGCATCACCCTCACGCTCACGATCGCGAGCACGCTCAGCGGTCGTCCGGTGCGCCGCGACGTGGCGATGACGGGCGAGGTGACGCTGCGCGGGAAGGTCCTCGAGATCGGCGGCGTGAAGGAGAAAGTGCTGGCCGCCTATCGCGCGGGTCTGCGCGAGGTGATCATGCCGAAGTCGAACGAGAAGGACCTCCGGGATGTCCCCGCCGAGGTGAAGGAGAATATGGCATTCACCTTCGTCGAGCGCATGGACGAGGTGCTGCACCTGGCTCTGCTCCCTGTCCCGTTAGGCGTCGCGGACGTCACGGAGCCCGAGCCGTCGCCTGGTATTACGGGCTCGACTCGACGTGAGCGGGAAGGACCCGTGGCGGCGAGAGGAGCGCGTGATGCGTGATGCGTGATGCGTGATGCGTGATGCGTGATGCGTGATGCGTGATGCGTGACGAAAACTGAACGAAGCGTTGATATGGTGGCGAGTCGTTGAACAACTCATACCAGATCAACGCTTCGTTCATTATACCCCGCGCCACTCCGCACGCGTCACGCACCACGCGTCACGCACCACGCGTCACGCACCACGCGTCACGCACCACGCGTCACGCACCACGCGTCACGCACCACGCGTCACGGCATGAACTTCGAAATCAAATAAATCGCCATTCCCGCCAGCCCGCCCACCAGCGTGCCGTTGATGCGGATGAATTGCAGGTCGCGGCCGATCGCGAGCTCGACGCGCTTCGACGTCACCTCCGGATCCCACGACGCCACCGTGTGAGCGATGAGGTCCGAAACCTCGCTCTGATAGCGCTCGACGAGGAACATCGCGACGTCGACGATGAAACTGTCCACCTTCGCGAGCAGCTCCGGATCGGTCAGCACCGCTTCGCCGAACGTATTGATCGCGCGCTCGATCGTGCCCGGCGCGACCTCGTCTGGCTTCTCCGCATAACGAACGAGCGCTGCCTTGGCGCGCACCCACAGGCCAGAGGAGAAGCGCCTCGCCGTGTCGCTGAGCAGCAGCTCCTCCTTCAGCGATTCGATGCGCGCCGCGACGGCGGGCGAATGATTCAGCTTCTCGATGAAATCCTGAATCGCGCCATCGAAGCGCTCGCGTAGTGGATGCTCGGGGTCGTCACGCACCTCGATCAGCGTTCGCTCGATGGCCGACACGATCTTGCGATAGATCTTGTCGTCGATCGCGCTGGGAACCCACCATGGCGTCTCTTCCTCGACGCGCAGCCGAATGAGCGCGCGGCTGTCCTCGACCGCGCTCGCGGCGAGCCGGATGGCCTCGTTGAGCAGCTCCTGATGGCGATTGTCGGCCGTGATCACGGACAGCAGCCGGCCGAGCAGCGGCGCGGCTTTCATCGCGTGGACGCGCTCCGCGACGCCGCGATCGATGAACGCTTCGACCTCCTCGTCACGAACGAGTTGTGCCGCGGACGCGAGCGACGACGCGGCGTGCTTTGCGATCTGGCGAACGTTCTCCGTGCTCGCCAACCACTCCCCAAGCTTCGTCGCAACGTCGAGGCTGCGCAGACGGTTGGCGATGACGTCACGCGTGAGAAAGTTCTTCTGGACGAAGGCCCCCAGCGTCCGTCCCACGCGATCCTTGCGAGCCGGGACGATCGCGGTGTGTGGAATCGGAATCCCCATCGGGTGCCGGAACAGCGCCGTGACCGCGAACCAGTCGGCGAGGCCGCCGACCATGGACGCTTCCGCCGTCGCCCGAATGATCCCGATCCAGGGATAACGCGACTCGAGGAGGCGCGCGATGAAAAAAATGACCGTCGCGCCGACGAGCAGCGCGGTGGCGCGCCGCTTCATTTGGTCGAGCGCTTGCTGACGAGTCGCTTCGTCCTGCAGAAGTTGCATGGGAGCGACGGCTCAGCCGCCGATCGTCACACGGTTGAGATCGACCAGGTTCGGCGACGCGCCCTGTGGCACGTCGACGACCAGCACGACATTCTTCCCACCGATCTCGCGCGGCGTCACCACGACGGTGCGGCCCCGACCGGTGTACGTGCGAATCCCACTCGCGCCGATCGTTGGGGCTGGCGAACGATAGCGCTGCTGCGTCGCTTGCCCCAGCGCATCCACGAATTCGGCCGCATCGATGGCGCTGTCCCAGGCCGTCACCCATGCCAGGGCATTGCCGTTAGGCGTATGGACGACGGCGTAGCGATCGCCTCCCCAGCCGATCGCCGCCCGGGACGCAACTTCCTGATCGCGCAAGTGCTCGAAGAGAAAGAGACGCGTGTCGAACTCGCCCAGCGTGTTCTCGTACACGACGTTCGAGAGCTTCGGGAGCGTGACGCGGATCGGCGCGTCACGCGGCGTGCCGAAGAACGCGCGATCGTGCATCACCTGCTCCGTGGACTGTGGCATGTCGTTGAAGGGAAGCTTTCCGAGCTCATGCTCCTTGAAACGGCGCACGAATTCGGCGCCATTGATGTACGGAAAGAGCAGCTCTTCCTGAATCACCATCGGCGCGGCGGCAAAGATCGGTTGAGAGCTGTAGGAATCGCGAATCAGCTCACGCATGCGATCCCAGCCACCTGGCAGTCGCGCCGCGACGTTGCCGCCGCCGCCGACCATGGCCGACATCTGCTCGTACGTCGCCTCACCCTCGATGACAGCCTGCGCCGCCGTTATGCGGTCGTCATCGCCCGTCTGCCGCTGCAGTGAATCGAGATCGATGTACTGGTCCTGCAGCGCATGCACGAGCTCGTGCATGATCGTGATCCCCACGTACTCGTCAGGCGCGCCCCTCACGACGTACAGCACCTTGGTCTTCGGATCGTAATAGCCCAGGATCTGTTCGGTGAGAAGGTCAAGGAACAGCTTGCGGACATTCATCGTGTCCGGAATGAGGCCGAGCGCCTTGTACGCGGCTTCCTTTCCCGCCAGGTCGCGCTGTGTCGCGCTGTCGTCGAGTTGAGCGATGAGAAACGCGCGTACCTGATCGCGCGACTTGATCTCGAGCTTCGGCGGGTGCTTGAACGGGATGCCGACCGCCTTCTCGATTTGCGGCATGTCCGCGGCGACCCGGTCACTGTACGGCGTCTGACCGCCTGCTGGATTTCGGCGACAGCCGGCCACGAGGGCAACGGCCGCCAACGTCGTTCGGCGCCAATTCACTCGGCCCACACCACACTCTTTCCCGACATGAGACTGACGACGCGCGCGATGTCGTGACCGCGCACGACAATCCCGTGCTCCATGAGCAACCGATTCAGCTCCGATTCCACGTCGGATAGCGACGCGCTCGACGGGGCTTTCGGCGCCGCGCTCGCCGTCGATTGGGGCTGAGGGTCGGCCGTCGCGTTAGGCGTCGCGCGGCGCGGAGGCGGGCCCATGAACAGCGCCTCGAGCTCGGCGCCGAAACGCTCGAGCGCGCCGAAGCCATCCGGTTCCTGGCGTGACCGTTCGCTCGACGCGTCCTCGTCCGGTTCGTCGTCTTCTTGTCTGACGTTTCGCCGCTCCGCCGGCGACGGCTCACGCTTGGCTGCGGACTCACGGCGCAGCAGCGAGGCCCGGCGTTTCATGAGCTCTTCCACGCGCGGCGGATACGAAGTGACGGCCTGCATGTGCGCGCACGCCTCGTCGAGCGCATCGATCGCCTTGTCGGGACGCATGCGATCGGTGACGAAGGAATCCGTCAACGATACCGATGAGCGCAGCGCTTCCTCGGAGATGAGCACATTGTGATGGCGCTCGAGCCGTTCGCGACGCGCCTGGAGAATCTCGAGGGCTTCGTCCGTTCCGAGCTCGCGCACCACCACTTTCTGAAATCGTCGCTCGAGCGCGGGATCGCCGACGATCCACTTCTCGTATTCATCGTTCGTCGTCGCGCCGATCACGCGGAAGTCGCCGCGGACGAGCGCCGGCTTCAGCATGTTCGCCGCATCCATCGCCGCGCCGAGCGCCGTGCCCTGGCCGATGAGATTGTGGAGCTCGTCGATGAAGAGAATGACATTGCGCGCCGCCGTGGTCTCTTCCACGAGGGCGCTGATGCGCTGCTCGTATTGGCCGCGATAGGTTGTGCCGGCGAGCAGTCCGACGTGATCGAGCGACAGGAGCCGCACGTTGCGCAGTACCAGCGGCACTCGCCCTTCGGCGATGCGCTGGGCCAGACCCTCGGCGATCGCCGTCTTGCCGACTCCCGCTGGCCCCACAAGCGTGGGATTGTTCTTTCCGTGGCGCAGCAGAATGTCGATGACGCGATCGACTTCGGCGTCGCGACAGCGCACTGGCTCGAGACGTCCGGCCCGCGCGTCGGCAGTGAGATCGCGCGTGAAGCGTTTGAGCGCGTCGCCTTCCGGCGCTAGAAAATCACCAATCACGAGAGGGGCTAGGCAAGGGTTTAGGCGCTAGGGAATGACGAAAGGAGAAGGTCCTCAGCGCCACGGCCAGTGCTTTCCATCCGCGACCCTAGCCCCTAGTCCCTAGCCCTAGCCCCTAGGGTCCCTAGCTCCCCAGAAGCCATCCCAGCCAGGTCTCTCCCCAAAGCAACGTCAGCATCGCAGCGGGCGCAAGGAAGACACCGAACGGAACCAGTGGAGCCGTGAATGCTGCGCCGCCAAGCGCGAGCTCGGTCTGCTCACGAGTATGCGTACGGCGGAACCACGTGATTGGATACACCACTCCCAGGAAAGTGATCGCGCCGATCGCCGACGCGACGAAGACCGTCATGATCGCGCGCTGCGGACCAATGGCGCCGCCAATGAACGCCATCAGCGTCACGTCTCCCATTCCCATTGCTTCGCGCTTGAGTGCGACCTCGCCGAGCCAGCCGACGATGGCGATCATCCCGGCGCCAGCACATGCACCCACCAGCGCCTCGTAGGGACCCGCGAAGAGCGACGACTGGCCGAAGAAGAAGGCGAGAATGGCCGTTAGCAGCGTCCAGCCCAGACCGAAGAGCGTGAATCCGTCTGGAATGAGATACGTCTGAAGATCGGTCATCCCGATGCCGAGAAGCACGGTGCCAAACACTGCGACGCGAACGGCGGTGAAGGTCGGCCCGAACACGAGCACCGCACCGAGCCAACCCAGGGCGACGAGCAGCTCGATGGCTGGGTACATCACCGAGATCGACTCCGTGCAGCACCGGCAACGGCCACGCAGGGCCAGCCAGCTGACGAGAGGAACGTTCTCGAACCACGCCAGCTGGTGACCGCACTTTGGGCAGCGAGAGCGCGGCCGTATTACCGACTGCTCGCGCGGCCATCGCGCGATACACACGTTCAGGAAGGAGCCGATGCACGCTCCGAAGAGAGCGGCAAAAAGCGGTGCCAGTCGAGGATCGATTCCTATCATCGTCGTAGCTCGTATAGCATGATTCCCGTCGCAACGGCGACGTTCAGCGACTCGACACCAGCCTCGATCTCCACCGCGATCAGCTTCGTCGCGGCAGCACGTGTCGGCGCTGAGAGTCCGCTCCCTTCATTACCTACTGCGAGCGCCAGGCGGGCCGGCAACTCATGTGTCACCCCCGAGAGCAGCTCGCCCTCGGTATCCGATCCCCAGAGGACCGTTCCGGTCCGGGAAAGGAACGAGGTCAGCTCTTCCCAGGTACAAGGCAGTGCGGGGTAATGAAAGTGAGCCCCCATCGAGCTACGGACGACTTTGGCGTTCCAGAGGTCAACGGTTCCCCGAAGGCTGACGATCGCGGAGGCGCCCAGCGCGGCTCCGGTACGAAGAATCGTCCCGACGTTTCCGGGGTCCTGAACGGCATCCAGAACGACGAGGCGGACGGATTGTTGGTCTTGGAGGTCTGAGAGGGTGTAGTGTGGTATCTCGGCGATCGCGAGGATCCCCTGGGGGGTGTCGGTATCGGCGGCAGAGGTGAATTCCGCCGTGCTCACTTCCTGGACAGGCACGCCGCGGTCGTTGAGCGCGGAGACAAGCGCCTGACTGTGGGTCGATTCAGGTGGATCGGCGGCGACGAGTGCGCCACGGATGCGCAGCGGCGACCGGAGTAGCTCGTCCACCGCGCGCGCGCCTTCGGCGACGAAGAGCCCTTGCCGTTCACGTGCATGACGGCGTCGCAGGTCGCGTGCTACCGTGAGAATACGCACGGGACCGGGACTTGAAGTGCTGAGTGCGACAAGACTTCCTTCGGAGAGCCTAACTAGGGGACGAGAGAACGACCGATGAAACGAATCTTAGCCAGCGCACTGTTGACCGTCACCGTAGCCGGGTGTGCTGTTTCGACGCAGCAGGAACAGCAGTTGGGTGCGCAGTATTCGGCACAGATCAACGCGCAGCTGCCAATTGTTCAGGATCCCGAAGTCAATCGCTACATCAACGTGCTTGGCGATTCGATCGCCAGGCTCACGGCTCGTGGCGACTTGGACTGGAAGTTTTACGTCGTGAACAGCGCGGAAGTGAACGCGTTTGCCGTTCCGGGTGGCTACATCTACGTGAATCGTGGGCTCATCGAGCGTGCCAAGAACATGAGCGAGCTCGCCGGAGTGCTCGGCCACGAGATCGGCCACGTGGTGAAGCGACACTCGATCAAGCAGATGCAGCAGATGCAGGGCGCGCAGGTCGGTATTGGTCTGGGTTGCGTGCTCCTCAGCGTCTGCAACAGCGACATAGCCGCGTCGGGGATCAACCTGGCCGGGACCGCGCTGTTCGCGAAATTCAGCCGCGACGACGAGGCGCAAGCGGACGAAGTCGGGATCGACAATGTCGTGCGCGCTGGAATCAGCCCGAAGGGCATTCCCGAGATGTTCCAGATCCTACTCGACGAGCGCCAGTCCAATCCAGGCGCCGTGGAGCTCTGGTTCGGCACCCACCCAACGGAAGAGAGCCGCATCGCCGACACTCAGCGGATCATCGCTCAGATCGATCCGGCCATCCTGCGGTCGCTGACCTACGATTCGCCGCGCTTCCACGAATTCCAGCAGCGGGTGAGGATGCTGCCAGCTCCTCCACCGCAAAAGGCTGCAGCGCGAGGCTAGTGCTTACCGATTTGGCCGAGTGGATATCTTTTCCAAACAGAACGGCAAGCCACTGATACCACAGCCGCCCTTCGGCGGCCCCTGAGACCACTGACGACCTTCTCAGCATCAAGGCCTCCGTGCACCCGCTCCACATGGAGTCGGTCAGCGGTTTCAGGGCGTGTCAGTGGTATCGCGGTCCCTTTCACATGAAGACCAGAGAAGCCGTTAAAGACGCGCGATAACGCCCGTGATGAGTCGCTCAAACTTGGCCGCCGCATGCGCGGTGGTCTCGATGACTTCCGCGTGGGTAATAGGCGTCGTCGTTAGGCCACATGCGAGGTTGGTAATGCAGCTGACGCCGAGCACGCGCATGCCGAGCGATCGCGCCATGATCACTTCCGGAACAGTGGACATGCCGACGGCGTCCGCGCCGATCATCGATAGCATGCGCACCTCGGCCGGCGTCTCGTAGGCAGGGCCCAGTAGACCGCAGTAGACCCCCTCCTGCAGCGCCACACCCTGCTCGCGCGCTATCTCCAATGCCAGCGCGCACAGATCGTCATCGAACGGCGCTGACATGTCCGGGAAGCGTGTTTCACCCGGCTCGATCGGCCCGACGAGCGGATTGCGAAACATGAGATTCAGCTGATCGCGAATCAGCATGAGATCGCCCGGCTCGAGCGTTCGTCGCACGCCGCCGGCGGCGTTGGAGACGATGAGGATTCGTGCGCCCAACGCGTGCAGCAAACGCGTCGGAAACGCGGCGAGCACCGCGCCGTGCCCCTCGTACATGTGAAAGCGGCCAGACAGCAGAAGGACGCGCCGTCCGCCGAGGCGCCCGGAAATCAGCATTCCCGCGTGGCCGGCGACAGTCGTTGACGGAAACCCGGGAATCGCCGCGAACGGAATTCGCCGCGCATCGGTCACGCGCTCGGCCAGACCGCCCAACCCCGAACCGAGGATGATTGCCGCTGCGGGAGCTTCCGTGCCGAGGCGAGAACGAACGACGTCGGCCGCGGCACGGGCGGCGGCGGCGTCATAGGGTGCCTCAGGAGTCGACGCAGTCATGCTGCTGTTTCAGCTTGACGATGGTTGCATCCACGGAATCGAGGAGCAGCCGACGCTCCTCCCAGGGCAGGAACGCCGATTCGAAGCCGTTGCGGGCGATGTCACAGAGCTCGTCGAAGGTGAAGCCGAGGTGTGTCGCCGCCGCGTCGTATTCGTCGGTGAGCGTCGTGTCGCTCATCAGCCGGTTGTCGGTGTTGAGCACGACGTTCAGACCGCGATCGTAATACCGACGCAGCGGATGCGTTTCGTAGCGCGCCGTGGCTCGCGTCTGCACGTTACTCGTCAGGCAGATCTCGAGGGCGATCCGACGATCGTTCACATACTGAGTGAGCGATTCGTCCTCGATGAGGCGCGTTGCATGGCCGATGCGATTCGCGCCGCAAACATGGACCGCCTGGCGCACGGAGCGGGCGTCGTCGCCCTCGCCGGCGTGACAGGTACACGCGAGATCGTGCTCCCGCGCGTACCGAAATGCTTCGGCGTGCAGTGCGGCCGGATTCCCCCGCTCCCCACCGGCGAGATCGAAGCCGACGACGCCGCGATGGCGATAGGCGACGGCGAGGCTCGCCAGCTCGCGCGAGACATCCGGCGACATCGTTCGCAGTGCGGTGACGATGACCCGTGGCACGATCTCGTGCCGCTCCGCCGCACCCTCGAGGCCGCGCAGCGTCGCCTCGAGCACTGCACCTAACGCGAGCCCGCGCCGGATGTTCAGGATCGGCGCGAAGCGGACTTCCAGGTAGCGCACCCCTTCCTCGGCGGCGTCCTCCGCCAGCTCGTAGGCGATTCGCTCGAGCGATTCCGCCGTCTGCATCACCGCGAGCGTCACGTCGAAGCGTTCGAGGTAATCCTCGAGGCTCGCTGCGTCGCTCACGCGCATATAGTCGCGGATGTCCTCGACGGTACGATACGGCAACGCGACACCATGCTCCTCGGCCAGTTCGAGTAGCGTCGCGGGACGCAGCGAGCCGTCGAGATGACAGTGGAGCTCCGCCTTCGGCAAATGACGCAGAAGGGCGCGATCGATCAGCGGTGCCATCAGTCGTTATGCATCCTCTGAACTGCTTTCGTCGTCCGTCTCCGCTGCTCCCCCGCGCTTGCGGACCGGCAGCAGGCGAAAGATCGAGCCCGCACTCACCGTTTTGTCGGCGGCGATGGGAAGGCCCCGACTGTCGGTCACGAGCTTCTCGCCGCGTGCGACAGCGTCCGCGTCGGCGGCGTCGAACGCACGCACCGCGTCGAGAATGGACGCACCCGCCGGCACACTCACACCGACGGCGTTCACGAAGACGCGTACCGGACGCGCGGTGTCGGAACTCATGGATGGCTCACGACGACGAAGCGTTGGTCGGTCGGCGGCACCACGGGCTGCGGCAGGCGCGCGAGGTAATCGACGAAGGCATCCAGGTCGACGAGGTCCAGGTTCTCGGCGCGCGTCGCCGCGCTCCCGAAGCCAAGTCCGCTGCCGCCGGTGTACTCGAAATCGTTCACGACGATCGTGTACGAGCGCGAATCGTCCAGCGGCGCATTTCCAACATGAACTGACACGATTCGTGCCCCTGGGGCACGAGTCGTATCGTATTCGACGACGACGCCGCTCAGTTGCACGATCGGCCGCCGCCGCCCAACGAGCTTCTCGAGGTACGCGCGCAGATCGCGTCCGCCGAGCGTCACGCGGTACAGGATGTTACCAAAAGGCTGAACTTCGAACAGGTCGCCGTACGTTGCGGTCCCGGCGCGCAGAGCGGTACGAATGCCACCGTTGTTCATCATGCCGATGTCGCCCTTCCCCTCGACCCGCATGGCGTCGGCGATGAGATTGCCTAACGGCACCTGCTCCTCGCCGGCGAGCGACTTACTCATGTACGCGCCGATCGTGGCCACCGGTCGGCTGACGCGCGCCGCGACGGATTGCGTTGCCTGGAGCACGATTGCCTCGATCGATGAATCGGCCTTGATCGAGTCGGGAAGCACGTCACGTACCTGGTGCGTGGGTGCCGCGGTCTCACCGCCCTCCAGTGGGAGATCGACGATGTCGATCGCCTGGCCACTCGAGCGGCCCTGGACGATCGGGATGCCGTTCACCACGGAGTTGACCAGCGAGTGCGTGTGCCCGCTGATGATCGCCTCGACGTGCTGGGTGAGATGTTGCGCCAACTCGACGATCTCGCCTGAGCATGCCGACTGCCCCGTGCGGTCGCAGAAAGCGCCAGCGTGAGCGACGACGAGCACGACCTGCGCCCCGCTCGCGCGCAGGCTTCTCGTGAGGCTGTCGACGATGGGAGCGGGATCGTCAAAGCGCAGACCCACGACGTTCGATGCCCGCGTCGACGTGGGCGTCTGACGCGTCGACACGCCGATGATCCCGATCCGCGTCCCGTTGCGCACCACCACCGTGTCGGCGCGAATCCAGGGCACGCGTCCGCCTAGTGTGTCTCGCACATTGGCACCCAGAAAGGCGTACTTGGCCTGACGCATCCGCGCGCGCAGGGTGTCCTGTCCCCAGTCGAACTCGTGATTGCCGAGCGCCGCCGCCGCAAAGCCCAGTCGATTGTAGACGTCCACGATCGGTCGGCCGAATGCGAAATTCGACGCGGGCGTCCCCTGAAACTCGTCGCCGCCGTCAAGCAGGAGCGTCGCGCAGTTCGGCGGTGTGCACTCCGATTCCGCGCGCTCGATCGCGGCAGCAACGTACGCGAGGCCGCCACGACGTACGCCATTCGCGTCGGGCCGCGGTTCGAGGGCCCCGTGGACGTCATTGGTGCCGATGAGCCGGAGACGACGGCCGGTAAAGGGCGCGCTACTCGCTGTTCGCGTTGCGCCTTCACCCGGTATGCGGTGCATCGCCGCGTACGCCGTGGCGACCGCGGCGTCAGGCATGAGCTGCCAGTTGTGGTGCGCGTAATCGGCAGGGTTCAGCACCTTACGCGCACGGACCTCGTCGATGAGCAACTGACGAATCTCGAGCTGACGCTCGTCGAGGTTGCGCGAGCCGGCAAGCATGGCGTAGCCGCCGCCACCCGTTTGCCGATAGTTGTTCAGCGCAAAGGTGAAGCTGTCGGTCGGTGCGACCGGGCTTCCCTGATAGTCGAGCTTCGTGATGCGCGAGCCGATCGGCCTCGACGCGTCGATCACATAATCGGCGCCGCCCACGATATCGAAGTTGTAACCAGGGATCGATCGATCGACGCCGACGCCGCCACTCGAGTCCGCGCGGAAATAGCGCGCGCTGTACTCGAGGTAGTCGCGCAGCTGGCGTCCGCTGACGCGGATCTTCCGCAGTGTGTTGTCGTATGGATAGAGTGCCGCGAGCCGTGCGATGGTGATTGGACCGGCGGCGAGGTTCGCGTCGAGCGAGAAGGCCGCTGTCGAGGCGAGCTGCGCGCCCGTTGCCTTCCGCTCGACATCCAGAATGAAATCGATGAGGGGAGTGTAGACAACACGCGCCGAGTCCGCGCGCCACGCCACTGTGGTTGTGCCAATCGGCTCGGTGACATAGGCCACCGTCTCGTTATGTGCCGTCGCCGTCGCCGCAAGAACGGCAGCATTCTCGGCGTGACCTGCCGCCGGAATGAGCTGCCCATGCTTCTCCGCAACGCGCCAGTGTGATCCCGCGCGGGTCACTCGCAGGGTTGCCACGCCGAGGCTCGTCGCCCAGTTCTTCGGCTGGATGAGGAGCGTTCCATTTATGACGGAATCCGCGAGCTCCTTGTGCGAGTGGCCGAACACGATGAGATCGATGCCCCGCACCTCGCGAGCAACGCGCGCGCTCACGTTCTCGCTTGCCACGCCGCTCGTCACCGTATCGTAACTCGAGGGCTCGTCCAGTCCGGAGTGCAGCAGCACCACCACGATGTCAGCACCGGCCGCGCGCGCGGCTTTCACCGCCTCCCGCACCGACGGCACGATGTCCCGCACGATTACTCGGTTAGCGAGATTGTCGCGATCCCAGAGATTCGATCCCGGCGTCGTGCCGCCGACAATCCCGATCTTCACACCCTGCCGCTCGACGATCTTCCACGAATCGAATGCGTGTGCACCCTTCGACGTGTACGCGTTGGCCGCGAGCATCGGAAAATGCGCGTCGTGCATCATGCGACGCAGCGTCGGCAAGCCGTAGTTGAACTCGTGATTGCCGATTGCGGCCGCAT
This sequence comes from Gemmatimonadaceae bacterium, assembly GCA_036493735.1. Taxonomy (GTDB): domain Bacteria; phylum Gemmatimonadota; class Gemmatimonadetes; order Gemmatimonadales; family Gemmatimonadaceae; genus AG2. Next base: position 54,300 of record DASXPH010000002.1, read on the forward strand.
CGTAGCGCATGACATTCATTGCCGCGGCGACCGCGTGCGGCTTACGTGACGAACTATCGACTCGCGCCGCGACGTACGTAAGCGGATTGCCCTGCAGGAGATCGCCCGCGTCCACGAGCAGTACACGGCCGGGATTGGCGCCGCGCAACGAGTCCACGATCGTTGCGATGCGGGTGAGGCCACGTTGGGGCTCCGCGGCGTTGGCGTAGTAATCCCACGAGCGAAGGCGGCCGTGGGTATCGGTCGTCGCGGCCACGACCAGGTCGACCTCGGCGCTCGACGATGGCTGACTCGCCCCGCCAGGGGCGCGCGACGCGAAATCGAATCGAACGACGGCCGGCCGTACGCAGCCGGTGAGAAGAAATGCGAGGCCTGCGGAAAACGCGCGGCGCTTCGGCGCGCCGAGCGAGAAGGGATACGTCATGGCGACAACCTAGCCGCCCGACAGAAGTCGTGGCAGTGTATGCTTATACATGATCGTGACAGTGCAGGCGCTTCTTTCGCGCCTTGGGTGGCGTCATTTTCCGCGATCGATGAACGCCTGATGAAGCCCCTCATCATCGGCATCGCCGGCGGCACCGGTTCCGGGAAGTCCACCGTCGCGCGCAACGTGGCGAAGGCGCTGTCTGCCTCGTCGGTGGCGTTCATCGATATGGACGCGTACTACTGCAACTTCTCGCATGTTCCGCTCGAGGAGCGCCGCCTCATCAATTGGGACCATCCGGACGCTTTCGATTGGGACCTCCTGCTCGCGCAGCTCTCGGCGCTCGTCGCCGGTGAGGCCATCGACAAGCCAGTCTATGATTTCGTGTCGCACACGCGCAGCGCGAAGACCGTTCGCGTTCCGGCGGCCGAAGTGGTCGTCATCGACGGCATTCTCCTCTTCGTCGATGGTCGAGTGCGCGACCTTTGCGACGTGAAAGTCTTCGTCGATGCCGACGCCGACATCCGCCTCATTCGACGCATTCGCCGCGACGTCGCCAAGCGCGGCCGGACTCTGGACGACGTGATCGATCAGTACCTAACGACCGTCCAACCGATGCACCTGCAGTTCGTCGAGCCGAGCAAGCGTTACGCGGACGTCATCGTTCCGCGCGGCGGCCACAACCCAGTCGCGATCGAGATGATCGTGGCGAAGATCGGGCGCCGACTGTCGTCGAGTCGCAGCGACAACGCGGCCTCGAGCTCGGAGCACTCCGCCGCGTGACCGAACCCGCGACGCAGTCCGGCCAGCGCGTCCTCGTGGTGGACGACGAACCGGACATCGTCGCGCTCATCGTCTATCACCTGGCCAAAGCCGGCTACCGCGTCTCCACCGCGGCAACCGGCGACGATGGACTCGATGCGGCGCGTCGCGAGCATCCGGCTCTGGTCGTCCTCGATCTGATGCTGCCCGGTCTCTCCGGCTACGACGTTCTGGAGCAGCTGCGTGCCAGCGAATCGACGCGCAACGTTGGTGTCCTGATGCTCACGGCGCGTGTCGACGAGCCCGATCGCGTGCGCGGACTCGCCCTCGGCGCCGACGACTACCTCACGAAGCCGTTCAGTCCACAGGAGCTCGTCCTAAGAGTCGGCGCGATCCTGCGCCGCATGGCATCGACTCCGACGACGCCAGAAGACATACTCGCCATTGGTCCCATCCACATCGATCGTAGCGAGCATCGCGTGCTGGTGGATGGCGCCATCGTGGACCTGACGCCCACGGAATACAAGCTGCTGCTCATGCTCGCCGAACGTCGCGGCCGCGTGCAGGCGCGCGGCCACCTGCTGGAGACCGTCTGGGAGGCGGCGCCGGACATCCAGACGCGGACCGTCGACATGCACGTGCAGCGTCTACGAGCCAAACTCGGAAGCGCAGGTGCGCTCATCGAAACCGTCCGGGGCTTCGGCTACCGGTTGAAGGCTGACCAGGCGCGAACGTGACACTCGCCAAGCGACTCCTGCTCGGCTCTCTCGTCCTCGTCAGCCTGCTCGTGGCCGCCATCGTGGCCCTTTCCGGCGGCCGGCTCAAGCGGCGCCTGGTCGAGGAGACGACGAGTGAGCTCACGCGAGAGGCGCGCCTCATCGGTCTCTCCTGGAAACCCGGCCGCGACCCGGACCAACTCGCCGATTCGGCCGGCGTGGCCCTCCAGCGGCGCGTGACGCTGATCGATTCGTTAGGCGTGGTGCGGGGGGACTCGCACTTCAACGGCGAGGAGCTGCAGCATCTCGAGAATCACTCCGCTCGCCCCGAGGTGATCGCGGCGCGCGCCCATTGCGTCGGCGTGGGGCATCGAAAGAGCGTGTCGGCCGGCGACGACGAGCTGTACGTGGCGATCTGCCATCCTCTGGGCTTCGTGCGCGTGTCGATCAGCACAGCGACATTGCGCGACATCGTCAACGGCGCACGGCGCGACGTGCTCGTCGCGGGACTCATCGCCGTGCTCGGAACGCTGCTGCTCGCCTACCTCTTCTCGCGGACGGTGACGCGACCGGTCGTCGAGCTACGCGACGTCGCGCGCGCGATCGCCGCGGGCGATCTCGACCGCCGTCCGTCGCTCTCGGCACCCGGCGAAGTTGGCGATCTCGCGCTTGCGCTGCACCGCATGTCGGAACAGCTGGCGACGCGACTGCACGCGCTCGAGGCGGACGACGCGCTGATGTCGACGCTGCTCGAGTCGATCAACGAAGGCGTCGTCGCCGTGAGCGACCGCGGGAGCGTCGTTCGGATGAACGAGAGCGCTCGCGACTACCTTGGCGTCAAGACACCGACGCCCTTCCCCGCCGATCGACTGCCCCAGGTGGCGCTGATTCGTGCCGCGCTCCGTGAGGCCATGTCCGGCGTTCCGAGCGAACAGCATGAGACCGTTTTCGCCGGACGGACGCTCGCGCTCACCGCGCGTCCACTTCCCGACGGCGGCGCGGTACTCGCCCTGTTGGACCTAACGACGCGCCGGCGCCTCGAGACCATTCGGCGCGATTTCGTCGCCAACGTCTCGCACGAGCTGAAGACGCCGCTCACCGTGATCAGCGGCTTCGCCGAGACACTGCTCGATTCGGATCTGAGCTCCGAGCAGCGCAACCAGTTCGTGGGCACGATCCAATCGAACGTCGTGCGAATGCAGCGGATCGTGGACGACCTGCTCGATCTGGCACGATACGAATCGGGTGGTTGGGCATCGAATCCCGTGGCTGTGGACGTCAAAGCGGCGGCGGCCGACGCGCTCGCGCTGGTGCAGACCGAGGCCGCGCGAAGGAAGCTCGAGCTGCGCACCGACATCAGCAACGGCGCCGAGCGCGCGACGGCTGATGCCACGGCGCTTCGGCAGATCTTGCAGAACCTCGTGGAAAATGCGGTGCGCTACACGCAAAGTGGCAGCGTGACTGTCTTCGCGCGACGGGAAGACGGCGGCGCCATCATCGGCGTTCGCGACACGGGCGTCGGTATTCCCCGCGAGCATCTCCCGCGCATCTTCGAACGGTTCTACCGAGTCGATGCCGGCCGTTCGCGCGAGGTCGGTGGCACGGGACTCGGCCTCGCCATCGTGAAGCATCTCGCCGAGGCCCACGGTGGCTCCGTACGCGCCGTGAGCACGCTCGGTGTTGGAACGGAAGTGGCGGTGTTTTTTCCGGATAAGTGATTGGTGGTTGGTGGTTGGTGGCTGGTGGTTGGTGGTTGGTGGTTGGTGGTTGGTGGTTGGGAAGCAGTGGCGCGGGAAAATGGTACCGTTGGCAATGATTTGGTACGATGCCAGCGATCGGGCGAACGCACGCTCTGGCCTAACCCCGGCCGGAGAGCCAAATGAGCGTGCGGAGCTATGAGGACCTCGAGGTTTGGAAAGAATCGATTGAGCTCGTTCTTCAGGTTTACGACTGCGTCGATCGATTCCCATCACACGAGCGATTCGCAATGTCGCCGCAGATTCGTCGAGCTGCAGTCTCAATTCCTTCCAATATCGCCGAAGGCAAAGTCGTTCTAGGAAGGAATTCCTGCACTTCCTGGCGATAGCGCGCGGCTCGCTTCAAGAGCTCAAGACTTTGTTGATTATTGCGGAGCGCCGAACTTATCTCACCTTCGAGCGCGCGACAAAGATCAAAGCTCAGTCGGACAGCGTCGGGAAATTGTTGAATGGCCTACGCCGCTCGTTGCAGCGACTTCAATAGTTGCCCGCAACAAGCCACCAATCCCCTGCCACCAACCACCAACCACCAACCACCAACCACCAACCACCAACCACCAGCCACCAGCCACCAGCCACCAACTACATTTCCCACGTGGCAGCTTCCTCCTCTGCGCTGCGCGAGAGCGATGCGCGCCGGATCGCGGCGATCGACATCGGATCGAATTCGATTCGCCAGATCGTTGCCGATGTCTCGGCCGGAGGTGGCATCCAGGTCGTCGATGAAATGAAGGCTGCGCCGCGGCTCGCGGCCGGACTCGTCGACACCGGGATTCTCGACGAAGCGGCGATGGACCGCGCGATCGAAGACATCGTCCGCATGGCGACCCTCGCGCGACAGCTCGGGGCTCAGCGAATCGAAGCGGTGGCCACGAGCGCCGTACGCGACGCCGCGAACGGCACGGCTTTCGTCCATCGCGTGCACTCGCAGACGGGCCTCCACGTTCGCGTGCTCGACGGCGACGAGGAAGCTCGCCTGAGCTTCCGCAGCGCGCTCGCGCATTTCGAGCTCGGGAGTGGTCGCGCTGTGGTCGCGGACATCGGCGGTGGCTCGCTCGAGCTCGTACTGAGTGTGGACGGTGTCATCGACCGAATCAATTCGCTGCCGCTGGGGGCCGTGCGCCTGAGCGAGCGGTTTCTGCCTGACGGCTCGACGAAGCCCAAAGCGCTGCGGGCATTGCGACGCGAGGTCCGCGCGCAACTGCGACCACATCTGCCAGTGCGCGATTGGCGCGGCGCCACGCTCATCGGATCCGGCGGCACGTTCACCAATCTTGCCGGCCTGTACCTAACGAGGCAAGGCATCTTCACCGCCCGCAGCGTACATGCGGCGCGCGTGCCGCGTGGGGACGTTGAGCATCTGCTCGAGATGCTCCACGCCATGGAGCCCGCAGAGCGGCGCAACGTGCAGGGACTCAACCCCGACCGCGCCGACATCATTGTTGCCGGGCTCGCGGTCGTAGCCGAGGTGATGGCCCGGCTGGAGTCCCGGGACGTTCAGGTCAGCCGCTACGGTTTGCGAGAGGGCCTGCTCCTCGAGGCAGCGCGCGTCCGTCCGGTGATCGCCGATCCCGGCGAGGCGCGCGAGCGATCGGTGAGGGAGCTGGCGGCCCGCTGCCACTACGAGGTGCCGCACTCCACCAACGTGCAGAGGCTCGCCCTGCGCCTCTTCGATTCGTTAGGCCCCCGGCTTGGCGCGTCGACCGCGGAACGCCAGCTCCTCGCCGACGCGGCCCTGCTCCACGATGTCGGCTATCACATCAGCTACGATCGGCATCACAAGCACTCCTACCACATCATCGTCCACGCGGAGCTGCTCGGCATTCAGCCGGCCGACCAGGTGGTGATCGCCAACGTCGCGCGGTATCACCGCGGCGCGCCACCGAAGAAGAAGCACCGCAACTTCGGCGCGCTCGACCGCGAGCTGCGCGCGCGCGTCCAACGTCTCTCCGCCATCCTCCGTATCGCCGACGGCTTCGACCGTGGCCACACAGGGGCGGTGAAGAATCTCCGGCTTCGCTGGCTCCAGCGCGCAATTCGAATCACTCCCGAGCCAAGCGATCAGCGCGCCTCGCTCCGTCTCGAGTGCTGGGGCGCGCATCGCAAGTCGGCACTCCTCGCGAAGGTGGCCGGCGTCCCAGTCGAGATCATCGCGCCCGACGGGACGGTGCTGTCGTCGCAGGATACGGAGACGAATGCAGAGTGAGCATAGGCGATGGGGGATGGGCGATGGACGACGGTAACCGCCGATTGCCTATCCCCCATCGCCCACCGTTCACACCAGCGCCCCAACCCTCGTCTCACCGGAGAACCGGTGGTCCGGGCCGGGCAGGCCCCACGAATCGCGCAGCAAGATCTCATGCGTCGAGTGGACGACGCCGTTGGGCGTCCGCTGCGTCCAGCTTCCGTCGGCCGATAGCTCCCAGCCTTGGCGGTTGTCCTCGAGACAGGTTCGCAGGAGACTCCGAAGGCGGATATATAGCGTCGAGTCCTCGACGGGCGTGACCGCCTCCACGCGACGGTCGAAGTTGCGCTGCATCCAGTCCGCCGACCCGAAGTAGAACTCCTCGGTATCTCCATTCGCGAAGTAGAACATACGCGAGTGCTCGAGGAAGCGGCCGACGATGCTGACGACGCGAATCCGATCGCTCAGTCCGGGAACGCCCGGCCTCAGGCAACAAATGCCGCGTACAATGAGATCGATCTCGACGCCGGCGCGCGACGCGCGGTACAACGCCTCGATCAGCTCGGGATCGACGAGCGCGTTCATCTTCGCGATGATACGTGCTGGACGCCCAGCTTTCGCATGGTCCGCCTCACGATCGATGAGATCGAGAAAGCGCGGCCGCATGTTCGCCGGCGCGACGAGCAGTTTGCGATACAGCCGCTGCCGCGAATAGCCGGTGAGGGAGTTGAAGAGATCGGTAACGTCGGCGGCGATCGACCGGTTGCAGGTGAACAGTCCGATATCGGTGTAGAGTCGGGCCGTCCGAGAGTTGTAATTGCCGCTGCCAAGGTGGACGTAGCGACGAATGCCGTCCGCCTCGCGCCGCACAACGAGCGCCAGCTTCGTGTGCGTCTTCAGCGTCGCCGACCCGTACGCGACGTGTACGCCGACGCTCTCCAACCGCCGCGCCCAGGTGATGTTGTTCGCTTCATCGAACCGCGCCTTCAGCTCGACGAGCACCGCGACCTGCTTACCCCGCTGCGCCGCCTCGACCAACGCATCGACGATGGCCGTGTCGCCAGACGTGCGATACAGCGTCAGTTTGATCGCGAGGACCTGGTCGTCCTCGGCCGCGGTCTCGAGAAAGCGCTCGACGCTCGCCGTGAACGAATCGAAAGGATGGTGCACAAGCAGATCGCGCTCGCGAATGACGTCGAAGATCGACCGGCGCGGATCGCGCAGCTCGGGAGGAATCGACGGTGTGAACGGCGCATCCTTCAGCGACGGAAGGTCGAGCGAGTTGAACGCCATGAGGTCTCCGAGCCCGAGCAGCTTGCCGGCCTCGAACACGTCGCGCTCAGTGAGCGCCGCGCTCTGCGGTACGTCTTCCGCGCGCAACTCTTCCAGCAAAAGCGTCCGGAGGTGCGCCGGCATGGCTTCCTCGATCTCGAGCCTGACGACCTCGCCGAACCGTCGCTTGAAAACCTGCTCCTCGATGGTCGCGAGCAGATCCTCGGGTTCCTCGACGGGCATCTCGAGATCCGAGTAGCGGGTGATTCGGAACGGATGCCAGCGCAGCACCTCCATTCCCGGGAAGAGTGCGCCGAGGTTGGCGCCAATCACTTCCTCGAGCGGAACGAAATGCGTTGGGCGACCGACGATGGGAACCCAGCGGGGAAGGCTCTTCGGGACCTTCACCCGTGCGAAGTGATCTTCTCCAGTCTCTGGATCGCGAATCTCGACCGCGAGCGAGAGCGACAGATTCGAGATGTATGGAAATGGATGTCCGGGATCGACCGCCAGCGGCGTGAGCACGGGGAACACCTGCGCCTCGAAGTACTCGTCGAGCGTGCCCCATTCCCGCGCTGTCAAATCGCTCACGCCGACGAGGCGAATGCCATTCGCGGCCATCTGTTCCAGCAGATCCTCCAAGCAGCGGCGCTGAACGGCGAGCTGCTCACGCACCACGCGATCGATCGCTTCCAACTGCTCCAGTGGGCTGAGTCCGTCCACGGGCGCCGCCTGCACGTTCGCCGCGACCTGGCGCCGCAATCCTGCCACGCGCACCATATAGAACTCGTCGAGGTTGCTGCTGAAGATCGAGAGAAACTTCACTCGCTCGAGCAGCGGAGTGCGAGCATCCACCGCCTGCTGCAGCACGCGTCCGTTGAACGCAAGCCAGCTCAACTCGCGATTGATGAAGAGCGAGCTCTGTGCTGCGACTTCTTGCATTGGGTGCGGTATCCCGGAAGGAGCTTACGAAGGTATAGCTCACGTACTACCCAGTTGTCACGACTTGGTCACGGCAGACGGAACCGGTGAGAGCCCGGGCGAAACGACCGACTACTGGTAGAGGGTAGAGGGCAGAGGGTGGCGGAAAAGGACTGAGGCCGACGGCAAAGCCGTCGGCCCTTCCTTTCTTCCAACCCTCTACCAGCAACCCTCTACCCGTTAAAGGTGGACGATTCGGCTCAGAATCCAGTACGAGATCGCGGCCATCAGCGCCGCAGCAGGGATCGTCAGGACCCAAGCCCAGAGGATTCGTCCCGCGATACCCCAGCGTACGGCCGATAAGCGGTGCGTGGCGCCCACCCCGACGATGGCGCCGGTGATCGTGTGGGTCGTGCTGACCGGTATGCCGAGCCGGGTTGCGAACAGGATGGCGAAGGCACCCCCTGTTTCGGCGCAGAACCCACCCACCGGACGCAACCTCGTGATGCGCGACCCCATCGTGTGCACTATCCGCCAGCCGCCGAACAGGGTGCCGAGGGAGATCATGATGTACGCCGAGACTTGCACCCAGAGCGGAATGTGATCTGCCGACGGCACATAAAAGTGGTGCAGCAGGCCGGGCTCGAGGCGGAACAGCTCACGAGTAGAGAAGAGCAGTCCGGCAATGATGCCCATCGTCTTCTGCGCGTCGTTCGCGCCATGGGAGAACGAGAACAGCGCCGAGCTGCCTAATTGCGCAACCCGAAAAACCCGATCGACGCGATGCGGCGAGACCCGTCGAAATATCCAGTACACGGCGATCATGAGACCGAATCCGGCGAGCATGCCAATGATCGGCGACAGCGCGATGAACTCGAGTGTCTCGATCCACTTCCTCCCCCAGAGAATCGCCTGCGGCCCCACTTTGGCGACAGCACTCCCGGCGTAACCGCCGATCAACGCGTGGGAGGAGCTCGACGGAAGTCCGGACAACCAGGTGATGAGATTCCAGATGATCGCGCCAATCAGGCCGGCGAGAATGACGTTGGCGTCCACGAACGCGACGTCGATCATCCCCTTCCCGATGGTGCTGGCGACCGCCGTACCGATGGTGAACAGCGCCGCGAAATTGAACGTCGCCGCCCAGAGAACCGCGGTGAACGGATTCAAAACGCGCGTACCGACGATCGTGGCGATGGAGTTCGCCGAATCGTGAAAGCCGTTTATGAAATCGAAAACGAACGCGATCATGACGATCGCGATGACGTACGCTAGCACGAGGCGCGTCGCCTCACGCGTTCTTCAGCGAGATGCTTTGCAGCACTTGAGCCACACCCATGCAGCTGTCGGTGGCGCGCTCGAGCGTATCGTACATCTCCTTCCACTTCATGACCTCGAGCGGGTCGGGTTGACCAGAGAACAGGGCGCCGACCGCCTCGTGATAAATGGCGTCCGCTTCTTCTTCGGCCCTCTTGATGAACGCCACCTGCTCGCTCACCAGCTTCGTCTGCCGAATCGCTGCTACGCCGGTCTTGATGTGGTCCGCCGCATCGATGAGGACTCGCGCAAGTTGCCGGGCCGGATCTTTGACAACCTCGATGTGCAGCATCTCGAATCGGCGCGAGGTTCCGTCGATGAGGTCGATGACATCGTCCAGGCGCGACGCCAGGGCGTGGATGTCCTCTCGATCGATCGGCGTGATGAAACTCTTGTCGATGCGCTGATTGATCGTGACGGTAAGGGCATCGGCCCGGTGCTCGACATCCTTGATCAACCGAACGTGTTCGGTCACGTGTCCGGGATCGTCGAGCAGCGCCGCGAGCATGCGCGTCGCCTGCGCCAGATGTGCCGTCAGTTGATCGAAAAGGTCGAAAAACTGTTCGTCACGGGGAATCAACCGCGCGAGCACACCCACCACGCCTCCATGCAAAGCCGCGGCGGAAGGTAACAGCCACGTAACGGACATCAAAGGCCGTACTCATCGGGCCATTGGCCATACTTGCTGGCTACGACGCGCAGCTTGCCGTTGGGCGACCAGCGCCGGTTTCTCAAACAGCTTGATCAGCACCATGCCGGTAACGAAGCCGCCGACGTGAGCCCACACAGCCACGCCGCCCGACACGTCCGGATTGGTCTGCGACAGCGAAGGCAAGGCGGTAATCAGCTGCACCCCGAACCACCAGATCAACACGATCCAGGCCGGCACCGGAATGATGCGGATGATGAAGATGAAGAAGAACAGCATGTTCACCCGCACTCGCGGATAGAGAACCAGGTAGGCACCGAGCACCCCCGAGATCGCCCCCGACGCTCCGACGGTGGGCACTGCCGAAGCGGGTTGACTGAGGATGTGTGCACCGGCAGCCGCGAGACCGCAGATGAGATAGAAAACGAGGAAGCGGATCGAGCCCATGCTGTCCTCGATGTTGTTGCCGAACACCCAGAAGAACAGGGCGTTGCCGAGGATGTGGCTCCAGCCGCCATGTAGAAACATCGACGTCAGCGGCGTCCACTTGTTGATCGGATCGTTGTCGACTGCGCAGAACAGCTGCGGCGCGATCTGAACGGCTTTGCCGAGCACGGCGCGGTGAGTGATCTCACCCGGGACCATTCCGTAGTTGCAGATGCTGGTCGCGAGCTTCACCTCGTCCAGGCCAGCACCCTGAACCGTGAGGAACACCCCGAACATCGCGCCGAGCAACGCCCAGGTCATGACAGGCGTGTGCAGCGTCGGATTCTCGTCGCTGAGTGGAATCATGGTCTAGCTGGCGTACGTGCGTCAGAAATGTAACCGATTAGTGCGCGGCCGCTGCCAAGTTGGCGTAGGCGCTCGGTCCTCTAATTGCCCTCGAGACCACACATCGGCGGAGACCGAGTAACCGCATTATGTGCTCCGCCCGACTTCATACTCGAGGTAGCAATGGCGGATAAAGTCATCGGCATCGACCTGGGCACGACCAACTCGGTCGTGGCGGTCATGGAAGGCGGCGACCCGGTCGTCATTCCAAATTCGGAAGGGGGACGCACCACACCGTCGGTGGTCGGCTTCACAAAGGATGGCGAGCGGCTGGTCGGCCAGGTGGCCAAGCGCCAGGCAGTCACCAATCCACAGAACACAATCTTCTCCATCAAGCGCTTCATGGGCCGCAAGATGTCCGAAGTGCCGCAGGAGATTAAGCGCGTTCCATACAAAGTCCTCTCGGGACAGAACGACCTCGCCATGGTCGAGGTCCAGGGCAAGCGGTATTCGCCGCCCGAAATCTCGGCAATGATTCTTCAGAAGATGAAGCAGACGGCGGAGGACTACCTCGGACACGGTGTTTCCAAGGCAGTCGTCACGGTTCCGGCGTATTTCAACGACTCGCAGCGTCAGGCGACGAAGGACGCCGGCAAGATTGCCGGACTGGACGTTCTACGAATCATCAACGAGCCCACGGCAGCGGCGCTGGCGTATGGACTCGACAAGAAGAAGGACGAAAAGGTCGCCGTGTTCGATCTCGGCGGCGGTACGTACGACATCTCGGTGCTCGAGCTGTACGACGTGGAAGGCTCGCGACAATTCGAGGTCAAGTCGACGAACGGTGATACTCACCTCGGCGGCGACGACTTCGATCAGCGCGTCATCGACTGGATCGTCGGCGAGTTCAAGCGCGATCAGGGAATCGATCTCTCGAAGGACCCGATGGCGCTACAGCGCCTGAAGGAAGCGGCCGAGAAGGCCAAGATGGAACTCTCGGGGACGATGTCCACGGACATCAACCTCCCGTTCATCACCGCCGATCAGTCAGGCCCGAAGCACCTGAACTACACGCTCTCGCGCGCGAAATTCGAGCAGCTGGTTGACGACCTCATCCAGCGCACGATTCCGCCGATGCAGCAGGCGCTGAAGGATGCGGGAATGAAGCCAGAGGAAGTGGACGAAGTCATTCTCGTCGGCGGATCGACCCGAATTCCGAAAGTCCAGGAAATAGTCAAGAACTTTTTCAAGAAAGACCCGCATAAGGGCGTCAATCCCGATGAAGTAGTCGCGATCGGCGCCGCCATTCAGGGAGCCGTGCTCACCGGCGAACAGAAGGACGTGCTGCTGCTCGACGTCACGCCGCTTTCGTTGGGCATCGAGACGTTAGGCGGAGTCACCACGGTCCTCATCGCCCGGAACACCACGATCCCGACGAAGAAGAGCGAGACGTTCTCGACCGCTGACGACAATCAGACGACCGTCGAGATTCACGTGCTGCAGGGCGAGCGCGAGATGGCGCGGGACAACCGCACCATTGGGAAATTCCAGCTCACGGGAATTCCACCCGCCCCGCGCGGCATGCCGCAGATCGAGGTGACGTTCGACATCGACGCGAACGGCATCCTGCATGTCTCGGCGAAGGACAAGGCCACGAGCAAGGAGCAGAAGATCCGCATCGAGGCCTCCAGCGGTCTGTCGGACAACGACATCCAGCGGATGGTCAAGGACGCCGAGTCGCACGCGTCGGAGGACAAGAAGCGCCGGGAAGAGATCGATTCCCGCAATCGGCTCGACACGATGACTTACGAGGTCGAGAAGAACGTGAGGGAATGGGGCGATCGGCTGCCAGCGGACGCCAAGGCCAAGCTCGATGCCTCTATCGAGCGGGCGCGCAAGGCGCTTCGCGGCGACGATATGGAGGAGATCAAGGCTGCCCAGGAGGAGCTGAACCGCGCGTACAGCGAGGCGGGCCAGACGTTCTATGCGCAGTCTCAGGCCCAACCGGGACCGGGCGGCACGCCCGGTGGCGAGGCGCCTCCGGGCGCGGGTCAGCAGGGCCCCGCGGGCCAGCAGCCGAAGGAAGATGTGGTGGAAGCCGACTACGAGATCGTGGACGAAGGGAAGAAGTAAGGGTTGTCGTCCCGAGCGAAAGGAGAGAGACTGGTAAGGAATCAGGGCGCGAGGGCGCCCTGATTCCTTACCAGTTCTTCACTTCCACTCTGCAACGCCCTCTAGCAACCTTTCGTATGTCGAATCGTGTCATTCGAGGTGGCAGGGCGATACCATAGCCCTTGGTCCCCTGGTTCACCGGAACTTGCACCATCAATTCGTGTACGGTCCCCAAACTCAATCGACGTGGGAAGGCAGCGTATGACCAAGTACCCCCGTGCCCGACTGACGGCAGCCGTCATCGTGGCATTCCTTTGCGGCCTTGTCTTCGCCTCCGGCACCAACTTGACGCATCTCGGTTGGGCGCAGTCGAAGACCCCTTCGAAGCCGTCGGCCCAACAGGTTCAGCCGCTTCTCGAGACTCAGAATGCCTTCGAGGCGATCGCGGATCATGTCACGCCCGCGGTGGTGTCGATCCAGACCGAGCGTTTCGCGCGCAACAAGACCAATACTCGGCTTCGCGGCCAGCGCGCCCCTGGCGGCATCGAAGACTTCTTCCGGCAGTTCGATCCGCAGAACGACCAGCCGAGTGAGGCCAGCGGCTCCGGCTTCATCATCAGCAAGGACGGGTACATCCTCACCAACAATCACGTGGTCGCCGATGCGGACCGTGTGACGGTGAAGCTGCTCGACAACCGGACGTTCACGGCGAAGGTCACCGGTCGTGACCCGACCACTGATGTTGCGGTGATCAAGGTGGACGCCAACGATCTGCCGACAGTCGCTCTCGGCGACGACGCGAACGCGCGTGTCGGTCAGTGGGTGGTTGCCATCGGCAACCCGCTCGGCCTGGACTTCACGGTCACAGCGGGCATCGTCAGCGCGCGCGGCCGGTCGCTGGGCGCCCTGCTGAACACTCGTTATGCGATTCAGGACTACATCCAGACGGATGCGGCGATCAACCCCGGCAACTCCGGTGGACCGCTTGTCAACATTCGCGGCGAGGTGATCGGCATCAACAGCGCCATCGCGAGCAATACCGGCTTCTACGCCGGCTATGGCTTTGCAATCCCCATCACGCTCGCGAAGCAGGTGATGGAGGACATCATCCAGTACGGCAAGGTTCGCCGCGCGGTGCTGGGCATCAACATCCAGGACGTCGACCCGAACGACGCGCAGGTCGCCGGCCTGAAAGACATCCACGGCGTGAAGGTCAGCGGCTTCGATCCAGCGGACAACGCGGACGCGAGCCCGGCGAAGCACGCCGGCGTCGAAGTGGGTGATGTCATCGTCGCCGTAAACGGCAACCCGATCGATCGGGTGAGCACGCTGCAGCGCGTGATTCGCAACTTCAAGCCGGGTCAAACGGTGGCGCTCGACGTCATGCGCTTTGGCGATAAGAAGACGCTAAACGTCAAGCTCGGCGAGCCGCCGGCGGACCGCGCCACCGATATCGCGTCGGCCGAGGATGACAGCCGCCAACCGGCTTCGCGCGGAACGGAGCGGAGCTACGACAAGCTTGGCATCTCCGTCCAGACGATACCGACGGATTTCGCGGCACAGGCGCGGCTCAGCGATCAGTGGCGGCACGGATTGCTAGTGACAGACGTCTCCCCGAGCGGTCCGGCGTATCATGAGCTCAACGAGAACAGCTCGATTATCGTGAGCGTCCTCTATCCACAAAAGAAAGAGATTCGCACGCCGGCCGACTTCGAGGATGTTGTCTCGAAGCTCAAGCGCGGCGATCTGATCACGCTCCTCGTCTATGATGTGCGTGGCCCAGCGACGACCACGATTACGTTGAAGGCTCAGTAAGCGTGACGTGCAAGAAAGCCCGGCCCTCGTGGCCGGGCTTTTTTGTTATGGCGCTGTCGCTAGGGTGAACTGCCCGTTGTAAGCGACAGTGGCCTCAACCACTCCGCACTCTTAGCTTTCGTCGGCCTGCGGGAGTGGCGGAACTGGCAGACGCACCAGACTTAGGATCTGGCTCCGAAAGGAATGGGGGTTCGAGTCCCCCCTCTCGCATTTGGAGTCGCGCGCGCTCCGCGCGTACTTCCGCTCCTCTCGCCGGCGGCCGGATTAGGTTTCACGACATGGATATTCAGATCACGACGAAAAAGAGCGAAGGGGTCGAACGGCTACTGGAAGTCCAAGTGCCGGTCGAAGCCATTCGTGAGGCGGAGGAGAAGACGGCGCGTCGTTATGCGTCGAGCGTCCGTCTTCCTGGCTTCCGCCCTGGCAAGGCACCGCCGCAGCTGATCAAGAAGCGCTTCAAGGATGCAATCCGACAGCAGGTGATCGAGTCGCTGATTCAAGAGGCGTTTCAGGAAGTCATCGATCGCGAGCAGCTGAAGGTCGCGTCTCAGCCGCACGTCCATGATCTGAAGTACAACGAGGGCGAGCCACTCACCTTCGAGCTCCATGTTGAAGTTCGGCCGAACGTCGAGCTTGCGCGCACCCAGGGGTTCCGCGTCGCCCGGCAGTCCACGCAAATCGGCGACGAGCAGGTGCGGGAGCACGTCGAGCAGATGCGCGAGCAGAAGGCGATCTGGCATCCCGTCGAGGGCAAACCAGCTCCGCGCGACCGGGTCAACGTTCTGCTCGCTACCGAAGAAGACGGCTCCATGTCCGAGGGGCACAGCTATCCACTCGTTCTGGGCGAAGGACAGGCCATTCCCGGAATCGAGGAGCTCGTGATGGAGCTGTCGCCTGGCGAGACAGTGGAGCGCAGCGTTCGCTGGCCCGACGATTTTCCTGACGAGGCGCAGCGTGGCAAGAGCAAGAACGTTCGCGTTACGCTGCAGGACGTCAAGCGAAAGGAGTTGCCGGCTCTCGACGACAGCTTCGCCCGCGAGGTCGGCGATTTCGAGACCCTCGAGGCGCTCCACGCCACTGTGCGCAAGGATCTCGAGGAGAACGCGCAGCGAGAATCGGAGGCTGCCGTTCGCTCGCAGTTGCTTGACGAGATCGGTTCGGCCAATCCCTTTCCACTCCCGCCAAGCTGGGTGAATCAGCTGATCGATGGTTACATGCAGGCTTACCGCGTTCCCGACGAGGAGCGTGAGCGCTTCGCTGGAGAATTTCGTCCCGTAGCCGAGCGTCAGGTGCGACGCGATTTGATCATCGATACCATCGCGGAGAAGGAAGGACTGCGCGCGACCGAGGCGGATCTGGATGACCGAGTCGCCGAGCTCGCCAAGAAGCGGAACGCCGATCCTGGTCAGGTCTACGCGTCGCTACAGAAGGCTGGTCGCCTGAAAGAGATCGAGCACGGATTGACAGAGGAGAAAGTTTTCAAGTGGCTGCTGGAAAGAAACACGGTCGAATGAGGCTCTGAGCCATGCCAACGCTGTATCCACCATACGTCATCGAACGATCGAGCCGCGGCGAGCGGAGCTATGACATCTTCTCGCGTCTGCTCATGGATCGTATTGTATTCCTGGGCACGCCGATCAACGATGATGTTGCAAACATCATCATTGCGCAGTTGCTCTTCCTCGAGGCAGACAACCCCGAGCGCGATATCCACGTGTACATCAACTCGCCGGGCGGAAGCGTTTCGGCGGGCCTCGCAATTTACGACACCATGCAGTATCTCAGATCGCCGATCAACACGATCTGCATGGGTCTCGCGGCAAGCATGGGTGCCTTCTTGCTGACCGCGGGACGCAAGGGAAAGCGACACGCTCTCCCGCATTCGCGCATCATGATTCACCAGCCTTCGGGTGGTGCGCAGGGTACCGCGTCAGATATCGAGATTCAAGCGAAGGAGATCTTGTATTTGCGCGGCAAGATGAACGAGTTGATGGCGCGCCACACCGGCCGCGCCTTGGAGCAGATCGAGCGTGACGTGGATCGTGATCGATTCATGTCCGCCGAGGAAGCAAAGGATTACGGAATTGTTGACCACGTAATCACGCACCGCGGCGAAGTTGTCGCGGAAAGCGTCATCGCCGCCGCGGCAGCGGCGCGCTGACGGTATTGCTCGTGAAAACGTTCACGAGGATCGGTCGTCAGATGGTGTTGCTTGACCGGGTGACGCGCCTTTCCTTATTCTCTAGCACGTCGCACGTCGTCACTCCGGCCGAGCCGGCTACCGCCTCTCCGCGTTCTCTGTAGAGATTCGTTATGTCGCACGACAAACACCTGCGCTGCTCGTTTTGCGGAAAGTCCAAGGACTCAGTCCGGAAATTCATTTCCGGGCCGTCGGTCTACATCTGCAACGAGTGCATTGCCCTGTGCAACGAGATTCTCGCCGAGGATGAAGAGCGCGAGGTTGCCGAAGCCATCACGCAGGTCCCGACGCCGCAAGAGATCAAGGACGTGCTCGATCAGTACGTGATCGGGCAGGAACGGGCGAAGAAGGCGCTGTCGGTCGCGGTCTACAATCACTATAAGCGCATCAACTCGTCGTCGGTGCGCGACGACGACGTCGAGTTGGACAAGTCGAACATCCTGCTCATCGGACCCACCGGCGTCGGCAAGACGCTGCTCGCGCAAACGCTCGCCAGGATTCTGGACGTCCCATTTACGATTGCCGACGCAACCACCCTGACTGAAGCTGGGTACGTCGGCGAGGACGTCGAGAACATTCTCGTGCGTCTTCTGCAGGCGGGCGACTTCAACGTTGCGGAATGCGAGCGCGGTATCGTCTACATCGACGAGATCGACAAGATCGCGCGCAAGTCGGAGAACCCGAGCATAACGAGGGACGTCTCCGGCGAAGGTGTGCAGCAGGCGCTCCTCAAGATCCTCGAGGGGACGATCGCCTCCGTGCCGCCGCAGGGCGGTCGAAAGCACCCGCAGCAGGAATACATCCAGATCAACACGAAGGACATTCTCTTCATCTGCGGCGGCGCGTTCGATGGGCTCGAGAAGATCATCGAGTCGCGAACTGGCCGCCGGCAGATCGGCTTCTCCGGCGTCGACAACGGCAAGACGGCCGAAAAGAAGAAGAATCCCTTCTCCGAGGTCGAGCCGGACGATCTGCTCCGTTACGGCCTCATTCCGGAGCTCGTGGGCCGTCTGCCGGTCGTCGTCGCGCTCGAGGCGCTGGATGAAGATGCGCTCGTGCGCATTCTCAAGGAGCCGAAGAACGCGCTCACCAAGCAATACGCGAAGCTGTTCGAGCTCGAGGAAGTGAAGCTCAGCTTCGACGAGGCCGCGCTCCGCGCGGTGGCGCAGAAAGCGCTCAAGCGAGGGACGGGCGCACGTGGTCTGCGCGCCATCGTCGAGGAAATTCTCACCGACGTGATGTTCGACCTCCCGACGCGCGAAGACGTCGAGGAAGTGAAGATCACGGAAGGCTCGGTGATCCACGGAACGCCGCCGCTCCTCGAGATCTCGCCGCAACGGAAGAAGAAAGAAGCGTAGCGCGTGGCGCGGGACGCGCTGACATCACTGCGAGGCCGGTACAGTCCGTACCGGCCTTTTGCATTCACGCATCACGCGCAACGCGCCACGCGCCACGCGCCACGCATCACTATCTTTCAGACATGCCTACCCTCCGCCGCGACGCTGACGTCTTCACCGTGCCCGAACGTCTCCCCGTTCTGGCGCTGCGGGATGTCGTCATCTTTCCGCACGTCTCGATGCCATTGCTCGTCGGGCGGGCAGCGTCGCTCGCCGCGGTGGACAGCGCGATGGCCGAAGATCGATTCATCCTGCTCGTCACGCAACGCAGCGGTGACACCGACGAGCCCGCGGCCGCCGATCTGTATCGTGGCGGCGTGGTCGCACGCATCGCCCAGCTGTCGCGCGCACCGAGCGGAGCGGCGAAGGTGCTCGTCGAAGGTTTGGCCCGCGTCCGCGTCACTCGTTATGTGTCCGCGGGCGAGCACCTCCGCGCGCAGGTCGTACCCGTGGAGGAGCAGAGCCCGCCCGAGGAGCTCGATGAGGTCGAGGCGCTGGCTCGGCGCGTCGTCGCGCTCTTCGAGGAATACGTCTCACTTCACCGCCGGATTCCGCCGGAAGTCGTGACCCTCGTTCAGGGAGCCGACAGCACGGCTCGTCAGGCTTTCGGCATTGCCGCGCACCTCAGCGTCCGCGTCGAAACTCGTCAGGCGCTGCTCGAGACGACATCGCTGCTCGCCCTACTGCGGATGCTCGCCGAGGTGCTTCGCTCGGAGATCGAGCTGCTGCGCCTCGAGCGTAAGATCGACGATGAGGTGCGTGGCTCCCTTTTTCAGAATCAGCGCGAGTTCTACCTCCAGGAGCAATTGAAGGCGATCCACCGCGAGCTGGGTCAGGACGATGGCGAGGAGGTGGAGGGACTCGAGACGCAAATCAAGGCGAAGCACATGCCGGAGTCAGTGCAGACGCGCGCCTTGCGCGAAGTGCGAAAGCTTCGCCGCATGTCGCCGCTCTCGCCGGAGTCCACGGTCGCGCGGAATTACGTCGACTGGCTGCTCGCGCTGCCGTGGACCGAACGCAGCGATGACGTCCTCGACGTCGCGCACGCGCGCATCGTGCTCGACGAGGATCACTACGGCCTCGAGGAGGTGAAGGACCGCATCCTCGACTACATCGGAGTGTTGTCGCTCGTCGGCCGGATGGAAGGCCCCATTCTGTGCCTCGTCGGACCACCGGGGGTCGGCAAGACGTCGCTCGGGCGATCCATCGCGCGTGCGTTAGGCAGGAAGTTCGTGCGCATGTCCCTCGGCGGCGTGCGCGACGAAGC
Source organism: Gemmatimonadaceae bacterium (assembly GCA_036493735.1). Taxonomy (GTDB): domain Bacteria; phylum Gemmatimonadota; class Gemmatimonadetes; order Gemmatimonadales; family Gemmatimonadaceae; genus AG2. The sequence continues at coordinate 73,865 of DASXPH010000002.1, forward strand.
GGAGATTCGCGGCCATCGGCGCACGTACATCGGCTCGATGCCGGGACGTGTGATCCAGGCGATGCGTCGGGCGGAAGTCGTGAATCCGGTGATTCTCCTCGACGAAGTGGATAAGCTCGGACAGGACTACCGCGGTGATCCCTCGGCGGCCTTGCTGGAAGTGCTCGATCCGGAGCAGAACAACGCTTTTAACGATCACTTTCTCGAGGTCGATTACGATCTCTCCCAAGTGCTTTTCGTCACGACGGCCAACTACCTGCCGCAGGTACCGGAGCCATTGCGCGACCGCATGGAGATCATTCGGCTGTCGGGATACCTCGACCAGGAAAAGCTGGTGATCGGGCGGCAATTCCTCATCCCGCGACAGCTTCGGCAGAACGGGCTGACGCCCGACAACGTGACGTTCGACCCAGACGTGCTGCCAGCGATCATTCAGGGCTACACTCGCGAGGCAGGTGTTCGCGAGCTGGAACGCCGCCTCGCGCGTATTGCCCGAAAGCTGGCACGGCGCGCCGCGGAGGCGAACAGCGTCGGCGCCGCCGCGGCCGCCCAGTCCACAGCGAACGCCGCAAAGCCTATCGAAGCGCCCGCGCGCCCCACGGCGCACGTCAGCGTCGCCGACTTGAAAGACCTGCTCGGCACACCGCCATTCGATCCTTCCGAGCTTACGCTCGAGAGTAAAGTCGGTGTGGCAACCGGACTCGCCTATACGACGGTCGGTGGCGAGGTCCTGGAAATCGAGGTGAGCGTCGTCGGCGGGCGCGGCAAGCTGCAGCTCACCGGCACGTTGGGCGACGTGATGAAGGAGTCCGCCTCGGCGGCACTGAGCTACACGCGCTCGCGCGCGGGTGCGCTGGGGATCGATCGGGATTTCCATCGGAGCCGCGACCTGCACGTACACATTCCGGCAGGGGCGACGCCGAAAGACGGGCCCTCCGCGGGTATCGCCATTGCGACGGCCATCGTGAGCGCGCTGACCGGGATCCCGGTACGCGGCGATGTGGCGATGACGGGCGAGATCACGCTGCGCGGGCGCGTGCTGCCGATTGGCGGACTGAAAGAGAAGGCCGTGGCAGCACATCGGAATCGAGTTGCTCACGTGCTGATTCCCTTTCACAACGCGCGCGACCTCGACGACATCCCGGCCGAAGTGCGATCGGCGGTGAGCTTCCACCCGGTCCGAACGATGGACGAGGTGCTGCAGCTCGCCCTGGACCAGCGCGACAGCACGCCGCGCGACATCGCCAATGACCGCGTCGTGCCGGCGCCGGGCATGATCACGCATTGACGCTTCATGACGAGGCAGACGTGACGGAGTCCGCGCGTGATCCGTTGGTGATTCGGAGTCTCGATTTCATCGGGCCAATGGCGAGCCCCACCGGCTGGCGCCCGGAGTCCAAGTGGCCGGAGGTCGCGTTCGCTGGACGTTCCAACGTGGGAAAATCGTCGCTGCTGAATCGCCTGGTTCGTCGCAAACGATTCGCGCGCGTCAGCAACACACCAGGCCGAACGCGCGAGGTGAATTTCTTCCTGGTGAACAACCACTTCGTTCTCGTCGACCTGCCGGGGTACGGGTATGCGCGCATCTCCAAGGAGCGTCGCGCCGAGTGGAAGCCGCTGATCGAGGGATATCTGCGGAGCAGCGCCGAACTGCGCGGGATCGTGCAGCTCCTCGACGTTAGGCACGACCCCACCGCCGACGATCGGCAGATGATCGACTTCCTCGCGGCGATTGGCGTCCCGACGTTGTTCGCGCTGACGAAGGTCGACAAGCTCACGTCCACGCAGCGCGCGGCACGGATCGCCGCCGTCAGCGACGAGCTGCAGGTGCCGCCGGATCAGGTGATCCCGTTCAGTGCGGTAACGGGCGAAGGCCGTGACGAGCTGGCAGAGGCTGTCGTCGCGCTGGTCGAGCAGCCGGCGTGGCGAGAAGGGGCTGGACGAGCGAGTTAGCATTCGAGAAAGTCACGAACCGCTCGCACACATGGCACTTCTTCCACTGCGCACGCTCGAAGATCGGCCAGCGACGTCGGTCGCGCGCGACTGGCTCACGCAGATTCGTGCGACGCTCGACGATCCCTCGACCGACCGGAGCCGGCTCTGCCGGGAGGTGCTCGCCCAGCTGTGGTACCCTGAGTACGCCGCGAACTGGGAGAGCGCCACCAACGATCCGCGGCTGTCGGCGGCAACCCGCCTCGCACTGTCGGCGATGGACCCATGCAATATCACGCTCGAGCCGGAATACTACGCCGATTGCGATCAGACGCGCTTTCAGCGCGTGAAGCCGCTGCTGTGGCTGTGGTATTCATTCGACCGCACCGCGGTCGGCGGACAGAACGTGTGGCTCGGGGTGGAGCTCCGCCGCGTGCTCGCGCAGCACATCTTCAAGCGGTGCGGCGAGAACTTCAAGGCATTCCACAACGTCGAATTCTCCTTCGGCTACAACCTGGAAGTCGGTGACAACGTCGTGGTTCACCGTAACGTCCTGCTGGACGATCGAGGCGGGATCGTATTGGGGAACAACGTCTCCATCAGCGATTACGCGAACATCTACAGTCACACGCACAGTATCGTCGATCAGAAGGACGTGACGAACGCGTGCACTCGCATCGACGACGGTGTACGCATCACCTATCACGCGACCGTGCTCGCGGGCGTGCACGTGAATGAGCAGGGCATGGTCGGCGCGATGGCCGTCGCGACGAAGGACGTGCGCCCCTACCATGTGTACGTCGGCATCCCGGCGAAGAGCGTGCGTGTAAAGCCCAACGCGCCGACGACAGGCACTGTTCTTCGCACATCGCACGAGCGAGGTGGCTAGCGTCGAGCGTGGCGAGTGGAGCGTGGCGCGTGACCGCAATGGGACGAAACGTTGGTCCGATAGTGAGTGCTGGAGCCACTCACACCAAATCAACGCTTCGTTCGATTCCAGCGCCACGCACCACGCTCCACGCTACTTCACGCGTAACACATCCTCCACCGGTCCCGCATCCCCTGTGCGCAACAGCTGCGCGATCTCGCGCAGCGCCTCGCGCTCGCGCGGCCACTGGAAGCGCTCGAGCGCGTCGTCGACGCTGAGCCATTCGGCTCTTTGATGCTCGCTGCCTAACGCGAAAGCCGTGGGCTCGTCCACGAATGCGGCGAAGACGACCGCAAGCTCGACGGTATGCGAGCGGTGGAGATAAAACGGCTGCACCGTCACGTTGTACAACCTGCGCACCTCCAGACCTGCCTCCTCGTGCACCTCCCGGAGTGCCGCGTCCTCCGGCTCCTCGCCCGCCTCGATGTGACCATGCACCGTCTCCCATGCCGTTGGACAGCGCGTGTCCAGCGCGCGCTGCAGGACGAGCACGCGCCAACCGCTGGCGAGCGGGCGAATCACGTAAACGTCGATGGTGCCTATCGAGAGCTGCGACACAGGAGACTCGGCGAAGCGAGACGACGGCGCTGGACGCAGCGGGAGATAATGCAACGCCGGCTGCGCGTCTACCGTCGACCCGCTCGGCTGAGTTTGCGCGGGGTCTGGCGCGGCAACACGACGCAGCTCCTCTTCCGTCGTCTCACCGGCGCGGATGCGTGCCTGTCCCGATTGCCAGAGCGAACGCATGCCGTCTCGACGTGCCGCGTCGGCGATGTGCTCCGCGGTGTCGTTCTCGCCCACACATCGCTCGAACTCGGCTGTCGCGATGAGCACCTCGACAATCGCGAGCCGGCCGTGGTATCCCGTGGCGCCACACAGTTTGCAGGGCACCGAGGCAGGACGGATGAGGCAGCCGTGCGGGTGGACCGGCTGACATCTCGCGCACAGCCGCCGGAGCAGACGCTGCGCGAGCACCCCCTTGACTGCCGTCGCGATCTTGTACGGTGCGACCCCAATGTCGATCAGTCGCGTGACGGCGCTTGCCGCGTCGTTGGTGTGTAGGGTGGATAAGACGAGGTGTCCGGTGAGCGATGCCTGGATCGCGATTTCGGCCGTCTCACGATCGCGGATCTCGCCGATGAGGAGCACATCCGGATCCTGCCGCATGATCGAGCGAAGCGCCGCGGCGAACGTCAAACCGGCGCGCTCATTCACCTGAACCTGGACGATGCCGGGAATACGATACTCGATCGGATCCTCGACGGTGACGATATTGACGCCCCGCTGCTTGAGCATGCGCAGAGCCGCATAGAGCGTGGTCGTTTTTCCCGAGCCCGTTGGACCGGTGACGAGAAGAAGCCCCTCGCGCGATTGTAGCAATCGCTCGATGCGATCCAGTTCGTCCGGCGCGAAGCCGATCGAATCCAGCGTTCGGACTGCCGTTCGGCCGTCGAGCACACGGATGACGATCTTCTCGCCGTGCGACGCGGGGAGGCTCGAGATGCGGAGATCCACGGGGACGCCGTTCACGGCGACGCGAGCGCGACCGTCCTGCGGCCGCAGCCGATCGGCAATATCGAGCCCGGACATGATCTTGATTCGCGACGCCAGCGCCGGCGCGATGGCGCGGGGCAGGCGCCGTGCAACTCGAATGACCCCGTCGATGCGATGCCTAACGACAATCCCCTGCTCTTCCGGCTCGATGTGAATGTCGCTCGCCCGGTCGCTGATGCCGGCGCCGAGGATGTCGTCGACCAGCAGCGAGATGGCCTGGCCGTCACGTCCGGTAGAGTCCTCGTCAAAACCTTCCGCCTCACCCGCGAGAAGCTGCACATCGACGCGTGGTGTTGCGTCGTTTGGCCGAGACAGCTCGGCCGCAGCTTCATCCTCCTCGCCACCGTAGGCGGCGTCGATCCGAGCGGAGATGGCCGCCGGCGACGCCAGCGCGAAGCGCACGCGGCGTCCCGCGGCGAACGCGATGGCGCGCTCGCAGTCGACGTCGCAGGGATTCGACGTCGCGACCAGGAGCGCGTCGTCGTCGATGGAGAGTGGCAGCACCGCGAAGCGCCGCGCCCACCGCTCGGGCACGAGCTCCAGTGCCTGCGTGCTCGCGCGTCCAAGGTCCGCGAGCGGCAGCCGAAAGTGGCGCGCCGTGCGCCTCAGCAGATCCTCCTCTTCGAGCACTCCACGCGTCGTTACGGCGTCCCACAGGCTGCCGTCCGCTTGCCGCTCGAGCGCTTCGATCGCGTCATCGTCGAGGAAGGAGGCGAGCACTGACCGGAGCCAACCGTCTCGAATGACAGTCGCGTGTGAGATCGATGCGTCGGACATGGCGCTATTATCGCCGCCGTGAGGCCAGCGACTCGCACCATAACGTTGCAGGCTGAAGCCTTAGTGAACCGGCTAGAGCACACTCCAGAACTCTGGATTCACATCGAATCCAAAAAGCCAGCGGCCCTGCCGCAGTCCTCGCGACACGTCGAACCGCACGAGATCGAAGAACGTGAGCAGCCCCGCGCCGATTGCCGGATAAGCGCCGGAAACCGTCGCCGGAATCGGAATGCCGCTGCGGCTGATCGTGATCGGAGCTCCCCCGATCGCGACCACCTGCGCGTACGGCGCGAACGTCGCCGTCGCCGGAACCTTGCCGAAACGACCGAGTGGAAGCGCGAAGAAGGGAATCGGTGTTCGCCACTCGACGCGTTGACTCCAACCGGCGCGCGCGACGAATTGATGAAATTCATAACCGGCACCGCTCACCAGTCCGCCGAAGTAAAAGAGCTCCTGCGGCGGGATCACATCGTGTTGTCCGCCCACCGCCCCCGCGACGGCATGCAACACGAGACGCTGAGTGCCGATCGGCCGTTCGAGGTCGGCGACGAGTGAGCCACGCAGCGTCGCGTACTTCGGCAGGCAGCCCACACCGAGGCAGGTCTCGGTGGCGTTGAGCGACCGGAGCGTGCGCAGCTCGATTGCCGTGCGCAGCTCGGTGCCTAAGAACGAGAGGGACGTCGGACGCTCGCGACGAAGTGAGAAGCGGAAGTACTCGGTGGGGGGAATGTCAACGACGCCGAGGAAGCGGCCGGCGACCGGCGTCGCGGTCACTGCCACCTGCTGCGGCTTCTGGTAGCTCGCCTCCAGGCGCCAGAGTGGCACTCCAACCGGCGCACGTTCGAGCGCGACACCCCCGCCCACCACCTGGTATGGGTCCGTATAATCACTGGCGAATTCCTGCGCGGCGATGCTGTTCAGCGCGAGCGAACGCTCCTGTACGTCCCCGAGCTCTCGAAAATCCCGCATGCCAAAGGCACGGATCGCGACTCCGGCTCCATTCTGCCATTCGAGCCGCCCCTGCCACTTCACTATCTCGTCATCCACGCCATAACGAGCACGTCCTGCGACAGATACGCCGCCGCCAATTCGCTGGGTGAGCCCGCCGCCTAACGCGAGACCCTCCACCCGGTCGAAGCGGACGAAATCCGAGATGCCCCGCGCCGAGAGCGCCGTCGTGCGTGTGCGCTGCAAGGCTCGCGCGCGCACCAGCGCCCTCGCCTCCTCCTGAACGCGCCGCACGTCCTCGTCAGTCACCGCGCGGACGTCCGGCGGCAGCGAGTCGAGCACGCGCGGGGTGGACCAGACGTGGCGGCGTTGCTCGGTCAGCGGCGCCTGGACGATCTCCGGACCACCGAACATCGAGTAAGGAACGCCTTGATTGATCGCGTAATCGCCGATCTCCCAGCGACCGCGGATAATCCCGCGCACCGGATAGTCCAGCCACGTTCCCGTCCGACGAATCTCGACCTCCTGTCGCGACGGGAGCCAGAATCGTCCATTGACGAGTCGGTTCTCGAGCACGATGGAGACGTCCTCGAGCTGCGAGTCGAGCAGCGCGGCGCGAGTGAAGCTCAGCGCCATCCGTACCACCTGACCGCCGTCCCGGTCGATGTAAACCGCGCCGATCACCCGAGGCTGCCGATCATCCTTGGGACGTACCCGCACCTCGTATACGTTTACGACTCGCCCGGGCAGCGAGATGCGAAGGCTGTCGGCGATCGAGAAGTCGTAGAGAGTCAGCCCAGTCGCGGAGAGCGGGTGCGGAACATCGCGCACCTCGTCACCCTCACCGAGACGAATGATGCTCGGGAAGTTGTTCTGAACTATCCCGAGGTGGTCGCGGTGGTAGGCGATGTCGGTTGGGAGCAGCAGTGTGTCGCGTCGACCGACGATGCGCTGCTTGCTGAGACCGGGCGCGCGCCAGTAGACTTCCAGCGCCAGCTCATCCGCCTTGACGATGCGCGGCGGCTCAGTGAATCCCTGCCCGACCTGCGCGAGAAAGGTGAGGTAGCCGTGTGCCGTAGCGCGATAATCGGTCAGCCCGGTGTCGGCGAGTTGCGCCGCACGGAGGCGAGTGGCAAGCTCCACGAGCGCGCGCGAGGTGGAATCGTTCCAGACCGTCTGCGCCGACGCAACTGACGCCAAACGAAGCATCAGCAGGATGCCGGTGACCCATGACAGCGCACGACCGACGGTTTTTTCGGAGTGGAGCACTGACGAACCAGGCATGATTCACGAATCTCGTCGCCGTGAGAAGCAGGAGCAACCAGCGCCGCGGCACCGGCGTCGCTCCGCGTTCTCTCCCCGCTCATGACCTTTACTGCCTTTCGCGAACGCGTTCGGCAAGCGACGGCGAATGGGAGACCGGCGCTCGTCCCAGTGTGGCGCGACTACCTGCTCGATACCGACACGCCGGTTGCGGTCTTCGCAAAGCTGCGGGAGCCACCGTTCGCGTTTCTCCTGGAATCGGCGCCCGCCGGCGGTGAGACCTGGGCACGCTACACGTTCTTGGGAACTGCGCCGCGGGGCGCCTGGAGGCTGCGTGATGGTGTCATCGAGGATTGGACGCCCGATCGCAGTTGGCACGGCGCGCGGCGCCCGGCCGATCCACTCGGCGACCTCGACGAATTGCTGCAGCGCTACGAGCCCATGAGCGTGCCGGAGCTCGGCGAGTTCTGGAGCGGCGCGGTTGGATTCTTCGGCTACGACGTCGTTCGATACATCGAGCGACTTCCAAATCCGCCAGCTCGGGCGAAGTCGTTGGCTAATCTTCCCGATGCCCTGTTCGTGTTCACGGGCGCGCTCGTGATCGTGGACAATCTGCGCGGCCAGGCGCGAATCGTCGTCGGTGTGGACGTCGACACCGATGCGAGCGACGCCGATCTCCGGATCGAGTACGAGGAGGCCGAAGCCGAAATCGCCACCACGATAGCACGTATCCGCGGACCGTCGGTCCTGCAGCCACTCGATCTTCCGACTTCCGCACTCCCGGCCTCTGGAAGCTCGACGTACGCTAGGGAGAAGTTTCTCGCGGACGTGAAGCGCATCAAGGAGTACATCGTCGCCGGTGACGCGTTTCAGGTTTTACTCGCCCGTCGAATCGATGTACCTCACGACTTCTCCGCGGCTTCGCTCTATCGCGCGTTGCGTGCGATCAACCCGTCGCCTTACATGTACCATCTCGTGCTCGACGGGCTCGAGATCGTAGGGAGCTCACCGGAATTGCTCGTGCGCGTGGAACGGAAGGGCGTCACGGTGCGACCGATCGCGGGCACGCGCCCGCGCGGCAAGACAGCGGCGGAGGACGAAGCGCTCGTCGACGAGCTTCGCGCCGACGAGAAGGAGCGCGCCGAGCACGTGATGCTCGTCGATCTCGGGCGCAACGACGTGGGACGCATCGCGAAGTACGGCACGGTGAACGTCACGGAGCTGATGGTCGTCGAGCGCTACTCGCATGTGTTTCACCTCGTGAGCCAGGTGGAAGCAGAGCTGCGCGACGGCCTCACGGCGATGGACGCGCTTCGCGCCACCTTTCCGGCAGGGACGATGACCGGCGCGCCAAAGGTGCGCGCGATGGAAATCATCGACGAATTGGAGCCGGAGCGACGCGCCGCGTACGCCGGCGCAATCGGCTACATTGCCGCGGGCGCCCAGCGGATGGATCTCGCTATCACGATCCGCACTTGTGTGATCGCCGACGGCGTCGCGTCGGTGCAAGCCGGTGCAGGCATCGTCCATGACTCCGTTCCCGAGCGCGAGTGGGAGGAGACGGAGAACAAGGCGCGAGCGCTGTTGACGGCGATTGGGCGAGTGCGTGGGATGAGTGGGCGCGACACCGATCGCACACAGCGATCGGAGGCTGGACGGGCACCGCAAATTTCGAGTTCGGTGTGACGCCGCCCCCCGGATTGACAGTCTTGAGCTAGGGCGAACGCCCAGTGGTCCATATTCCAACGCGATGCCAGGTGTGATGCGGTACAGATTGACGAGTACGGACGGCTCGCAACAGCACGAGCTGCGCCTCGGTGTGCAGCTCGTCGTCGGTCGTGCGCCATCCAGCGACATCGCGATCTTCGACGGGACCGTCTCCCGGCGGCACGCCGAGCTGCAAGTGGACGACTCGGGGCTTCGCGTTCGCGATCTTGGATCGAGCAACGGGACTTTCCACAACGGCGAGCGTATCGAGGACGGAGAGCCGGTGACGCTCTCACCGGGCGATACAGTTACCTTCGGCAAAGTTGCTTTTCGTATTCAGCCCGTGGGGCTGGTCAATGTGCATTCGCCATCTGGCGGCTACACGTCCCCCCCGGAGAACGTCAGCAACGGCCACCATCGCCCCTCGGCGACGATCGTTCGTCAGCTCCCTGTTCGAGAGGCTCAGAACGCCCTCGCCGCGCTCGGCACGAGCGATCCCCGCATCTCCACAGCACCAAATGCCGAGGCGACGCTCGAGGACAAGGCCGAGCAGAAGCTCGCGACCTTGCTCGAGGTATCCAAAGGCCTCGGCAAGTCGGTGGACATCGACGCGCTGCTCGAGAAGATCGTTCGTTACGCTTACCAGATTCTCGAGGTCGATCGCGTCGCGATCCTGCTGTGCGAGAATGGCAGCGAGCTGACGCCGAAGATCGCACGCGACAAGCGCGGCAGCGATCAGCCGCGCGCCGTGCCGCAGTCGATCGCCCGCAAGGTCGTCGAGGACAAGGTGGCAATTCTCTCCGACAATGCCGGTGAGGACTCGCGCTTCGGCGGCCAATCGATACTCATGCAACAGATCCGCAGCGCCATCTGCTGCCCGCTCGTCGGCAGCGAGGACCGCGTCCTCGGCGTTCTCTACGTCGACAACGTGACGACGACGCATCGCTTCAGCGAGCACGATCTCGAGTATCTCATCGCGTTCGCGGGCATCGCCGCGGCGGGGATCGAGAATCAACAGTTCGCGCAGCGCATCCAGAAGGAGTTGCTCGCCCGCGAAAACCTCACCCGCTACTTCGCGCCACAGGTGGCCGAGCGTATCGCGAGCTCACCCGAGGCGGCGCGGCTCGGTGGCGACAAACGTCCGGTGGCAGTGCTGTTCAGCGACATTCGTGGCTTCACGCCGATGGCCGAGTCGATGAATCCGGACGACATGGCCACCTTGTTGAGCGAATACTTCACCGAGATGGTGGAGTGCGTGTTCCGGCACGACGGTACGCTCGACAAGTTCATGGGCGACGCCGTGATGGCACAGTGGGGCGCGCCGATCGCGAGTGGCAACGAGGCCGATCGCGCGCTGATGGCGGCGATGGACATGATGCGGGCGCTGAAGAAGCTCAACGCCAAGTGGAAGACCGAAGGTCGTCCGCAGCTGCAACACGGGATCGCCGTGAACTTCGGCGAGGCGTTCGCCGGCAACATCGGCTCGGAGCGTCGCCTCGAGTTCACGGTCATCGGTGACACGGTGAACACCGCCTATCGACTCTGCTCGGCGGCGGAAGGTGGACAGATTCTCCTCACGGAGGAGACGAAGCAGGCGCTGACGTCGCCACCGAAGCTCAAGGCCTGCGCACCGATGGAGCTCAAGGGCAAGAGTCAGCCGATCCCCGTTTATTGCGTGGTGGTTTGAGGCCGTTTCTATCGTCGTCGCGTTTGTCACCTAACGACGGCCTTCCAGAGGGCTACGAACAGATCCGGCTTCCTGGGACGATCGTCGTTGCACAGCGCGCTCAACTCGACGCGATTCGCACGGCGCTCGCGGCGGGTACACTCTACGAATACGCCGCGCGTCGTCCCGAATCGCGACCGCTGGCGGGGCGCGGCGTCGCATACGCCACGAAGCTGCCCAATGGCGTGCCCGTTGTGGTTAGGCACAACCGGCACGGCGGCCTTTTCGCACGACTGACGGGCGATCGGTTCCTGGCACCGACCCGGGCACCCTACGAGCTCGCGACGTCGATTCGCCTGACGAAGAGCTGCGATGTGGCAACGCCACCGATCTTTGCCTACGCGATCTACGACGCCGGACCGTTCCTCCGGCGAAGCGACGTCGTGTCGTTGGAGATTCCCAATGCGACCGATCTCGCCGCCGTTCTCATGCGCGGCACCGACGTGGAACGGCGCGAGGCCATTCACAAAACCGCATTTCTCATCGGATCGCTCAGCGAGTGCGGAGCCAGGCACCACGATCTCAACATCAAGAACGTGCTTCTGATGAGAAACGTCGTCGAGCCGTCGTCGATGTCCGCCTACATCCTCGACGTCGACCGGGTGACATTCGGCCAGCCACGGAGTGCCGAGATTACCGAGTCGAACATCGCTCGCCTTCAGCGGTCCGCACGCAAGTGGCGCGCGCTCTATGGCGCTCGCATCGACGAACGGGAGCTCGAGTGGCTCGCGCTCACCGCCCGCCGCTCGGTCTCCATGCCGCCCGCACCACGATCCAGCACCCGCTCGTAAACTGCCAACGTTCGCGCGGCCAGTCGCTCGAGCGAGAAGTCGGCGGCGTGCGCCTTTGCCGCGGCTGCCAGGCGCATTGCGAGCGTCCGATCGGTGAGGAGCATCGCCATCGCCTCGCCGAGCTGCACTGGTTCGCCAACAGGCGCGAGCAAACCCGTTCTGTCGTGATCGACCACCTCGGGAATGCCGCCGGCGCGCGTCGCCGCGATTGGCTTGCCGAGCACGAGCGCATCGAGCAGCACGGAGCCCATTCCCTCTTCCCGGGAGCTGAGTACGGCCACGTCGGCGGCCGCGAGAAGTGCGTCGGCATCCTGGCGGTATCCCGCCAGGTGCAGGGTCTCCCCAAGCCCCAGAGCACGCACTGCCTCCACGACATCCCCGCGTAGCGGGCCGTCGCCAACGAGCAACGCCTGGAGATTCGGCACGCGTGAGCGCGCGGCCGCGACAGCACGAACGAAATTGAGTGGATCCTTATGCGACACCAGCTGCGCAACTTGCACCACGAGGGGCGCGCCAGGGGTTACACCTAACGACTCGAGCGTCTCGCCTGCCGCCGGTGCGATCTGTCGATTGACGTCCGTTCCGTCGGGAACGACCGTGACTCGCGAGGGTGGAATGCCGTCGCTCTCGAGGATCCTGGCGACAGCGCGGGAGATGGCGATGATCGCCGCCGCGCGCCCATACTTCCACCGAGTTCCGGGGTTGCGCCGGAGATGGAAATCCACCCGCCGTGCGACGACGAGGGGGATTTTCGAGCCGACGGTGGCGAGCGCTCCGAGTCCGGCGGCGTGCGCCGTGTGAGCGTGGATGATGGCGATCCTTGCACGCGAAACGAGCTGGCGAAGCCGGAGAACAGCGAATGGGTCCGCCTCGAATCGAGGCGCGCAGTATACGACGTCGAGACCGGCCTGCATCGCCTTGAGGGCGAGTGGTTGCCCGGGGCGCGCGACGATGATCGAGTCGTGCCCCTGCCGGCCGAGCTCCTCCGCCAGCCAGAGCACTTGCCGCTCGCCGCCGCGCCAACCGCGCTCGGTATCGATGTGAAGGATGCGCATCAGCAGTGGGCTGCGGGCAATGAAGGGCTCAAGTTAGCTTTGTCGGCGCATGTCCGTCGACCGCATTCTCCTCGTAAGCCTCGACAATCTCGGTGATCTGGTGTTCGCGTCCGCGCTCGCACCACCATTGCGCGAGAGATTTCCTCATGCCGCGCTGGATGTCTGGTGCAAGGCCTACACGGCCGATTTGGCGAGCTTGATCCCGGGCACTCGCCGTGTCATCGCCGCCGATCCATTCTGGGATGTAGCGCCAGGGCGTGGCAAAGGCTCACGTGCCGAGTTTCTGCGCGCTATGCGTGCCGTGAGGTCGGAGCGATACGACGTCGCCGTTCTCGCCGCGGCGCCATGGCGCACCGCGGCAGCGGTCTCGGCGACGCGCATCCCGCGGCGAATCGGCCTTCGTCGCCGGAAGAATCGCGTCTTTCTCACCGACGTGCTGCCTGACGAGGATCCGCGACAACCAGTTCTCCACGAGATCGCTCGGCTCCTCTCGCCATTGGGGATCTCGGTGACGGCATTGCGCTATCGGCTCGACCCGAGCGTTCTGGTGGACCGACGTCGACGGCTTCGTGCGGCGATCGGCGACCGGTACGCCGCGCTGCATCCCTTCGCGAGCAAGGAGAATCGTTGCGTGCCGCTCTCGGTGTGGATGGAGCTTGCGAAGATGCTGCAACAGCGCATGGAGAACATTCTCTGGATCGGCGGCTCATCGGAGCTGAATCGCGTTCGCGAGCTCCCAACGGATTCTTCCTGGCGCTTCATCGACCGCGTTGGCGACGCCTCGCTCGCCGACACAGCGGCCGCGCTCGCCGACGCGACGCTGTTCGTCGGCCATGATTCCGGTCCGCTGCATGTGGCGGGGGCACTCGGCGTCCCGGTCGTGGGCGTTTTCGCGCCAGGTGAGCCGCTACGCACCTTTCCGCAGGGGGTTGGCCCGTCGCGCATGCTGGCGCGGCCATCGCCCGCCGGGATTACGGCCGCTGACATCCTTCGTGAAATCGACGCGCTGTGATCGAGCCTAACGCGGATCCCGTCGGCGCATGATCGACGCTCGTCTCGATCGTGTCGGCATCGTGATGATGAGCGCCGTCGGTGACGCAGTGCACGTGCTGCCGGTTCTCAACGCGCTCAAGCGGCACGCGCCGCAATCTCGCGTGACCTGGGTCCTGCAGCCGGGGCCAGCCGCGCTCGTCCGCGGCCACGAGCACGTCGATGAGATCGTGCTCTTCGACCGATCGAAGGGATGGCGGGCCTTCTCCGACGTTCGACGCGAGCTCGCGAATCGCGCGTTCGATCTCGTCCTCAATTTTCAGGTGTACTTCAAGGCGGGCATCGTCACATCGTTCACCCGCGCACCCGTGAAGCTCGGTTTCGACCGTGCTCGCGCCCGTGACCTGAATTGGCTCTTCACGACGCATCGCGTTCCACCGCACGAGCCACAGCACGTTCAGGATCAGTATCTGGAGTTCCTTGCCGCCCTCGGCGTGCCGACGGAGCCCGTCGCGTGGGGCATCGGCCCCTGGGCAAACGAGCGCGCCTGGCAGCGGGAGTTCTTCGCGAAGCTGGATCGGCCCGCCGCACCGATCGTCGTTGCCACGAGCAAGCCGCAGAAGGATTGGCTGCCCGAACGCTGGGCTGAAGTTGCCGACGTCCTGTATCACGACTTCGGCCTCGAGCCGGTACTGGTTGGCGGACGCACCGAGCGAGAGCTCGCCGCCGAGCGCGTGATCGTGGAGCGAGCGCGACACAAGCCCATGTCCGCGCTCGGCAGCGGTTTGCGCAACCTCGTCGGCATCCTCGATGGATCCGCGCTCGTACTCGCGCCCGACACCGGCCCGCTCCACATCGCCGTCGCGCTCGACCGCCCCGTCGTGAGCCTGATGGGCTATACGAACCCGAAGCGTACCGGCCCGTACCGCCGTTTTCGCGACCTCATCGTGGATGCCTATGGGGATCCTGGAGAGGACTATCCCATCTCGATGGAGAATAGGCCCGACCGCATGGCACGGATCACCGTTCGCGATGTCCTCGACCGTGTCGAGCGCTGGCGGAGTCGTTATGCGGTGGCGTCGCGCTGAGCGACGCGTACCGGTCCGAAGGGGTATACGAGACCTAACGACTCGAGCAGCCGCGCCAGCCGGTTGAGCGGCAACCCCATCACCGCGAAGTAGTCGCCGTCCACGCGCTCGACGATCGTCGCGCCATAGCCCTGGATGCCGTACGCTCCGGCCTTGTCCATCGGCTCGCCGGTGGCGATGTAGTCACGAATATCCCGGTCGGTGAGCGAGCGGAAGGTGACGCCGACCTCCTCGGCGTCCGAGACCATGCCGTCACGCCAGCGGACGGCCACGGCCGTGATCACGGTATGTGAGCGTCCACTCAACCGGCGGAGCATATCGGCCGCTTCCCCTTCGTCGCGTGGCTTCCCAAGGACATCCCCATCCGCGACGACAATCGTGTCGCTGCCGATGGTCACGGCGCCCGGAACGACAACGGCCGCGGCCTTCTCGCGCGCGAGACGGAGGGCGTGTGTCCTGGGCTCTTCGCCCGCCAGATAAGTCTCATCGATATTCGCCGGCCGCACCTCGTGCTCGATGCCGACGAGCGAGAGCAGCTGACGCCGCCGTGGCGATTGGGATGCCAGGACCACCGGCACGCGATCCGCTTCAGCGTTAGGCGGCCGTCGCGCGTCTCTCATCACCGCTCCAGCCATAGCGTCACTGGCCCATCGTTCACGAGCTCGACGTCCATCATCGCGCCGAACTCCCCAGTGCCGACGGTTACGCCGCGCTCTCGCAGCAGGGCGATGAACCGCTCGTACAGCGGAATGGCAGTCTCGGGTCGCGCGGCGTCGATGAAACTTGGCCGGCGCCCCTTCGCGGCGTCGCCGTACAAGGTGAACTGCGACACGACGAGCAGCTCACCACCCACGTCCGCGAGGGCGAGATTCATCTTGTCTTCCGCGTCCGCGAAAAGGCGAAGGCCAAGGATTTTCTCTGCCATCCAGGCCACGCGCGACTCGTCGTCCGTATGGGTGAATCCAATAAGGAGCAAAAAGCCAAGTCCGATCTGACCCGTGCTTCGCGTCGCGCCGCTTTCGCGAACGCGTACTTCGGCTCGTGAGACTCGCTGAAGGAGAACGCGCATTGGGGCGGGGGGCGGTGAACGGTGTCCAGCCAAGATAGCCAGCGAGTGGTGAACGGTGAACGGTGATCACCGACCACCGACCACTGACCATCGCGGTCCGTGCTTGCCTCGACCAATCGAGAATGCCAGCTTCAGCCAGTCATGTCCCCGTCCATAGACCTCTCGCAGACCATCGACGTCGAGACACCGGAGCTCGTGGTGTTCTCGTACACCATCGCGGGGGTGGGCTCGCGGGCGCTCGCGGCGATCATCGACTCCCTGCTCGCTGTCGCCGCGATCGTCGGCATCATGATCATCATTGCTGTCGCGTCACCCACGCGGCCGCCGGGCGCCGCGGGGGACGCGTTCGATGCATGGGCCGGCGCAACCTTCGTCTTCGCCGTCTTCTGCGTCCTCTGGGGCTACTACGTACTCTTCGAGGGGCTCGCGGACGGGCAGACGCCGGGCAAGCGACTCCTTCATTTGCGGGTCGTCCGCGACGGTGGCTATTCCGTGACGTTCGGCGCGTCCGCGGTGCGCAATCTTGTTCGCTTCGTGGATGTCCAGCCGGTCGGCTGCTACGCGGTCGGCATGCTCAGCATCATGTTCTCCAGATCGGGCAAACGCCTCGGCGACATCGTCGCCGGCACGATTGTCGTGCGCGAGGGTCTCGTCAGGCAGCCCGCCCCCGCGGCCACGGCTGTCACCGGCGAAGGGCCCCCGGCGCTCGAGGCGGCGCTGACGGAGACTGAGTTCGCGGTGCTCGAGCGCTTCATGGAGCGGCGCGCCGCACTCGAACCCCAGCGACGGGACGAGCTGGCGTCGCAGATCGCGAAGCGCCTAACGACCGCGTTTGGCCAGCCCATGGGCCCGGACGGCCTGGGCACCGATAGCGAGCGGCTGGAACGCCTGTACGAATCCGAGCGTTCGGCTCGAGCGCGCGGCCTGTCAGCCCGACACGAGCGCGGCGCGGCGCGGGAGCGCAACGTGATCGTCGCGACACGCTCGCCTCGATGGGATGCTTTCGCCGCCACGCTGGCGGAGGCACAGCGTCGCGGCCTGGCGTCGCTCGGCGAGAGTGGCGTTCGGGATTTCGTATCCGAGTATCGTGACCTCGCCTCCGACCTCGCGCGTCTACAGACGGCCGCCCAGGGTCGCGACGCGCCCGAACTGTTCTATCTCAGCCGGCTCCTCGCCGGCGCGCACAACCTCCTCTACCGTGGGCGGTCGGTGTCGATCGCCGACGTCATTCGGGTAATCGCCGTCGAGGCACCGCGCGAAGTGCGGCGCTCGTGGCGTCCGATCCTCGTCTCGGCGGCGCTGCTCTTCGGGCCGGCGGCCATCGCATGGAGCGCCGTCGTCAGGCAGCCTGCCGTCGCCGCGACATTCATTCCCGGCTCGATGCTCGATCGTGCGGAGGAGGGTGTGCGGCGGGCCCACGACAATACGGGCTACATCGCCGATCCGCAGATCTTCCGGCCCATGATGGCGAGCCAGGTGATCACGAACAACATCCAGGTGACGTTCGGTGTATTCGCGTTAGGCATCACCGCCGGCATCGGCAGCATGATCCTGCTGATCCTCAACGGCGTCAGCCTCGGCGGGGTACTCGGCTTATATCAGTCGAAGGGCATCCTGCGGTTGATTCTCGCGTTCGTTGCGCCGCACGGCGTGCTCGAGCTCACAGCGGTGTGCATAGCGGGCGGCGCGGGCTTTCTGCTCGCGGCGGCGATCCTTCTTCCAGGCCCGCGTACGCGACGTCGCGCGCTCGTGGAGAACGGCAGGCGAGCGATTCGTCTCGTCGCCGCCGCGACGGTGCTCCTTCTCGTCGCGGGCACCCTCGAGGGGTTCGTGTCACCGATCCCGAACTGGCCGCTGCGCGCGAAATTCGCCATCTCGGCCGCGACACTCGTGCTGCTCGTGCTGTATCTCAGCTCGGGTCGCGAGAAAAGGGCTCCAGCCTCGGAAGAGCCGGAGCAGGACGCGAGCTTGCTTGCCCTGCGCTGACGTCAAAGCGCGCCGCGCGCCTTGATCTCCAGATAGCGGTTCACTACCGCGGCCGTCATGTTGCTCGGCGAGACATCGAGGACGGTGACGCCGGCCCCTCGCATGCGCTCCAGCGCTTCGGCGCGCGCGATGATCAGCTCCTCCGCGGCCGCCGCCTCGTATAGCGAGCTCTCATCGCGCCGCGCCGGCGCAGCGGCGGCGATGAGCGCGTCATTCCGCAGCGCGACGACGACTACCAGGTGCCGCGCCGCGCTCCGGGAAACGTGGGCGATGAGCGCGCGCGACGCACGCACGTCGATGACGTCGGTGAAGAACACGATCAGCGAGCGGCGCCGCTGGCGCGCTGCCAGGAAGCGAAAGGCCGCGGCGTAGTCGGGCTCGGACAGCGTCGCCTCCACCGGGATCAGGGTGTTCCGAACGGCGCGAAGGGCGCTCTGGCCCCGCTGCGCAGGCACGAACGCGCGGACCTGGTCGTCGAAGACGAGGGTGCCCACGCGGTCGCCAGCAGTGGCCGCAACGTCCGTCAGCACCAGTGCTGCTGACAGCGCATGCTCGAAGCGCGTGAAGCTGCCCGCGAGCTGCGTCATCGAGCGCCCCGAGTCGATGAGACAGAATACCGTTTGCGACTGTTCGATCGTGTACTCGCGCGTGATTGTCTTGCCGCGGCGAGCTGTCGCCTTCCAGTCGATGTGGCGCGGATCGTCGCCGAGGACGTACTCACGCAAGCTCGCGAAGCTCCGACCCTCGCCGCGCTGCCTCACGGCGCGCACCCCGGCTTCGTAGAGGCGGTGCTGAATCGCCAGGAGGCGAAAGCGCCGCACACTCGACACCGACGGCGTGACGAGAATCGTGTCCTCCGGGAACCAGCGAATGCGTCGTGCGACCAAACCGGCACCGGTGCGCACGCGAAGACCTATGCCACCCAAGTCGAAGCGGCCGCGCACCGCGCCAGCAATCGTCACGGACAGTCGAGCTGCACCACGCCTCGGCACCGTGAGTGCCGCCTCGCCCACACCGCCCGTCACGCCTATCGGTACCTCGTCGTTGAGCTGGACGTGGAGCGGTAGTCCCCACCGCGAGCGCACGACGTACTCGCCGGTCGCGCGGTCGCCGATGCCCACGCTCGTCGGCATCACGCGCTCCACCATGATGTCGCTTGCCGCGGGTAAGGCCATCGCGTCGGCGATCACTACAACGAGCACGACTCCGAGCGCGGCCAGCGGAGCCGTCCGGCCGAGAGTGCCCGGGAGAAGCCAGAGCGCCGAGAGGACGGCGACGACGACCGCCAGTCGCGGCTCGGGCACGAATTGCAGCAGCGCGTTGCGCCGCTTCACGGCATCACTGTGGCGCGGGTACGCGCGACACCACGGTCGCCAGCACGTCGTCTGGCGTCCGCCCCTCGACCTCGAGCTCCGGCGCGAGCGTGATACGGTGCCGCAGTACCGATCCAACGCGGCTCTTCACATCGTCGGGGACCGTGTAGTCGCGACCTTCGAGCACGGCAGTGGCACGAGCGGCTCGCATCAGAGCCACCGAAGCCCGCGGCGACGCGCCTAACGATAAAGAGGGCTCCGTGCGCGTGGCGCGGGTGATCGCCGCGATGTACTCGCGCACCTCCGGCGCCACCTTCACCGTATCGATAACTGTGCGGAGTTGGCGCGCCGTGGCGTCGTCCATCACGGCCGGCATCGCAAGGTCCGCGGCCCGCTCGGGGTCGAAGCCCGATTCATGGTGCGCGAGCATCCGCAGCTCCGCTTCGGCACTGGGATATCCCATCACCGTCTTCAGCAGAAAGCGATCGAGCTGCGCCTCCGGCAGCGGATACGTGCCCTCGTGCTCGACCGGGTTCTGTGTCGCGAAGACGGTGAACAGCTCGTCCAGCGGCCGCGAGCGGCCATCGACGGTCACCTGTCGCTCGGCCATTCCCTCGAGTAGCGCGGCCTGCGTTTTTGCCGGGGCACGGTTGATCTCGTCGGCGAGCAGCAAGTTCGTGAAGATCGGACCCGGTTGAAACTCGAAGCCGCGCGCCGGATCGCGCAGCATGCTGACGCCCGTGACATCAGATGGCATGAGATCCGGCGTGAATTGAATGCGGCCGAACTTGAGGCCGAGCGCGGCAGCAAGCGTGCGCACGAGCAGCGTCTTCGCCGTTCCCGGAACGCCTTCGACGAGCAAGTGGCCGCGTGCCAGAAAGGCGATCAGAGCATCCTCGATCGCCGCGTCCTGACCGACGATGCGCGCGGCTACGGCATCACGCACTCGTGCAATCAACTGTGCGCTCTCGGCAAGCACAGTCCCTTCGGTTGTTGGTGTCGAGCCCTGATCCGATGTGACAGTCATCTCCGTTCCGCGAGTAGTGACTCCTCGAGCCGCGCGAGCGCGGCACCCACCTCCTCGAACTCACGCTCGCCAACGGGCGTTTCGAGCGCGCGGCGAACGAGCGCCACGTCGGCCGCACGGGCCGGTGCGCGCGCGGCAGCGTCGAGAAACCGCACGTCACGCTCCTCGGCGGTGCCTCCGCCGTCGCGGCCGCTGGGTTCGACGCGTCGGCGGACGCCACGCAGCAGACGCATCGTCGCGGTCCGCGTCGCGGCTACGCGAGCATACGCCTGGGCAAGGGCGCCCACGTGCTCCAGCGGCGACCGGCGTTCGACCCGCTCGACGTCGCGCGGCGGCAGCGTTCGCGGGCCTAACGCGAACAGCAGGATCAGCCCCGCGGCCATGGCCTGAAGCAACAGGTGTCCCGACGGCACGCGTGAGAGATAGACTGCAATCGCTCGCACGGTGCCCGGATGCGTGCCGAAGCCCTGATGATACTCGTCGAAGACGAGTCGGTCGCGGTGCGGCTCGCCGGCGGTGAGATACTCCAGCATCCGGATGCTGACGACGTCGAGTCCGGAGCGGCAGACTCGCAGCACGTCATTGCGTAGCAGATCCGGATCCGATATCACGACGACTCGCCCAGCGCCTAACGGGAATCCCGCCGCCGCGGGCGCCGACCGTCCGGCCGCCGTGTCCCGCGACTCCGCCTCGGGCGCGGAACGCGCGAAGATGACCGTACCGGCAGGTCGCGGCTGCGTGAACTGAAAACGCCACAACCGCACGACCTGGTCCGACCACATGGGCAGTCCGCCGTTAGGCGGCAGGTGCGCGCACTCCACCGCCGACGCTTCCGCCTCATCGTCGTCGATGGTGCTGGTATCCCGCGTGGCGGAGGGAAACCGTCGTGCCCGTGCCGTATCGCTCGCCGAAGGTTGCCGCGGTGCGTCAGCCGTGCCGGCTGCCGTCGGCTGGTACGCCCCGCCGAAGGAGCGGCGCTTCACGTGCAGCGAATCGTTGAGGGGGGAGATGCTGCTCATGACGTACATGAGGGCCGAACCGGCGCGCACCTGCTCGAGCACCGTATGCGCTTCGACGGCGCCGATCGGCTGCACCGGATCGAGTATCGCGACGATCGTCCGTTGGTCCGCCGGAACGGCTGGGCCGCCGATCCACCGCTCCGCCTTCCAGCCGAGCCGGTGGGCGAGCTCATAGAATAGCCGAGCGCCCGGTGCATCGGTCGAGAAGGTCGTGAGGCGCTGGTCGCCGCTGCGGCCGCCGATCATGTCTGGCGTCAGCAGCGCCGCGAGGACGATGAGCACCAATACACCAGCAAGGCCGGCGGCGCGCCAGCGGCGCCGTCTCCGACCTGCGTCGTCGTTCGGTGCGGGAATCGTCATGCCGCTCGCTCGGTAGTACGAGTCGCGGCAACGGCGTTCGCGTCGGCAACCAGTGCACGGTACTCGGAGGCGTCGCAGCTGCCCGTGCCATAAATGATTCGGTCGTAGCGCGCACCAAAGTGATGAAACGCTCCGAACGCGGAAGCGCCTCTGCGCCTCAGCTCTCGCGCATAGTCGCCGCTCGTCTTCGAGTCATGCAGACGCACCTGGCCACCCGACGCGAGCAGGAACAGCGTCGCGCGATACATCGCGTGCGCGGCCTCCGTGAAGCGGCCTTCGGCGGCGAGCTGCTCGGCCTCGGCCCAGAGATCAGCCGACTCGCCCCTCACCTGCCGAGGACGCGATCCATCGTCGAACGTCGTTGCCCGTAGCCGCGAGGCGTAGGCGAATCGGCCGATGACGAGGACGACGATGATCGTCGCGGCGATCGTCGCCACGAATCGCCCGTGGGGCATGCCGCCCAACATCTCCGTGAACCGCGCGAGGAGATCTCCGAGCCAGCCGATGAACCGGTCGAGCAGCGTCCGGGCGTCGCGCCGGTATGCGGGTTGCCTAACGATGGACGCGACCGTGTCGTGAATCGCCGCCCGCGGCCAGCTCCCGGACGGCAGCTGCCAGACCGTCATCGCTTCGCTCCGGCCACGGCTCTACGGAGTGATCGGCGCCGGCGTCTGCAGCGCGCCCGTCATCATCTCGATGTCGAACCCCTCGTTCCGAATGCGGGCGTCGTAGTAGAGGACCACCTGCGTGATGCCGATGAGAGGATACGCGAAGACGGTGTACAGCGCCTGAATCGCGATCAATCCACCGGGTCCAAGAGCGAGGCCGATCATCGATGTCGCGAAGGAAAGCATCACGAAGATGACGACGATCAGAATCAGGGTGAGCAGGATGTGCCACTTGAGGCCGCGCGAGAGCACGCTGGAGCGCACGAACGATTCGATTATCCGACGGTCCTCGATCACGATCACCTGCAACACGGCAAAGAAGCGCGCGAACGCGTAGAGCGCCCAGCCGATCGACGCCAGCACCCCAAGGAACATCAGAAGCATGCTGCCGATCCCCATCCCGAGCATCACCGGCACGAAGCCGAGCGCGCCGACGAAGCCGAGGAGGATCGTCGCGCCGAGCACGCGAAATACTCGCGGCAATACCATTCGCACGACCTCCGGAAGCCCGGTTGGCCGATCGAGGTAGATGTCGGACGAGAACGCGCTCAGCACCGCCGACATCAACGCGTAGGCAAAGATGCCGAGGATGCTGGCGATGAACCACGCGGGCCCGAATAAAACGCCGCGGCCGCTCGCCAGGCTCGTTAGGCTGCGTACGAAAAAGAGCTGAGCGACGATCGATGGCGCGTAGGCCACGGCGGCGACGAGCACGTACTCGAGCGCGTCGCGCTTGTAGAGCTGGAAAGCCGCATCGACGATCTCGCTGACGGACCGCGCGCGAAGACGAAGGTCGGACATTGCCGGATGTAGTGGGTGACAGCTTGCATTTCCGCGTGCCGGAAGATGCAGCAGACCGTGCTACGGGGCCAGCAGCGCCTATTCCACCGTTACGGACTTCGCGAGGTTTCTCGGTTGATCGACGTTGAGTCCGCGTTTCACCGCGACATAATACGCGAGCAGCTGGAGCGGGATCACCGAGAGGATCGGGTACAGCATGTCCTCCGTCTGCGGAATCCGGATCTCGTAATCGATCAGCTTCTCGAGCACGTCCTCCTGCTGGCTCGTGATGGCGATGACCTTCCCGCCCCGCGCCTTCACCTCCTGGATGTTCGATACGATCTTGTCGAACACCGAGTCGTGAGGGGCGATGAACACGACGGGCATGTTCTCGTCGATCAGCGCGATGGGGCCGTGCTTCATCTCGGCCGCGGGATAACCCTCGGCGTGGATATAGCTGATCTCCTTCAGCTTCAACGCACCCTCGAGCGCGACGGGGAAATTGTAGCCGCGTCCCAGGTAGAGAAAATTGGTCGCGTTCTTGAACTGCTCGGCGATCCCCTCGATCTCGCCCGCGCGATCGAGAATCGATTGGATCTGATCGGGCAGCTTCAGCATCGCTTGCGCGATCTGTCGGCCTTTCACGACGGACATCTCGCGCAGACGGCCGAGCTTCAACGTCAGCAGCGCGAGCGCGATGACCTGGCTCGTAAAGGCCTTCGTGGAGGCAACCCCGATCTCCGGTCCGGCGTGCAGATAGATGCCTCCATCATCCTCGCGGGCGATGGTCGAGCCGACCACGTTCACGAGTCCCAGCGTTCTCGCGCCGCGCCGTTTCGCCTCCCGCATCGCCGCGAGCGTGTCCGCCGTCTCGCCCGATTGCGACATCACGATACAAAGCGTGTTCTTCGTGACGATCGGGTTCCGATAGCGGAATTCCGACGCATACTCCACTTCCACGGGAATGCGCGCGAGCTCCTCGATGTACAGCTCGCCGATGAGGCCGGAGTGCCAGCTCGTGCCGCACGCGGTGATCACGACGCGGTCGAGATCGAGCATCTGCTGACGCGTCAGATTCAGACCACCGAGCTTCGAGAAGCCCTCCTCTACGACCAGACGGCCCCGCATGGTGTTCTGGATCGTCTGTGGCTGCTCGAAGATCTCCTTCAGCATGAAGTGATCGAAGCCACCCTTCTCGATCTGGTCGAGATCCCAGTCGATCCGGCTCACACCCTTCCGCACGCGCCGCGCGTTGAGATCCAGTACCTCGTAACCGTTCCGCGTGAGCACGCCCATCTCGCCGTCGTCCAGATACACGACCTGACGGGTGTGCTGGAGAATCGCCGCGACGTCACTCGCCACGTAGAACTCGTTCTCGCCGAGGCCGAGGAGCAGCGGGCTGCCCTTCCGCGCGGCGACGATCTTGTCCGGATCACGACTCGAGATCACGGCGATGCCGTATGTGCCCTCCACGAGATGCAGCGCATCGATCACCGCGTCCTCGAGCGGATCTTCGTCCATCGCGGCTTCGATGAGGTGCGCCAGCACCTCCGTGTCCGTCTCCGACTGGAAAGTGTGCCCCTGCCGGATGAGCATCTGCCGCAGCGCGGCGTAATTCTCGATGATGCCGTTGTGGACGACGGCGATCGTGTTGGTGCAATCGTGGTGGGGGTGGGCGTTGCATTCGTTAGGCTGCCCGTGCGTCGCCCAACGCGTGTGGGCGATGCCAACGGTCCCATGCACGGGCGACCCTTCAACCACCGCCTCGAGCATCGAGATCTTGCCCTTCGCCTTCCGGCTCTCCAGCCCCGCGCCGTTCATCGTCGCGATGCCCGCCGAGTCGTAACCGCGATACTCGAGCCGCTTCAGCCCCTCGATCAGGAGCGGGGTCGCGGTTTTCGATCCGATATATCCGACGATGCCACACATTGCGAAACTCCTTCGATCTGGTTCTTGGTCGCTGGTGATTGGTGATTGGTGAATTTGGATTTGCCGGCGCTCTGCGCCGGCCTTCCTTGTTCACCAGCCACCAACCACCAGCAACCAGCCACGCTCATTTCAGCTTCTCCAACGGCTCTCGACTTCTCCTCACCAACTCCTGCGCCTCACGTTCGGTGGGTGCCTCGGCGATTACCCGAACGATCGGCTCCGTACCCGACGGTCGCACGTGCACCCATCGATCCGGCCAGGCCAGCCGCAGGCCATCCTGGGTATCTGCCGTGGCGTCCGAGAACGCCGCCCTCAGCGCTGCATACACGGAATCCAGGCTCGCCGCCGGTCGCTCCAACTTGTCCTTGACGATCACATATCGCGGCAAGTCGCCCACGATTGACGACAGCGATCGGTTCTCCTCGTGGAGCAACTGCAGCGTCAGTGCAGCACCAACTGGTGCATCCCTTCCCAGGTGCACCTCGCTCAGAATTACCCCGCCATTCCCTTCTCCACCCACCGGCGACCCCTCCTCGCGCATGCGAACGGCGACGTTGACCTCGCCGACCGGAGCCCGCAGAACCGTCGCGCCCGCCGTACGCACCGCGTCGTCGACAATGCGACTCGTCGAAAGGTTCGTGACGACCGCCCCTGCCCGGTGCCGGAGAACGACCCGCGCGGCAAGCGCGAGCGTGTAGTCCTCACCGATCGCCCGTCCCTGCTCGGAGACGAGGGCAAGGCGATCAACGTCGGGATCGACCGCAAAGCCAACGGCTGCACCGCTCTCGAGCACGAGCTGTTCCAGCTCGCCGAGGTTCTCCGCCACCGGCTCCGGCGGACGCGGGAAACGTCCGTCAGGCTCCAGGTTGATCGCAACTACTTCGCATCCCAAGCGCTCGAGCAGCGCTGGCATAATGACCTTGCCCGCCCCTCGAACGCAGTCCAGGCCGACCTTGAAGTGGCGTCGGCGAATCCCCTCGACATCCAGATACGGGATCGCGAGCACCTTCTCGATGTGTCGCTCTACGGCACGTTCATCCTGTGTCACGCCGCCGAGCTTGTCCCAGGTCGCGCGAGGGATGCCGCGCTCCACCAATCCTCTCATCGCCTTCCCTTCTTCGGCTTCGAGAAACAGGCCGCTTGGGCCGATGAACTTGAGCGCGTTCCACTCGATGGGATTGTGGCTGGCGGAGAGCATGAGCCCCCCAGCCGCGTGATGATGCTCGACGGCGAGCTGGCAGGTTGGGGTCGTCGTCAAACCGATGTCGATGACCGTGCAGCCGACGGACTGCAGCGCCGCAATCGCCGCGCGATGGAACATCGGGCCCGACACGCGGCTGTCGCGGCCAACGACGATCCGGCCGTCTGACTTCGGCCGGCTCCTGCACCAGGCGCCGAATCCCGCCGCGTACTGCACCACGATCTCTGGGGTGAGCGCTTCTCCTACGCGACCCCGAATTCCCGACACACTCACCATCAACCCGTCGTTCGCCATGAGCAATCTGGAAGGATTGGTCGGAAAGTAACGCTTCGCCGCCGTCGCGCGTCGATTGCCAGAGCTCAGCCGCGCTGCGCGCACTCCGCGACCTCCGGTTCGAATTCCCCCCAACGGATGACCGCCCCGAACCAACCCGATTTCACCACGTCTCCCAGGACGGCGCCCGCTCCCACGGCCGTCGCGGCGCTACGCGCCGCCGCGGGCGTACCGTTCCGGATCAAGATGGCGGGCATCAGCGCGGCGGCGGTGCTCGTGACGCTCGCGGTCGTGCTGATGCCGATTTATCTCCTCAGCAAGGACCTGTTGACGCAGGTGCTTGGCGAGCAGGTGACGGCCGTCACGCGCAGCACCAGCGTCGCCATCTCCGGCGACTCTCTCGATCGCATCGCCGATCGCGGCGGCGCGAGCACGGGTGCCTATCGAGTTACGCGCACGATGCTGCAGCGAATGTGGCTCGCAAACGGTGGCAGTCTCACCGATCTGGTGAACGGCATCGCGATCGTACGTCTCGACAGCTCCGGAAGATTTCGGTACCTCGTCCACTCCACGTGGCAACCGGGTCAGGCACAGTTCAACACTCCATGGCACGCGCCGACCGGACTGCTCGACAGTCTGCGCGCTGGTCGCGGCGCGGTGACGGACATCTACGAATCGAACGGAACCAAGGTCCTCACAGCCGCCGCGCCAGTTCGGCGGACCGATGGTGATGTCGCCGGCTTCGTCATCACGACACTCGGCGCCTCCGCGCTCTTCTTCGACGTCAGGCGACAGCTCCAGAACTACCTCGCGTTTCCGCTCGTCGCCTTCGCCATCGCCGTCATCTTCGCCTACTGGGGCGCTGCCCGCCTAACGAAGGGCATCATGGCGATCGCCGAGCATGCCGACGCCGTCGCGTCGGGAACGCTCCGGCATGACCTCGACTACGCATCTGGCGACGAGATCGGCGCTCTCGCCGACTCGTTCCGACGAATGAGCACGAGCCTTCGCGCGCTGCTCCTCGAGATCGAGACGGGAGCGTCCGAGGTCGCCGCGACCGCCGAGCAGCTCGCCGCGGGGGCGCAGCAGATGACGGCATCCACCGATCAGGTGGCCGGTGCCGCCCACTCGATCGCGCAATCCGCGACCGTACAGACCAAGGGCATCAATACCGCCGTCGACGCGTCGACTCGCGTCGCCGATCGCGCCTTCGCGGTCGCGGGCCACGCCCGCAACGCCCAATCGGCGTCGGACGTCGTCGCCCGTTCAGCGCAACGTGGCGTCACCGCGTCCGAGCAGGCGTTGGAGAGCATGAGCGCCATCGCGCGCGTCACAAAGGACGCGGTGCCAGCTGTGAACGAGCTTGGCGAGAAGTCGCAGCGGATCGGCAAGATCACCGACGCGATCGGGGCAATCGCGCGACAGACGAATCTGCTCGCGCTCAATGCCGCGATCGAGGCGTCGCGTGCGGGCGAGCATGGCAAGGGCTTCGCCGTCGTCGCCGACGAGGTTCGGAAGCTCGCCGGCGAGAGCGCCCGCGCGCTCGACACGATTCGCAAACTCGCAACCGAGATTCGGAACGCCGCGATTCGCACCGAGGAGCACATCGGCCAGGTGAGCGATCGCGTCGCCGAGGGCGAGTCGGTGATCAGAGCCTCGTCGGTCGCGCTGAGCCAGATCTCGCGCGAGATCGAGGCAAGCCGCAGCGCGGTGGATCTCATCGTCGCGTCGGCCGATGCGCAGCGAGAGGAAGCCGCCGCGCTCGCGAAGGAGATCGAGAGTATCGCCATGGTGGCCGAACAGAACGCGGCGACGTCGCAGGAAGTGAGCGCCGTCGTCCAGCAGCAGACGGCGTCGATGACCGCCGTCGCGTCCTCGAGCCAGCACCTGGCGGAGATCGCCGAGCGGCTCAAGAGCTCGATGACGCAGTTCAGCCTGTGAGCGACCGGCGGAAAAACGTCTCGATGAGCGTCCGCGCGCCACTCGTTATGCATGGAGGCCTGCTGGCCGCGGCGCTGGCCCTCGGCTGCGGCAGCGCCTCGGATATCACCGACCGTATTGCCGGCCACCGCACGTCGCCATTCGCGCTGTTCGGTCGCGACGACATGCGTGCCGGCATGCGCCTGGAGACCCTTCGCGAGGCCGCCCGCAAGGAATCGGTGAAGCAGTACGAGTGCCTGCCACTCTGGGCCAGGGCTCAGCGCTGCACCGTCGGGATCGAGAGCGGCGCCCTCATCGCGGTTGTCGACAGCACGGGTCGCGTGATCCGTCTGCTCGCGACCACCGACCCGATGCTGCGGAGCTCCGACGTGCATGGACAGCTCGTCCTTCGCGACGTCGTGCGCGATACGCGACTCGCCTGGGACTCGATCGGCGTGCTACACCACAATGACAGCGATCCGCTCGCGCCCCAGCTTTTCTGGCTCGACCGCACCCAGCGCTGGTCGGGAGCGCTCTGGTACTCGCGCGCGCATCGCGCCGACGTGCCGGCGTCGTCCGCTGCTTCGACCGACGCCGAGCTGGCGATGACGTTGCCGGAGAGCATCGGTGTCACCGATCAGCCGGCGTACGCGCTTTTCTGGCAGCTCCGTCCGCCACCGCGCGAGCTGAAGCCGGTACCCGTAGCGACGCCTCCTGCGCGGCCGCCGACAACGCAAGAGATCCTGACGATGCTCCGCTCCGACCTCCGCGCGTTGACGATCGCCGAGGAGGGCGCGCTGCACCGCACCGGCACTTACGAGACGGGCCTGGAGCATCTCAAACTCACGCCGAGCACCGGAGTCCAGGTCGAGCTGCTGCACGCCACGGCCGACGGCTGGAGCGCGGTGGCGACCCATCCCGGGCTTCCCGGCATGAGCTGCGTGGTATACGCCGGAGACGTCAAGACCCCTCCCGTGACTCGGAAATCGGGTCGGCGCGGAAGCACCGGCGAAGTCGCCTGCGATCAGTTAGAGAAGTAGAGCCCGTTTAGTAACCGCTCAACGCGGGGCCAGCGATTCCCCGACTAGGCCGATGGGCGCTCCGCCGGTGACCGCGGCGAATTGACCCGTGTTTTTCGGCAGGAGCGCCAGCTCACCGGCCTGCAGCGCCTGCTCCACCGCCGCGACGACGCTGGGATCGAATTGGGTGCCGGCATTGCGCCGCAGCTCGTCGAGCGCCTGCTCGAGCGAGAGCTCGTTGCCGCGATAGGGGCGACCGCTCGTCATCGCGTCGATCGCGTCGGCGACGGCGACGATGCGCGCCTCGAAGGGAATCGATTCCCCCACGAGACCGTCCGGCACGCCACGACCGTCCATCCGCTCGTGATGCGAGCGCACGATGTTGAGCGCAATCGGTGCATCGCCTAACAACGGAGCGAGCACCCGCCACCCGACGACTGGGTGAATCATGATGTGCTCGTACTCTTCGTCGGTGAGGGGCTCGGTCTTGTTGAGCACTGCTTCGCGTACGCCGATCTTGCCGATGTCATGCACGTGGCCGCCCAGCTCGATCTGCCGCACCACGTCTTCGTCGAGGCCCAGCGCTCGCGCGAGGATCGATGAGTATTGACTCACACGCACTGAGTGGCCGCGCGTGTACGGATCCTTGAGCTCGAGCGCTTCGGCGAGCGCCTGGACACCCGCGAGGAACATCTCCTCGAGGCGGCTCGCCTGGGCGACGACGCGCTCTCTCAGCCGCTCCTGATAATGCCTGTTCTCGAGCAGCAGTCGCCGGCGATCCATCGCTTTGGCGACGCGAAGGCGGACTTCCTCGAGATGGAAGGGCTTCATGAGGTAGTCCATCGCCCCGTTCGCCAGGCAATTCACCGCATCCTCGATGTCGGGAGCGCCGGTGATCATCACGATGGCGATATCCGGATACTGCTCGCGCACACGACGCAGCAACTCCATCCCATCCATTCCCGGCATGCGAAGGTCGCTGAGCATGAGGGACACCGGATGCCGCCGGAGCTGCTCCATGGCTTCGCTGCCACAGCTTGCCTCGATGCACCGAAAGCCGTCGCCACGCATCACCCGCGTCAGAATCTGACGCAGCCGATCTTCGTCATCGACGACGAGACAGTACGGTGAACTGCCGGCGACCCCTACGCTCATGGCTCGTCCGTCTCACCCGACGTAAGTATCTTCAGGGAGTCTCTCAGCAAACGAGCTTCTTCATGACTCGCGTCTTTGACGAGGACCTTACCCCGGGTTTTGGCACGCGCGCCATTCATGCCGGTCAACGCCCGGAGCCGCTGGCGGGAGCCATCATGACGCCCGTCTACCTCACGTCGACGTACGTGCAGGACGCGCTGGGCGAGCACAAAGGCTATGAGTACGCCCGGGGCAAGAACCCCACGCGGGAGGCCTTCGAGCGAAACGTCGCCGCCCTCGAGGGAGGCCGCCACGGCTTCGCCTTCTCCAGCGGCATGGGCTGCCTCGACTCGGTCATGAAGCTCTTCCGCAGCGGCGACCATATCATCTGCGCGGAGAATGTGTATGGCGGGACGTTTCGGCTCTTTGACCGCGTGCTTCAGCACTTTGGGCTCGTCTTTAGCTACGTAGATACGCGCGACGCCCAGCGGGTCGCCGACGCCGTTCGTCCGAACACGCGAGCGATTCTCGTCGAGACGCCGACGAATCCGCTGATGCGTATCACCGACCTTTCGGCCGTCGCATCCATCGCGCGAAAAGCAGGGGCCATCTTCATCGTCGACAACACCTTCGCTTCCCCGTATTTCCAGCGTCCATTCCAGTTCGGTGCTGATCTCGTGTACCACTCGACGACCAAGTACTTGAATGGGCACAGTGACATGATCGGGGGTATCGCGGTCGTCATCGACGATGAGCTCGCCGCAAAGCTTCAGTTCATCCAGAACGCCGCGGGGGCCGTCCCCGGCCCCTTCGACACGTGGCTCGCCCTCCGCGGGACCAAGACTCTCCATCTTCGTATGCGGCAGCACGATGCGAACGGCCGCCGGATTGCCGGATGGCTCGTCGAACGGGTGGGCCCGGAGCAGGTGTACTATGCCGGGCTGCCCAGTCACCCGCAGCACGACCTCGCCAAACGACAGATGACGGGCTTTGGTGGCATGATCAGCATCGAGCTGGGCACGCGAGAGCGTGCCGCGCATCTCCTCGGCCGCGTCCGGGTCTTTTCCCTCGCCGAATCGTTGGGCGGTGTCGAATCATTGATCAGTCACCCGGCGTCGATGACGCACGCGTCGGTACCACCGGAGATGCGCGCCACGCTCGGAATCACCGAAGGCCTGGTTCGACTGTCTTGCGGCGTCGAGGATGTGGAGGATCTGCTCGCGGATCTCGAGCGCGGCTTCGAGGACATGCCCCGGGCAAAAGAGGCCGCCTCTCGCGAGCAAGTTGCCGCGGACTGAATGCGTAACTCTGAGCCCCAACCACACGTAGGGGATCTGTCTAGCACCTGGCCCTAGCCCCTAGACCTTAGTCCCTAGCCCCTTCAAACATGCCTCGCGTCATCCTCACGCAAATCTCCTCGCGCGCTTGGGAGCACCCCGCCGATCGTGCGGCTCTCAACACGCTCCGTTCCATCCCGGGCTTCGACGAGGTCGTGCGCAAGGTCGCCGGCTTCTTCGGCGAGCGCGGTATCCGCCAGCTGTTCCTCGCCAACGCAGTCCGCGTCACGGAGCGCCAGCGGCCGTCGCTCAATCGGATCTACACCGAGGTCCTCGAGACCCTCGATTGGCCAACGCGTCCGCAGCTCTACGTGACCCAGACGCCGTTTGTGAATGCTGGCGCCGTCGGCTTCGATGACCCGTTCATCATCATGAACTCGGGGACCATCGACACGCTCACCGAAGAGGAGCAGCGTTTCATACTTGCTCATGAGCTGGGACATATCATGAGCGGCCACGTCACCTACGTGACGATCGCCATCATCCTGCTCAACTTCGGCGTGCAGAACCTGCCCTTCCTCGCCGGCATGGCACTCCTGCCCATCCAGCTGGCGCTCTTCGAGTGGTATCGCAAGAGCGAGCTCTCCTGCGACCGGGCGGGCCTCCTCGGCGTACAAGACCTCAACGTCGCGATGGGCACGTTCATGCGGCTCGCCGGCGGCAAGCCGGGCAACGACGAAGTGAGCCTCGACGAGTTCATGACGCAGGCCGAGGAGTACGAGACGGGCGGCGGCGCGTGGGATACAGTTTTAAAGTTGCTCAACACGGCCTTCCGTTCGCATCCGTTCAACACCGTGCGCGCGTCCGAGCTCCTCAAGTGGCAGCGCAGCGGCCAGTACGACACGATCGTCTCCGGCAATTACCTCCGCCGCGGCGACGAGGGGAACCAGCCCCTCACCGAGGATTACGTCGACGCCGCCGGCTACTACGGCGCGAAGACGCGCGAGACCTTCCAGCAGTTCGGTGACGCGTTCGGTCGCGCGCGCGACGCGTTCAACAACGCTTTCAAGCCGAAATAGGTGCGCGTTCTCATTGTCGGGGGCGGCGGCCGCGAGCACGCCCTGGCGTGGCGATTCAAGCGGGACAATCCCGCACTATCCCTCTACGCCGCCCCCGGCAATCCCGGCATCGCTGATCTGGCGACCTGTCTTCCATACTCGGTCACGGACTTCGACGCGCTCATCAGCTTCGCGCGTCGCGAGAAGATCACGCTCACCGTCGTCGGCCCCGAAGCGCCGCTGGCGGCTGGTATCGTCGACCACTTTCGCGCCGAGGGGCTCGCGATCTTCGGCCCCACTCGTCAGGCAGCACAGATCGAGACGTCGAAGACGTTCGCGAAGCAGCTCATGCATGAAGCGAGCGTACCGACGGCTCGCGCCCTCACCTTCACGGACGCGGAGCGCGCCCGCGGCGCGGTGCGCGAGCTCGGCGCGCCGGTCGTCGTCAAGGCATCCGGCCTCGCCGCGGGCAAGGGCGTGATGGTTTGTGAAACTGTGGACGCCGCCGATCGCGCGATCGACGCCATGCTCGTGCGACACGACTTCGGCGTCGCCGGCTCCGAAGTGCTCGTCGAAGAGTTCATGGAAGGCGAGGAGCTCTCGCTCTTTGGTATCACGAACGGCGACTGGCTCGTTCCGATGATCGCCGCGCAGGATCACAAGCGGCTGCTCGACCACGACCGTGGCCCGAACACCGGCGGCATGGGCGCGTACGCGCCGGTCTCGCTCCTCACGCCCGAGCTCGAGCGGAGCATCGTGACGGATATCTTTCGTCCCGCGCTCGACGCGCTGCGTACCCGGGGGGCGACTTTCACCGGCCTCCTCTACGCTGGCCTGATGCTCACACGCGACGGCCCGAAGGTGGTCGAGTTCAACTGCCGCTTCGGCGACCCGGAAACGCAGGCCATCCTGCCGCTTCTGCCGTCGCAGCCATCGCTGCTCGATTTCATGCTCGCCTCGGCGCAGGGCGACGCCGAGCCTCCAGCGCAGACCATCGTTAGGTCCTCCGAGACCACCGACCACCGACCACCTCTCTACGCCGTCACCACCGTGCTCGCCACGGCCGGCTATCCGGATACGCCGCGAACGGGCGATGTCATCACGATTCCGGCGGCGCCCGATGGGGTGCTCGTCTTTCACGCCGGCACCAAACGCCGCTCGGATGGCGCGCTGATCACGAATGGCGGCCGCGTCCTCGCCATCACAGGGGTCGCTTCGACGTTCGAGGAAGCCCAGCAAAAGAGTCGCGAGTTCGCCTCACGAGTGACGTTCGATGGAAAGCAGCTGCGCTCGGACATTGGATGGCGCGAGCTCGCGCGCGTGACCGCGGGCCATGCCGGAGCTGCCTGAGACCGAGACGATCGCCCGCGATCTGCATCGCGAGGTGAGCGGCGCCCGCATCGCCGCGGTTCACGTCACCAGACCAGATGTGCTGCGCGAAGTGAGCGCGCGTGATCTCGCGCGGCGCGCGGAGGGCGCGGTGATCGAGCGCGGCTGGCGTCGCGCGAAGCTGGTGGTCCTCGATCTCTCCACCGGCGATCGCCTCGTCGTGCAGCCGCGCTTCACCGGCGCGCTGCTCATCGATAGCGGGAATCTCCCCCAGCGCGAGCGCGCCTACTCGACAATCGAGCTAATGCTCGAGGATGGACGCTCCATTCATTATCGAGACATTCGTCGGCTCGGTACGGTGGCGCTCATGCCTCCTGATCGCTTCGACGAATACTCTTCCGCGCTCGGCGTCGAGCCCCTTGACCCCGCCTTCACAGCCGACCATCTATCGGTCCTTC
The DNA here is from genome assembly GCA_036493735.1 of Gemmatimonadaceae bacterium. Lineage (GTDB taxonomy): Bacteria > Gemmatimonadota > Gemmatimonadetes > Gemmatimonadales > Gemmatimonadaceae > AG2. The sequence goes on from DASXPH010000002.1 coordinate 108,444, forward strand.
TTCGGGGTTCCCGCCAGGCAGTCAAGAAGGTGCTGATGGATCAGCGCGCAATCGCCGGAATCGGCAACATCTACGCGAACGAGGCACTCTGGCGCGCCGGCATCGACCCGTCGCGCACGGCACGCTCGCTCTCGCACGACGAAGCAGTGCGTCTTCAGCATGATATCGTGGACGTGCTCGAGGAGTCGATTGCGGCTCGCGGAACCAGCTTTCGCGATTACCGGGATGCCAGTGGCGAGCGAGGCAGCTTCGTCGACCGACTCGCCGTGTATGGCCGCGCCGGCGAAGCCTGTCCTCGCTGTGGCGCGCGTCTCGTCGGTACTCACGCCATCGATGGCCGCATGACGGTGCTGTGCGCGCGCTGCCAAAGCTAGAGCTCCTTCGAGCGCCGACCTCCGACGCCCAGCTCGGCGCCATGCACGAGGACGTCCGTGCCCGTGCCGAGAATCGCCCGGGTGTTTATAGAATGCTCACCAGCGGCGGCGAGGTGGTGTACGTCGGAAAGTCCAAGCGCGTCCGCACGAGACTCCTCAGCTACTTTCGCTGCGCCTTTCCCGAGGAGAAGGGCGCGCGCATTCTGCGCGAGGCCGACCGGATCGAGTGGGACTACGTGCCGAGCGAGTTCGCCGCGTTGCTCGAGGAGCTGCATCAGATCAAGAAGCTGCGGCCGCGCTTCAACGTCGCGATGAAACGCGACGGCCGGAACTTCTGCTTCCTCAAGCTCACGCGGGCATCCGCGCCCAAGTTCCTCGTCGTTCGTGGACCGAGCCAGGATGACGCGTCCGTGTATTACGGCCCGTTCCAGGGCGCGCAGCGCGTGACCGAAGCAGTTCGCGAGCTCAACGACGCGTTAGGCCTGCGCGACTGCGCGAAGGATCAGGGGATGCATTTCGCCGATCAGCCCGAGTTGTTTAACATCTTCCCCCGCACACCTGGCTGCATCCGCTTCGAGGTCAGGAAGTGTCTCGGCCCCTGCGTCGGCGGCTGTACCGCGGGCGAGTATCAGGCGCGCGTGAAGATGGCGCGGGCATTCCTCGACGGCACCGATGACGGTCCTCTCGAGGCACTGAAGCAAGACATGGAGCGCGCGAGTGAGCGTCTCCAGTTCGAGCGGGCTGCCGCTCTGCGCGACAAGCTCCTGCGCCTCGAGTCGCTGAAGGAGCAGTTCCTCCGGCTGCGTTTTGCTGTCGAAACATTGTCATTCGTCTATCCCGTTCCCGGTCATGACGGCGCCGATCGCCTATACTTCATTCGACGCGGCCGCGTCCGCGGCGAGATGGATGTCCCCAGAGAGGCTACCGATCAGTCGCGCGTTGCTGAGCTCATCGATCGGATCTTCTCTCCTGTCGAGCGCGAGACGTCGCAGATCCCGACGCACGAAATCGACGAGCTGCTCCTGTTATCGAGTTGGTTCCGTCGTTTCCCGGCGGAGTTGAAGCGGACACGCGCTCCTTCCCCTGGCCTACCTTCTGCACTATGTCGCCATGAACGTACCGCCGCACGAAGCGGCCGTGACTCTCGGAGCGACGATGGCAACGACGTGGCAGCCGATCACACTCGTGCAGTGCATTAGTCTACGCCCATGGCTGGTCTACCCGGGCTCTGACGAGTCCGGAGGTTGTCATGACCTCACTCTGGGAAAGATCTACGAGATGATCGGTCTCGAAGCGGACGGAGCTTTCTACCGCATCATCGACGACTCCGGCGGCGACTACCTGTATCCCGTGTCACACTTCCGGGTCGTGTAGGCGCGCCTTGTCATCCCGAGGAGCACGGCGACGAAGCATCTGCTGTTGCCGCCTCAGATCTTGAGCTCGACGATCCGCACCGATGCCTTGCCGTCCTCGATCGTCAGCACCGCCACGCTCGGCCTCAGCTTGAATCGCCGCTGACCCGCGGCCCCAGGGTTCACGACGAGCCGGCCGTCTGATTCCACGACCTTCTGTTGATGCGTGTGGCCATAGACGATCACGTCCGCTTCGTACTTGGCCAACAGCCGCTCCGGCGTGGGACTACCCAGCTCGTGCCCGTGACTCACGTGCACGCGCACGTTATCGATCGTTCGTTCGATAACCTGCGCGAGCCGCGCATCGTCCGTGGGATCAGTGTTTCCGTAAACAGCCGAAACCGGGGCGATCGTTTCGAGCTCCTCCAGCACACCATCGCCCACGTCCCCAGCGTGCAGAATCAGCTCCACTCCCTGCAGTGCATCGAACACATCGGGCCTAACGAGCCCGTGCGTATCGGAAATGAGGCCGATGCGGTGACACGGCATCAGCGGCGTCGCGGTCGCTGTGCCCGGGTGTCGTCGCCCCAGCGTCGCACGAGCGTGTGCTCCACCCCGAGGTGGTCGAGGATCCGCGCGACGACGAAATCGACCAAGTCGTCGATCGACGTCGGGCGATGATAAAAGCCGGGGGCTGCCGGCAGTACGATGGCACCAGCTCGAGTGACGCGCAGCATGTTCTCGAGATGAATCGCGCTCAGCGGAGCTTCCCGAGGTACCAGCACAAGTGGTCGCCGCTCCTTCAGCGCGACGTCAGCCGCCCGCTCTACCAACGACCGTGATGCGCCGACGGCGATGGCCGACAGCGTCCCCATCGAGCAGGGACAGATCACCATTCCGCCGTTCAGCGCCGAGCCAGAGGCTGGCGCCGCGCCGCGATCCGCGTCGTCGAAGAGCGTGACATTCGCGTCCCAGCCGTCGGCTCCGATTCGCTCGCGCAGCTCGGCCGCCGAACCGACATCGGATTCAGTTTGCAGCAATCGCAAACCGTGACTCGAGATGATGAGCTGTACCCGTCGCTTGGCGACGATGAGCTGCTCGAGCAGGCGAATGGCATACGGCGCGCCCGAGGCCCCCGTGATCGCGAAGACAAGCGGCCGCTCGACGGCCACGCTAGTGGCTCCAGCCGAGAACCAGCAGCGGTCGAATGCGCTCGGCGAGTACGAAGAACAACAGCGTGATGCTCAGCATGCCGTTCATCATGAAGAACGCCGCGTCGAGCTTCGCCAGATTTCCCGGATGTACCAGCGAGTGCTCGTAGAAGAGAATCGCCGCCGCGATGAGCAGCCCGCACCAATACAGCACGCCGAGGTGCGCCCCGAGGCCCGTGAGCGTCAGCGCGATGATCGTTAGGCAATGCAGTGCCCGGGCGATGTAGATGGCATTGCGCTCGCCGAGGGTAGACGGAATCGAATACAACGAGTGCGTGCGGTCGAATCCCTCGTCGGGCAGTGAGTAGAGGATGTCGAACCCTCCCACCCACGTGGTCACCGCGAGCGCCAGCGACACGAGCATCCACCAGGGCCGGCTCCACACTCCCGTCACGGCCAGATAGCCGCCGACTGGTGCAATCCCCAACCCCGCGCCGAGGACGAGATGCGACCAGCGCGTGAATCGCTTGGTGTAGCTGTAGCCCAGCACCCACAGCAGCGCGAGTGGCGAGAGGTATAGGCAGAGCGGGTTGAGCGTCGCGGCGCAGAAGACGAACACCGCAACCGACACGATCACGGATACCCAGGCCTCCTGCACGGAGAGCACGCCGCGCGGCAGCTCTCGCATTGCGGTGCGTGGATTCGCGGCATCGATGTGCCGGTCGGCGATCCGATTGAACGCCATCGCCGCGAACCGCGCCGCGGTGAATGCCAGGATCACCCAGCCCACATCCGCCAGCCGAAGGCGATGGCGATACGACGCCAGCACGACACCGATGAGCGCGAATGGCAGCGCAAAAACGGTGTGCGGCAGCTTCACGAGATTCACGAAGGCGGTGAACCGCGACGTGCCACTGAACGTCTGCCCTTCCTGTATCCGTCCGCCGCTCGTCATCGATCGAGCCCGAGTTCGGTCCACATGGCATCCACCTTCCGTTTCGTCTGCGCGTCCATCTCGATCACGTCCGGCCATTCGCGCGAAAATCCCTCTTCCGGCAATTTGCGCGTCGCGTCCAGGCCCATCTTCGAACCGTAGGTGAAGGCGCGGCTGGAGTGATCGAGCACGTCCATCGGTCCCATCGTGAACCGCGCGTCTCGCTGCGGATCGAGGTTGTTCAGCGCCACCCACCATGCCTCACGAGCATCGCGGACGTTGACCCAATCGTCAACCACGATCAGAACCTTGGCCAGCGACATCAATCCCTGTCCCCAGAGGGCATTCATCACCTTGTACGCCTGACCCGGATACTCCTTCTTGATCGAGACAAATACAAGGTTGTGAAAGATCCCCTCCGCGGGCATGTGGTAGTCGACGATCTCCGGGATCGTGAGTTTGAGCAATGGAAGAAAGATCCTCTCCGTCGCATGACCGAGATAAAAGTCTTCCATGGGCGGGCGGCCGACAATCGTACAGGGAAAGATCGGCTGCTTTCGCATCGTGATCGCCGTGATGTGCACCTGCGGATACAGATCGGCGAGCGAATAGAAGCCGGTGTGATCGCCGAACGGACCCTCCGTGACAAGCGGCTCCGCGGGATCGATGTATCCCTCGAGGACGAAGTCCGCCTCGGCTGGCACTTCGAGATCACAGGTGACTGCTTTCGCGAGCGACACCGGCTTGTTGCGCAGAAATCCTGCGAAGAGAAACTCGTCGATCGTTGGCGGGAGCGGTGCGCTCGCCGAGTACATCGACGGCGGATCCGCCCCGAGGGCGATGCACACCGGCATCCGCTCCCCGCGCTCGGCCATCTCTCGCCAATGCGCCGCACCCACCTTGTGACGCTGCCAGTGCATCGCCAACGTCGTCTTGCCCGTTTGCATGATGCGATACATGCCGACGTTTCTGATGCCGCGCTTCGGATCGCGCGTGATCACCATCGGAAAGGTGATGTAGGCGCCGCCGTCCTCGGGCCAGCACTTCATCAGGGGCAATCGGTCGAGATCGACGTCGGCGTCGCGCCAGACCACCTCCTGCGACGGCGGCGTTCCGGAGCGGACGCGCGGCGGGAAGCGGCCGACCTCGAGGAGCCGCGGCAACAGCGCCAGCTTGGCGATGAAGCCTTCGGGTACTTTCATCTCGAGGAGACTCGTGATGCGCGCGCCTATCTCGTCGAGGTTCTCGACGCCGAGACTCATCGCCATGCGCCGTGTCGAGCCGAAGACATTGATGGCGACTGGAAACTCCGAGGGCTGCCCCGATATGAGCACCGGCCTCTCGAAGAGAAGCGCCTTTCCGCCGCCAGGCTGCTTCATGACCCGATCCGCGATCTCGCACAGCTCAAGATCGAGCGACACCGGTCGCGTAATCCGTGCGAGCTCCCCGGCGGCGTCCAGCGCCTCGAGCAAGGCGCGCAGCGTATCGAATGTCACTGGCGAATGGGATCTGCTTTGCGACCGACGTGAATCGCGGCGATGCCGAACGAGAGCGACGTCCACTCCACGTTTGAGAAGCCAGCTGCCCGCATCCGCACCGCCAGCTCTTCCTCGGCGGGAAACTGCGCAACAGACGCCGGCAAATATCGGTAGGCCGCGCGATTCCCGCTCACGATGCCACCGACCAGCGGGAGCACGTAATGAAAGTAGAGATGATAGAACGAACGCATCGCCGGGTTCCGTGGCGTCGTGAACTCGAGGATCACGAACCGACCTCCCCGTACGAGGACGCGGCAGACTTCGCGCAATGCGGCGTCGAGATCGCTCACGTTCCGGATGCCGAACGCCACGATTGCACCGGCAAGGCTACCGGTTGCGAGCGGCAGGTCGAGTGCGTCGGCGGTGACCGGCGCGACGCGACTCGTGATCTTGTCGCGCCCGGCGCGAAGCATCGGCTCGACGAAGTCTGCCCCGACGACGTGGCCAGCGAACCCGCTTTGCGTCGCCAGCGTCGCGGCGACGTCGAGCGTTCCGGCGCAGAGATCGAGGTACGTCGCGCCTGGCGCGTTCTCCCAGCCCAACAGGGCGATGGCGCGGCGCCGCCAGCGTCGATCGATATTGAGGCTGAGGAGATGGTTCAGAAAATCATAGCGCGGCGCGATTTCGGAGAACATGCCGCGCACGAAGGCGCGCTTCGTTTCGCGATCGGTTGGCACTATTGTCGAGTGCTCTGTCGCCACCTCTGGGATCGGCATCGACCAAAGTTCACTGTTGCCTGATACACTGGCAAGCATCAGCCGGCCACACGCCTCACGCTGGAAGCGGGGTCATCCCGATCTTACTTTCCGCTCGCATGCCAACGGCGCTCGATCTCTCGAATCTGCCGGACGCGGACGTCGTCGCCCTCGCGCAAGCAGGGCGTGAGCCTGCGTTTCGAGAGCTGATTCGCCGCTATGAGCGCCCGGTGTTCTCGCTCATCTATCGCATGATCCGCGATCGCGAGCTCGCCGAAGATCTGGCCCAGGACACCTTTATCAAGGTGCTCAACCACATCGATCGCTACCGTCCCGAGTTCAAGCTCTCGAGTTGGCTCTTCAAGATCGCCAACAACGTCGCCATCGATCATCTCCGCCGGCGACAGCTCGACACGATCAGCATGGATGGTTCGCCGCACGCCGCGACGTCGGACGCCATCGAGTCCACCTCGTTCGAGGTCGCGGGCAGTCAGGAGTCACCACTCGAAGAGCTGGAGGCGAAGGAGCTCGGGAACGCCATCGAGCAGGCCATCGGCCAGCTTCGACCGGAGTACCGATCCTGCATAATGCTTCGTCACGTCGAGGGACGTTCGTACGAGGAGATTGCCACGACCCTCGATCTGCCTCTCGGCACTGTGAAAACCTACATCCATCGTGCTCGACACGAGCTGCGGCGAGCGCTGGAGCATCTGAAAGCCGAAGGTGAAGTGTGAGGCTTCTCACTGCCATTTCGTCCTCGTTTCCCTCTCGAAAAACTCGCGTCCATTTCGCTGAAACCCATCTCCTCCCCGCCGCGTAGACCTCTCGTGAATCATCGCCACCTTCTTCCGACCGAAATCGACCTCCTCCTCGATGACGAGGAGGGTTTCGGCGTTGCCCCCCTCAAGGCCCATGTCCGGGCGTGCCCGGAGTGCCTCTCTCGCCTCGAGGACGCGCGCGTCATCACCGACGCGATCGAAGAGCTTCCGCACTTCGCGCCATCGTTCAGCTTCGCTGATTCGATCATGGCGCAGGTTCCTGTGTTCGTTCCCTGGCACGTCGCGGCACGCGACTCCGTGCGCAATACCGTTCAGCGTTGGGCGCCCGCCTCGCGGCCCGCTCGTGTAGCCGTGGTCGCGCTCGCAGCCTCGGTTGCCTCGGTGTTGACCGTCGGCATCCTGTGGATCGTCACGCAAACCGACCTGCTCGTCTTCGCGACGGGCATCGCGGACAACCAGCTGCGCACGCTGCTCCTCACGGGAAGCCGGGACGCCATGACGTCCGTCTTCGGCGCCCAGACCGTAGCGCTCGCCAGTCAGGCAGGCACTATAGGCTTGGCCTTGCTCGTTGGCGGCTTCCTCGCGGTCACCGCCGCTGCGACCTTCGGACTCCGAACGATCGCTCTCGCGTCGAGCCGAAGGCGGGCCTGACCATGGTTCGGCTATTTGGCGCGGCGGTGATGTCCTTTCCTGTCGCGCTCACACTCATCGGTACGTCCGCCCTGGCCCAGGGCAAAGTGTCCGGGGCGCAGCGCGCCACGCCATCGGTGTCGCAAGTCCAGACCCAACAGCCGGTCAACGATCGCATTCGCCGCCAGATCGATCAGCTCCGTGCACGACCTGAAGGACGCAGCCTGCCACCAGCGGACAGCTTCACGACCGGACCGCGCGCCGTGCCGACGGCAGCGACCGTCTCCGGACCGATTGGAGTCGCCCAGGGCTCGCTCGACGTCTACGGTCGACTCGACGGCAGTGCCTACGTGATCGACGGTGACATCGTCGTCCACAACGGCGGCGTGATCACGGGAGACGCGACCTCCGTTGGCGGACGGGTACTCGTTGATGGCGGTCGGATCGACGGTGAGCAACTCACGTTGAGTGCGCTGCCGAGCGACGCCGCCCCGCTCGCCAATCGGGCGAGCGTGCCGCTCACCACCTGGCAGTCCACGAAGCTCGTCGTCGGCTGGTTTGCCCTCCTCGCCATCATCGGTCTCGGCGTACTGATCTTCGCCGAATCGAACATGGACGGCGTCGTCGAGGCGATGGAAGGAAATTTCGCGAAGGCATTCTGGTTCGGCGTGCTGGGCGAGATCATGGCGCTCCCAGCCCTCGTGCTGCTGTGCATCGGGCTCGCGCTCACGATCCTCGGCATTCTGCTCGTGCCGTTTGCGATCGTCGCGTACGCAATCGCCTTCGCCGGCCTGCTCGCGCTCGGCTTTCTCGCGGTCGCGCGACTCACGGGGCGCGTCTGGTCGCGCGCCGAGTCGAACGCGCCTAACGCGGCACGCGTCGCCAACCTGCGAGCGTTGTTCGTTGGTATCGTCCTGTATCTGGGGTTGTGGCTCCTCGCCGCCATCTTCACCTGGCAGCCATTGGCGGGCGCGATTCTGCGCGGCGTGGCTCTCGCCGTAAGCTGGGTGGCCGTCACCGTTGGTCTCGGGGCAGCGCTGCTCTCTCGCGCCGGTACCAGGCGGATGGACGCGCGTGCGCGCGCAGCGGCGGCGGCGCGTCGTCCAGCTCCCGAGGATCTTTCCTGGCAGACTCCCACTCCGGTCACAGGCGTCGCGGCGGCTCGTCGTCCCGTCGTGACCGCCAAAGACGCGCCGTGATCTCCCGTTTTCGGCTGTTGCTCACTGCGCTGGCGCTGCTGATTCCCTGGCGCTCTTCTTCATCACAGTCCTGGCGCACGGTCGAGTCGGCGCGACAGCTGCACGACTCGGCGGCGCATCACGTCCGGATTCGATATGGTGCGGGTCGCATCGAGGTCGGTGCAACGAATGCCCCGCTGCTGTATTCGATGACGCTCCGATACGACGAGTCCTCGTCCAGCCCGCTGCATGCGTACGATCCGGAAGCGCGATCGCTGACCCTGGGCTTGGATGCGCAGAAGCAGCACTTCTCGAGGAACATGGACGAGAAGGCGAAGGGCGAGATGCGCGTTTCGTTCAATCGCGGGGTCCCGCTCGATCTGGACCTCGATCTCGGCGCTACCAAAGCCACGCTCGATCTCGGTGGATTGAGTCTCGTCGGATTGCGGCTGGACTCGGGCGCGAGCGAGACGCTGCTCGATTTCTCGACGCCGAATCGCGCGCAGATGCGCTCGATGGATGTCGACGTGGGCGCGGCGAGCTTCGAGGCGCGCAACCTGGCGAATGCGAATACTGCTTCGATTCGTGTTCAGGGCGGCGTCGGCAGCGTCGAGCTCGACTTCGGCGGCCAGTGGTCGCAGGACCTGGCAGCGGACGTGGATCTCTCGCTCGGCAAGCTCACGCTGCACGTGCCGCGCGACGTCGGCGTGCGCGTAGAGGTGGAGAAGTTCCTCACCTCGTTCGATCAGCAGGGTCTAAAGAAGCGCGGCGACGCTTACTACAGCGACAACTGGGACCAGGCCAAGTACCACCTTCGCCTGCGCGCGGAAACGACGCTCGGCGGCATCGAGCTCGATCGCGCCAACTGAGCTGTTCACGCGCCGCGAAATAACACGGCGCTCCCCCTCGTCAGGTGCAACACGCGCGCGGCACTCCCGTCGCGCACCGCGAGCTCGATCAGCCCAGACGACCCGATGATCGCAATCGGCGCGCCGACTGGCGCCTCTCCATACGTTCGGCGCAGCGGCAGCGAGAGTCCCGCCGCTTCCACCGTCCCAGCGCGAAGGCCAACGATATTGGTGATCGCGTTCCCGAATCGATCGATGCCGATTACCTCGCCGAGTAGCGCGCCGTCACCGGTGCGCTGCGGCTCCGGCGTTCGCCGGATTCGCGGCTGCGCCATCGGCGCGCCAAGCGATGCCAGCGCCGCACCCAACGCGAGCGCCGCCGCCGCCGGCGCAAAGACGTCCCGCCCGTGAAAGCTCGCCGACGCCGTTGCCGGAACCTCTAACGCTACCACCTGCGCGCCAGCGATGAGCAACGCCGGCGACAGGACGCCGTTGTCGGGGCCGACGAGCAAACGCTCATCACTCGCTATGGCGAGCGCGGCGCGATCGGTACCGACGCCCGGATCGACGACGACGACGTGAACCGTGCCGGCGGGAAAGCGTCGCCAAACGCGAGCGAGGGTCAACCGCGCCGCATCGACGTCCTGAGGCGGAATCTCGTGTGTGATATCCACGATCGTCGCATCCGGAACCCGGGCCAGCAGCACACCCTTCATCTCACCGACATAGCCATCGGCGGTGCCAAAGTCCGTGAGCAGCGTGATGATCGGACGCATGTCGTGATGCGCGGGACGCTTGACGCGGGACGCATAGGCTGTCATGCCGTGGAGCGAAGCGCAAGCGACGCTTCAGAGCGATCTCCTCTTCCAGCGCCCCCACCGCCAGAGCGCCGTCATGCTCGCCGCGCGCCCAATCGCCGTGAGCGAGATCGTCCACCAGATGCCGGCGCTTCCCCAACGCGCCGCGGCAAGTGGTACGATCGGTACGCGTGCTGCCGTGAACGAGGACGACGCGATCATCGGCGGTAGCGTCTCGCCCGCCCCGCCGAGCGCGCCCTCGAGCACGATCTCGGCGCAGATCACCAGTTGTGAGAGCGCCGCGATGCGCAGGTAGCGCGCTGCTTCCACCACAACGGCGGGATCGTTCGTGAACAGACGCGCGAGGCTGGGCGCGAAGAGGAGATCGGCGACACACGCCGCAAGCCCGAGTATTGAGCAGAGCCCCACCGACAGCCATCCGGCGCGCTCGGCGCGCTTCACTTCGCCCGCGCCGAGATTCTGTCCCACGATTGCCGCCGTAGCCGCGCCGAAGCCGACGCCGATCATGAACAACCAGCTCTCGACGCGGTGGCCGATTCCCAGCGCGGCAAGCGCGGGCGTGCCGAAACGTGTCGCCGTGCGCGTGACCACGATGTAAATGATGCTGAACACCACGCCCGTCACCGCCGTCGGCAGCCCCACTCTACAGACGGCGATCACCGATGCAAGCTCCGGTCGGCGCATCCGAATGAGCTTTCGACGGAGCGCCAGCATCCACCCCATCGCGAATGCGGCACCACGCGTGGCGACCGTGGCGATTGCCGCACCGGCGATGCCTAACCGCGGCAGCGGACCCCAGCCCAACATCAGCGCGGGATCCAGCAGCAGCGTGATCGCCACCGAGACCGCGAGTAGGACGAATGGCGTGCGCGTGTCGCCCGACGCCCGAAACGTCGCGTCGATGGCGAAGAAGCCATAGATGAGGGGGATGCCGACCAGATAGGTACCGAGGTAGCGAGTTCCGAGTGTCGTCACCTCAGTGGGCGTTTCCATCACCACGAACAACCCGTGAAGCGCGGCGAGGCCGCAGATCGCGACGACCACACCCATCGCGAGCGTGAAGAGCAGCGCATCACCCGCGACGCCCGCCGCCGTCGCGGGACGCCCCTCGCCGTGCCGTCGCGCCGCGACCGCTGTCAGGCCCACGCCGATCATCTCGGCGAGCGCCACCATCATCCAGATCCAGAAGAGCGACGTCGAGACGGCCGCGAGCCCATCCGATCCCAGGCGCGTGCCGACCCAGAATGCGTCGACAGACGCGAAGAGCGTCATCAGCACCGACGACGCCACCGCCGGCAGCGCGACCCGCGCGACCGTTCTGCCTAACGAATCCTGGACGAGATGCGCCGCCTCTCGACCGTCGGATACGCCAACGGGCGCGAGACCGTCGCGCGGGTCGAGCGGAACGCTCGCCGGTTCGACGACTGGAGTAGGCCAGACGCGCCGTCCCAGGCGCGACCGAACGTCAGTGCGCCGTGACGTGCACGGCCTCGCGCACGCGCTCGGCGATTTGCATCAGCGCCTTCGCCGCCGAGGACGACGGCTCGGCGACGACGATCGGGTTGCCCTGATCGCCCGCCTCGAGCACACGCGGATAGAGAGGAATCTGGCCGAGCAGCGGGAGCTCGAGGGACGCGGCAAGACGCTCGCCGCCGCCCGAGCCAAAGAGTGCCGACGGCTTGCCGCAGTGAGGGCACTCGAACCAACTCATGTTCTCGATGATGCCGAGCACGGGCACGTTCACCCGCTGAAACATCTTCGCGCCGCGCAACGCGTCGCCGACAGAGACTTCCTGCGGCGTCGTCACGATCACGGCACCGTTGACATTCGTCGACTGCACGAGCGAGAGCTGCGCGTCTCCCGTGCCTGGCGGCATGTCGACGACGAAGTAATCGAGCTCGCCCCAGGCGACATCACGCAGGAACTGTCCGATGATCTTCATGATGATCGGACCACGCCAGATCGCCGGCTGCTCCTTCTCGATCAGAAAGCCAAGGCTGATGACCTTCACCCCGTGCGCAACGAGGGGAATGATCTTCTCGTCGATCACCGACGGTGGCTCGTCCACGCCCATCATTCGCGGCACGTTGGGTCCGTAAATGTCGGCGTCCATCAGCCCGACGCGCGCGCCCTGCGCCGCGAGCGCGACCGCGAGATTCGTCGCGACGGTCGTTTTGCCCACGCCACCCTTTCCGCTCGAGACGGCTATGATCGTTCCGAGATTCGGATACGCAACGGGAGTCGGAGCCGACGGCCGCGGCGGCGCGGCCGGTCTCTGCTCCATCACCGGCAGCGCGCGCTTCGACGATGCTGCCGGACGCGATGTGCCTTGCGGCGCGGACGCCGCATCGCGCACGTCGACGCGCACGTCCGTAACACCCTCCACGCGCTCGATCGCCTGGCGAACGTCGCGCGCGAGCGTCGGGTCATCGCCCGCGGAAAGGAGAAGCGTTAGGCGAACAGCGCCCGCCGTCGAGGTGCCGATGTCGCGCACCTTCTCGCCCGTCAGTACATCGGTGCCGGTGCGCGAATCACGGACGCGCGCGAGCGCCACCGCGATCCGTTCCTGGAGTGAAGACATGATAGCCAGCTTTCGAGAAATCAGTGAAAATGATCGATGCGGTCGCGGCTTTATCGCAACTTACCGTTGCCGCATCCGAGAAACTGCTTCGCGTCGCTCACGACGCGGTCGCGAACCTCGTCGAGCGTTCCCGCGACGAGCGCGCCGGATGCTTTGACGTGTCCACCGCCGCCGAACGTCCGCGCGAAGCGATTGACATCCACGTCGCCGGTGCTCCGGAAGGAGATCTTCACCTTACCGTAGCCGAGATCGCGGAAGAAGATCGCCATCCGCGTCCCGGCAATGGAGCGCGCATGCTCGACGATGCCGTCGAGATCCTCGGATCGCACGCCATGCCGCTCGAGCGAGCCCGCCGCCATCGTCAGCCAGGAGACCCCGCACCCTTCGTCCACGCCAAGGCTCGACAGCACCTCGGCGAGCAGCCGAACGCGGCCGGCCGGCGCCGACGCGTAGACACGTTGATACATCTCCTCCGGATCGACGCCGCGCGACAAAAGCTCCGCCGCGATCGCATGGCTTCGCGGCGTCGTATTGCTGTACCGGAACGCACCGGTGTCCGTGAGAATCGCCGCGTACAGCGATCGAGCAATCTCGGGCGTGATCTCGAGATCGAGCTCGCACGCGAGATCGTACACGAGCTCGCCCGTGGCGCACGCCGTCGTATCGGCGAGCACGATCGAGCCCGCGGGATCGTCTGAGGCCACGTGATGGTCGATGACGATCTTGGGAACGGTTAGGCGACGCACCGTCTCGGTGAGGTTGCCGAGACGCTTGACGTCGCTGATGTCGACGACGACGAGGAGGTCGATGTTGGTGAGCGCCGCGGCTCCGTTCTCCGTCGCATCCAAGGCCGCACCACCCAGCAGGAAATCGAAGAGGGAGGGCCAGGGCGTCGGATTCACGATCTTCGACTCGAGGCCGCGTTGCGCCAGAAGCCGAGCGAGCGCCGTCTCCGACCCACAGCCGTCGCCATCGGCGTTCATGTGCGTCGAGAGCACAACGCGGCGCCCGGCGACGAGCTCGCGCGCGAGCCGCTGAATGCCTGCTCGCCTCTCCGGCGAGATCGTGAGGTAATCGGTGCGATGCACGGATGCGGGTCCAGTACACAAAAGCGGCGCCCGGTGAGCCCGGGCGCCGCTTGAAGATAATGTCCGTTCCGTCAGTCGGCGGCGGCCGCCGTGACGTCCGCCCCCTGATCCCGCACGCGCGAGTGCCGGATGCCGTATGCGAAATAGATGACCAGGCCGATCGCCATCCAGATGATGAGTCGCATCTTCGTATCGAACGGCAAGCCGTAGATCATGTAGCCGCAAACGAGAACGCCGAGGATCGGCACGAGAGGCACGAGCGGCGTTCGGAATGGACGCGGCACATTGGGCCGTTGATAGCGCAACACCATGACGCCGAGGCACACGATCACGAACGCGAGCAAGGTGCCAATCGAGACCAGCTCGCCGAGCAGCGCGATCGGGAAGAAGCCAGCAACCGCGGCGGCAACGACACCCGTCACGATCGTCGTCACGTACGGCGTCTGGAAGCGCGGGTGCACTTTACCGAAGACCGCGGGCAGCAGCCCGTCGCGCGACATCGAGAAGAAGATTCGCGGCTGACCCATGAGCATCACGAGCACCACCGAGGCGAGGCCCGCGATCGCACCGATATTCACGAAATATCCCAGCCAGTTCAGCGCGGGACCGGCTTTCTCGATCGCCACGAACACCGGATGCGGCACATTCAGGTCGTGGTAGTTCGCCATCCCTGTCATCACCAGCGCCATCAGGATATACAGCACAGTGCAGATGCCCAACGATGCGAGAATGCCGACCGGCATGTCGCGCTGCGGATTCTTCGCCTCCTGCGCGGCGGTCGATACCGCGTCGAAGCCGATGTACGCGAAGAACACCACGCCAGCGGCGCGCACGATTCCCGTCCAACCGTAATGCCCGAACTCACCGGTGTCATTCGGTGGAATGAACGGGTGCCAGTTCGCGCTCTTCACATAGTGGAAGCCGAAGCCGATGACGAGCAGCACGATCGCCAGCTTCACGAAGACGATGATGTTGTTGAACCGCGCCGACTCCTTGATGCCGATGACAAGCAACGTCGTCATCAACCCGATGAGCACGATTGCCGGAATGTTGATCACGCCGTGCGTGAGGACGTACTTGGTGGTGTCGCACGCTTGACCGGCCACTAGTGAAATGGCCTGGTTCGTGGCCGGATCGATGCACAACGTCGAGCGCACCAGGTTGTGAGTGCCGACGACGTCGAGCGGCGCCTGTGAGTACGCCAGCGGCATCCTGATCCCGATCTCATTCATGAACGCCGCGAAGTAGCCGGACCAACCCACGGCCACTGTCGCGGCGCCGAAGAGATACTCCAGGATCAGGTCCCATCCGATGATCCATGCGACCAACTCGCCGAGCGTCGCGTAGCCGTAGGTGTACGCGCTGCCGGCGATCGGGATCATCGCCGCGAACTCCGCGTAACAGAGTCCCGCGAATAGACAGCCGAAGCCCGCAAAGATGAACGAATAGACCACGGCGGGTCCGGCGTACTGGGCGGCCGCGGTACCGGTGAGCACGAAGATGCCCGCGCCGATGATCGCGCCGATGCCGAGGGTGGTGAGGTTCAGCGCGCCGAGTGCGCGCCGCAGCGTGTGCTGTCCTTCAGCCGACGCTTCCTGCTGAAGTAGCGAAATGCTCTTCGTCGACCACAAACCCATGGTGGAGTCTCCGGGGACGTGCGGAGTCGTCGTCGCGGCACAGGCATGCCGCAGTGTGAGGGAATCGCTCGATTACGTAGAGCGAAGACGTTTTGCTGCGCGCGCACGATCACCAACAGAAGATTTTTGTATACAGCGGCGCAACGCGTGAAGTTCGCCCGTTGTCGGGCCGATTGTCAAGGCGTGGCGCGGGAAGCGGGGCGCGGGGCGCGGATGAAAGGAACGAAGCGTTAATAAAGCGCGAGTCACTCGAACACTCACCACCACCTCAACGCTTCGTTCATTATGACGCGCCACGCACAACGCGCCACGCTCTACAGACTGTAGTTAGGCGCTTCCCGCGTGATCGTCACGTCGTGCGGGTGCGACTCACGCAGCCCTGCCATCGTTATGCGCACGAATTGGGGATCGGAGCGGAGCGAGTCGATCGTCGCGCAGCCCACGTATCCCATGCCGCTGCGTAGACCACCAACCATTTGAAAGAGCACATCGCTCACAGGGCCCTTGTACGGCACTCGCCCCTCGATTCCCTCGGGCACCAATTTGCGCGGCGAGAGCTCGCCCTCCTGGAAGTACCGATCGGCGCTTCCGTCTTGCATCGCCGAGAGACTTCCCATGCCACGCACCATCTTGAAGCGCCGTCCCTCGAGCAGGAAAGCCTCGCCGGGACTCTCTTCGGTGCCCGCGAGCATCGACCCCATCATCACGCTCGATGCACCGGCGGCCAGCGCCTTCACGGCGTCACCGGAGTACTTGATACCACCGTCGGCGATGACGGGCACGTCGCCAGCCCCCTCGACCGACTCCAGAATCGCCGTCAGCTGCGGAACTCCCACACCGGTGACGACACGGGTCGTGCAGATCGACCCGGGACCCACGCCCACTTTCACCGCATCCACACCCCGCTCCACGAGTGCACGTGCCCCTTCCCGCGTCGCGACGTTGCCCGCGATGAGCTGCACTTCAGGGAAGCGCTGCCGTATCTCCGCCGTCGCGACGAGAACGGCCTCGCTGTGGCCGTGTGCGGTGTCGATGACGATCGCGTCGACCCCGGCTTCGATCAGCGCCTTCGCGCGGACGATGAAGTCCCCGGTGCTGCCGATTGCCGCCGCGACCCGTAGCCGGCCGTATTGATCCTTATTCGCGTCCGGATACTGCCGCCGCTTGTGAATGTCCTTCACCGTGATCAAGCCGCGCAGCGTGCCCGTCTCGTCCACCACGGGCAGCTTCTCGATGCGATGCCGAGCGAGGATCTCCTCTGCTTCGTCCAACGTCGTCCCGACGGGCGCGGTTACGAGCCGGTCGCGGGTCATCGCTTCACGCAGCGGTCGATCGAGATTGCGCTCGAATTGCAGATCGCGGTTGGTGATGATGCCGACGAGCTTGCCCTCTTCATCGACGATCGGCACACCGGAGATCCGAAAGCGATTCATCAGGGCATTCGCTTCACGCACGCTGTCACCCGAACGAAGCGTGATCGGATTCAGGATCATTCCCGACTCCGACCGCTTCACACGATCGACTTCGGCTGCCTGCCGATCGATGGACATGTTCTTGTGCAGAACGCCAATGCCGCCCGCCCGCGCCATCGCGATCGCCATGTCGGATTCGGTGACGGTGTCCATCGCCGCCGAAACAAGTGGGATGCGAAGCTGAATGCCGCGCGTGAAGCGCGAGGAAATTTCCACCTCACGCGGGTGCGTCACCGAATGGCCAGGAACGAGGAGGACGTCGTCGAACGTGAGCGCGACGTCGATGCGCACGCGGGGCTCGGATTCTTCGGTTTCTGCCCCTTTAACGCGCGAAAGCCCGCTGCCTCTTCGATCGCGAGGCGCGGGCTGTGTCGGAGGTCGAGTTGTGGTCGCCATGGCGAAATGTAGGCGCCTTGCCTACTTGGGTCCAGACCTTCCACGCGTCACGTACTACCGCCCAATCACTCTCAACCGTCGGCGTATCCGTCGCGGCAGGAAGAACGCAGCGGCTGCGAGCGCGCCCTGCAGATTCAGATCCGAGAGATCCTCCGCCTCACCGCCCCAGTGATCGAGCAGCACCAGCCTGCCGGCATTCGAGATCAAGCGCTGCAGCGCGATCACGAGGAGATACACGTCATCGACCTCACCGATGAATGGAATGAAATCCGGAATGAGGTCGATTGGCGTCACGATGTACGCGATGGCTCCGAACACGAGCACCTTGTCCACCAGCGCGACGCGGGGATCGGTAATCAAGCCGAGGAGCAGTCGTACGAAGTTCGGCAACTGACGGATATAGTGCAGTACCGTGCGTTTCGCGCCCCTGCGGGGCACGTGACGCTTGCCCTTGGAGCGCGCGTCGCGCTGGGATTCCTCCGCTGCCGGCCTTCGGCGTGCCGCAGTCGCCATTAGAGCTTCTCCTCCCCGCTGCCCGGGACCTTCGTGTCGCGCGCGGGCGATGATGCTTCGTTAGCAGTCTGAGTGGACGACGCGCTCTGCGTCGTCGTCGGCTGCTGTCCGGTGGTCGAGGGCGTGGTCGTCTGGTTGGGCCCCGTCGATTTGGTCGCGCTCACAATATCGTTCGCCACCGATCGACCTGCGGCCAGTGCGCCGTTCAGCACGTTGGCCGCGCGATTCATCAGATTCATCGCCTCGCCGATCGTCGTCGCTGAGACCTTGCCCGCCCGAAGTCGATCCTCGACTGCCTCGGTGAAGCGAGTGAACGCGGTACCGCCGGCTTGCTGGCGTTCCGCGTACCGCGACTCCAGAAACTCCACGTAATCGAGGATTTGATAACCACGCTCGTCAGCAAGCGTGTCCAGCTTCCTGATGATGCGTTCGCGAAGGTGCTCGTTCATTGACGTGCTTGCGAGAGAGTTCGTGCAACGCCTGCCTGCTCGAGGGTGCGAGCTTCGTGCCGAACGCGTTGAGCGTGGCGCGTTGAGCGCGCTGTCACGACGTCAACGCCCAACGCTCAACGCTGAACGCTATCCCCGCCATCGCGATCGATGACCACGCGCGTCGATGTGTACGTATGGCGTACGGTAACGGTTGCTCGTGTAGATGCCCAACCCGCCGATCAGATCCGGGTGCAACTCCTCGACCGAATCGACCGCGTTCGCGATGATCTTGCTGTCGGCACGAGTGATTCTGCCGTCGCCGTCGGCATCGATCACGATGTCCGCCGCGTCGCCGTATTGATGCCTGCTGTCGCGCGCGGAGCGCTCCACCTGAGCGTTATGCGCTGGCGTGCGGAATCCCGAATGGACGTCGAGCGCGGTCAGTGAATCGGGCGACATGCCCCTCATCTTCGCCACCTGGGCCACCACCAGCTCGAGCTTGTCCAGCAGCTTTGGATTCAGCGCGACGTACTTCGGCCACACCGCCTCCTGTGCGTCGTGCGTGATGAAGTCGCCGAGGCGGAAGTGCTTGCTCACGCTGAGAGCGACGTCACCCGGCTGCACCTCGAGAAAACCCTGCGGCTCGTCCTCATGGGAGCCTCGTAGCCGTTCGGCCAGGTACGTTCCAATGCGATAGCCGTTCAGCACCCCGGCTGCCTTCTCGGCGAAGGGTACCATCACGGCCAGCGTCGGCTCGGACACGCGCTCGCTCACCTGAGCCGAATCACCCGCAATACGATGGTTGAGCTGAAGCTGGTAGAAGCCCGCGCGCGGTGGCGCCGTGAGCGTCGCGCCCGCGACGGGAAGGGGCGTGGTCACCGCATCGTTGTCGGTCGCCGAGACCCACTGGTACGTTAAACCCGATGGATCTTCAGCAACGGCGAGCGGAAACTCGACCTGCTGACCGGGGAGCGTGAAGCGGAGCTTGAGCCCGCGGCTCGTTCCGAAAGCGTCGCCCGACGCCCAGGCGCTCGGCCCGACAAACTGCGCGAACGGCGCGCGGGGCACCGGTGGGGCGTGCACGAACTGCATTGCGCCGAGAGCCGCCGCGCCGAATACGGTGCGCGACGCCCAGACTGCGTAACGAGTGGCTCTTCGCCTGCGAGAGGGAACTTGATCCGCCGATGAGGGCCGCGCCTCGGCCGGCATCAGGATCTCCCCCAACGCGCGCGCCAGCCGCGCACATCGATATGGGCAAATGGCCCATGTGCTCGCGTCGCGCGATACACGCCGACGCCACCCGAGAGCTCGGGATGCTCATGCTCGACTTCTTCCACCGCCCGCAGGATGACCTTCGCGTCGCGCGAGTCGACGCGTCCGTCATGGTTCAGATCGGCCATGCGGCCGCTGCCATTGTCCACGTAGACGTCTGCGGCGTCTCCATACATGTGGCGACTGAGCTCGGCTCGTCCTCCCACGTGTCCGCCATGCCGGTTGTACCAGGGCGTGCGGAAGCCGCTCATGATCACCATCCGATTTACGCGAACGCCATCTCTCTGGAGCTGCGCAAACACGAGCTCCAACTTGTCGACGAGATCTTCATTGAGCACGAGGTACTTCGGCCAGATGTCGCGCTGGTCGTGCGTCAGGAAATCGGAGAGCCGGAAGTGTTCCGAGATCTGCATGCCCTGATTCTCGGGCGTGACCTCGATGAAGCCGTCGGGATTCTCGTAGGCGTCCGTCGTCAGGCGCCCTCGTTCGCTCGGCCAGAACCCGATGCGATACGATCCCACTCGCCCCTTCTGCTTGTCACTGAAGGGCCGCAGCGCGATGAACGTGAAGGGATGGGCGAGGATGCTGTCGGGGAGAGAATAGAGGCCGGGGCGCTCGATCGACGAGTCGCCGAAGAAACGGGCGAAGAGTGGCAGCGCCAGCGTCGCGCGGGCTCTGGTAACCAGCCGCATGAGCAGCTTTCCGCTGCGCCCACGCAGCGAGTCATCCACGGGCACCAGCTTCGACTTCCGAGCGGCGGCGGCGAGAAGGGAGTCGTTGCTCGATACGAATCCAGCCGCTGGCGCGGCGCACGCAGTCCGGGGCGCAATGACAGCACCGAGGATTACGACACACGCGAGCGCGTACGCAACGCGACCCGGGCCGCTGCGGCTGGACACCGACATGATTCGAGCAACCTCCTGAGGCAGACGACGGCGGCGGGTGGGGGAGCCGCCGGCGTAAACCACGCTACGCTGAGCACTTGGGAAAGCTCAGCGATCTATGACACGATTTCACGGTGGCGTACGCTGTGGTGGCGGCGCACGCCCCTGCCTGGCCACAACTTAGCCAAACAGGCACTCCAATGTTAGACGATTCAGCCGGGAAAATCGTTGCCTGGCTGACCGAGCGGCCAGTGATGACAGGCGAATGTCGACCTGAGCAAAGCGAAGGATCTGCTGTTGGTGTACTTCTAATAGATATAAACAGGCGTCCCGACGGGGACGATGTTGTACAACGTCTCGATGTCTTCGTTTCGTAGACGGACGCATCCGTGGCTGACCGAGCGGCCAATCGACGTCGGCTCGTCCGTGCCGTGGAGAGCGTAACCGTCACCCAGGTTCAGTCGGAAAGTGCCAAGCACACCCTTGTATTTCCGCTGCCGCGTACCGTAGGGGGGAATGATGATGTTGCCGTTGGCGATGATCTCCTTCCCTTCCTGCGCCTCCAGCGGCTGGTCGTGGCCATCGGGGAATTTCTTGACGACGTCGATGCCGTCAACGGCGATCTGAGACCCGTCCGCGAGCGGTATGCTCTGGCCGCGGTTGAGGTGAACGAGACCCAGCCCTCGCTTCTGGGCCTGCTCCACGAAATGCCAGTCTGGCGGCACCCACTCCGGGTCCTGCTCCTTGGACTCGACCACGAGGCGGCCACGCGGGGTCTCGAATCGCCAGTGACTGCCCCCGCCCGACTTCTCTAGGATTTTGCCGCTGCCCGTCGCCACCTGGGTCGTGAAGAGAGTGGAGTCGGCGAGCTTGTACCAGAGCCGATGATCGGCAATCGAAACCACCACGTATGGCTTGTCGCGCGTCGGGGCGTCGGGGCTGCTCGCGAGCATCTTGTTCAGACTGTCGCTCGACTCGCCGATCTCGCGGCGGATCTGATCGAGCAATCCCGTGTTGTGGTTGTACACGATGCGGCTGATGTCACGCCGGTAGCGCACGTCGAGCGTGTTGGCGAACAGCATCGTGCTCCCAACGGTCATGACGACGACCGTCGCGATCAGGATCCATGCGATCCGTCCACCGTTGCGAACAAAGCGTATCAGCCCCATCTCGGCGCGTCGTTGAGCGTCATCATCAATAGAAGTAGACAGTCATTCCCGCTTTCAGATTGGCCGCGATCGCCTGCAGATCGGCGGCGCGAGTCCTGACGCCGCCGGGGAGGACATAGCTCGAATCGTTGAGCGGCCCGACTGACGGCATCGAGTAGATCACGGTGCCGCCCACGAGAACGACCGCCGCAGGTCCGAGCGCGCCCTTCAAAGTGCGATCGGTGGGCACCGCAACGCCTCGGTCGGTATAGACCCACGCCGGTACCTCCCACGCGTCGTCGACACTGAGAATCCGTTCGACCGTTCGGGTACCGCGCGGGGCCGCCATAAAAACGGTGTCTGGTGGCATGCCTACGCGCCGCTCCGGCCCGACCTGGACCGGCATTTCGCGAAGCAGCGCGCCGTCCTGCTCCAGGTACATCACCCCGCTGTCGACCGGTACGGCCAGGTGCAGCTGCTTGTCCACCTGCGCCTGTCTCTTAACGAGCTCGATCATCATTCTCACTTTGTTCTGCTCGTTCGACAGGATGGCATCGGCCTGCTGGCGCTGGAGTCCCGACATGCTCTCGCGAAGGCGCGCATCCTCCTCGACGTACCGCTCGCGCTTTTTCACAAGCCAGACATCCATGGCGACGAGCAGGCAGAGCGAGAAACCCATAGTGGCCAGGATGCCGGGATAGGCGCGCCGGAATTCCCGCCACTGCGGCCGACGGCGTTCCGGAAACTGAGGACGGGGCGGGCTGGCGAAGCGCTCGGGCGTCTGTTGTTCCATCATTCGCGCTTTCAAATCTCCGCCGCCAGTGATCTGCTTTTGGCTTTCCATCCGCTGAACTGAAGGGGGTCCAAATGTGGCGCCCTCGACTGGAGCCCTCGATCCATCCTCATGGACGCGTCGAGGTGCGATCGCGCCACGTGCCCGCGTCACAGCGGCCTACGCAGTCGCGGCATCCAGCTAGATTTCCCGCCCACACTACACCACCCCCGAGCACCGGGGTCCGTATCGTACGGCAAGCCAAGGAATAAAGCATCGATGGGCAAGGAGAGCAGGCGATCCGTCGTGTTGGTCGTTCTCGACGGGTGGGGATACCGCGCTGAGCGGGAAGGAAACGCAATCGCCTTGTCGCAGACGCCTACCTGGGACGCGCTGACCAAGCGGCACCCGCAAACGCTGCTCGCGGCTTCCGGTCTGGCGGTTGGACTGCCGGAACACCAGATCGGCAACAGCGAGGTCGGTCACCTGAATCTCGGCGCGGGACGCGTCGTAATGCAGGATCTCGTGCGCATCGACCGCGCGATCGCCGACGGCGGCTTCTTTCGCAACCGCGCCTTCGTCGACGCGTGTCAGAAGGCGAAGCAGTCGAAAAGCACGCTCCATCTCGTTGGGCTCATCGGGAAGGGCGGCGTGCACGCGATCGATCAGCATCTGTACGCGCTCATCGACCTCTGCGCGCGGGAGCGCGTGTCGCGTGTCGCCATCCACGCCATGCTCGACGGACGCGATACCATGCCGCGGTCCGGCCTCGGCTACATGCGCGACCTGATTGAGCGCGCCGCCGGCAAAGCCGTCATCGCGAGCGTCGGTGGCCGCTACTATGGGATGGACCGCGACAAGCGATGGGATCGCACGGAAAAGTGGTATCGCGTCGCGGTGAACGGCGTCGGCCCCAGCGGCACGGATCCGCTCGAGGTCATTCGAGCATCGTACGAGCGGGACGTCACTGACGAATTCGTCGTCCCGACGGTGATCGTGAACGGTGACGGAAAGCCGGTCGCGCCCATCCGCGATGGCGACGTCGTCATCTGCTTCAATTACCGCGCGGATCGCATGCGGCAGATCGTCCGCTCGCTCACCGATCCGACGTTCGACGGCTTCGAGCTTTCCGATCGGCCGAAAGTCGCCGTCGCGACCATGACGTCCTACGACCGCACCTTCGACGTGCCGGTCGCGTTCCCGCCGCAGTCAATGAAGAACATCGTGGCCGAAGTGGTGTCAAACTCGGACATGACGATGTTCAAGACGGCGGAGACCGAGAAGTACGCCCACGTGACCTACTTCTTCAACGGTGGCATCGAGACGCCCTTCAAGGGCGAAGATCGCCTGCTCGTGCCCAGCCAGAAGGTCGCGACCTACGATCTGTGTCCCGAAATGAGTGCCTTCGGAATCACGGACGTGCTGTGCGACTCGATCGAGAAGAACGAGCACGACTTCACGCTGTGCAACTACGCCAACGGCGACATGGTCGGTCACACCGGATCGATACCCGCCACGATCAAGGCGGTGGAGACGGTTGACGAGTGCCTCGCGCGTGTCGTGAAATCGGCGCAGAAGGTTGGTACGCGTTTACTCATCACCGCCGATCACGGAAACTGCGAGATGATGATCGACCCGGAGACTGGCGGCCCGCACACGGCGCACACGACGAATCCGGTGCCGTTCATCGTCGTCGACCCCGACGGTGATCGACCCCTTCGTGACGGCGGCGCGCTCTGCGACGTGGGACCCACGATTCTCGCCATGCTCGGTATCGATCAGCCGAGTGAAATGACCGGCACGGACCTGAGACGACTGCAAGGAGCTCGTACGTGAGTTTTCGCAAATCAGCGCCCCTCGCGCTGCTGTTCATAGCTGCCGCTACGGCGCGCGCCCAGGTTGTCGGCCATACGCCGGCGAGCAGCCCGTACCTTGACCTCACCTACTCGCAGGAGATCACGCCGATCGTCGGTTACTATTGGGGCCGCGGCGATCCAGCGGGTGTCGCGCCGCAGAGCGCGCCTCTCTTCGGGCTGCGTTACGAGTGGCGCGCGGGGGGACCGGCGCATCTCACCGGCGAGATCACACGAATCGGCTCGCAGCGGCTCGTGGTCGATCCGAATAAACCGCTGGCGACACGTTTTCTTGGCGATCAGAGCTGGCCAGTGTGGAGTGCTGATTTTGGATTGGGCATGAGTCTCACTGGCGCGCGCAGCTGGCATGATCTCGTGCCGATGGTGAAGGCAGGCGCCGGATTCATGTCCGATTTCAAGAACAGCACGGATGTCGGCGGATTCAAATACGGCACCCGCTTTGCACTCACCTGGGGTGCCGCGCTGCGCTACGTGCCGGGCGGCCGATATCAGATCCGCGCCGATTTCACGAACCGCTTGACCTCCATTCGCTATCCCGACGTGTACTTCCGCCCCACAGTGAACGTACCACCGGTGATCACTGGGCAGGATAAGTCGGTCTGGAGGAACAATCCGGCTCTGTCGATCGGCATCTCGTATCTCTTCTCGCGCTGACGATCGACGCGCGCGCTTTCGTCGATCGGGAGGCGCACCGAGGATGACATGGCCCGCGACTTCGAAGACGTTAACGACATCGACGATTTGAGCGACGATGAGCTCCGAGGGCTCGTGCGCGAGCACCTCGCCTCAGACAGCGCCCTCGACATCGACGACCTCACCATCAACGTGCGTGAAGGCCAGGTGATCCTCGACGGCCGCGTCGGCACAGACGAGGAGCGCCGGATCGCGGAGCACATCGTCACGGACGTGCTCGGAATCGAAGACTACGAGAACAACATCTTTGTCGACCCGGTGCGTCGCGCTCTCAGTCCCGAGGCAATCGACGACAGCCTCGCCGAAGACGAAGCAGAAGCGGGACGCCTCCTCGGCGATCGTCCGGTGGGCATCAGTCCGGAGACTGAGACGCAGCGTGAGGACCTCGACGCGGAGCTCTTCGGTACCAGCGACGTCGGCCATGCGATCGAGGAAGGCACACCCTGGATCCCGCCCGAGGCACCAACCCCTGAGGGATATCCGGGACAGGATGAGCGCGGAGAGTTTGGCGAGGATCACTAGACGGTAGAGGGCGGCGGTTTGGAAGAGGGAAGGCCGACGGCAAAGCCGTCGGCCTTCGTTCCTTTTTCACCCTCTACCCTCTACCCTCTACCCGCATGCCTTCCCTTCTCACCCGTCGCGTGGCATTCGCCGCGGCGCATCGGTACCGCATTGCGAGCTGGTCGGACGAACGCAACGAGCAGGTCTTTGGTCTCTGCGCACGTCCCAGTTATCACGGGCATAGCTACATCTGCGACGTCACCGTGCGCGGTGAGATCGATCCGCAAACGGGGATGATCGTCGACCTCGCCGTGCTCGATCGCATTCTGCGTGACGAGGTGCGCGACCGATTCGACCACCGCAACATCAACGTCGACGTGCCGGAGTTCGGCGAAGGCAAGCTCGTTCCGACCGGTGAGAATCTCGCGCGATTCATTTTCGAGCGTGTTGGTGCCAACCTCGCGTCGAGCACGTCGGCGGCGCGCGTGGTGAGGGTGACGGTCGCGGAAGACGCGACACTCAGCGCCAGCTATTCTGAGGACTGAGTCAGCCCGTAGCGCCCACGCAGACGCGACGACAGTCTTAGGACATGTTCGACCTCCCCGCACCGCACGTCCCGCCCCCCTCGTCCCCCGTCCGGCATTGCAGCGGCGTCGTGCTCGCCGGCGGTGCCAACACGCGGTTCGGCGGCATGCCAAAAGGGCTCGCCGTCGTCGATGACCAACGCGTCGTCGATCGCGTGCTCGAGGCGCTGCGGCCGGTGAGTGATGAGCTTTTGCTCATCACCAACGATCCGGCCATTCGTGAATGTGTGTCCTCGGTCACGGCGCGCCCCGACGTCCGCGCCGCGCGCTCGAGCCTCATCGGACTGCACAGCGCGCTCACCTATTGTCGCGAGGCTGCCCTCGTTGTCGCCTGGGACATGCCCTTCGTCCCGGCGGCACTGCTCGCGCGCCTTCGCGAAGTCGGGCAGGCAGGCGACGTGGCCGTCATTCCCGCGGGTCCATACGGACCGGAGCCGCTGTGTGCGTATTATCCGAAGCGCGCGTTGCCGGTCATCGAGCGGCAGCTCGATCGGGCAGAGCGCCGCCTCGCGGCGTTCATAAACGAGCTGCCGGCGTGCGTGATCCTGTCGCCTGACGAAATCGCCGCGTTCGGACCACCGGCGCGACTCTTTGCCAACATCAACAGCGCCGCCGACCTCGCGGCCGTACAGCAACTCGAGCGCGGCGACGAGCGCGCCGCCAATCCCTTACTCGGAACGTCAGCGGAGCACCGATGATTCGAAGTCCCGCATTTGCCCTGTCGTCATTCGGCATTGTCGCAGTCGCCGCCGGTTGCGCCTCGTCTGGCGCCCTTCATCGCGGTAGTGCGGCCCGCAACGAGCGGGCAGCGCTCGTCGCGACAATCGATTCTCTCGCCGACGCGCCGGAATTCCACAATGCCTTCTGGGGCATTCTCGTCGTCGATCCGGAGCGCGGCGATACGGTGTACTCCCGGAATGCGGGCAAGCTGTTCCTCCCCGCCTCCAACATGAAAGTCGTCACGAGCTCGGTCGCGCTCGAGCAACTCGGTCCGGATTTCACCTATCGCACGAGTCTCGTCGCTCGGGGCCCGATCCGCGATGGCACGCTCGCGGGAAACCTCGCCGTCGTCGGCCGCGGTGATCCGACGATCAGCGATCATATGTGGACGGACGCGATGATCCCGCTCCACGCGATGGCCGACTCGCTCGCCGCCCACGGCATTCGTCGCATCGCCGGACAGTTGGTCGCTGCCGGAAACGCCTTTCCCGGGCCCGTGCTCGGCTATGGCTGGTCCTGGGAGGATTTAGAGTCTTCGTATTCCGCGGGTGTGGACGAGCTGTTGTTCAACGAGGGCTTCAGCGAGATCCGCGTGCATGGCGGCGCTCATCCCGGCGACTCCGCGCACGTCGAGACGAAGCCAGCGCGCACCTTCCCTGCTCTGCGCACGACAATCACGACGATCGCCATGCCAACCTGCACGGCCGGCGATTCCGCCTCCACAGGGCCGTGTCCGATCGGACCCTCCCGATTTGCCAGGCGGCGCGAGCTCTCCGTGCGCAAGGATACGCTGCGCGGAGACGTCGTCGTGACAGGCAGCGTCGTCGCCGGAGACAGCGTCACATTAGAGATCACTCATCGCGACCCGGACCTCGCGTACCTGTCGGCCTTCGCCGAAGCGTTGCGCGACCGCGGGATTACCATCGATTCCAGCGCGGTGGGGAACGACACGACGACGACGAGAGGCGATACGATCGTGACCATCCACTCCAAACCGCTCCGTGAGATTCTGCCGGCCCTCCTCAAGCCATCGCAGAATCAGATCGCCGAGGTGCTGCTCCGCACCATCGGCCTGGAGCGTGGCGGCGCGGGCACGGCCGACAGCGGGCGTAGAGTCGTGGAACGCCAACTGGCGACGTGGGGCGTTCCGCCTAACACGTATGTCATCCGCGACGGCAGCGGTCTCTCGCGCTACGACTACCTCGCGCCGGAAGCGCTCGTGCACATTCTCGATGTGATGCGAAAGTCGCCCAACTTCCCATTGTTCTACGACGCGCTGCCTATCGCTGGCGTCGACGGCACGATCAGGACCCGGATGCGCGGCACGGCGGCGGAGAATAACGTGCATGCCAAGACCGGCTCGGTGGCGAACGCCCGATCGCTCTCCGGATACGTCAAGACCGCGAATGGCCGCACGCTGATCTTCAGCATGCTCTCGAACAACTGGACGGTACCCGCGGGTGACGTCACGCACGTGCAGGACGTCATCGCCGCGCGCCTCGCCGCATTGACGTTGCCGTGACCTCTGCCGAAGCGGCGCCGCGGACGTCACTCACCGTGACGGAGGCGAGCGCCGCCGTCCTCGCCGAGCTGCGTCCGATGGCGTCGGAGACCATCTCGCTCGTCCAGGCGGCGGGAAGGGTGCTGGCGCGTGAGGTGACGTCGCCGCTCGCGCTGCCGCCTTGGGACAACTCCTCCATGGACGGCTATGCCGTGCGCGCCGCCGATGTGCGCGGCGCGCGCAGCGACGCACCCGTCGCCCTGCCCGTCACCGCCACGATTGCCGCCGGCGCGCAGCCGACCATGCCGCTCGCCCCGGGTACGGCGATGCGGATCATGACCGGTGCGCCCGTGCCCGAGGGCGCCGACAGTGTCATCCGCGTCGAAGACACCGATCGGGGCGATGAGCGAGTTCTGATCATCGACGCCCGCGATGCCGGACGCAACGTGCGGCCGCGGGGCGAGGACCTTCGCGCCGGAGAGGTGGCGGCTCGCGCTGGGACTTCGTTGGGCCCGGCGCAGGTCGGCGTCCTCGCGTCCGTGGGCGCTCGCGAGATTGTCGTCCATCGCCGGCCGCGCGTCGCCGTGCTCTCCACCGGAGACGAGGTGGTAGACCTCGACGCCTTCGACGAAGTATTGGCCGGCCGCCGCATCGTGAGCAGCAACAGTTACACGCTGCGCGCGGCCGTCGCCGAGGCGGGCGCCGAAGTCGTCGACCTTGGCATCTGCCCCGATGATCGCGACGCGCTCAGGACACGAATCGAGGAAGCGCGCGACGCGAAGTGTGATCTCGTGCTCACCTCGGGTGGCGTCTCCGTCGGGACATATGACTTCACGCGCGAGGTGCTGCGCGAGTTGGGCGCGCGGATGCGATTCTGGCGCGTCAAGATCCGGCCTGGCGGCCCGTTAGGCTTCGGTCTGCTCGGCGGCATGCCCTGGCTCGGCCTGCCCGGCAATCCGGTTTCGGCAATGGTGACTTTCGAGCTCTTCGCTCGGCCCGCGATTCGGCGATTACGTGGCGAGTTGCTGCCCTTCCCTCGGCCGTTCTCCGTCGTCGTGGACGATGAGGTGAGCATCGCGGCACCACTCACCCATTTCTTTCGCGTCACCGTCGCTCCCGACGAGGGCGGCCAATTGCGCGCGCGACTCACCGGCCCACAAGGCTCGGGTCTGCTGACGTCGATGGCGCGCGCCGATGCGCTCCTCGTCGTTCCGCTCGAGCAGTACGGCCGCGGTCCGGTGTCGCCGGGAACGATGCTTCGGGCGCTCCCGTTAGGCGATCGGCCACTGCGCGCCGCGGAGCTGGCGCTCTGATGAATGTCGTGAGCGAGCGCGCGACCCTCGAGCGACGATTCCGAACGGCCGAGACGCGACTCTGTATCGCCGGCCACGAGCTGAAGCTGCTCCATCCGGCGAGCGCCGAAGACCTGATCAACGAGGCCGACTTCGAGCGAGACGAACGCATGCCATACTGGGCCGACATCTGGCCGTCCGCGCGAGTCCTCGCCGCACATATCGCGCAACTGCCTGGCACCGGCCGCAGGCTGTTGGAGCTTGGCTGCGGCGCGGGCCTCGTCGCCACCATGGCGGTGCTGGCCGGCTACGACGTCTGCGCGACGGACTATTATGACGACGCGCTGCGCTTCACGCGGCTGAACGTCGCTCAACTCACGGGTAAAGAGCTCGATACTCGTCTCGTGGACTGGCGAAAGCTCCCGACAGACCTCGGCCGCTTCGACCTCGTCGTCGGCTCCGACGTGCTGTACGAACGCGCGTATGGCAAGCTCGTTGCCCGCGCGATCGACGTCACCCTCAAGCGCGACGGCGAAGCGATCATCGCGGACCCCGGCCGTATTGCCGCCGAGGAGTTCATGCGCGATGCGCGCGAGCGCGGCCTGCACGTCGTGGGGCGCGAAGAGGCGCCCTTCGTCGACGGCCCCATTCGCCAGACGATTCGACTCTATCGCCTGCGACGTTAGTCGGCGGCTGTCACGCGAGCCGAGATGCCACGACCTCCGCAATATCCAACACCGGCACACTGGATTCCTTCGCCTTGAGGCCGTCGCTCATCATCGTCATGCAGAAGGGGCACGCGACCGCGATCGCCTCCGCGCCCGTCGCGAGCAGCTCCTCGGTGCGCTCGATGTTGATTCGCTTGCCCTGCCGCTCCTCCATCCACATCCGGCCGCCCCCCGCGCCGCAGCAGAGCCCGCGGTCGCGCGAGCGCGGCGCTTCGACGAGATTCACCACCGGCAGCGCGCGACGCAGCGTCTCGCGCGGCGCGTCGTACACGTCATTGTAGCGGCCGAGATAGCAGGAGTCGTGATACGCCACCGTTAGGCGGCGGCCCTCCTCGGTCGTGAGCGGAACGAGCTGCAGCTCCAGCAGTCGCTCGATGTACGTCGAATGGTGAATGACCTCGTAATTGCCGCCGAGCTGCGGGAATTCGTTTCCAATTTGGTGAAAGCAGTGTGGGCAGCTGGTAACAACGGTCGTGACCCGATAACGATTGAAGGTCTCGATCGTGTCCTTCGCCAGCATCTGGTACAGGTACTCGTTCCCCATGCGCCGCGCCGGGTCGCCATGGCAATGCTCCTCCTGGCCGAGGATCGCGAAGCGAATACCACAGGCTTGGAGAACGCGCGCGAAGGCGACACTGATCTTCTTGGCGCGGTCATCGAAGGAGCCCATGCAGCCGACCCAGAAGAGCACGTCCGGGCGCTCGCCCCGTTCTGCAAGCTCGGCCATCGTCGGAATCGACATGCCGTCCGCCCACCGGGCGCGATCGCCGGGGTCGAAAGCCCAGGGAGCACCGTTCCGCTCCAGCGCTTCGAATGCCGGCTGGATCTCGGCGGGAAAGCGCGACTCCGACAGCACCAGATTGCGGCGCATCTGGTTGATGATGTCCAGCTGGTCGATCGAGACTGGACACTCCTGCACGCACGCTCGGCAGCTCGTGCACTGCCAGAGCTCCTCCTCGGTGATATAGCCGTCGAGCAGCCGATGGCCGGCGCCGTCCCCGGAGCCTGACGCTTGCGCCGCTTCGTGCCCCTCGCCGTGCACGAGATCCCCGCCGAAGAAAGCCATCGTGTCGCCGGTGAGCACCGGGCCGCGCTCCATCAACCGCTGTCGCGTGTTGACGACGATCTTGCGCGGACTCAGCACCTTTCCGGTGAGATTCGCCGGGCAGGCCGCAGTGCACCGGCCGCATTCCGTGCACGAGTAGCCGTCGAGCAGGTTTTTCCACGTCAGCTGCTCGACGTCCGCGGCGCCGAACGTCTCCGTCTCCGCCTCGAGATCCATCGGCCGCATCGCCGCGTGCTCGGCGTTCCAGCTCGTGTTCGAGAAGTAGACGTTGATGAGTGAGCTGACGACGTGCAGGTGCTTCGAGTACGGCAGATAGTTCAGAAAAATCAGAACGAGTAGGACATGCGCCCACCAAAATGTCAGCTGGGCCGTGCCCGCGAAACGGGCGGAGCTATTGGCGAAGGGGCGCGCCAGCGCCCGTGAAATGAACTTCTCCGGACCCACCGCGCTGGGCTGCAGCACCGAGAGAAAGGCGTTCGCGAACAACAGCGTGATCATGAGCCCGCCGATGAGGCCGAGAATGATGTACGCGTCGAGATGTTCGATGCGGTCGCCCTCGAGACGCCTGGGATGCAGAACGAGCCGCCGATAAAAGGCGAACGCCACCGCGGCGAGGACGAGCACCGCGAACACGTCCTGCGACGCCGCGTAGAGCGCATAGAGCGGATGCCAGAGAATCCGCTCGTAGGAGAAGCCAGTCCAGACACCCTGAAGGAAGATCTCTACGGTGCCCGCCGTGAGAACGACAAAGCCCCAGAAGATCGTCGCGTGCATCAAGCCGGCAACGGGCTCGCGCAGAATCTTCGTCTGTGCGATGCCGACGCGCAGCACGTTGGCGAGCCGCGCCCAGTGATGATCACTGCGGTTCTCGGACAGACCGAGCCGCAAATAGGACACGAGGCGCTGAACGTTGAGCGAGAACAGGCCGAACGCGATGGTGAGAACAAACAGGAAGACGACGTTCTGCGCGGTCATGCGATCGGCCCCGTGATCAGTGTCCCTTCTTCGCCTCGCGCACCGCCCGCGTGAGCGCCGGTACGACCTCGAGCACGTCGCCGACGATGCCGTAGTCGGCGACCTTGAAGATCGGCGCTTCCCTGTCCTTGTTGATCGCCACGATCGTCTTCGACGTGCGCATGCCCGCGAGGTGCTGGATGGCGCCCGAGATGCCGACGGCGACGTACAACTGTGGGCTCACCTGCCGTCCAGTCTGGCCAATCTGGTCCGCGTGCGGTCGCCAGCCTTCGTCGGTGACGGCGCGCGTCGCACCGACGGCGGCATTCCCGAACGCGTCGGCGAGATCTTCAACAAGTTTGAAATTCTCCGGTGCCTTGAGACCGCGGCCGCCCGCGACGATCACCGGCGCGTCGGCGAGATCGGGACGGCCCTTCGCGCCTTCGATCACCTGAACGACCTTCACCCGCGTCGTGGCGGGATCGATCGCCGGCGCCAGCGGCTCGACACGCGCCGCGCGCGCCACTTCCGTGGCTGCAAACGCGCTCGGCCTGACGCTGACAATGGCCGGCGTTCCCGTGATCGAGAGCGTCACGACAACCTTGTTCGCGTATGCCGGATGCTTGACCGTGAGCGAGTCTCCCGCGATCTGGACTTCGGTGACGTCGCTGACGATCGGCGCATCGAGCTTCGCGGCGAGCCGTGGCCCGAGGTCGCGACCCTGAGCCGTGAAGCCGAGCACGATTGCGCGATACGTCGCGCTTTTGGCGCGCTGTGCGATGGTCGCGGCGACGGCCTCGCGCGCGAATGTCGCCAACGCGGGGTGCTCGATGGCGAGCACCACATCGGCGCCGAAGCGGCCGAGCGTGTCCGCTTTCTGGGCGACACCGGGCGGGCCGGCGACGACCGCATGCACTTCTCCGCCTCCGCTGGCGTCGGCGAGACGCCGCGCGACGGAGACCGCTTCGCCAGCCACCTTGCGCAGGTCCGCACCGCGCGTTTCCGCAAAAACGAGAAAATTCGCCATTCGTTAGGCTTCTCAGAGCACTTTCGCTTCGGTTTGCAGCAGCTTCACCAGCTCGGTGACGGCGGCGCTTCCTTCGCCGATGATGCGTCCCGGTGGACGATCGGGCGGGAGCGCCATGCTTTTCACGGCCACGCGCGGCGTCCCGAGCTGGGCGGGCTTCGTCTCGAGTGGCTTCTTCTTCGCCGACATGATGCCCTTCAGCGACGGATAGCGTGGGCGCGCGATGCCCTCGTCGATCGTCACGACGGCCGGCAGCGAGAATTCCACCATCTCGGCCGCGCCCTCGAGCTCGCGCCGCGCCGTCCCCTTGCCATTAGCAATCTCTAACTTCGACGCCGCCGTGACGCAGGGCAGATCGAGCAGCTCGGCGGTCGCGGTACCGACGACGCCTTCGGACGTGTCGAAGGCGTGCTTGCCGAAGAAGATCAGATCGAAGGCGCTGGACTTCAGTTCGGCGGCGAGCGCCTTGGCGACAGCGAGACCATCGAAAGGCACCGCATCCGCTTTGAGCTGGACGCCGCGATCCACGCCCATGCTCATCGCTTTGCGCAGCGTCTCCTGTACGTTGTCCGGCCCCAGTGCAATGGCGACGACCTCTCCGGAGCCGGCCTTCTCCTTCAATTGCAGCGCGACCTCGACGGCGTAGCTCGCGAAGTCGTCCATATCGAACTTCACTCCGCCCTCGTCGATCGAGCTGCCGGAAGCGCCGACGCGAAAACGGGTCTCGGAATCGGGCGTGCGCTTGATGCAGACGGCGATTTTCACCGTCGATCCTCTTGAAAAAGATTCAGGTGGGAACTTAGCCGCACCCTGGGGCGCAGCAAGCGCGGGCTCACTGGAATGCGCTCATCCCCGTCATGGCCTGACCGAGGATCAGCGTGTGCACATCGTGCGTGCCTTCGTACGTGTACACGCTCTCGAGATTCGCCATGTGTCGCATCGACGAGTACTCGGCGAGAATGCCCACCGCACCGAGCAGACGACGTGCCTCACGCGCGATGTCCGTCGCCATGTCGACGTTGTTGCGCTTCGCGAGCGATACCTGCTGTGGCGTGTACGTGCCCGCGTCCTTGAGTCGACCGAGGTGCAGCGATACGAGCTGCGCCTTCGTAATCTCGGTCAGCATGTCGGCGATGCGCTCCTGTTGGAGCTGGAAGCTGCCGATCGGCCGATCGAACATCACGCGATTCTTCGAGTAGGAGAGCGCCTCCTCGAAGCAGGCGATCGCCGCGCCGATCGCGCCCCAGGAAATCCCATACCGTGCCTGGGTGAGGCACATGAGTGGGCTCTTCAGGCCGCCGGACTTCGGGAGAAGCGCATCGTTAGGTAAATGCAGATCCTCGAATACCAGCTCGCTGGTGTCGCTGGCGCGAAGGGAGAGCTTGCCCTTCTGATCGCGCGCTTTGAAGCCCTTGGTGTTGGTCGGAACGATGAAGCCGCGAATCGAGCGGTCACTCTTGTCGCCGTTGGTCTTTGCCCAGACGACGGCGATGTTCGCCGTGGATCCGTTCGTGATCCACATCTTCGCCCCGTTCAACAGCCAGGTACCATCCGACTGCTCCTGCGCCATCGTGATCATGCCAGCCGGGTTGGAGCCGAAGTCCGGCTCCGTGAGGCCGAAGCAGCCGATGACTTCTCCGCGCGCCATCCGCGGCAGCCACGCACGACGCTGTTCCTCGCTGCCGAACGCGTAGATCGGATACATGGCCAGCGCGCCCTGCACCGACGCGAAGGAACGTACACCGGAATCGCCGCGCTCGAGCTCCTGCATGATCAGCCCGTACGCCACGTTGTTGAGTCCCGCGCAGCCGTAATCCTCCGGCAAGTTCGCGCCGAAGACGCCCAGCTCGGCCATCTCGGGCACGAGCTCCTTTGGAAACCGCCCTTCGACGTAACACTTGCCGATGATCGGAAGAACACGCTCGTCGACGAAGCGGCGCACGCTGTCACGGACCGCGCGCTCCTCCTCGGAGAGCTGGCTATCGATGTTGAAGAAGTCGAGCATGGGGCGAAACCTAATCGGAGACGCGGAGGACGCGGGGTGGCTGGCCGCACGCGCCACGCTCAACGCGCAACGCTCAACGCGCCCGTCACCGCTCCCGCGCCGCCCTCCGCCCAATGCGTTGCTCCCCGGGCGAATGCGGCGTGGTGGTGCGGCTCAGCGTTCGTCGTGCGTACGGCGCCACACCCACCTCCCGTGCCTTCGATCGGAACTTGGGGCCGTGGTCGATCGTGTGGCCGCTCTCGTCCTGCCACTGATGCACCATTTCGTGGAGCAGTGTATGCCGTGCCTCGTCCCAGCCGTCGCGACGGATGTGGCGCCAGCTGATGGCGATTTCCGATGGCTCACCGTGCGCCGCGCACGTATAATGTCCGAGCCGGCTCTTCATCCGACGCGACACGCGGAGCGTGACGGACTTCAGGCGCCCGTGAAAGTGCTCGCCGTTGAACTGCTGGTGGCAGCGCGCCAACTCCGCCACCAACCCCCGATCTTCGGGACGCGTCCGTGGACGCCGTGTCGCCGGCGACGTCGTGACGACGGGGTGCGCGATGATGAGCCGCTGCGCCGCCCGCCGCTCGGCGCGCGTGCGCCCCTCGACGAATACGACAATGGCCCGCAGCACTTCGGCGGGCGCGCTGAGATAGCCCTCGTGGACGCGCAGCGCGCCCCCGCTGAAGCTCACCATGACGTGCCGGTTCCGCGTTAGGCGGCAGCGTTCGATGCGCGCCAGGCCCAGCGACCGGAGCCGCACCAGCAGCTGGTCGGCGCGCGCGTCGCCCGACTGCCGCACGAGCCCTGGAGGCTCCAGCTCGAGGTCGAGCTGCGTCGCGTTCCCGAACAGCCGCTTCAGCGTGCGAAGCATTTCGATGGACCCGGAACGAAGCCTCGCGCCTCCACGGACCAGACGAGCGTCGAGACTTCGATGTTGCCACCCGTTATGCGAATGCTGTTGACGGAGCCGGGGCGCCCGCCGCGGGCGCGATTCGAGATCGTGCCCGCGGTGGAGATGACCGTCCCCTTCTTCGTGTGCTCGATATAATGCACGGCTTCCTGATGATCGTGTCCGCAGCACACCAGGTCGACGCCCATTTCCGCGAAGGCCCCGAGAATCCGCTGCGTATGCTTGAGCCCATGGCGCCGCGACAGCTCGCCCATGACCGGATTATGGTGCATGACAATGATCCGCGCATCACCAGCGCGCGACCGCTCGAATTCGGCGCGCGCCCGCTCGAGCTGGTCGCGGCGGAGATCGCCGATGATGGAGATGTCGCGGACATTCCATGTGAGCGTCCTTCGCGTCACCCCCTGAGAGGTGTTGAGCCCGACGATCGTCGCGCCGGCAATCCGGAGCACCGGCTCGAGATCATCGCTGATAAAGCGCCGATAGTTCGCCGTCATCTTCAACGGATCCCCGAACCCGAGGGGCGCCTTCCACCACGCGACATCGTGATTCCCGGGCACCACGATCACTTCGCTATAGCGCTTCGCGTGCTGGAGGAAGACCCGCGCGCGCTGGAACTCGCCCGAGCGCGACCGCTGCGACAGATCGCCGGAGACGGCGACGACGTCGAATCGCCGTTCGGCAATGATGGATTCGATCGCCTCGTACTGCTCGGGGACCGCCGGATGGCCGAAATGCAGGTCGGAGCAGTGGAAGAGGGTCGTCGTTAGGCTGTCCGCCTGCCGCTGCTCCGGCTGCGAACTGCTCGTCATCACCTCTCCATCCGGTGCCATCACAGCTTGGCGATGATCGCGTCGGTGAACTGATCCGTCGTCGCGCTGCCGCCCAGATCACGCGTCACGTTCTTTCCCTCACGCACGGTCTCCTCCAGAGCGCGACGCACACGGCGTGCCCTGTCGCTGTCCCCGAGATGCTCGAGCATCATGCACGCCGCGAGCATCAACGCGCCAGGGTTGGCGACATTCTTTCCCGCAATGTCCGGTGCCGTGCCGTGCACCGCCTCGAAGATCGCGCCATGCTTGCCGATGTTCGCGCCCGGCGCGAGCCCGAGCCCCCCGACCAGACCCGAGATCTGATCCGACAGAATGTCGCCGAACAGGTTCGTCGTCACGATCACATCGAAGCGCTCGGGGTGAAGCACGAGGTTCATCGCCATCGCGTCCACGATGCGCTCCTCGAACTCGATCCGGCCGGCGTAGTCGCGGGCGATCATCCGACCGACGTCGAGAAAGAGACCTTGTGCAAACTTGAGGATGTTCGCCTTGTGGACCAAGGTCACCTTGCGCCGCCCCTGTCTCACGGCGTACTCGAATGCATAACGAACGATGCGCTCCGAGCCTTCACGGGTGATGATCGCGATCGCCTCGGCCGCCGCGCGTGGATCGTCGCCGATCTTGATATAGTGCTCGATGCCGACGTAGAGCCCCTCGGTGTTCTCGCGCACGAGCACCAGGTCGAGATTCTGATATCGTCCCCCAGGGAGAATCGAGTAGGCCGGTCTTACGTTCGCGTACAGATCAAACGTCTTGCGCAGCGCGACATTGATCGACCGATAGCCTTCCCCGACGGGTGTCTCCAGCGGGCCTTTCAGCGCGACGCGATTCCGTTTGATCGAGTCGAGCGTTTCGTCGGGAATGGGATCGCCGTACTTCGCCACGGCGGACATGCCGGCGACGTGCTCGTCCCATTCGAGATCTGCCCCCGCCGAGTCGAGCAGGCGAACGGTTGCGCGACTGATCGACGGACCGATGCCGTCGCCAGGAATCAACGTGACTTTCGTGGACATGCCGTAGGGTTGCCGATGATCAAAGATAGACGTGCCGTTCCCGCAGAGCCGCGCTATCGGCTCGTGATGAGATCGGCGACGCCCCGCGCGATCGAGCGCGTCAGCACGCGGACGTCAGCGCTCGTCGTATCGCTCCGCACCGTGCCCACCCACTTCGCCTCGGAGAAGCGCGGGTCCACGAGCGCGAGCTTCAGCGCCGCCTCCGCGCCGCTCGCTCCGGCATCACCCCGCTCGAGATGCAACTCGATAGGCAAGAGCACGGCCCGCGCGTTCTCGTGGAGGGCGATGATCATGCGCAACTGCGATGCGAGCGGCTCGGGCAAGCGCACTCCGGGAATGAAGCCCGCCGACCGAAGTGGCTCCACGGCGAGCGCGTACGGGTCGGGTGCGTAGGTTGGATTGCGCTTGTAGCTGAGCACGAGGTCGGCCGGCATGATCCAGCCGGTCTTGAGGCCACGCTCGGCGATCGCGGCGCCGATGTCCTCGTCGAGCGCGCGAAGGACGTCACGTTGCGACGGCGCTTGCACGATGCTAGTCACCTCCGGCGCCACGCGCAGCGCATACGCCGGCGTCAGGATGGCCCCCGACGCGGCGAGCGCCGCCAACGGATGCACATCGGGTTCGGGCGCAGTAGACGGCGGCTTCGATGCCGCCCCGCCGCCACACGCCGCGAGAAGGAGAAGAAGGACGCTGCCGAGTTTGCGCGCTACGAGTTGCTTCATTTCATCCTGAGGAGCGGAGCGACGACGGATCTGCTTTTGTTGGACGGACGACGCCAATCAAGGTAATCACAGGTTGACCGTTCTCTCTCCTGCCGGCATTTTGCCCCGCTGGGCCACACATCTCGGAGCACACGAGTCATGTCCAAAGTTGGGTCGGCGGTCATGTGGAGCATTGTCGCGCTCGCGGGCGCGGGTGCACTTGCCTGGCTCGCGCTCTCACGTGGCGAGACGGTCAACGCCGCGTGGCTGTTGACCGCGGCCGTCTGCAGCTATCTCGTCGCCTATCGGTTCTACAGCAAACTGATCGCGGCGAAGGTATTCGCGCTCGATCCCAATCGCGCCACGCCTGCCGAGCGCTTGAACGACGGCCGCGACTACGTGCCGACGAATCGCTGGATCGTCTTCGGCCACCACTTCGCCGCGATCGCCGGTCCAGGCCCACTCGTCGGACCGACACTCGCCGCGCAGTTCGGGTTTCTTCCCGGCGCGATCTGGATCATCGTCGGCGTCGTGCTTGGCGGCGCAGTTCAGGATTTCGTGATCCTTGCATCCTCCGTTCGCCGGAATGGAAAGACGCTCGGCCAGATGGCGAAGGAAGAGATTGGGCCCGTCGCCGGATACACCGCGCTCGTCGCCGTCCTTGGCATCATGATCGTGTTGATCGCCGTGCTCGGTCTCGTCGTGGTCAACGCGCTGCGATCGAGCCCGTGGGGCACGGTGACGATCGGGCTGACGATTCCGATCGCGATGCTCATGGGTATCTATCTCCGCTGGATTCGCCCCGGGCGCGTGCTCGAGGCGAGCGGCATCGGTCTGGTGCTGCTCGCGTTCGCGCTGCTTGCGGGTCGAGGCGTCGCCGAGAGCACGTCGCTCGCGCCGATGTTCACCTTGGGCGGGGTGACGCTGGCGATTGCGGTGATGGTGTACGGCTTCGCCGCGTCGGTGCTGCCGGTGTGGCTGCTGTTGGCACCGCGTGATTATCTGTCGGCGTTCGTGAAAATCGGCGTCGTGATCGCGCTCGCACTGGGCATCGCCTTCGTCCTGCCGCCGCTCAATATGCCGGCGCTCACGCAATTCACCGACGGCACTGGTCCGGTGTTCGCCGGAAAGGTATTCCCGTTCGCGTTCATCACGATCGCGTGCGGCGCGATCTCTGGCTTCCACGCGCTGATCTCGTCGGGCACCACTCCAAAGCTGCTCGAGCGCGAGACCGATGCGCGCATGGTCGGCTACGGTGGAATGCTCATCGAATCGCTCGTGGCGATCATGGCATTGATCGCGGCCTGCGTCCTCACCCCCGGCGTCTACTTCGCGATCAACGCGCCCGCGAGCGCCATCGGCACGACGGCCGCGAGCGCCGCTGCCGCGGTGCAGCATTGGGGATTCACGCTCGATCCGGCGGAGATGACGCGGCTGGCGCAGCAGGTCGGCGAGAAGTCGCTCCTGTCGCGCACCGGCGGCGCCCCGAGCCTTGCCGTGGGCATGGCGCATCTCTTTTCGCGCGCGTTAGGCGGCAGCAGCGCGATGGCGCTCTGGTACCACTTCGCCATCATGTTCGAGGCGCTGTTCATCCTCACGACGCTCGACGCCGGCACGCGGGTGGGCCGGTTCATGCTCCAGGATCTGGGCAGACACGTGTGGGAGCCGTTAGGCCGGGTCTCCTGGTATCCCGCCGTGCTGATCACGAGCGCCGTTTTCGTGGCGATGTGGGGCCACTTCCTGTATCAGGGCGTCATCGACCCGCTGGGTGGCATCAACTCCCTCTGGCCGCTCTTCGGGATATCGAATCAGCTCCTCGCGGCCGTCGCGCTGTGCGTCGGGACGACCGTCATCATCAAGATGGGCCGGGCTCGTTATGCACCGGTGACCCTTGTGCCGCTCGCCTGGCTCGTGATCGTCACGATGAGCGCCGGATGGGCCAAGATCTTCTCCCCCGACCCGAAGCTCGGCTTCCTCTCCCACGCCGCGGTCCTGCACGCCGCCGCCGCGGCCGGGACGCTCCCCGCGGGTGTGAAGACCGTCAGCGACGCGCTCCGCATGGCGTTCAACGACTATCTCGACGCCGCCGTGGCCGGTTTCTTCATGCTCTCCGTCGTCGTGATTCTCGCCGACAGCCTGCGCGAGTGGGCGGCGGTGCTGCGTGGCGCGAAGCCGGCGGCGTCCACCGAGGCGCCATTCCAGGCGCGCGTCGCCGTCGCAGGAGACTGACGTGCGAGCGACGCTTCACTGGCTCGGCCGCGCCGGCGCGATCGTCCGACGCGTGATCGGCGCGCCTGATTACGAGCGCTACCTGGCGCACATGCGCGCACGACATCCGGAGTGCGCGCCATTGAGCCGGGAGCAGTTCATCACGGCCCAGCTCAGCGCGAAATACGAACGACCGGGCTCGCGTTGCTGCTAAGCCTTCTTCTACACAGCCGCTGAACGAACGCGGATGCCCGTTATGCCTAACGCCGCGGCGAGTGCGAGCGCGGCTCCGAAATCGAACGCCGCCGTCGAGCCGAGTCGATCCCAGATGATCCCGAACACGATCGACGCCGGCAACGCGCCGAGCCCGATCGTGAGATTGTACCAGCCGAACGCTGTCCCGCGTCTTGCCGCCGGCACCA
The DNA here is from genome assembly GCA_036493735.1 of Gemmatimonadaceae bacterium. Taxonomy (GTDB): domain Bacteria; phylum Gemmatimonadota; class Gemmatimonadetes; order Gemmatimonadales; family Gemmatimonadaceae; genus AG2. The sequence continues at coordinate 149,955 of DASXPH010000002.1, forward strand.
TGTCGGCGACCAGAGCGCGCTCGGTACCCTCGGTGAGCCCGAAGAAGATGCCGTACACCCCGAAGAGCGCCCAGGCATGCCACGCCGCGCTCGCGCGTCCAAAGGCGAAGTAGACAAGCGCGTAAAGCACCCAGCCACTCACCAGCAGCGGTTTGCGCCCGATGCGATCCGAGAGCGCGCCGCCGGGAACGCTCGACGCACTCTTCACTACGTGGAGGCACGCCCACAGAATCGGCGCCAGCGCGACCGGCACGCCAAGCTGCTTGGCGCGGAGCAGGAGAAACGCGTCGGTCGAGTTTCCGAGCGTGAACAGCAGGATGACTCCGAGCACCGCCCAGAAACGTCCACCAAGTGACGCGTCGAGCGTCGCCGTGGGCATCGCGACGGAAGGTGATGGCTGCGTGCGCGCGACCTCCTTCACGCCGAACACGACCGTCGCGACCGCGAGCGCGCCGGGCAGCACCGCCCACCAGAAGACCGTGCGCAGCGGCATGCGCAGCCATTGGATCAACGCGAACGCCACGACCGGCCCGATGACGCCGCCGAGGTGATCGCCGGTGCGATTGAAGCCGAAAGCACGGCCGCGAATCGATGGATCGACCGAGTCCGCGATGAGTGCGTCGCGCGGCGAGTTTCGAATTCCCTTACCAACGCGATCCGACACGCGGATCACGAGCACCTGCGCCGCGGACTGTGCAATCGCGACGAGTGGACGCATGATCGATGCAATCGTGTAACCGGCGACGACGAGCGGCTTGCGCCGTTGCACCCGGTCGGACCACCACCCGCTCGCGAGCTTGAGCAATGCCGCCGTCGATTCCGCCGCGCCTTCGATCGCGCCGAGGAAGCTTGCGCTCGCTCCCAACGTCACCGTGAGAAATGCCGGCAACAGCGGGTAGATCATCTCGCTCGAAACGTCCGTGAAAAAGCTCACGGCGGTGAGCGCATACACGTTTCGGCTCAGCCGGGGCGGCCGTGCGTTCATGCGGACGGGTGAATGGTGAATGGTGAACGGCAGCAGCCGGTGATCTGCGGTGTTCGGTGAAGGGTGGTCGGTGTTCACCGCTCACCGTGCACCGATCACTGACCACCACCAACCACCAACCACCGACCACAGCCGCCCCCAATGTACCACTTGCGGACCGCTCTCAGCGCGGTTCAAATGAAGCATGCCCTCTCACGCCCCTTCGCGAGCGGCCCGTGCGCCCGTGGATAGCGTGGCCACACATCGTGCACTGGCCGGCGCGCGCGCGCGACTGGCCTCGCGCGACGATTCGATCGTGCACGCGCAGATCACGCTCGCCGAGATCGCCGCGCCGACGGGTGAGGAGCAGGAGCGTGCCGCCTTCGTCGCCTCGCGATTTCGCTCGCTCGGCCTCGACGATATCCAGATCGACGACGCGGGCAACGTTGTCGGCCGCCGGCCGGGACGACGTGCAGTCGCGCCGGTCGTCGTCTGCGCCCACCTCGACACCGTGTTTCCGCGCGGCACGTCGCTCAGCGTCCGTCGCGACGGCGACCGCCTCGTCGGACCGGGCATCAACGACAACAGCCGCGGCCTCGCCGTCATGCTGGCCATCGCCGAAGAGATCGATGGCGTTAGGCTCTCGACGCGCCGTCCGATCGAATTCGTCGCCACCACAGGCGAGGAAGGGCTCGGCGATCTGCGCGGGGCAAAGCGGTACTTCGACGACCGGGGGCGCGACGCCGCCGCGACGATTGCCATCGACGGCGCTGGCGACGAGCGCGTCGTGACGCGCGCGCTGGGCAGCCGGCGCTTTCGCGTGAGCTTCCTCGGTAGCGGTGGTCACAGCTGGGCCGCATTCGGCTCACCGAATGCCGTCCACGCCGCGGCCGGCGCGGCCGCGCGGCTGGCTGCCCTTCGCTTGCCACTCGAGCCGCGAACGACGCTTTCCGTGGGACGGATCGGCGGTGGCATCTCGGTGAATTCGATCCCCGATCACGCCTGGCTCGAGATCGATCTTCGCTCGACGTCACGCGAGATGCTGGACCGTTACGAGCGCGAGATTCATCTCGCGTCGCGCGCCGCATGCGAGGAGGAGAACAATCGCCGGGCCTTTGGCACGCGGGCGCTCTCGCTCACGATCGAGCCGATCGGCACGCGGCCCTGCGGTGAGACGCCGGTCGAGCATCCACTCGTCAGGCACGCCCTCGCCGCGACGCGGCTCGTCGGCCGCGAGCCCGATGTGGCGACGGCGTCCACCGACGCCAACGTGCCGATCGCGCGCGGGATCCCCGCGATCGCCATTGGCGCCGGTGGCCGGGGCGGCGATGCCCACACCCAGTGCGAGTGGTTCGACAACACCGATGGCGCACGCGGCGTCTCCCGCGTCCTGACGATCGTCTTCGGCGCCGCCGAGATGGCGGATTGATGACCCTCGTTAGGTCCCGGGCTTCGTGGCGAGACGATCGTACTCCGCCGCGCACCACTCCAGCGTGAGCTCCGCCAGCGCTTCCCGCACGATCGGCGTCAGCGCGATCGCTCCGTCCGGAGTCGCCGGCGTCGCGACGAATGTACGCACCGCCGCCAACGTCGCCTCACGAGTCGAACCGGCCCGGCGCATCGCACCGACGTAGGCGCACAATGCGACGCGCAACTCCTCCATACCGTCCCGCTGGCCCTGCTCCAGGTTCCGCATGGCCGTCCGCGCCTCGTCCCGCGCCGCGTCGACGGGCGAGGATTCGAGTTTGTGAACATTCGTTTCAGTCGCGGGATTCATCTTCGCGCTCCTACGCATCCTGCGCGCCAGCCCGTCAAACCCCGGCCGAGAGCGTCGGCGCAATGTCCGGATAAGCTTATGGCCTTCGGTATCGTGTTTCTCGACAGCACCGGCGACGTCTGGACGGTCGACGCCAAGTCCTCACCCGAGCACGAACGCTCGCTACTATTTTCGCGCCCATCCTTTCTGGAGCCCGCGGAGCAACGCTCGCTCGACGGCATTCCCGAGTGCTGGCCGAACTGCTCCGGCGAGGAGCTGCGTGCCTTCCTCGGCGCCGCAACGGCTGGGTGAGCGACCACCCACTCGCCATCATCGCCGCTGTCGCGCCACGCGCACTCGCGCCAATCCCTCCCGCACCGCCGCGATCTCCCCCTGCGCGTCGATTTCCGTGGCTAACGCCAGCCCACGCTCGTAACAGCGCTCAGCATCCTCGAGAAAGCTTTCGCTCTCATGCAACGCACCGAGCAACCGTAAACACTCCACCTGGCGCCAACGATTGCGGCATGAGTTGAAGTGCCCGAACGCCGCGCTGGCGAGGTCGCGAGCGCGCTTCCCCTGTCCCCGTTGTGCTAGCGCCTCGGCGAGGTTCAGCGTGGCCAGCGCCACGAGATCGCCGTCTTCGACCTCCTTCGCGATCGCAAGCGCCTCTTCGAGCAGTTGACCGGCGAGCTCGGCGTTTTTTCGATCGAGCGCGACGCGGCCATAGTTGTTTAGCGCGATCGCCTCGCCGCGCCGGTAGCCCGCCTGCCGGAAAAACCCATACGACTCGGCGTAGCTCCGCTCCGCCGCACCGAGCTGTCCCTTCTGCGCCAGTATGGATCCGAGGTTCTGCAGCACGACACCGCGCAATCGCGGATCCCTCACCGACACGAGTAAAGCCTCGAAAGCCGTGGTTGCCGCTGCGAAGTCTCCACGACACATCAGCACATTCCCCTCGGCCACGAGCGCCTCCTCGAGCAACGGTCGATTGGCGTTCTGCCGGGAGATGTCCTGCGCGCGGCGCGCATACTCGAGTGCCGCGTCCCATTCGGCACGCGCCCGGTGGACGTCCGCCAATTTGGTCAAAGCGACCGCTTGGACGTTGTGATCTTCGCTGTCGGCGGCGAGCCGATAACACGACTCTGCCCGTTCGAGCAACCCCATTCGCTCGGCGGCAGTTCCTTCGTCGATGAGTTCGTTGGTCACAGGCACAGCGGTTGCACCTAGGGGGCCCAACCTGCGCTCCAGCCCTGCAGGTGTGTGTGCATCCCCCCAAGAAGGACTCCATCACGTGATGTTCGAACGTTGGAAAGATCGTTCAGGAATTTTCTTTTCGGCAGTCGCGATTCTGCTCCTCGGGGCCTCATGCGGCGAGCCGCGTGCCACCGCTCCGGGAACATCAGCTTCGCGAAGCCAGAGCGCGTCGCCGACGCTCATCGAGTGTCCGACGAATCAAACGTCATCGACGTCGGGTCTGGTCGGACTTCTTGGCGGAATCGTGCAGCTCGGCGCGACGGGTATCACGATTCCGAACGGTGCACTCACGGCGCCGACGTTGATTCAGGTGACAGTGCCAGCGTCGCGGTTCATGGAGATCGACGTGTCGGCGGTTGGCTTCACGTCGTTCCTCTTCCAGCAGCCAGTCACCATCACGATCGACTACTCGCGCTGCAATCGCAACGACCTGGATCCGCAGACATTGCAGGTCTGGCACATCGATCCACTCACCCATCAGATGCTCGAGAACATGGGTGGCGTGGTGGACACGGTGTCACAGCAGATCACGTTTACCACCGGTCATCTCTCCGGTTACGCGGTCGCGAACTAATGCGCCATCGGATGCGACATCGTCTTCTCGCGGTTCTCGGCGTCGTCGCGCTTGCGTCCGCGCCGAGTTGGATTCAGGCGCAGGTGCGCGTCGGCCGCGATTCGTCCACGCGGCTCAATCGCTTCGGCCGCGACATGGTCTACGGCACCGGGATGGGCCTGGTGTACGGTGAGATCGATCAGCTGCGCAACGATCCGCCGCAGTGGGGCTCGGGTTGGGACGGCTATCGCCATCGCGCGATGTCCGACGTCGGTGAGTTCGCGATTCAGGAAGGCACGACCGAGGCGCTCGCCGCCGTCTGGCATCGCCCGCTCGACTACGAACGCTGTCAGTGTCACGACTACAACGATCGATTCCGATGGGCGCTGTGGAACAGCATCACCGATCCCATGCCTCACGACCGTCACCCGATCGCGTGGCCGCGCATCGCTGGTGCCTACGCTGGCAGCTTTGCGCAGGCGTCCTGGCGCCCCGCCGCGAGCAACCGTGCGCGAGTCGCCCTCGGCAACGGAACGCTCTCCCTCGCGATCGGCGCCGGGATCAATCTCTTCCACGAATTCGTTCGTTAGGCAACGCCTTAGCTGCTCGGCTCCAGCTTCTCGAAGCGCCGGCCAAGCCCCCTCACCGCCCACCACGTCTCCGCCAGCAACGTCGCCGCGGCGGCGAGCACCGCGACGATCCAGGCGTTGGGCAGGCGGACGAGGAGCCACCACACCATCGCGAACACCGCCGCCGCCGGGAGAAGGGCGATGACGAAGGTGAGGAGCAGGATTCCCGTGACGAGAATGCCCTGCCCCATCGCCTCGACGCCGCCCCCGACGATCGGCGTCACGCGGATCCATCCCGGGAAGAGCAGCGCCGCCGCGTTCTGAATCGTCACCGTCGTGGCGTTCACGGCGATCAGCATGATCGGTGACAGGACCAGAATCGCCGCGCGAATGCCTAACGGCAGCGGCACCGTGGCGTCCCCGACCGTCGCGACGAAGGCGACGATCACGAGCACGAGTTGGAGCAACGCGATCGGGAGTGCGGACGACATGACTTCCGCGCCGACGAGCTGTGCGCCCGTGAGCGGTAGCGTCTTGAGCGTCGTGACGTGATCCGCGTCCTGCCGAAAGTCGTTCTGGAGCACACGGGAGCCGAGCACGATCAGCAGCAACACCATCACGAGCGACGCGAGCGCGACGAAGCGGCCGTCGATGCCGCGCGACTCGATGGTCGGAAGGGGAAGCACGATGGCCATGATCGCGAGGCCGATCACCGAGCCAATGCGTCCCGTGCGCATCAGCAGCAGGGTGTTCTTCCACACGATCGCCCCCGCGGGAATGCCGACCGGCGCGAGCGGGAGCGTCCGCTTTCCCTTCGTCTGCGCCGGTGCGGAGCGCCCTGTTCGACGGCGCCGTGCCTCGATCCGGCGCGCTCGTTCGATCGACGCCTGCACCGCCGCCTCCTCGAACGCCACATCACTCTGAATCACCCAGACGAACTGGATCACGAGCATGACGAGTGATGCCCCAGCGACGCGCAGCCACTGGGCCGACGTTTGCGCGAACGACGGCGCAACGATGATCCGCGGCAGGAAGAGCAGCGCGCGCGCCGCCGGCAGCGTCGAGGCGGTCTCCACCGCGCGCGCGATCTCGCCCCCGCCCTGCGCGGCCCGAATCAACGGAATCGCGTCCCGGAGGATCAGCGCCACGGCAACGAGGCTCGCGCCGCCGATGAGAATCGTTGGAAGCTGACGCCTGATCCCGGCCCGCCCGTGCTCGACGAGCGACGTGCGCACGAGCGCAGCGCCCAGGCGATGGAGGCTCAGGTTGCTGAAAAGCATCCACGTGCCTAGGAAGCGCAGCGGCGCGGCCAGAACCGAGCCGGAACGACGCAGTACGAACACCCAGATCAGGGCGTTGAAAAGGATGATGAGCTGCGACCGAAAGAGCTTGTAGACGATGAGACCGCGCCGCGACACGGGCGCTGGAAACAGGAACTGCACCTCCGCGGCGCTGAAGGCGAGCGCCATCCGCTCGCCGGCGAACACCCACCCGCCCAGCATGAGAAGGAGGATGCCTAACGCGGCAACCGTCTCGGCGTTGTTCCAGAGCGATACGGGCGCGCGCCCCGGTTGCGCGCCCGGGCGCAGCAGGACCAGCCAGAAGTACGCCGCGCCGAGAATGAGGGCCAGCGCATAACGAGGCTGGCGCAGACGCCGCCCCTGGAACGCGAGGCGATTCCGGATGCTCGTGCGCGTGAGGTAGACAAAGGCGTCGATCACGCTTTCGGCTCGACCGTCTCGCCGTCACTCGTCAGGGCGAGGAACACGTCTTCGAGACCAAGCCCCGCGAGCTGCGGCCGCTCGGCGACGATCTGGTCGAGTGCTCCATAGGCAATCGTTCGCCCGTGATGGATCACGAGGAGCTTCGTGCAGAGCTCCTCGACCAGGTGCAGCAGATGGGAGCTCAGAATCACCGCCGCGCCGGCCCGCGCGCGCGCGACAATCGTCTCGCGCATGCGACGCATGCCGGCCGGATCGAGGCCAGTGAGCGGCTCGTCCAGCACCAATGCCGACGGATCGTGGAGGAGCCCGCAAGCGATCGCGAGCTTCTGTCGCATGCCCCGCGAGAGCTCCGTCGGCAGGGAGCGCTGCTTTTCGACGAGTTGAAGCTCCTCGAGCAGCGGCCGGATTCGAGAAGTCGCATCGCCAATGCCATACAGCCGGGCGACGAAGCGCAGATGCTCTTCGACGGTCAGATACTCGAACAGCTGCGGCTCATCGGGAATGAACGCGAGCTGCCGCTTCGCCTCCACCGGGTTCTTCGCCAGATCGTGACCAGCGATGGCCACACTCCCTCGCGTCGGGGCGATGATTCCGGCAATCGCGCGCAGCGTCGTCGTCTTCCCGGCACCATTGGGCCCAACGAGCCCGAGCACTTCGCCCGGCGCGACGCTGAACGACAGCTGCTCGACGGCGACCAGATCACCGTAGAGCTTCGTGAAGGACTCGACGGAGATCATGCGTGGCGTGTGGCGCGTTGAGTGTGGCGCGTTGAGCTATCAGACACGAGGTATCAGCGCGTCCCGCGCCACGCTCAACGCGATCGGACTTCCGAATGATCCGAAATAGTCATCTCCCCGTGAATCCCCTCGACGATCGCTTCGTCGCCGATGAGAGAATTCACGAGCGCCGAACGCCTGACGAGTGACTTCGCTCCGACGATCGTGTCGCGCAGTTCCGAATCTTCGATCGTGCTCCCCGCACTCACCGAGACATTCGGGCCGATCTTCGAGCTCTTGAGGGTGACGTTGTCCTCGATGTACACGGGATCCACCACCGTCACGCCGCTCGGCACGTTCTTCGGCCGGCGCGCCGCATGGCGCTTCTCGAGAATGGTCCGGTTGGTGTCGAGCAGCGTGTCGAGCTTGCCGGCGTCGTACCACCCTTCCACGTCCACCACGGTGATCTTTGCGCCCTTGTCGATCATGTACTGGAAGGCGTCGGTGAGATAATACTCACCCTTGTTGGGTGGTTGTTTCAGCACCCACTCGATGCCCTCGAGCATCAGCTTCCAGTTCTTCACGTAGTACAGACCGATGTTCGCCCGCTTCGAGATCGGCGTCGACGGCTTCTCGACGATGCGCGTCATGTTGCCGTCCTTGTCGGTCACGACGACGCCGAAGCGCTGATAATCCTCCACTTCCTTCACCCAGATGATGCCGTCGGCGTCGGTGCGCTTCACGATCGAGAAGTCCGCGTCGAAGATCGTGTCGACGAAGATGATCATGACGGGTTCATCGATGTAGGGACGTGCTAACGCCACCGCATCCGCGGTTCCCCGCTGCTGTTTCTGTTCGACAAATACACTGGGAAAGGGATACTTCGCCCGTGCGTACTCCTCGACCTTCTCTTTCAGATGTCCCGTGATGTAGATGACCTGCTCGACGTTGCCGAGCGCCTGCAGGTCCTCCATGACGTAATCGATCACCGGCTTGCCGGCGATCTTGAGCATCGGCTTCGGCGTGATGTGCGTATGCGGCCGGAGCCGCGTGCCCTTTCCGGCGAGCGGAATGATGACCTTCATGGCGCGCTGGTTCCCTCCCGTCCGTATCGATCAGTGAGGCGGACGACGTCGTCGAGGTGCGGAGTCGATACCTCGAGCACGTCGCAGTCCGTCACCGCTTCCATCTGGTGAATGGTGTGCGGCGTTATGCGATAGGCGTGCCCGATCTGCAGGCCAATGTCGGTCGGCGCACCCTCCTGCCCATTCTGCCACACGCGATAGATGATTTTTCCGGCAAGCAGAAAGACGGTTTCGTCTTTCACATTGTGGTATTGCACGGACAGCGCCTGCCCCGCGTTGATATGCAGAATCTTACCAACGTAGGTATCGGTGCGGGCCCAGATGGTCTCGTGACCCCAGGGCTTTGGAACGTGCTTGATATCGACTGGACCAGACATCTCACTGGTAGAGGTAGGGGTAGAGGTAGAGGGCCGCACTGACCACGCTTCACGCTACACGCGACACGCCCCACGCGCCACGCGCCCATCCGCTGGGCATAGTCCGTGCTTTCGATCCCGGGCAATGATCTTCGAACCGAAATACCTCCCGAAGCTCGCCGCGACGGTGGGGTTGTTCACGCGGTATGGACTCGCGGACTTCGCGAAGCAGCAGGGGCTCAAGGGCATCGCTCCCGACCCGGAGAGCGGTGAGGCAGACGACGCGCCTTCCGCAGAAAAAGCAGCGGCATTCCGCAAGCGACTCGTCGAGCTCGGACCGGCATACGTGAAGCTCGGGCAGGTCCTCTCCACCCGCCCCGATCTCCTTCCGGAAACGTACATCCACGAGCTCGAGAAGCTGCAGGACGACGTCGGTCGGATCCCGCTCGAGGACGTGCACGCCACCATCGAGCGAGAGCTGGGTGGGCGCATGAGCAAGCTCTTCGAGGAGTTCGACGACGAGCCCCTGGGCACCGCCAGTCTCGGTCAGGTGCACGCCGCCAGCTTGCGCGATGGGCGCGAGGTGGTGGTGAAGGTGCAGAGGCCGAACATCCGTGAGCAGCTCGCCGACGATATCGAGTACTTTCGCGAGCTCGCCAGCTTTCTCGCCGCGCACACCGAGGCCGGCGCGCGCATCGACATGATCGGGATCATCCAGCAGCTCGAGCGCGCGCTCGCCGATGAGCTGGATTACCGAATCGAAGCGCGCAACGCCGCGTCGTTCCGTCGATCTCTCGCCGAATTCCCGCGTATCCTCATTCCGCGCGTCATCGAGGGGTACACGACGCACAAGGTGCTCACCACCGAGCGGATTCACGGCGTCAAGATCGGTGAGGTCTCACCGCTCACCCGCATCGAGCACGACTTCCATCCCATCGCCGACGACCTGACGCGAGCATACCTCAAACAGATCACGATCGACGGACACTTTCACGCTGATCCGCATCCCGGCAACGTGTTCGTGGTGCTTGCCGACAGCAACAATCCGATGACGCCGTCGGAAGCGAAGGCGGTGGACCGACGACGGTCTCCTCGTCAGGCAGTAACGCCGCTCGCGCGGATGGAAGCGCAGGCGCAGGCCGATGCCGCGCCGGAGCCGAGCGACGTCGACGTGCGCCTGTCGCTGATCGACTTCGGCATGACCGCGCGACTGTCCTCGGCGCTTCGCGATCAGATCATCCGCCTGCTGATGGATCTCGCCGACAATCGCGGCGACGACGCGGCGAACGCGCTGATCGAGATCGGCGACGAGCTCGCGGACTTCGATCGCGATCGGTATGGGCGCGACATCGCCGCCCTGCTCGCGCGCAACTACGATCTCGCGATCGGCGAGGTGCAGGCGGGAGAAGTCATGTACGAGTTGATCAACATCTCGTACTCGCGCGGCCTTCGCCTTCCCGCCGAGCTGACACTACTCGCGAAAGCGCTGTTCAACCTCGACGCCGTGACGCGGGCGCTCGATCCGAGCTACAGCCCGATCGCGACGATTCGTGACTACGGCAATCAGATCGCGGCCGACAAGGCACGTCGCGAGCTGAACCCGCGGAAGCTGCTCCAGGTCATGATGCAGAGCGGGGATCTGCTGTCGGCGCTGCCCCATCGCCTCGACCTCCTCACGCAGCGGCTGTCCACCGGCGACTTCGAGATGCGGATCGAGATCCCGCAGCTCACCATGCTGTTGAATGGTCTGCAGAAGGTCGCCAACCGGATCTTCTCTGGCCTCGTGCTCGCCGCGATCGTCATCGCCAGCGCGATGTTGATCAACACGCGCAAGACACTCGGCACCTGGGGCTTCGTCGTCGCCGGCGCGGTGAGCGCATGGATGGTCGTCTCCATCTGGTGGGGCGACCGCCATCGCCGGCGCGACTAGCGCCTGTCAGCGGCCATTATCTTCTGCGGTGATAGTACAGATCGAAGCTCGTCGTCCACGTCTTGCCGCTGTCGGCAGAGATCTCTCCGAATTGATGCACCGTGTTCGCATCGATCGGCGTGAACGTCATGCGGATCAGTGACGGTCCTTGCGGCAGCCGCTGATGCGCAAGGAAGCGAAGTCCGCCCTCCGGAATCCGCTCGCTCTCTCGGTACTCCGTCACGCGGCCGTATTGATCCGTCCAGAACTGCTGCCACATGTCGTAGTCCGTATTGTACGCGTTGAAGCTCTTCCCCTCTCCGCCCTGACGATCCGTCCAGTTCTCGAAGATCACGCACTGCGATAGAATTTGCTGAACACTGCTCCGCCCCGCCGGCTGTGCCTGTGAGTTTGTCACGTCCCACTCGCCGATCCAGAAGTCGAAGAGATGGGATTCCGATCGCGAGCGACAGGGCCGGAACGCGTGCTCGGCCGTGGCGATTCGGCGCTGAAATGCTGGCTCTCCGCGGAGCGACGCGAAGTCGGCGTCGGTCCGCAACAGCGAATCACCACTGAAACCGGCCGCCAACGCGCTGTCGATCCAGGCGATGGCGCGATCACGCTCGCCGAGTCGCGCGCGCATGGCCGCCGCGTTGTACATCGCGAGAATCTGATGCCCAATCGCCGCCGACCGTTCGAAGGCGTCGGCGGCTGCCCGCGAATCGTTCTCCGCGGCGAGCGAGGCGCCCAGGCGGTACCAGCTCCGGCCGTCGTTCGGTGTGGCCGCCAGCACGACGCGGTACCCCCGCGCCGCGCCGGCATAATCATGCCGGTCGTAAAGCGAGTCGGCGTGCCGCGCTTCGGCGGATGCGGCGCCCGCTCGCGCCTGCGCCGCCACCGCGTGGGTATCGACGAGCGCGGCGATGACCAGCAGATGCTCGATCTTGAGCATGTTGTAATGAGCGTGGACGTGAACACAGTCGGGAGACTCTCTCGAACAACAACCCGATCGCCGACGGCGACGTCACGCTCGGAGCCGAAGTCGGCCGCGTTCCGTACAGTTCCCCAACACGGTTCATCCCACGCCGGCGCGAGCCGGCTGCACGCGCGGAAGATGCAGCGAGAATGTTGAGCCTTTGCTCGAGTTGCTCCGCACGGTGACATCGCCGCCCATCGCTCGCGCGAGCTGGCGGCTGATGGCGAGTCCGAGGCCAGTGCCCTGGGCCGTACGAGTCAGATCCTGATCGCCCTGCACGAATGGCTCGAAGATGACGTCGACCAGATCGGGCGCGATGCCGCGGCCAGTATCACTGACCTGAATCTCCAGCGCCTCATCCTGAATGACACATCGTACCTCGACGCGCCCCTCGTCCGTGAACTTCGCCGCGTTCGACAGGAGGTTGAGCATGATCTGCTCGACCTTATCGCGGTCCGTACGCACGACGAGGTCGGCCGCACAGGGCTCGAAGTGATACCCGATGCCCTTCCCACTCAGCGTCGGGACGATGAATGCCTCGAGACTGCGCAGCAGATCCTGGATGGCCACATCGGACAGTCGGAACTGGAGTCGCCCAGACTCGAGCTTCGCGAATTCCAGCACGTCCTCGATGAGACGAAGCAGCGTGCGTTGATTGACCTTGATGCGTTCGAGATCCGCACGCTGTTCAGCCGTGACAGGCCCGCGAAGACCGAGCTCGAAAAGCTCGACGTAGCCAGCGATCGCGTTGAGCGGCGTCCGCAACTCGTGACTCATTGTGGCGAGAAACACCGTCTTCGTTCGATTCGCCGCCTCAGCCTCCGCCTGCGCGGCGCTCGCCGCATCGAGAGCGCGCTGTAGCTCCTCATTGGTCTGCTCGAGCTCTTCCTGCAGCGACTGCCCCTCCTCGATCTGGGCCTCGAGCTCGAGCGCCTGCTCCTGCAGCTGCTCGGACAGCACGCGCTCCGCTCGACGCAGCCGATTCGCCTCCGTCACGTCCCGCGCGATCTTGGATGCGCCGACGACGGTGCCCCTCTCGTCGAGTATCGGGGCGACCGTCAGCGACACCTCGATGCGGCTTCCATCCTTTCGCAGACGAACCGTCTCGTAGTTCTCGACCCGCTCCTTCTTCGAGAGCCGCTCGATGATCTCCCGTTCTTCGTCGTGCAGCTCGGGTGGAATCAGCGCGAGGACCGACTGTCCAACGATCTCGTCAGCGGTGTAGCCGAAGACGCGTTGCGCGCCAGCGTTCCAGGTGCGAATCACACTATCGAGCGTCTTGCCGACGATGGCGTCGTCCGTCGACTCGACGATTGCTGCAAGCCACTTCGTAGCGTCAGCGTCCCAAGTTGCATCCAATCGCATCAGTCTGACATCATGGCCTGGACGTTGGCTCGATGGAGTCCTCGATGATTTCGCGATATGCCTGTTCGAAGCTACGACGCCGACCTTACGGCAAGATGACGCAATCACCATCAGGCAACCTTGACTCTACACTCCCGTAGAGGGTTTGTGTAGCTGCTGGGGCTGGGCGTCATCACCACGGACCAGTCTCCACCGCGCACACGGCAGGGGCCTCCTTTTGTTGCACGTCTCTTGACGCGATAGCCACCGCATCCCACCTTCCAGTCACCATGTGACTGGAAGCACCATGCCGTCCTTCGATCAATTGCGCCGCCTGCTCTTTCCCTGGCGCTCCCGCGACCGGATTCGCGCCGAGCTCGATGACGAGCTGAGTTTTCATCTCGACATGCGCACCGCGGACCTCATGGCCGCCGGTGCGATCCAAGCCGATGCGCGCAGTCAGGCGGAGCGGGAGTTCGGCGACGTCGAATTCACGCGACGCTACTGCCGCCGGCTCGACGAGAGCGGGGAGCGTGCCGTGCGCCGTGGAGAGTGGCTGGCCGACACATGGCACGACGTCGTGCAGGCTCTGCGCGTCCTCCGACGCTCACCAGGCTTCCTCGTCATCGCCCTCGTCACTATCGCGTTGGGCGTCGGCGCGAACAGCGCGATCTTCACCGTCGTCCGCGGCGTGCTCCTGCGGCCACTCCCCTTCGCCAATCCCGAGCGTCTCGTCGCGGTCTACGAGAACAACATCCCGGACCACTCGCCGCACTCTCAACTCGCCGCCGCCGACTACGTGGACTACCGGCGCGGCCAGTCCTCACTCACCGACATCGGCGTCATCGGGTACTCCGGTTTCGCGTATCAGGGACCTAACGAGCCAATTGCGCTTCATGGCCTTCGCTTCAGCGCGAATGTGTTTGGCATCCTCGGCGCGCGCCCGCTCATCGGCCGCACCTTCGCCCCCGATGACGACCACACCGGCCACACGTCCGTCGTCGTCCTCTCGTACAAGACCTGGCGCGACGTCTTCGGCGGCGATTCGAGCATCGTCGGTCGTTCCATCCCGACGAGCTCTCACGCTATCACGGTCATCGGCGTCATGCCGCCGAACTTCACCTTCGAGGGCGACGAGCAGTTCTGGTCCCCGCTCGACATCCAGCCGCTGCTCGCCGACGTGAACCGCTCGCGAAAGTTCCACAACATGGTCGGCGTCGCGCGACTGCGGCCTGGGGTGAGCGCGGCGTTGGCGGAGAGTGATCTCCTCACCATTGCCCGGCGCAACGAGCGCCAGTTCCCCGCGTCCAACACGGGTCATCTCGTGACGGTGACGCCTCTGCACACCGCGCTCGTCGGCGATGCGCGAGCGCCGCTGCTTGTGCTTGCCGGCGCGGCCGCTTGTGTGCTCCTTATCGCCTGCGCCAACCTCGCGAACTTGGTGTTCACGCGCACCCTGGCTCGGCAGCGCGAGCTCGCGATCCGTTCCGCGTTAGGCGCTGGCCGAGGGCGCCTCGTGCGGCAGCTCCTCGTCGAAAGCCTCCTCCTTGCCGTCGTCGGCGGCCTGTGCGGATCGACGGTGGGATGGGCGGGCACACGCGCACTGCTGTCGGTCTCGCCCGATGCGGTACCGCCCGTCAGCAATGTCGCCGTCGATCCCTGGGTTGTCGCGTTCGCCCTCGCATTATCGTTAGGTGGCGGCCTCCTCTTCGGGCTGCTCCCCGCGTGGGCTGGCGCGCGCACGAGCGCCGAACGAACCCTCCGCGAGACGAGCCGCGCCGTCGCCGGTAGCCGCAGCAACCAGCTTCGCCGTCTGCTCGTCGCGGCCCAAACCGCCCTCACCGTCGTGTTGCTCATCGGCGCCGGGCTGCTCGTACGCAGCCTCTCGCGATTGCAGCAGGTCGAGCTTGGATTCGATCCGGAGAACGTACTTCTCGCGAGCCTCCCGATCACATCCAGCGACGAACAGCGCGCCATACGAACGTACGAAACGCTCTTCAACCGCCTGCGGCAGGTACCAGGCGTCAAAGCCGTCGGCGCGACGACGAGCATTCCGCTCCGGGGCAGCTCGAGCGCTGGCATTCACATCGAGGGCGAGCCGGTGCCTAACGGCCCGCTGCCCTCGATCGGCTACACGGCCGTCAGCGACGATTACTTTCGTTCATTATCCATCCCGCTCCGACGCGGCCGAGGCTTTCTCTCGCAAGACATTGCCGGCGGGCAGCCACGCGCCGTCGTGCTCAACGACGAAGCCGTGCGCCGTTTCTTCGGCGGCCGCGACCCACTCGGCACACGCATCCAGCTCGGCCCCAATCCGAAAGGCCCGATGTATGTCGTCGTAGGCGTCGTTGGCGACGTCCATCAAGACGCCTTCGATCGCGAGCCGCGCCCGATCGCGTATACCTCGTATCGTCAGGAGGGCGAGTCTTTTCTGACGATCACGATGAAGACGGCGGGCGACCCGATGCGCATGCTGCCCGTGCTCCGCTCCTCCGTTCGTGAGCTCGACCGAACGATTCCCGTCATCAACGTCACCACGATGGATCGCGTCGCCGGTAACTCCCTCGGCCGACGCAAATTCTCGATGATGCTCCTCTCGATCTTCGCCGCCGTCTCGCTCCTGCTGGCGATCGTCGGTACGTACGGCGTGATGGCCTACACCGTCAGCATGCGCACCCCGGAATTGGGCGTGCGCATCGCCCTGGGCGCGACGACGCGCAACGTGCTCTCGCTCGTGGTCGGACAGAGCATGATCACTTCCGTCGTGGGCGTCGTGCTCGGCGTCGCCGGCGCGGCGCTCGCGACGCGGGCGATGCGTGGACTTCTCTACGGCGTCGCGCCGACGGACACGCCTACTTTCGTTCTCGTCGCCACAGTCCTACTCGGCGCGTGCGCGCTTGCCGCGTTGATTCCGGCTCGTCGCGCGACGCGCATCGATCCCGTTGATGCGTTACGCCGCGATTAAGAGCGGAGGTCGCGGAGTGCAATGAGGACGCGGAGGCTTGCACTCCGTGACCACTCATCGGCGGTAGTGCCCGGAGCCGAGGCTGGCGCTTACCAGATATCCGTCAAACTGAACACATACCGGAATCCCAGACTCCCGCTGCGCGCGAACGACGGGCCGCCCGCAAACTGCGGCTGCTTGATGAAGAGCGGCAGATCCAGCCGGAAGCGCACATCACGATCAAAGATTCGCCCCCGCAGCGACGCACCGACGCCCGCGTCGAGCAACATGCTGCCCTCGAACTGCACATAATCCGACGACGCCGCGGCGATGTCGCCGAACGCCGAGAACCAGATCGACTTCGTACCGCTCGAGCGATCCCCGAACGTGTGCATCCGCTGCGCGAGCTCGAGGTTCGCCGCGCCCACCCTCGACAGCGCGACATTGTATGAGTATCCTCTCAACATCGCGCCGCCGAGCGGCATAATGTTCAAACCATCCTGCTTGTAGATCGAGCCACGCGGCCGGTACCAGTTGCTCCAGAACGTCGAGAAGGGATCCTCGGTCGACGCAAAGATCGCCCGCTGCAGCGGCGCGCGACTCTCGCCCGCCGCGTACAGACGCGCGACGACCGCGAACTTCCCGCTCTCCAGATACTGCACCTGCATCCCCGAGAGCTCGCCGCGCACGTAGCCCTTCGCCATCTCGCCGCTCCCGCGCGGACGCGACAGACCCGCGGCGAGCGACCCACCGAACGCCTGATAGCTCCCCTCGTCGTCGGCGGTGAGCTTCACCGACACGTCTCCGCCCAGCTCCGTCGCCTGGGCGTCTACCCACTGCTCCGGCAGCACGAACTTGTCGGTCGGGTACGCGCCCGTTAGGTGCGCGGTGACGTTGACCTGGGGGCCAGGCACAAAGGTGAACGGGCTCAGGTTCCAGCTGTGGCGCAGATTGATCAGCGCGATGCCGTCGAGGAATCCGCCATCCACGCCCGACCCCATCCACGGCCGCGACGCCGTCGGCAGATACGGATTGTCGATGCGCGCCCAGGCGTTGAAGTGACTCAGCGTCGGCCGAATGTCGCCCGCAGTCACGGCGAGACCGAGATCGTACTGATCCACGCTCGCGAGATAGCTCGAGCGCGCGCGAACGCCGACCGTCACCGCGCTTCTGTGGCCCTCGCAACCGACTGCCGGACAATCGATCGGCCGAAACGGCTCCGAGTACCAGAGCATCGGCATCCATCGCACGAGCGAATGCTCACGATCGTTTTGATTCAGGAACGGCCAATCGAACACGGAGCGCGGCCGCTCGATGCCTAACACACCACCCGCGTGCTGCACGTCGTTGCGGCGGTCCCAATCCCAGGTGAAATGCAGGGGATCGATCCGCACTTCCTCGGGCTTCGTTGGTGTCACGATCTCGATGCTCTGATGGTCCTGCAGCGGATCGCCGTGCACGATCGTCCAGTTCGAGCCGACGCGCGCGCCAACCGGCATCGCGTGTCGATACTCGCCGCGCCTGACGATGTCGGCCTTCGTCGACCATTGGCCGTCCGGGCGTTGGGTCGAGCGCACATCGCCCAACGCGTAATCCAGCGCGCCCGTCTGGTACACCCACTCGTTGAAGAACCAGCCGAGGTCGTGACCGTACCGACGTTCGGCCGACGTGCGCATCGCCGGCTCGTCCACGTGCTTCAGCGCCCAGCGATCGTAGTAATCATGGAAGAAAGAGCGGAAGGTGCTGTCGCTCAGCGCGTCGCGCAGATGCGAGTACATCAGCTCCGCGCGGCTGTAGATCATCACATTGTAAATACCGAAATCCGTGAAGTCCCCCGCGTTCGTGCCGATCGGCTCGGAGCGCCCCTCCAGCTCGAGGGCGATGAGATCCAGATTGGCCGACTGCGACGGTGGAATCGTCGCCGCGTTGTAGCGATACCCTTCGGGGATGCGCGGCGGTGGCAGCACCTGCGTCGCGCGCTCCTGCGGCGTCAGCTTCTGCGCCCACGAGGTCTGATACGACGTGAGCCCCTCGTCCATCCATCCCGATCGCCACTCGTTGTTGCCGAGTATTCCGTAAGTGAAGTTGTGTCCCGCCTCGTGCAGGATGAGTCCGAGGCTCGCGCCGCCATTCATGATCATCATCGGAAACTCGGTGCCGCCGCCGTCGATCCGATGCACGTTCGAGAATGCCGGATACGCGTACGGCCCCCAGATCGACTCGAGCCACTGCAACGCCTGGAGCGTGCGACTCAGCGCGCGTCCGCCACCCCACGTCGTATCGTCGCCGGCCTTGTAGAGCACGTGCACCGACACCGTATCCCAGGTCTTATAGTGCGAGTGCGGCAGCTGCCTCACGAGTAGCCCGCCCTCGTAGCGATAGTCGGGCGACGCCGACCACGCGAAATGGTGCACATTCTCGGCGAGGAAGCGCACCGCGCGCGATCCCGATGGCACTTCCACGTTAGGCGGGATCGTTGTGTCACTGCCGTACGCATCGCGAGCAAGGCGAAGCTCACCCGCTTTCTTCACGCGCTCCCATCCAGGGTCACCAGCGACCGGAACTCCCGTCGCAACCACCACCTGATCGTCGGCAACCACCATCGTCACGTCGTAGGTGCCGTACTCGCCGTAGAGCTCACCCGAGGGCTGGAACGCGTTCGGCTCCCAGCCAGAGCGGTCATAGACGGCGACCTTCGGATACCACTGCGCGAAGTCCCACGTGCGTCCGCGACGTGCCTGCCGGCGCGGCACCGTCGACGGGCGCGCGTCCCACTCGAAGGCAACATGTACAGAATCCCGCGGTGCAAGAGGGCGTGGCAACCTAAAGTGCACGACCGTGCTGTCGGGCGCTCCAGGATAGTCAATAAAAACCGGCGCGCCATCGACCGTTGGCGGCGTGGTGAAGCGTTCGTAGCCGTAGTCCGGATCCTTCAGATTCTGGAAGCGGACTCGCCCCTCCCGCTCGTCCACCGCGCTCCACTTCGACCCGGGTCGGAACGCGTTGAGGTACTGGTGGAAGTACATCTCGTGGAGCGTGTCCGGCGAGTTGTTGACGTACACCAGCTCGCCGCGCGAGTGCAGTCGCGTCGCCGCTTCATCGAGCCGCGCGACGATGCGATAGTGCACGTGCTGCTGCCAGTAGCCCACCGTATCGCCGCTCGGCGGCGAGGACTCAGCCGGCTTCGTGATCGCGCCGGGTTTCTGATATGCAGTCTGGAGCAGCAGCGCGGCGAAGAGCGGAGCGAGCATTGAAATAAGATTAAGGTTTGGTGAATTGTAGCGACCGGTGGTGGATCAATGTACTGAGCGTCGCGCATGCTCCTTGCGCGACCAGAACAGTTGTGCGACTGATCACACGGAGCAGCCTTGAGGTCCCCTCGAGTCCCGGCCTGTCATAGCTGATGTTCGCTACTTGCTTGTTTTGCAACGGAGCACTGGGCGCCAACGAGTCCATCGAGTCCTTTCCCGTCGGCCGCCGTGTCGCGTTCGACGCGAAGAAGGGCCGTCTCTGGGTCGTGTGCGAACGCTGCGGCCGCTGGAACCTCTCGCCTCTGGACGAGCGCACGGACGCCATCGATCAATGCGAGCGCGCCTATCGTTCGACAACCCTACGCGTGTCCACGGACAACATCGGCCTGGCGCGCCTGGGCGAAGGGCTGGAGCTCGTTCGCATCGGCGCACCGCTCCGCCCCGAGTTCGCCGCCTGGCGCTACGGCTCTCGCTTCAATCGACGCCGCCGACGGGTGCAGTTCGCGACGATCGGCGGCGCGGCCGCAACTGTCGCCGCCGGCGTCGCGCTGGCCCCGACTCTCCTGCCATTCGTGGTCACGGGCACGATCTCGATCATCGTCATCCCGGGGCTCACGACGATCATGGGCGCGATTCCGGTCGCCGGCATCATGGCGCTGCGCGACTACATGCGCGAAGATCGCGTCATCGTGCGTCTGCCGGCGCCCGCCGAGAACCGCAACGGCCACGCGCCATCGTTCGCCTTCAACCGCGAGCAGCCGGTAGTCGTGCGCGCTCGCCAGATCGGCAGCTCGACGCTGCATCTCGGCCCCGATGGCTCGGCGACTCTGCACCTGGTCCACGATGGCGGCGTCGCTCGCTACGACGGCACCGCGGCGATGCAAACCGCCAGCGTCCTCGTCGCGAGCTCAAATCGACTGGGGGCCTCGGATGCGCAGGTGCGCACCGCGGTCTCTCGCATCGAGCGCCACGGCGACGCCGCGGGCTATCTCGCGTCGGTCTCCCTTCTTGGTGAAGCACGGGGCCGCGTGATGTCGACGCTGAACTCCTGGCGCCAACTCGGTGCTCTTCGCCTCGATCCCGCCGAGCGTCTGGCCCTGGAGATGGCGATGCACGAAGAGACGGAACGCCGGGCGCTCGAAGGCGAGCTGGCGCTGCTCGCCGCGGCGTGGAGAGAAGCCGAGGAGATAGCTGCGATCGCCGACGAATTGTGAACGGTGGTCGGTGAACGGTGAACGGTGAAAAAGGAAAGGCGGCGCGAAGCGCCGCCCCTCCGAATTCACCAATCACCAGCCACCAATCACTAGCCACTAAGGAACTACAGCAATCTTCTTGTCCACCTTCGCGTCCTTCACGTACAGATCCAGCCAAGCCGTGAAGCGCGCCCACTGATCGAGGATCGTTTCCTTCGTCACCTGACCGTGATCCTCGTACGGGTAGATGTACAGCGCCGCCGTCTTGCCCATGCCCTGCAGCGCGTGCAGCAGCCGCAGCGAGTTCGTCGGATCGGTCCCGACATTCTGATCCTCGGCGCCGAGGTACATCAGAAGGTTGCCCGTCAAGTTGTTAGCATATAAGAACGGGGACATCGAGAGGTACGTGTCCTTCGCCTCCCAGAGATCGCGACGCTCGCTCTGGAAGTTGTTCGGCGTCAGCGTGCGGTTGTACGCGCCGTCGCCGGCGATGCCGGCCTTGAAGAAGGGCGTGTGCACCATCGCGTTGACGGTGCTGAACGCGCCGTAGCTGTGACCACCGATGCCTAACCGCGACCGATCGATGTAGCCAAGCCGATCCAGCTCGTCGATGACCGCCGAGAGATTGTTGCGCAGGTCGTTGACGTAGTTGTCGTTCATGCGGCCGGCCTGACCGACGATCGGCGCATCGGGCTGCACGACGGCGTAGCCCTGCGTAATGAGAAGTTCCTTATTGCTGGGCGCCGACGCGTGGAACTGATTCCGGTTCTCGGTCCGCTTGGTGCGGTCGTAGCCTGCCTGATCGGTGTACTCGTACGGATAGAACCAGAAGAAGGCCGGCAGCCGCGTGCCTTCGCGGTAATCGCGCGGCAGGGTGAGGTCAACGAAGAACTTGTAGCCGTCGGCGCGCGTCACGGGAATGCGCTTCCGAACCGCCTGGCTGATCTCTGGCGCGTAGTCTTTGTTGTGCGTCAGCTGAGTGGACTGTCCGGACTTGATGTCACGCAGATACGAATCCGGCACCATCGTCGGCGACTCACGGACGACGATCGCACGGGTGAAGTCGTCGTCCAGCGGCGCGACGGCGCGCTCGAAGACGTCTGGGGCGCTGTAGAAGATCCGACTCTTGCTTCCGGTCTTGATTTCAATACGGTCCACGAACGGCCGCGGCGCGCTGTCGCCCCACGTATGGAAATACTGCGTCCCGGTGAGATAGGCGAAGTTGCCGTCGTTCGAGAGCAGCGCCACTTCGTTGACGCTCTTCCCCGGCTTCGACATCACCGTGCCCGGGTTCTGATAGAAGGTCAACGAGTCGGCGCCATTGCCGCCGCGTCCACCGCCGCCGAAGCGGCCGCCGCCTAGCGTTCCGACGGTGAGACTCACGCCACGGATCCGCGCGATGGGGTAGTGCTTCGTTGGCTCGCTGAGATACGTCGCGTAGACCTGGCTCGTGCCATTCGCGTTCTCGGCCGCGAACACGAGCTGGCCATCCTCCGACCAGAGCAGGTCGCTGATGCGGTTGTTGCTCTGAAAGATCTGCTTCGCGCTGCCCGCCGTAAATGGCGCCTCCCAGACGTACAGGTGATCGCGTCGCGCCGCCCCACCACGTCCGCCACGCCCACCAGCCGCCTGATCGTCGGATGCGCCGCTGTCCGTCTGTTGCGGACGCGAAGCATCCATCTGGAGATAGTAGAGCCCACTGCCGTTAGGCAGCCAACCGAAGCTCCGCTTGCCGGTGTCGGCCGACGCGGGCGCGCTCGGATCGTCGCCCAGCGCGTTGTCGCCGGCGCGCAGCGGCCGCTTCGTGAGCTCGGCAATCGCCTTGCCGTTGCTGTCCCAGATCCCCTCGTTGGTTCCGAAATTCTGATACTCGACGAGATAGGAGAAGGGCTTCTGCATCGTCGTCACGCGCAGATAGCCGCCGTCGGGCGACGGGTCGATCGCCGTGACCATCGCCGGCGCGCCAATTTTTTTCACGGCTCCGCTCTTCGCGTCGATCACGGCGAGCTGGCCCGTTGCGTAGTACTCGAGCTGCGCCTGCTCGTGCGGATCGTGCAGTAGCGCGTACTCGCGATAGGTACGTGTCTTGTTCTTCGCTTCGCCCACCATGCGTACCTGCGGACCCGTCTCGATCGCCGGGTGCTGCGGCTCGGCGCCGCGGCCTTCCGGGACCAGAACCGTCACGAGCGACTTGCCGCCGTTGGTCCAATCGACCGTCGTCACGAGCGTCGCGAGCAGTGGCGACTTCGTGATCTTGCGCGACTTGCCCGTGCCGACGTCGGCGACGTACAGGTGCGACGCGTCCTCGAAGTTGGCGATATACGCGATCTCGGAGCCGTCGGGCGACCACTTCGGGCTACTGATCGTCGCGCCTTTCGGCGTCTCGATCGCCCGCGTCTGTCCCGTCGTGGCGTCGATGACCTCGAGCCCAGCGGCGCCGCGCGTCGTTAGGATGCGTGCCCGATTGGCCTTGTAGTCCACCTGCAGCCCGGCGAGGTAGTAGTGCGGCTTGCCGAACTGCTGGACGCTCGGCATTCCCTCGCTCTCAAGCTTCAGGAAGTGCTTGTGATCGGGGCTCTGATTGCTGAGCGAGACGTTCTGTTGCCAGGGTGCCGTCACGATCTTCTCGATCGCCTGCGGCGGGCGGATGAACGTCTCTTTGGCGAGGATCTCCTTCAGCACGCCCTGCTGTGCGACATCCTGGGCGTGGAGTGGAATGGCGCTTAGGGCGAGGAGGGCAGTCGCTGCGAACCAGCGACCAGTCAGCTGAGGCCGACGAGGGGTGGACATGTTGCAACTCCAGAGTGGGCGTGGCGCTGGGAAAGTGCGGCTGGGAGACCGCCCCAGCAAGTACGGGCATGCCCGCGGCCCCGTTGAAGCTGGTGGTTGGTGGCTGGTGGGATAGAGCACAGCGGGTTGAAAGGGAGAGGCCGACGGCTTTTGCCGTCGGCCCCATTCTTTTTCCCGTCACCACCCACCTTCTACCCTCTACCACTTGAGTCGTTAGGCCTTCTGCGAGAGCATGCGGGAGCGCAACGTCGCAAGCCTTCGGCGAACCGATCCATCGAGCACAGTATCCCCGATACGAACGACGATGCCGCCGAGGATCGACGGATTCACCGTGACGTGCGGGACGACGTCCTTCCCATAGGCACGTGAGAGCTCGGCGGCAATCGCGCGCCGCTCGGCCGGGCTCGTCTCCGATACCACCGTCACATTGGCGTGCAGTCGGCCTTCGACCTGGTCCACGAGACCGTGATACTCACGCGCGATCTGTGGCAACAGCATCTGCCGCCGGTGACTCACGAGTGCCTGCAGAAAGCGAACGAAGAGCCGTGGCAGCTGGCCGTCGAAGGCGCGGCCGATGATCCGGTTCTTTTCCGCTGCGGAGACGCGCGGTGACTCGAGGAACAATCGCAGCGTGCGGTCGCTCTGCACTGCGTTCGCGACGTCGTCCACCGCCTGACCCCACGCCTGCAAGTCGCCGGCGCGACGCGCCAGCTCGAGCAGCGCCTCCGCGTAATTGCGCGCGATCGTCGTCTCACGCATCAGCGTTCGCTCGGTGACATCGATGGAATCGACGAGAGGAAGCTCTCCACCAGCTGGCGGTTCTTGGTGTTGTCGAGGTTCTGCTCGATCACCTTGCTCGCGCCGGCAATCGCGAGGTTCACCGCCTCACGACGCAGCTGGGCGATCGCCCGATCGCGCTCCGCGTCGATCTCTTTACGCGCCCGCTCGATCATCGTCTGCTGTTCCTGATGCGTCTGCGCGACCATGTCGGCCCGCATCTTCTCGGCAACCGCGCGTCCGTCGGCGATGAGCTTCTGGGCATCACCGCGCGCCGCCTCGATCTGCTTGTGCTGCTCCTCGAGGATCCGCTGAGCCTCCTCCCGATCGCGCTTCGCGGAATCGATCGCGTCCTGTAGTGCCTTCTCGCGCTTCTCGACTTCACCGAGAATTGCCGGGAAGGCAAACCGCTTCAGGATCCAGAAGAGGAGCAGGAAGATGACCAGCGTCCACAACATGAGATTGACGCGGATCGCCATGATCGGCGGCTGCTCCGTCTCCTGGGCGAGCAACGGGACCGCGTTGGCGCTGATCAGCGCGAGCGAAAGCAACAGCGTGCGCATGTGGGCTCGATTGATGACGCGTGTATATAGAATTGGGTGCCGGAGCGACCCGGATGCTCCGGCCGCCCGAGAGTTTAGAACTTCACTTCGATGAGTAGCGCGACGACGACGGCGAACAGCGCGACGCCTTCGATCAGCGCGGCGAGAATGAGTGAGCCGGTCTGAATCGTGCCCGCGATCTCCGGCTGACGAGCCGCGGCTTCGGCCGCCGAACCGCCGATGCGGCCGATGCCGATGCCTGCGCCAATCGTGGCGAGACCAGCGCCGATACCCGCACCCATCATGGCCCACGCGCCCTGGAACTCGCCCTTCGCCATGGTCGTCGCCGCCTGCAGCAGCGGAAGAATGCTCATGTGAATCTCCAATCGTACAAAAACGTGAATTCCACTGCTCCGCGCCGTTAGGCGCCCCCCGTCAACGAGGTCCGGGCCTCAACGGGAATCACTGATCATTCGACCAGCTACGACGGGTCTCGTGGAGCAAGCGCGACCCGTTACCACAACAGGAAATCCCTCGCTACGCTCGGGATGACAATCCGTTCCGCCGAGCCCCTCAATGGTGCGCTGCCCTTATCTGCCCAATGAACACCGCCGCCAGGAGCGAGAAAATGAACGCCTGAATGAAAGCGACAACGATTTCAAGGATCATGATGAACAGAGCCATTGGAATCGCGGCAATCGACACCAGCACACCGAACATGAAGATCAGGCCGATGAGCGCGAGGATGATGACGTGCCCCGCGATCATGTTCGCGAAGAGACGGATCGTCAGCGCGAACGGCTTCGTGAACTTTCCGATGATCTCCACCGGAGTCATGATGATCGTCAACAGCAGCTTCCCGAACAGCGGCATATCGTGCGGCCAGTAGACAATCGTCGAGATGTAGCCGCGGCCGAGTGCGCGCATGCCCGCGGTCTCCACGACGACGAACGTCAGGATGGCGAGCGCCGCGGTGACGTTGACGTTGCCCGTTGGCGTCGAGCCGTACGGGATCAACCCGAACAGATTGCAGAACAGGATGAAGAAGAAGAGCGAGAGCACGAACGGGATATAGCGCTCGCCTCCATGTCCGCCGAGCACGGGGATGAAGATCTCGTTTCGCAAATACAGAATCACGGCCTCGAGCCCAGCGGCGAAGCCGCGCGGCCGACCGATCTGCTTGCTGCTGCGCACATGGGATCGAGCCGCGAGCACGACGACCAGACCCGCAAACAAAGCGGCGAGAATCAGGAAGACGACGTGCTTCGTCGGGCCGAAGTCGATCACCTGGTTTCCGATGCGGACGTTCCAGGTTGGCAGCGTCACCTCGCACGCCCACTCGCTGAGATTCCTCCAGCACGGAAGCTCGAGCTTCTTCGAGTCCGTGATGTGGGGCATGATGATGTCCGCTGGACCGAGCGTCTTGTGCTCGAGCGGAGCGCCTGGCTCCTGAGCGGACAGGCTCGCCCCGGCGAGCAGGAGCGTCGTCAAGAACGAGAGCGTGAGCGACCGGTATCTCATCGGCGCAGGAACAGTGGCTCGAGGAGCATCGAGAGGAAGAAGAACAGGAAGAGACTCAACAACGCCGGCAACGCGGGAAGACCGAACACATTCACCGCCAGGAGCCCATACACAATCAGCGTGATCAGCCGAACGAGGGAGCCAGCGCCCCACGCGGCGATCATGTTGCCGCGAACCATCGACCGGGTGAGCGCGAACGCGGCGATCTGAACCACCGTCGCGACGATGGCGCTGATGCCGATCGCGTCCGACGCGGCCGATCCCGTCAACGCGAGCGTCAGGAGCCAGGCGACGAGGGCAATCGACCCGACGACCACCAGGGCATATCGCGTGATCGCCTGCGTCATCGGCGTTCACCCCCGCCAACGTCACGGCGTGTGGGAACCATGAGCCTTCTATATATGGAGTAGAACCCGGCGCTGGCGCCGACCAACACGCAGATCAACACGAACCAGGGCGAGCTGTTGAAGCGTTTGTCGAGCCAGATGCCGAGAAAGGCGAAAATGACGAGGGTCAACGCGAACTGCAGTCCGGCTCCGGCGAATTCGGCACCGGAGGGTGGCGTCGCGGCGTTGCGGCCTTTCGGCCGGCCGCCCACAGGACCTGGCTCGCTCACGGCTTGCCTCCCGCTTCGGGCCCCCAACCGGCGGGAAAGCTAGGAGCTTGTGAAATTTTTCGCAAGCGACTCACTGCCCCCCTCGCCGACCCCCCGCCGTCAAACCAGAATGGTGATCCAAGTCATTTTCGCAACGCGACTTTCGGTGTTACTACTGATGTTGACCGTTCGTCCCCCGCTTGGTTAAGTTGCGCCCCGCTGCGAACAGTGAGCGGAACGCTTCGGCCAAACACCGCCGGCTTCGGCTGATTCGCTCAACGCAGTACTTCGTTTCGGGGTTCATGTCCACCGCCTCTCTCTCGCCGTCCGGCATCGCCATCGCAGTCCTCTGCGCTGGCGCGCTCGCATTTGCGTGCGGTCCGCGCACGCATTCCGAGGCCGCGTCTACCGCGAGTCTCACCACCGCCGCGCCCGTTCTGCAACAGGGCATCACGCGGAGCCGCAGCGAAGCCATGCCGCTCGCGTCGCGACTGAATGTGAAGCTCGAGCGTGGGACCGTGCAATTCGATCTGCGCGTCACGAATCAGAGCAAGAAGCACATCGAGCTCGCCTTCCCCAACGGACAGACACACGAATTCGTCGTCGTCGACTCGGTGGGTCGCGAGCTCTGGCGCTGGAGCTCGTCGCGCCTCTTCACGCAGGCGCTGCAGAACAAGCTGCTCGGCAGCGGCGAATCGATGCGCGTCGGCGAAGAGTGGTCGCATCCGACCCAACACGGCAAGTACACCGTCATCGCGACGCTCAACAGCACGAACTTCCCGGTCCAGGAACGCGCGGAGTTCGTCCTACCATAACGAGCGTTGGGCGTGATGCGTTGGGCGTTGAGCGTGGCGCGTGACGGAATTTGAACGAAGCGTTGATCTGGTGAGTTGTTCGAGCACTCGCCACCAAATCAACGCTTCGTTCATTATCAACTCCCAACGCTCAACGCTCAACGCTCAACGCTCAACGCTCAACGCTCAACGCTCAACGCTCAACGCTCAACGCTCAACGCTCAACGCCCAACGCCCAACGCCCAACGCCTAGGGTCCCAGGATTCTCTCGTCAGGCATCGACGGCGCCGTAAAGAGGAGCGCCATGTCCGCGGGAAGCTCCGCTGCGGCGTGGAGCAATGCGCCGCGTCCGCCAGCCCCTTCCACTCCGAGTACGTGCGCGAGAGTCAGCGCGCCGAGGCTGACGTAGAGCTCCGCCGGAGCATCGGGGGCCACGATGCGCGCACCGTAGACGAGCACCGGACCGATCCCGACCACCTCGCCGTCCAGCTGTGTCGCGCTCAAATCGCGAAGCATGCGTACGAACTCCAGCGCCTCGCTGCCTCGCGGGAACGTCAGACGATGAAGAATGTTCACGTATCCGCCACCTCATCCCCGTATGCCAATGCGCCCGTGCGGCGTGCAGCAATGATGCCACGCGTGGGCTACGCCCGCCCGCGGCATTCTTGGTTTGGAGTCGCCCGGGCTACGCCCGCGCTCCCGCTCCGCGGTAGTGATCGGTGAACGCCGGTCGGTGATCGGTGGGCCTGTGAGCTGATGAGCTGTCAGCTGCCGACCACCGTTCACCGTTCACCGATCACCGTCCACTGCTTTGGTGCTCTTACCAGCGCATGGCAACGCCCATTAGCTTCCGACCGATATCGAAAACGGAGCGACCGGCGCGTGGCGACGCAGACGAAACCGACTGACGACTCCCGCGACGTCGAGCTGCTTGGTCAGCTCGCGCGCGCTCGGCGCGCACTGGTCGAGCAGATCGGCCGGCGCATCATCGGGCAGCACAAGATCGTGGACGACCTGGTTGCCGCGCTCCTCGCCGGCGGACATGCGCTCCTCGTGGGCGTTCCCGGTCTCGCCAAGACACTGCTCGTGCAGACCGTCGCGCAGGCGCTCGACCTGAGCTTCTCGCGCGTGCAGTTCACGCCCGACCTGATGCCGAGCGACATCACCGGCACCGAGCTCCTCGAGGAAGACCACGCCACGGGGCGTCGCATTTTCAAGTTTGCTCGCGGCCCCATATTCGCCAATGTCGTCCTCGCCGACGAGATCAATCGCGCGCCACCGAAGACGCAGGCCGCGCTGCTGCAGGCAATGCAGGAGCATGCCGTCACCGCGGCTGGGCAGACCCACAAGCTGCCCGAACCCTTCTTCGTGCTCGCGACGCAAAACCCGATCGAGCAGGAAGGCACGTATCCCCTCCCCGAGGCGCAGCTCGATCGTTTCATGATGCAGCTGACGGTCGGCTATCCAACCAAGGACGAGGAGGAGCGCATCGTCACGGCGACGACGAGCGACGTGGACGTCGAGATCCGCCCGGTGTTGAGCGCCCCCGAGTTGCTCGCGCTGCAGCATCTCGTTAGGCGACTGCCCGCGCCACCGACAGTCGTGAGCTACGCGGTCCGTCTCGCGCGCTCCACCCGGCCCAACGCCGAGGAAGCGACGCAGATGGTGAAGAAGTACGTGAGCTGGGGCGCCGGCCCACGCGCCTCTCAGTATCTCATCCTCGGCGCCAAGGCCCGCGCCGCGATGGACGGGCGCTCGGTTCCGGATTTAGAGGATGTGAACGCCATGGCCGTCCCGGTCCTCGGCCACCGGGTCGTCGTGAACTTCCAGGCCGAGGCCGAGGGCGTCACGCCAGAAAAGCTCATCACACTGCCGACGCACGCGTGAGGCGTTGAGCGTTGGGCGTTGAGCGTTGGGCGTTGGGCGTTGGGCGTTGGGCGTGGGCGTGGGCTGAAAAGGAACGAAGCACTGATGTTATGGTGAGTGCTTGAACAACTCACAACAGATCAACGCTTCGTTCGATGCCCGTCACGCTCAACGCCCAACGCCCAACGCCCCAACGCTCCGCCTCAGTTCGTCCGAATGCGCGTCGAATCGCGCAGGGCGCTCGCGACGGACTGGAGCTTCACCCACACATCGTGCGCCCGGCCTGTGGACGACGGGCCGAGACGGGTGGCGGTGCCTTCGCGAGCCGTCGAGTTCGGGTAATGCGTCGACTCGCCGTAGATCGTGACCCGCGTGCCGCAGTCTACCGGCACGATGACCGCGCGCGCGAACACTTCATCGAAGCCGAGGATGCCGCGCTCGCGCGGCGCGTGGAACTCGACGACACCGGGCTGCGTCGCCGCGACGTTCAATCCATTGACCTGGAACGCCTCCGTGACGCGGTCGCGGGCGCGGGCGGGCGAGATCGACAAGTCCACGGTGATGTCCGGCGCCACCTCGTCGCGGCGCACCGCCGCCGAGGCACATCCGGCAACGGAGAGTAACAGTAGGGCCGGAGCGAGGAATCGAGAGATGGTCATGACGAGTTCCGGGCGAGGTGGAAAGTTGCGAGAAAATGCAACACGGACCGGCCCATCGCTAGGCCGGTCCGGCGCGTCCGGTCGAGTTATCAACTCGCGAACGCTAGTCTCGCGCTTTCTTGTTTCGATGATGCAGAATGAGAGCACCCCGCGCCGGCCGAGCTCGGCGCTCCGACGACCCCGCTGGCCGTGCTTTGATCTTGTTTGCTCCCTGCCCCTCCACAGCCCGCCACGCTCAGGCCGGCGAACGTCAGCGCGATGGCAGCGGTCGTGCGGAATTCCCTTCTCATGGCCCTCATCCACTGGGTCTCGGTTGTGTGCCGTTAGGCAAGGTGTTCCCAAGGCAGGGCCCATGCCCGTCGCCGACGAGAGTGGCGGCGCTGCGCCGCATTAATGAGTCTTTGTACAAATCGCACTCACCTGTAGTCGATCGCGCAATCAGCGTCAAATCATGCAGCTTGCCCCGATAACCGCATGGTGTGGCCAGCCCGACATGAGCTATCTGCTTCCGGCACAAGCACTAAGACTTTCGGTACCCCTGTTGCTTCACTAGGGACGAAGAGTCCTCCTCCCGAGCGACCCTCAGTCGTATCCCGCTGCTCCACCTCCTCAGGGGTTAGTCTATGTTCAACTCCGCATCGGCCCGAAAGGGCTTCACCCTCATCGAGCTGTTGATCGTCGTCGTGATCATCGGCATTCTCGCCGCGATCGCGATCCCGAAGTTCGCGAACACCAAGTCGAAAGCGTACGTCACCGCCATGAAATCCGACCTCCGTAACCTGGTGACCGCGGAAGAGGCGTTCTTCTCGGATTCGACGTACTACACCACCGCGACCAACCTCACCACGCGCAATACGTGGAAGAGCACGACGGGCGTGGGCATGCCGGCCGTGACCACTGGCGCGGGCTTCTGGAAGGCAACCGTGACGCACAGCCAGCTGGCTGGTGCCACCTGCGGTATCGGCGTCAACACGACGAACCCGATCATCACCACCGCGGGCGACGGTGAGCCGAGCTGCTACGTCCCCTAATCGGCTGCTGATGCTCGACAGCAGGACAACGGGCCCGCAAGCAAATGCTTGCGGGCCCGTTCGTTTGATGTCGCGTTAGGCCCGACCGCGCTGCAACTTGCGGCTGCACGATGATGAATGTGATCCGACGCATGTACCGCATGTCGGTACGCTCACTTTACTTGCGCTTATGGGAGCCTCACTGCATGGACGTTGCTTTTACAATCACTCAACAAGATCCCGGCACTGCAGGCGGTTGAAAAAACGAACACCGCGCCGCGCAGTCGCTTCCCACCTCTTTCAGGATCATGACATGCTGAACTCCCGCAAGGGCTTTACGCTCATCGAGCTGTTGATCGTGGTCGTCATCATCGGCATTCTTGCCGCGATCGCGATTCCGAAGTTTGCCAACACCAAGTCCAAGGCGTACGTCACGGCCATGAAGTCGGACCTCCGCAACCTCGTGACGGCTGAAGAGGCGTTCTTCTCGGATTCGACGTACTACACCACGGCGACGAACCTGGTCACGCGGAACACCTTCAAGAACTCCTCAGGCGTCGGCGTCCCGGCCGTTACCACTGGCGCGGGCTTCTGGAAGGCAACCGTGACGCACAGCCAGCTGGCTGGTGCCACCTGCGGTATCGGCGTCAACACGACGAACCCGATCATCACCACCGCGGGCGACGGTGAACCGAGCTGCTACGTCCCGTAATCGGTAGAGGGTAGTGGGTAGAGGGTTGTGGGTTGGAACAGGGAAGGCCGCCGGTTTACCGGCGGCCTTCGTTCTTTTCACACTCTACCCTCTACCCACTACCCTCTAGCCATTTCACCGGATCGCCAACCCGAATCTCCGCATCGCTGAGCACCTGCGCGAACGCCCCGCCCCGCCAATGCGGGCGCATCGTGGCCTGGAGGCCGGCAAGCGCCTCCTCCATCCGCTCGCAGGGCGTCACCTCCCCGCCGATCAGCAGACGCGCATCGCCGATCAACAGCACCCGATTCCGCGTCTGCTCGAGATCGATGCCGCTCACCAGCAGGTTCGCTCGGCGCGTAGCGGGATCGAGATCCGCACCGAGCTCCGACATGCACGCTGACCAGGCTTCCTGCGAGAGAATGGTCACCTGCCGCCGCCGGCTGCGATCGACGCTGCCCACCACCCCCTGCCCGGCGGCGACCTTCGCCTGCTTCACTGGATCCATCGGCCCACGGTGCGCGCGCTTGATCCAGATCGCCTGAAGCACTCCGTCCATGCGCATAACTTAACGGTGGCCGAACTGCAGAACATGGCAGAGGTCAGTGGGTGGAGGACAGGAGAGTTGGAAAAAGGAAGGCCGACGGCTTTGCCGTCGGCCTAATTCCTTTTCCGCCACCCTCTATGCACTGCCCTCTACCCTCTACCCACATCATCACCAGATCGGAATATCGTCCACCCAGGTGTTCGGCAACGCGATGTAATGCTTCAGGCGCTGCGTTGCCTTGGAGATGTTACACGAGTTGTAAACGTAGGTCTTAGTACCGTTCGCGGTCGCGTCGTCGGTGACCAGGCCCTGCGCGGGTGGGGTTGCGCCGGGCAGGAGAAAGTTCAAGCCGCTGACCGTCGTCCCGGACGTCGTGTTGTTACCGTCGGACGTGAGCTTGCCGCCGACGAGAATGATGCCCGACCACATGTTGCTGCCCGAGATGGAGAAATCCGAGTCGGCGATGATGATGCCTCGGCCGGCGTTCGGCAGGGAGAAGCCGTTGCTGTGCACCCGGATGATCGGCCACTTCGTCGTGTCAGCGAAGTACGCCCCGCCCGGAAAGCTCTGGGGCGGCACCTCGAAATCGTATGGTGCCAGCGCGTTGCCGTTCACGATCCCGTTCCAGTCGATGGTGACGAGCTGCTCGATCTGCGCGAGCGTCTTCGTGGTGTCGAGCGGAGGATTGCCCGTCGGCGTGAAGTTGCCGGTCGACGTGTAATCGCCCTTCGGCACCATGACGCCGGCGACGGCCGGCTTGCGTCCGCACTGGTCGTTGCCGTCGATCTGTCCGGCGCTACCCTGCTTGTCCAACCCCGAAAGGCTGGTCCAGGCGCCGGTGATGTTCATCGTGACCGTCGTCCACTGCACCATCAGTCCGACGCTGCGGACGCTGTTCGTCGTATCGCCGCCGCGCAGCTTGGCCGTCGAGTCCACGCCGCGGGCGCGAATGTAGAAGAGCGCCGGAATCGTGTCCTTCGTCCCCTGCTGCGGCCGCATTAGCCTCGCAACGACCACGACATAGCCGCCGCGAACCGCGAACGTGACGCTGTCCTGCCCCGACGTCACGGCGCTCGGATCGGTGAGACAGGTCGAGCCAGAGAGCCCACACAGGCTGTCGCGCTTGATGAGAAAACGCTGAAGCCCCTGTTCGGCGACGGTGTACGCGCGATTCTGACCCTTCTGCGCGGTCATGGTGGTGCCCTCGGCCGCCGTCGCCGCGAGCCCGGCCGCGAGCGCGAAGCTCAGGACGACCAGGAACACGATCACCAGCGGCAGGGCGAACCCGATTCGATTCTTCAGACTTCGCATAACGATATCTCCAGGATCCGCTCTAGAAGCCGGGGTGATTGCGGAAGAGAACTGCCGTCTCCATCCGGGATAATTCGGCGGTGCGTCCCGCCATCGTGGATGGACTCGAGCCGGTCAACACCAGTGAGACGCCGACGAGGCTGTCGAGCACCGCCGGAGGATTGACCGAAGACGTGTCGACGTTGCGCACGAAGAACTTGAAGCGCGCGCCAGCGTCGAATGGCGCCACCAACTCGTCGGGGTTGCGCCCTTCGAGCTTTCGGTAGAGCCCAATGCGTCCCGGATACATCGCCGAGGCGCCGAAGTAGTACAGCACGTTCTGATAGAAGAAGACGGGATCGCCGATCTGACCATCGGCGACGAGCGAAGCGGGCTGCACATCCACGAAGCCCCAGCTGCGACCGTTGACGGTGTCGGCCTTGATCTTCGCCGTCGACAAACACTGCGACGAGTTGACGGACGGCGTCCTCGGCGCGTTCAGCGCGGTGTCGATTACCGGCACGTAGACGTACTGCTTCGTGACCTTGTTCCGCCACGCATAGCCCGCGTACTTGGCCATCGCGAGTGACGCCGAATCGACCGCGAGCATGCTCACGGTGGTCGCGGACGCACCAAGAGGCCCGCACACGAGGCCCATCGCGTAGGGCACGCGCACGCTGATGCTCTCTGGCCACGCGAGCATGACGCTGCCCGGTGCGTCGGCGCCGTCATGGACCATGCGCAGGTCCGAGAAGACCAGATTCATCGACGTCTGGCCGATGGCGCGGGCGTCGCGCTTGCCGCGCTGCAGCGCCGCGAGGCGGCTCTGTGCCAGCATCAGCCGCGTGAGCGCCGTACCGAGAATGCCCAGGATGACGACGCAGGCCATGATTTCGATCAGCGTGAAACCACGACGCCGTAGCGCGGACAATGAGAAAGTTCGAATCATTGGGGGATCCTCAGCAGGCAACGACGCCCAGGGACGTACCGCAGATGGGCGCGCTCCGGTACATCTGGAGCGAATCCTTGAGCAGGGTATCGCTGATGATGCTCGTCTGCGGCACGATCGTGATCGAGATCGTCGCCGTCTGGCCGGCGGTCACCGTGCCCGTTGTCGTGATCGCGATGCGCCGTACATAGGTGAAGTCGCCGAGGGTCATCGTCTTCGATGCCGGCAGCACGGTGCTCGTGAGGCTCTTGAATGGCAACGCCCCGACGATATTCGATGTCTGCTGCATCGCGAAGGTGCGCTTCGCGATGAGATCGTTGCGGCGCTGCGACTGCGTGAGGCTCGCCGAGATGTGGCCGACGTACGTCATCATGATGCTGAGGACGATCACGGCCACGAGCACTTCGATGAGCGACAGGCCCTGACGGGCGCGCGGCACGAAGCGCGGTGCGCGAGTAGCAAGTGTGTTGGACATATTACTTCACCTGTACCATGCCGCCCCTCGACACCCGAATCCATTTACTGATACCGTTGGATGTGAGCGTCACGAGCATCGTGTCGGAGGCAAGGCCGTTGGGATAGATCTCGAAGGGAGCGGTCGACGGATAGTACGTGACGTTGCTGCCCCGGAGATTGTAGGTTGAACCGAACGCGGTCTTTCTATAGGTGGTGCTCTGTGAGCGATCGGTCACCACCAGCTGCATCGCCGCGGTGTCCACCCGAATACGAACAGGCCTTCGGATACGGCCGGGAATGGCGAAGCCAGCGCGAATGTCATTCGCGATGCCCTCGGCTGCGCGCGCCACCCGCTCCTGCGCGAGATACGCGCTGAAGCGGCTCATGGAGAGCGTACCGACGATCAGGCCGATGACGAGCACGATGAACAGCTCGACAATCGTGAAGCCACGACGCGACGACAAATGCATGAGACCCTTGTGTTTGGCGAAGCGCGACGGGAAGTGATAGTCGCGCCGATCATAGGGGAGACGAGCACGAAGTGCGCCCTGTCACCCGTCTGGTATACAGTGGTTTAACCCCCGGCAGCGACGGTGGTTAATCTGTTCCGCGACCGATTCGAAATGGGGGCGTTCGATTTCTGTGCTGGCGATCTGCACGAAACGCTCGCGATTCGCGAGCGGACAGTTCGTCCGCGATCTGGATCACCTAACGACGCGTTGAGCATTGGGGCGTTGCGCCCAACGCTCAACGCGCAGCGCCCAGCGCTCAACGCGCCGCGCCCAACGCGCCTTGCAACTTGCGCGGGCTGACGCATTCTGCGTGAACGTCAGGAACGTGTGTGACCACATGTTTTATACCTAACGCCTTCCGTTATACGGCGATGCGTACATGCGGTCCAAAGGTTTACGGTCGGTTTATGGCTTGCTTTCTCTCATCGCATCGAGCACCTGACCGATGCGGGCCAGGTTCATTGTCAAAGATCTTTCTCGGGAGTTTACTCCATGCGTTCCACACAGCTGACCCGCAAGGGTTTTACGCTCATCGAGCTGCTGATCGTGGTCGTCATCATCGGCATCTTGGCCGCGATCGCGATCCCGAAGTTCGCCAACACCAAGTCGAAGGCGTACGTGACGGCGATGAAGTCCGACCTTCGCAACCTCGTGACGGCTGAGGAAGCGTTCTTCTCGGATTCGACGTATTACACGAC
>DASXPH010000003.1:0-5985 GCA_036493735.1 Gemmatimonadaceae bacterium
CCGGTCGTTGATCGACAGCGTGATTGAATTCGAATCGAGGGTGAACGCGCTTTGGCGCGAGCACGATGATGTCGTCATTTGTACGTACCGGCTGGACCAGTTTCAGGGCGATGCGGTCATTGATATTTTGCGAACGCATCCAGCGGTCATCATCGGCGGGATTCTCCAGCGCAATCCGTTCTTCACTCCTCCACAGCAGTTCCTTCCGGACCTCCGCAATCGCCGAGCGGCCGAAGACACCACCAGGCAGGATGGTGCGATGTGACGAATCCATCCGATTCCTCACCGGAAGAGTTCGCGCGTCTGCGTGGCTGCCTGAACGATCTCGTGAGCGTGATGGGGCTGCCTGCGGTCTGGGGCGGTACAGAACCGCCGCAGATTCTCGCCACCCTCATGGATGCGCTGTTCGGGATGCTGAGACTCACGTTTGTATTGATCCGGGTGAGCGATCCGGATGGCGGGCCGCCAACCGAGCTGATGCGGATCGCTTCACCGTTCGAAGGAGTGCTCCGCGCGCAAGACCTGACGGACGCGCTCGGCGTCCCGTCCCGTGGGCGTGACCGGTCTCCGGAGTGGTTACCGAGATCGGAACTGCGAATCGGCGATGCACAGATTCGCGTCACGTCGGTTCCACTCGGCGTGATCGGAGAGAGCGGCTTTGTTATCGCGGGTTCTCAGAGACCCGACTTTCCCGTTGAAACCGAAGCAGTCGTGATCCAAGTCGCTGTCAACGAAGCGGCAATGGGACTGCAACAGGCCCGCCTGTTGAGAATGCAGAAGCGAATCGCCGCCGATCTCGATGAACGTGTGGCACAACGGACGACGGAACTCGCCGCGGCCAACCGCGAGTTGACGGTCGAGATCGCCGAGCGACGCCGCGCAGAAGCGGAACTTCGCGAAGGTCAACGTGAGTCCCGGTTGACCATCGACACGATTCCGGCGCTTGTCTGGGCCGCCCGTCCAGACGGCACCGCCGAGTTCTTCAATCGACACTATTTGGAGTTCATCGGTCTCTCCGCAGAGCAAGCCGCCGGGTGGGGCTGGACGGCCGCCGTCCACCCCGCAGATGTGGACCATCTGGCTACCGCGTGGCGGCGGATCATGGATTCCAAAGACTCGGGCGCCACCGAGGCGCGGCTGCGGCGATTCGACGGAGCGTACCGGTGGTTTCTTTTTCGCGCCAATCCACTGCGCGATGACTCCGGCGCCATCGTCAAATGGTACGGCACCAATATCGACATAGAAGACCGGAAGCGGGCTGAGGGCGCGATCGAGGCGCGCGAACGCGAGCTGCGCCAGATGACGGAAACGATTCCGGAGATGCTGTGGAGCGCGACGCCCGACGGCGCGGTCGACTACTGCAACGGCCGCTTCCTGGAGTACACGGGCATCTCGGCGCAAGACGTCACCGGCGCAGGATGGCAGAAGACGATCCATCCAGAAGATGCTGCGCGGGTAGGCCCAATCTGGAGTGCGTGCATTGCCGCCGGTACCACATATCGAGTCGAGGTCAGAACGCTTCGTATTACGGATCATGCCTATCGCTGGTGTGTCGTGACGGCATTTCCACTCCGCGACGAACACGGACGGATCCTGAAATGGCACGGCAGCGTCATCGACGTCCACGACTGGAAACAGGCGCAGGAAGAGCTCCGGCACAGCGAGCAAGAAGCTCGATTGATCGTTGACTGCATTCCGGCTCAAGTTGCGGTGTTGGGGCCGACGGGCGAAGTCCGGCAGATAAACCGCCGAATGGCGGAGTTCTTTGGCAGCTCCGCGGCGGCGCTGAGCAGCTGGAAGACTGGCAACATCGTCCCGCCCGATGAACTACCGCAAGTCGTGGCCGCCATGACGAAGGCGTTTGAGACTGGCACACCGTTCGAAATGGAGAACCATCTGCGTCGCTTCGACGGTCTGTATCAATGGTTCCAGATTCGCGGTACTCCGCTGATGGATGCGGATGGCCACGCCATTCGTTGGTATTTCTTGATTGCGGACATGGAGGAGAGACGGCGGGCGGAAAACGCGCTCCGTCGCAGTCAAGCGCTTCTCGCAGACGCTCAGAGGATCAGTGCGACCGGCAGTTTCTCCTGGCGTCTCGACACCGACGACATCACCTTCTCCGACGAGCTCTATCGCATTTTCGAGCTGGCGGCTGATTCCGCGGTCACCCTTGAGCAGATTGGCGCCAGGGTTCACCCTGATGACCTCCCTTTGCTCTCGCAATGGATTGCGCATGCTCGCGAGAACGCGGGCACCCTTACGTACGAACTGCGGCTGCTGATGCCGGACGGCAGAATCAAGTACACGCGAACGCATGGGAACGTCGTGCACCATCCGAATGCACCGCGGGAGTGCGTCGGTGCGATGCAAGACGTGACGCAGCGTCACTTATCGGACCGGGCGCTCGACCAGGCGCGGTCGGATCTCGCGCGCGTGACCAGGAACATCACCGTTGGCGCACTGACGTCATCGATCGCGCACGAAGTCAATCAACCGCTATCGGGCATCATTACCAACGCCGGCACCTGCGTGCGGTTGTTGACGGCAGACCCGCCAAACGTCAATGGTGCTCTTGAAACGGCGCGCCGCACGATTCGCGACGGCAACCGCGCGGCCGATGTGATCGCTCGCTTGCGAGCGCTCTTCACCAACCGGGCGGTCACGCCTGAAGTCCTGGATCTCAATGACGCCGCGCAAGAAGTGGTCTCGTTGGTGTCAAATGACCTGCAGCGAAATCGCGTGGTCCTGAGGACCGAGCTGGATGGGGATCCCCTTCTTGTTGCCGGGGATCGCGTGCAACTTCAGCAGGTGATCTTGAACCTGATGCGCAACGCCTCTGACGCCATGACCGATGTCGAGGATCGTCCGAGGCGCTTGGTGATCCGAACGGAACGCGACGTCCCAGACCGCGTCCGACTGACCGTAGAAGACGTTGGCACCGGCCTGGATCCTGCGGCCGCTGATCGATTGTTCGATGCGTTCTATACAACCAAGAGTGACGGAATGGGAATCGGATTGGCCGTCAGTCGGACCATCATCGAAAGACACGGTGGCCGTCTGTGGGCAGCCTCGAACCAAGGGCCGGGAGCGACGTTCGCGTTCTCTATTCCCTGTAAGCCGGACGACGCGTTTGCTCGTGTTGGCTAGACGGATTCGATGTTTGCGAAGCGTCTGTCATGACGACCTCTCAGCGATCATGGGATGCGAGATAGAACCCCGTGTTCGTCTGTTGGAGGAACCCCTCGGACACGAGACGGTCGAACACCTTGGTGCAGAGGACTCCAGTTGACCGGAGCCGACACGCCTGGGCAACTGTCAGGCGCAATCAAGCGCGTGCAACCCGATACTAAAGTCTGATAGACGCCCGTTCCGAAAGGCGCGATCCTTCGGTGCACACGTGGAGATCAACCGTCGGCTCGTGACCGTCGTCGACGACGATGAATCGGTCCGCGAGTCGTTACCGGACTTGCTGCAGCATTTCGGCTTCGATACTCAGACCTTTCCGTCGGCCGAGGCCTTTCTCGAACATGACGCGATCGCTCAAACCAGCTGCTTGATCCTAGACGTCGGGCTGCCCGGATTGAATGGCCCAGATCTCCACCAGGAACTGTTGAGCCGAGGGCACCACATCCCGACCATTTTCATCACGGCTCAAGGCGACCTGTCGCTAAGGCCGCGCCTCATCGCGCGAGGGGCCGTCGCCTGCTTGTTCAAGCCGTTCGGCGACACGGACCTGTTCAATGCGCTCACGGCCGCGCTGGGAGGAAGTGATGATGTTGTCGGCCCCAAGCGGTAGGATGAACGTCGTGGCTACGCCGAACGCGACGGCGACGGTGTTTGTCGTGGACGACGACGTGTCGGTCCGCGAATCGCTTGAGTTGCTGATCCGCGCGGCCGGGTGGCAGGCTCTCACGTTCGAATCAGCGAAGGCCTTCCTCGTACATCCCCGCCACTCCGGGGCCTGTTGTCTGATTCTGGACGTCGCGCTTCCTGGTCTCAACGGCCTCGAGCTCCAGGAGCAAATCCGAGAGCGGACAGACATGCCCATCATTTTCATCACTGGGCACGGCGACATCCCCATGAGTGTTCGCGCGATGAAAGCCGGGGCTGTAGAGTTCCTGACGAAACCCTTCAACGACGACGTTCTCCTGACGACGATTCAGCAATGCGTCGAGCACAGTCGAGTCGTGCTGCGTGAGCAGGCCGAGATGCGCGTGCTGCGGGGGCGCTATGAGTCGCTCACGCCGCGCGAACGCGAAGTGATGGCCTTGGTCGTCACCGGATTGCTGAATAAGCAGGTCGGAGGGGAACTTGGAATCAGCGAGATCACCGTGAAAGCCCACCGTGGTCAACTGATGCGCAAGATGCAGGCGGACTCTCTGGCGGGCCTCGTTACGATGACCGCGAGGCTGAAGCTCCGCCCAGAAGAACAGCACTAAATCGCCGGCGTCCTCCCGACAACACCCCACCACCATCACCGCAGAGAGTGTGGCGACACTAGCGGAGAGCTGTTCAACCGGCGGTCGTGTTCACGAGAGCCGTGGCCGCCGCGATCGATACCATCGTCCAATGGATCGGCACCGCCGCATCGCGTGTAATTGGCCAGAGCGGAGTGAGCGTCGACAGAACGCTCGATACATCGTGCGCAGCCCGACCCGCTGTGGCCTGCGTAGAGGTACCGTCACCATGAACACGCGCCAGCTGATGGAGCTGCGGGTGGAGGTCGGAGTCGCGCAGGAGATCGGGGCCGTTCCCGGCGGTACTCGCCGGACGGTGCCGCTGGCCGGCGGGACGTTCGATGGTCGGCTCCGCGGTGTCGTCGTCCCCGGCGGTAGCGCAGACTGGCTGCTCGTTCGAGCGGACGGCGTACTCGAACTCGATTTCCGCGCCACGCTCCGGACCGACGACGGCGCGCTGATCGCGATGCGTTCCTTTGGCCTGCGCCATGGACCTGCGAACGTCATGGCGGCCCTCGGCCGCGGCGAGCACGTGGATCCGGATCGGTACTACTTTCGAACCACGGTGCGATTCGAAACCGCACATCCTGCGTACGCGTTTCTCAATCGCCTGGTGGCCGTAGCGAGTGGCGATCGACGCGCTACCGGACCGATCTATTCGATTTACGAAGTGCTCTGACATGCATGTCACGCGTCGCGACGTATTGGAATCTGCGGCCGTCGTGGTGCTCGCCCCGGCGCTTCTGCGGCCATTCGCCCCGTCAGCGCAACAAAACCAAGAACAGGAATCCCGCATGCGTTCACGTCACCTCATGACGCTGCGCCTCGCCACGGCCGCCACCCAGGACATCGGCGCAACGCCTCGAGGCACGCTGTCGATCTTTCCCGTGACGGGAGGGTCGTTCGACGGCGACCGTCTTCGCGGCCGCGTGCTCGCCGGCGGCGGCGACTGGGTCACCATGAAGGCTGACGGCGTCATCGAAGTCGACCTGCGGGTCACGCTGGAGACAGATGATGGCGCGTTGATACACATGACGTTCACCGGCGTGCGGGACGACGGGCACAAATACTTCCGGACGCTTCCGCGCTTCGAGACGGCGGCACCGCAGTATGCGTTTCTGCACCGGCTCCTCGCGGTGGGCATCGGCGAGATCCGCGATGAGGGGCCGGTGCACATCATCGAGGAAGTCCTGTGATCGTCCGGTCCCGAGAAGTCATGAACACGCGCGATTCGCCTCTGAGCGTGCTGGAGTCCACCGTTGTCGACCCGAAGCATGCGTTTCCGACGTTGACCGCAGCGCAAATCGGCAGAATGGCGGCCCGCGGGCGCCGCCGACCAACGACGCTCGGTGAAGTGCTGTATGACGCCGGCGACAAGAGTATTCCGCTGTTCGTCGTCATATCCGGCGAGCTCCAGGTTGTGCGTCCAGAGCCGGGCGACACGCTGATTGCGACGCATGCGCGCAGCCAGTTTTCCGGCGAATGCGCGGTGGTGACCGGTCGAAGCTCGATCTTCCGCGTGCGC
>DASXPH010000004.1:0-7781 GCA_036493735.1 Gemmatimonadaceae bacterium
GTATGGCCATCTTGGCGCCGCGGACTACGAGCTGTACGTGACTCGCGTGCTGGAAGTGAAGCCGCCTGGCGAGCCGAATTGCATCATTCGACGATAGCTGCGGCTGCGAATTGAGAGCATATTCCCCGATCATTCCAACTCTGCAATTAGCGTTCGATGACTACTTCGATAAAGAGCGAAGACGTCCTCCAATTCCGGATCGATCCACAGCCGGGCGAGACTCAGCGCGCGTGTACCGC
Source organism: Gemmatimonadaceae bacterium (assembly GCA_036493735.1). GTDB lineage: Bacteria > Gemmatimonadota > Gemmatimonadetes > Gemmatimonadales > Gemmatimonadaceae > AG2. Next base: position 240 of record DASXPH010000004.1, read on the forward strand.
GATCGCCCACGCGAGCCTGCCTCCGAGTAGACGCAGCGCAATAATGATTGGCTTGTATGCCGCGGTGATCGTGCTCGCGTTCATCATGACGCCCGGCACGCGACCGCAGACCGTCATCATCGGGGTCGGCGCCGTGATGGCGACGGAAGCGTTGCTGCGCCGGGAGAGCGTTGGTCGCGTGCGCCGAGTTCAGGACCAGGATCCGCACGCGCTCGAGACGCACCATGTCGAACTGTCTGCCGCTGGCGTGCGTGCGTGGTGCGATCACGTGGACGCTCGCTATCCGTGGGCGGAGTATCGAGCCGTCATTCAGAATCCCGAGTTTTTTCTGCTGCTACGCTCGGGTGGAAACGGCACGGCCATTCCGAAGCGGCTGCTGGATGACGACCGCACGCGCGAGCTCGAGATGCGGCTTGCGGATTGGGTACCGGGTCATGCGACGGCATGAACTAGCCGAATGCCAGGCGCGGCATCGGCACCTAACGAGTCGCCGCTGCGGAAGCTGAGCGCCACGCGAATACCCAAACATCAATGAGCCCCAGATTTCCGAACTCCGTAAGACCTGACGCGATCTGATCCTCTGGAGTGGCCGGCGGCACCCGACCCTAGCGACGGCTCGATCATTTGCTACAATTGCCGCACACCAGCAGTGGAGAACACATGCGCAGATCGTCTTTGCTTCCCGTCGCCATACTCGTCGCGTCGAACGCCTGGGCGCAGGCCCCTACGGCACCAGGCCGACTTTCGGTTCACTGGGAGGAGCTGACGGCTGCCGACTTCCGTGACGCCATCACGCGCGCGCAGGGCACCTGCCTGCTCCCCTTTGGCATCATGGAGAAGCACGGCCCACATCTCCCACTCGGCAACGACCTGCTCAACGTGCGCTACGCCGCGCTCCACGCGGCCGACCAGGAATACGCGGTTGTGTTTCCCGAGTACTACTTCGGCCAGATCTTCGAGGCGAAGCACGAGCCTGGAACCGTCGCCTACAGCCGCGGCCTCCAGCTGCAGCTGCTGCAGGAGACGACGGATGAGATGTCTCGCAATGGCTGTAAGAAGATCATCATCGTGAATGGCCACGGTGGGAACAACAGCCTGCTGCCGTATTTCGCGCAGACGCAGCTCGAGGCGCCGCACGACTACGTCGTATACGTGCAGGGGCTGGCCCGCAGCGGGCCGGGCGAGCCGAAACACAAGTCGAACCCGGCGACGGACATGCACGCGGGTGAGAGCGAGACGTCGACGAGCATGATCGCGCGACCCGACCTCGTGCATCTCGACCGCGCGACGCAGGAGTCGGGAGCCGATCAAGCGCGCTTGAAGTTGCCCGACGGCGTGTACACCGGCATCTGGTGGTACGCGCGCTTTCCCAACCACTACGCCGGTGAAGGTGCCGTTGCGTCGCGCGAGCTCGGCGAGTTCGAAATGAAGACGTGGGTCGGTGCGATCGTGGAGTCGATCCGCGCTGTGAAGGCGGACCAGGAGAGCTTGCGGCTTCAGAAGGAGTTCTACGACAAGAGCAGGCACCCGCTGGACACGCCGCAGTAGCGTTAGGCTCTCGACGCACCGGATGTAGACGATGCTGCTGAGACCTGAGGGCTTTCGTCGACTCTGCCGAGCACGGGAGTGGTTGACGGAACTCGACGGTCCTCAGCCGACCATCGAGGCGCGCGCGCGCGAGGTGGGCATTTCGCCTTACCACTTCCTCCGGCAGTTCCAGGCGGTGTTCGGTATTACGCCGCACCAATGTCGAATCCAGGTGCGGCTCGATCGTGCCAAACAGCTGCTAGCGGCAAATCAGCACTCGGTCACTGGCGTCTGCATGGAAGTCCGCTTCTCGAGTCTCGGCAGCTTCAGCACGCTCTTCTCACGACGCTTCCGCGAGACGCCGAGTATCGTCGGCGCGTGAAGTCGGCGGATCTGGTGCCGGGCTGTCTCGCGCTCATGGCCCACTTGCCGGCTCGCAGTTGTCGAGAAGTAGCGGGTCGCGAATGCGACGATACTCCTGAAGTCCCCTCTGGGAGCATGCATGCGCATCAAGCTAACGAGCATCATGGCCAGAACGACTTGGAGCTGGTGCTCGAGCCTAACGCAATCCCGCCGCGAAAGTCTTTCAGGATGCGATGTTCAAACAGCGCATTCCGCTGGCTGCCTTCGAGGTCAGAGACCTCGCCGCCGAGTTTGCGCGGCTGAGCGCGAAAGGGGTCACGTTCACTCAACCGCCGACGGCCGCGGGACCGGTGATGCTCGCTGTCTTCGCCGACACGTGTGGCAACCTCATTCAGCTCTATCAGGCGACTCGATGAACCCGGTCCAGGAGCTATGAACTCACTCACCAATTCGACAGACCGCGCGAGGCTGCTCCAACGTCTCCATCGCGTTCGTCCGAATACGCAGCGGCGGTGGGGTCGAATGACGGCGCCGCAGATGATCTGCCATTTGACGGACTCTTTTCGAAGTATCATGGGCGAGCGGCCGTCGTCATCGCCCGCGCCATCGGTCCCGCGGTGGCGTCAGCGTCTCATCAAGTTCGTCGCCTTGCAGTTGCCATTGCCGTGGCCGCACGGGGTGAAGACTCGCCCCAATGTCGATCAGGAAATTGGCGGCACTCCACCGAGTGATTTTTCAGCGGACGTCGCCGAGTTGATTCGCGTATGCGAACGCTTTGCGACGGCGCCGGGGAGAAGGGCGCCGCACTATCTCTTCGGTACCCTCACGGACGAGGAGTGGGCGCGCTGGGGCTACAAGCACGTGGATCATCATCTCCGGCAATTCGGCGCATGATGCCCTCACTGAACCGCCACGTGGCGTTCATCATCTCGTAACCCATGCGTCAGCCCTGCTTAACATGGCCAGCGCATCATGAGGCATCCTCGCACCGGAGGTCCTCATGCGCTCGTCAGTTCAGTCCGCGCCGAATGTAACTCCCATGGTGGATGTGATGCTGGTGCTGCTCGTCATCTTCATGGTCGTTGCTCCGACTCTTATCGATGGGTTCCGCGCGGACCCGCCTCCTGCCATGAATGTCCACGACCACCCTAACGATTCCACCGACATTGTCTTAGGCATCGACTCGTTGGGGCATTATTTCCTGAACAAGCGTCCGATCGAGGCCGCAGCTCTGGGCACGAAGCTACAGGCTCTCTTCGCCGCTGATCCGTTGAATCACGTGTTGTACGTGAAGGCGGACAAGACGCTGGACTACTCGGCGGTGCTGGGCGTGATGGACGTGGCGCGTGAAAATGGAGCGGTTAGGGTTGGCCTCATCACTCAACAGCCCGCCCTACGCCGACAATAGGTCATGGTCCAAATAGCATCCGCGAATTGGGAGGATGAGCTGGCCCTCTTGCGTCGAAGAGGCGTGCGCCTGGACCGCGGCCTCTACGCAGAGGAGCTCGCAGCTGCAGAGGAATGCTACGGGTTTCGATTTCCGCCCGATTTGCAGGCGCTCCTTTCGGCTGCGCTGCCGCTCGGCGACTTCCCGAACTGGCGCGCGCTCGGCTCGCCTGAGATAGCAGACAGGCTCCGATGGCCCTTGCACGGCATCCAGTTCGACATCGAGCACAGAGCGTTCTGGTGGCCGGCCTGGGGCGCGCGCCCTACACAACTCGATGAGGCCCTCGCGACCGCAGAGCGCGAAATTGCGGCCGCCCCGTTTCTCATTCCAGTGTACTCTCACCGGTACCTGCCAGCGGAGCCGTCGCAGGCCGGCAACCCAGTGTTATCGGTTCACCAAACCGATATCATCTACTACGGGCGGGAACTGCGCTCCTATCTCGCCAATGAATTTGGTGGCCGTCGCGATGCGCCGAACGATGTCGACGTACGGCAAATCCGATTCTGGAGCGACGTGATTGCGATGGGCAGTGAACCTGCCAACTGATTTAACAGTCGACGGGTGACCGAGCACGAATCGTGATATCGACGCCGTCACCGCTGAGCTTCGGCGCGCTTACCCGGGAATTGCTTGCGAGCAGCTCCGTGTGAGCCATCCCGGCCGCTGATGACGACGGGATCTGGTTCTTCACTCATCCCGACTGCCGGGGAGAGGTGCAACTCGAGTCGTCAACCGGACAGCCCTTCCTCGTGGAAGGCAATGATTCGGCGGCTATGCCGTGCCGCTAAGCAGCAATCCTGCACAACGCGCAAGCGTCCTGCTCGTGTGGCGTGAGGGGTTCGGCACAGTAGCCTCATCGTTCGAAGAATTCCTGGCGCGCTATATGGCTGGCGATGAGGCGATATTATATGGCGCGGATCTCGTACCTTGAGGCGTACCGCGCTCTTGGAGGCTCGTGGGACATTGCCAGACAGTGATGGTCGTTAGGCTCTACTTGCGGTCGGGGCCCGCATCGAGACCACATTCCAAGAAAGAATGGAATGAGGGGCCGGGACTCCTAGCGTGACGCATCGTTTCCCTTGCCGTGAGCACGTATGCGACCGATTCGACCTGGGTCTATCCTCCTCGCGAGCGCCGCCTACATCGTCGTGGGCATTGCCACTGCGGCACTCGCCGGGATGGCATCGTCGCCTTCGGGAGTGAAAGCATGGCGTCTTGCTGCGTGGCTCCTCAGCCTCGCCGTCTTCGGTGTCCAGATAGCGGTCGACCGCCGGCGACGGCTGGGGCGCGTGAGCGTCGCGGTGTCGGTCGCACTGGCCGTCGCGATCGGTGCCTTTGTGTTGGCGGCATTAGGTCCGCTCCGCAGTCATTGGGGTGATCCGTCGCGACTGAAGCTCGCCCTTCTCTCACTCGTCGCGTGGCCGGTGCTGACCGGAGTACTTGCATTTCTCGTGGCGCTGATTGCCGGCTTTATTCTCGACCGCTTCGCGACGGACGACCATCCAACGCGGTCTGCGTTGCCTAACGAACAATGATTCTCGTGACCGGTGCGACGGGCCGCGTCGGCCGACTCGTCGTCGACGAGCTGCTGCGCGCGGGCGCAGCCGTGCGCGCGCTCACACGACAGCCGGAAAGCGCCGCTCTGCCCGATGGTGTGGACGTCGTCGCAGGCGACTTCTCAACGCCTGCGTCGCTCGAACCGGCACTCGACAGCGTCGCGGCCGTGTTCCTCGTCTGGACCGCGCCGCTGGCAACTGCGTCAGCCGTTATCTCACGGCTTGCCACGCATTCGTTTGCGCGACCTCGGCGTGTCGTCTACCTCTCCGCACCATTTCGAACACCGCACCCCTTCTTTCAGCAGCCCAATCCCATGCGCGAGCTGCACGCCGAGGTCGAGCGATTACTCGCGACCTCGGGCCTCGGCGTCACTGTTATTCGGCCAGGGATGTTCGCGTCGAATGCGCTGCAATGGTGGGCACCGCAGATCCGACAGGGCGACGTGGTGCGCTGGCCATACGCGGCGGCCGAGACCGCACCGGTTGACGAGCGCGACATCGCTGCCGTCGCGGCGCGCGCACTGCTCGAGAGTCGCTTCGCTGGCGGCGACTACGTCCTCACCGGACCCGAGTCACTGAGCCAGGCTGCGCAGGTACACACGATCGGCGACGTCATCGCACGCAAGCTCCACTTCAACGAGCTGTCGCCTGACGATTTCCGGCGTGAGACGGCAGGGATCTGGCCGACCGCCGTCGCTGACATGCTTCTCTCCGCTTGGCAGGCAACACTCGGCCAGTCGGCGTACGTTAGCGCTCACGTACAAGAGATCCTCGGCGCTCCAGCACGGACCTTTGCTCAGTGGACCGGCGATCACGCGGTGACATTCGCGCGCGCCGGAGCCGCCGCCACCCACTCGTTGCCTAACGACCGCTGAGGCGTGCGAGTGTCTGTGCCGACAGCGGGTGAACGTCGCTCACTCGAACAGACATCTCGTCGTCGACCGTCTGCAATGAGCCATCATACTCGATCGAGGTCGGGAAGCCTTTCGCGGCGTCGAACTCCGCGCGAATGGCTTGGGCGTGATCGTCGATCGCACTCTGAATGAACGCGAACAGGTCGTCGACCGTCTCCCCCAGCCGGCGGTCGACGCTCGCATGAGTCTGCAGGTCGACCACGCTGTCCACGGTATCGCCCACCACGACGATTTGAAGCGGATCGACGTTCAAGCAGTAGCAGCTGCGTTGCAGCGTGAACTCGTAGGTGTGGAGGTTCTGCGCCCGCCACTTCATTCGCGCCCTGGCGAGATTGAAGATCGGGGCCGTGGTGTCATGGCACGACATCGTGACGACGAGGACAGCAAGTGCGACAAGTCGCATTGGCTTCATGTCAGCTGAACCGGGGGCCGGCCGCAGACGTCACCCACGAGCTGTCACCAGCCTCCGTTGACGCTCGAAAGAAGCGACCGCACTTTTGTTCCCCTCGCATGGAGTGTAACGAGCGATGGAGTCTACGGAGTGCCGCGGGGACAATGACCGACTTCAGCGGGTACGCGCTGTTCGCGCGCAACTGCATTCCGCCGGCCCGAAAAAGATGCGACCATTCGAGGGCGATTTCGAGCGCGTGGCGCTGCCTTCCGCAGAGTGTGACATCTTACGCGACACGCTTGTCGCCGAGCGCGCCCACATGGTCATCGAAATCGGACTGGCCTATGGAAGCTCGGCGCTCGCGATCGGTGAAGCACTCGTGTCGTCTGCCGGGAAGCAGGTCTCGCATGTCGTCATCGACCCCTTCCAGGCGAGCGCATACGACAACGTTGGATGGGAGGCGCTGATTGCCGCCGGCCTCGAGTCTCAGACCACCTTCAGCGGAGAAGCGTCCTCGATCGCACTCGCACGCCTGACTGCCGAGGGGTTCACGGCCGACGCCGCGTTCGTCGACGGCAGCCATCGCTTTCACGAAGTGTTCGTGGATCTGTACTTTCTTCGAAAGCTCGTCCGGCCAGGAGGGCTCATCATTCTCGACGACGCGACCTGGCCGTCGGTGGCGACAGCGCTTCGCTATTTCGACCTCGATCTCGGATTGCAGCCTGTGAATATTGCGGGCCGACTGACCGCTCGGCGGCTTCCCCCCGAGCCAGTCGAACCGGCCTTCACCGACTTCAAGCCCTTTTAGCGCCCAATTGGATTCCTCTCTTCGCACGAGCGCCCTCTGTACGTTTCGTGGTATCCGAGGCACAATCTCGGTGACTCCGTCGCTCCTGCAGGTCGATCGTGACTGAAGCATCCACCACCTCGGCGCGCCATGAGGAACTTGCAATGCGCATAACGAGTCTGGGACACGCTGTCTTCGCGGTCACGATGATCGCACTTGGAGTCATGGGCCTCGTCCAGGGCACGTACACATCGACGTGGACGGGCGTACCCAACGCGTTCCCCGGGCACGCAGTGCTCGCCTATTTGAGCGCCCTGATTTCCCTCGCATGTGGAGTCGGGCTGCTCTGGCACCGCGCGGCTTTCGTCGCCTCACGAGTGCTCCTGACGTATTTGCTGCTCTGGCTGTTGCTGTTCAGAGTGTCGCACATCTTTCTTGCGCCGAAGTCCGTCGACACATGGTGGGGCCTCGCCGATACCGCTGTCATGATCGCGGCCGCGTGGGTCCTGTACGCCTGGTTTGCCGCTGACAACGAGCGACCGCGGCTCGGCTTTGCC
>DASXPH010000005.1:0-14007 GCA_036493735.1 Gemmatimonadaceae bacterium
GAATGCCAGCGGTGGGCGAGCCACTGACGTATTGCCGCGCGAACTGAACCTGCCGAGAGCCGGTCGCCGCCGGCGCGGTTACCGTCGAAAGCAGGTCGCTCGCATCATATTGGAACTGATATTTCAAGCCACCAGGAACGACCAGCGTATCGAGCCGAAATGCCCCGCCAGCCTTCCACGCCAGGCGCGTCGTATCGCCGGCCCGATTGATCGTTAGGCTGTGCCGCCCGTAACTATCGAAGACGACGCGCACGTTATTACCGGCGTGGCGGATCCACGGTAGTGTCGGCGCGCCCGGATTCTTGATCAGCGTGTCAGGACGGTCCGGTGAATAGTCCGCCGTGTATACATCCTGGCCAGAGATCGTCTGACGGTACACGTACTTCCGCAGGCTCCCGTCGCCATCGACCCAGGCGACTACGCTGTCGGGACGCGAGCCGGATCCGGCCTGATTCAACGCGAGTTGCTCTACCCCGGCAAGCCACCAGCCAGCACCAAATGAGCTGCTCACTCGATAGGTGCCGAGCATTTCGCCATCAGTCTGGGCATTCGTCTGCCACGCGCCCGAGCCGTTCTTGAAGCGAACCTCCAAGCGGTAGAAGAAAATCCCAGTCAGCGCGGTTACCCATGAGATCGAAAGCCGCTCAGGCGAACGTCCAAAGCCATCGACGGCCCAACCATAATTACGGGTGCCGAATAGCGTCCGCGTGCTGTCGGCGTTTCGCTTATAGACATTGAACTGGACGCTGTCCGGTATGGTGGGAATGCTCGTCGGAATGCTGACATTTACCGACGCGCCCATCCCTTGGACCCAATCGCTGTAGTAGAGCAGCGTGGGTACGCGAGCTTTAGCGCGTGTCGTCACTGCTGGAAGAGGATGAGCAATGCGGAACGCGTCGCATTGGTAGGCGACGTCGCGAACGATGGCAATCGCCACACAACTGCTCCGCTCGAGCCCCGTCCAACCAGGGAGCATCGCGTTGACCATCACGCTGCTCGGGAGAGCACTAACAGTGACGGTCGAAGTTCCTGTGCTGTTGGCGGATCCATCCTGGGTCGCGACGGCTTTGACACTGACCGTTCCCGTCGTCGGTCCGATTGCGGTATGGTAGCTCACCGTGACGGGGGCACTCTGGCCTGACGCGACCTGAACTGATGATGGTGCGCTGCACGAATTAACGCCGTTGGTGCATGTCGGCGTCAGCGTGTACGTGCCGGTCTCGCTGCCGCTATTTCGAACGGTGAACGTCTGTGACGTGGTGGCATCGGACTGCCGGGTCACGGCGCTGCTGTCGGCCGTCACTGTCACCGTGTACGTCGGTACGTAGGTGATCGTCACCGTCGCACTGCCGCGGTTTCCCGTGTTGTCCGAGATTGCGGCGACGATGGTTGTTGATGCGTTGGGCGCGAGAGTGAAGCTGCCTGACGAGGTGTCATATACGCCGCAGCCACGCTTCGTGCTCGTCGTATAGCCCAGTGCCCACGAGCTGCCGTCGCGTGTGATCGAGCGCGAGCCCGCATTGAGACTGCTGTCGTCGCAATACGAGATGAGTACGTTCACGGCGCTCGTGTGAATCGCTCCCGACAGGGTGATCTGAACGAAAGGAGCTTCGGTGTCCGGATGGATACTGCGCGTTGTTGAAAGAATCGGTACTGCAACTGACGGACGCGAACTGAAGGCACCTCCAGCGAGTGGTACCATGATCGCACTGAGCCACCAGGCGGGCCGCTTCCGCACCGCGGTGGCGACAATGGTTGTTATGAACTTCATAAAGTCTTCCTCAGAGTCAGATATGATGTGTTGGAGAGCGTATCTCGCCTCTCAGGGCGCACAGCGCACTCACTGCGGTGAGGGCGGGATCGCTGCGAGGACCGCCTTCGAGTCCCAGGGATGTCAGCCGCTCTCTTGCGATCGACGGCGATGGCCTGCGCGTCGATCGGGTCGGTGGAATCGCCGGCCGAGATGCGAAGGACGATGGTCTTCGGCCGATCCTGCGGGCCGCCGCCGCCGGACGGAGGTTGCACCAGCGCCGCCGAAGGCAGGTGGTACGACGGCAAGTAGGGAGTTGGGAGGACGGGCCACCGTGCGCCTGGCGGGCAGACGTTCGTCAGTGCTTGAAGCGAGGGAAGTCGCGCCTGGACACTTAACGAACAGCGCGACTTGCGGAGCAGAAATGACATACACGATTCACCTCGTGGTCAGTAGGCCGCTGGCAACCGATCGCCTGTCGATCGGCTGCAGTGGCCTCCACCAGAGAAGTTGGCCGTTGTATGCAGGTACCTAACGACGCGACGCGACGTACCTAAAGGCTGCTAAGAACACTACGGAGTGAGTAGTCTCTTGATGAGCGTCAAGAGAAGATCGAGCAGCGTTTGTATGGCACTTACGTGTGTCTCGTCCGGCGTGAGCGCCGGCGAAGCAGCGATGGTAACGGTCGCGGCCACTTCGCCACACAAACTTCGCAGCGAACAAACGCGGGCAGCTATGGCGTGTGGGCCGACGGCTATGGGCTGTTGATGGTCGTTGGGCGGAGGCACCAACGGTCCGAATGCGACCTCGCCAGCCACCTGGAATAGAGTTGTTCGATCCTTACCATCGACGGCCACGACTAAGCTGTGCGCGTCGACAGGATCGCTCGAATCGCCGGCGGAGAAGCGAAACATCACGATCGGGTGATCCTGAGGAACACTGGCGTCGGCTACCGGTTCTACGAGAGCGATCGTTGGCGGCCGATAGGCGTTGGCCGGAGGTGAAGTTGCTGGAACCGGCTGTTGTCCGGATCCTTCTCGGGTGGACCCCAGCAGGAGGGCCGCAACGGCAATGACGCGAGGTCCCAAGCGGCTGGATGAACTAATTCCCTTGATGAACGACACAGCACAACCTCCAGTTTGCAGGCGGTGTGGACAGCTGACTCGGTGTCAGCGTGTCGTGAATTGCCTCTACTGGAGAAGTTGTTCACTGTATGCAGGTGTTCCTGCTCTTTGGTTCCAGATCGGCCTCGCGACCTCTCGGTCCCTAATCGAGCAGCGTTAGGCAGGATGGGACCTTCGCGTTTGGACGACGTCACCAAGCCTTCGCGTAGGCTAAATCGTCGATGGCCCTTTCCTTGACCATCGTGGCCAGAACAACACTACAGTACCGAGCACCACGCCAGCTCCATGGGAGAGGTGGAGGGAAGGGAAGCGCGGATTCAGCGACCGAAGTTCGATACCGTGTAGCGTTAGGCCCGACACTTCCTTGATGACGTAACCGTGATCCGGATCTCGCGCCACCACGACGCTCCCCGCTTCCGCCTTCTCGCCGACATGGACGAGCACCAGGTCGCCCGACTGAAACAGCGGTTCCATGCTCGCACCCACGACTTGGAGCGCCACATAGGGTGCACGCGGGAGATGCGCCGGAACGTCCACCGCAGTCGTACATTCGATGTCCCAGATCTCATGGCCGACACCTGCCGCTACGGCGAGTTCGGGTACCACCAACGCTCGATGGGCGGATTCGAGCTCACGCAGGAGCTCCGTCGAAGCGACTTGCGGAACGTCCAGAGGCGTCCGAGAAGGCGCCTTATCGCCTTCGCGCACTCGTAGCTGCTGCGCGTGTAATCCGGCCAGGATTCGATCACGTAAGGCGGCGCGGTCCTCATCACTAAAGACAACGGCTGGCGGCTGCGCCTTCTTTCGCCGACTGCCGTCACGTCGAAGGAGCTCGCTAATCAGTCGTTGATCATGCTTCGTCTTCTTTTCTCCCTGCCACTCATAGGCATAACCAAGGAGGTGAATGAAAGCATCACTGATCGCCTCGAACCGATCGAACTCCTCGGCAGACATGTCGTCGGGATCGAGGGCGAGCAGCTTGCGAACCTCTGCGGCGAATTCCTCCCACGCCTGTGCGTCTCGAGCATCGGCAACTCGACGAGGCTCATGTCGCCGCGCGGAATCACCGGAGTGGGGAAGTCCATTCCTATTCGTCATCGGTCGACTCCTGTTTCTGATCTGTCAGAGGGGGAGACGACTTCTTCTCCTCCCTTCCGGTGCGTACTCGGATCGGTGAGCGCGGCCTCGAGCCCTCCGACATCTCGAGTGCCAGGACACGCTCCTCCGAAACTGCACCTGTTCTTCGTAGGAAGCGCACCAGCTCGATGCGCTCCGCGAGATCGAGGTCAGCGCCAAAGCGAAACGCTGCTTCGATGAGTCGCGCCCGAAGGCGCTGTATTCGGCTGACCGCTGCTGGCCGCGTGATCCCGAGCCACTCCGCGATTCTTGTATAGGAGATCTGAGCTCCCAGCCATCGCAGCATCGTGCGCTCGTCTTCTGTGATGCCTTCGTCGAATGCGCTGACGAGTCGCTCGAGGACGGGTGCAAGCGGCACCGGTTCCCAGTCAGGTCCTCTGGCATCGCGCAACGAGCGTTCCGAGCAGAGACTCTCGACGACGATTTGTCTGAAACCCGCCGTGTCTGCGTGAACATCCGAGAGCGCATTAACGATCCGCGTGCGATATGTTGCTTCGCGTTCCCTAGTTTCACGTACCCTGAGGCGACAAGCGCCGGTGACATAAGCGGCCAGGTGCCGCGGAGATGGACGTCGCTCGTCTCCTAAGGTCATTGCAACATCGAACAGCAACTCCGCGACCCAGTGAGGCCGCTGCTCCACCGGAATCCTGGCCCAGCGCGCATAACGAGTCGCCGGTGGCTCGAAGCGTCGAATGAATTCATCGAGAGCTGCAGGTTCACGCGCGCGCAGTCCATCGACGAGGACGCGATCGCTCACTGAGTCCCATGAAACAAGATTGCGTGGCGCACCGCTCTCCACCGACGCTCTCCCGAAAACTGCGTGAGCTTTGAGGGGCACGCGCCTCCGGCTTGCGGATATAGTCAGAACCGGAATCGCTATGCAGGCAGCTTCGCCTCGCATGCCTCTCTGTTGTAATAGTTGGCTGCTGTATGCAGCGAGTCGCGCCCGGATAGAGCGCTTGTCCTAGCGAGCAGTCAGCGACGGCTACTCAGAATGAGTATGGGTTTCGCAGGGCGTCCCGTCGCCGCTTTTCAATCCAGCGTCGCAGCACGGCCATCGTCTGCTCTCGTGCTTCGCCGACGATGGTGCCATCCAGTAACTGCTGTCGCACTCGGTCACTCCGGATTCGCCGCAAGCCAAGTCGTGTCGCCGCCCTCACCAGCGCGAGCGCGTCCACGATTATGGCCGCATCTCGCTGCAACGGATCATCGGTGAGCGAGGCCCCAGCATCCTGATTCGGTAGGCGGAGCTCGCGCGCCGGATATTCGTTGGGCATGACCGGGCCGCTTACGGTTCGTGGTCGGAAGCGCTGTCGTGCCCGCGCTGACTTCGCCATCTCCTCCTGGCTGGGGCGTTCCCGTGAAGCGGTGAAGCCAAGATTGGCCAGCGCCCGCCCAACGGCCGAGGTTTCCGTGTTCTCGAGGCAGGCGACGAGATTGATCTCGCCGTCCCCCTCTCGTTCCGCAGCCCATCCAGTCGCCGCGGGCCGGTCGTCTTCAGGCGAACGATAAACGGAGGCCTTGAACACGACTTCGTGAGGAGTTCGCCTAACGAGGTCGGTCTGGATACGTCCAAGAGGATGCGCCGCGTAGAACAGCCGGATCCGTTCTGCCACCGTCGCGTAGACTGTTGGATCAAAACCACCGCCATTTTTCGGCATGCGCCAATACCACTCCGTCACACTAAGCTTCGGTACTTGTTCGGGAGTGGATTATACGGCTATTCCCATCGCTTCGCAAGGTCGTTGGCAGGTCAACTCGTTGCAATGCAACGTTTTCCACACAGTAGATGTGGAAAGGACCGACTCAATATTCGGAATGAGGCCAAGTAGACGGTGGCTATCACCGCGGCCGTTCTGCGTTTAGAGGTGCAGTCATGATTTCCTCGTCACCCGGCGAACAGTCGCCTTCCATTCTTGCCGCGGCCGCAACCGCGCTGAAGTCCGGAACGGCCGCATATGCGGCACACTCGAGATAGACGCCCATCGCTCTTAGGGCGTCCCCCACCAAGGCAAGGCCGCACCGACGAAGCCGAGTGCAAGTGCGATCCACGCGACGCGAGCATGGCGTCTAGTCGCGGCAACTGCCAAGCTTGCAACGAGAATGGCTGCGATCCAGGCACACATCGCCATGATGGAGGCATGCCCGACGGGAACAAGCGCGAACAGCGCTTCTTCAACTCGGCCCACCCAAAGGTGCGTAAGAATGGCGAAGCTGGCACAGACCGCGGCCACGAGGTTCCAATTCCTGATTGATCGATCGCTAGCTCCAGGCATTGACAGTTTTTGCATTTGGCTGAGGTCTATTCTTCCCGCATCACCGACGCAGGATCGATAGCAGCCGCACGCCGGGCCGGTATCCACGACGCGACCACTGCAACGACACCCAATGTCGCACAACCTACGACGTAAGCCGACGCATCAGTCGGTGTGATGCCATACAGTAGACCGGTCAGCGCTCGGCTACCACCGACTGCAACGGCAACGCCGATCGTTAGGCCGGAGAGCACTGCGCCGGCCACACTCCAGAGAACCAACACCACGACCGATCTCGGCGTCGCACCCAGCGCCATCCTGATTCCAATCTCTCGTCGGCGCTCCCGAACCACCTGCGCGATCAAGCCATACAGGCCGATCGCCGCCAGCAGCAGCGCCGCAATGGCAAGTCCGCTCACGACCCGTGCCGCGAGACGCTGCGGTGTCGCGACGCGCTCGATCGTCGTACGCATCGTCTCCATCTGAAGCACGGGCACGTACGGATCGAGCTTGGCGACGACGCGGCGCGCGGCTGCCATGAGTGGCACAGGATCACCCTTCGCTCGCACCAGCACTGTCAGACGCGGTATCGGGACTTCGTCGAGACTGAGGTACACGGCAGGTTCCGGTGTGCCGGCAAGCGATTGCGTCTTCATATTGGAGGCGACGCCAATGACGGCGGTTGCCGAATCGCAAAACCACCCGACCATGCGCGCGCTCAGAGGCGGAGTGTCGCTGAAATACGCCTTCACCGCTCCTTCGCTGACAATGCCAACACTCGCGCAGTAGTTGCGGCCGCGAAAGTCACGTGCGGTAAAATCGCGGCCGGCGAGCAAGTGTGCGCCGAGCGTCGCGAAATAGTTAGGCTCGATGTACTTGGCTTCGACATTGAATGCCGCGGGACCAGTCTGCAAACCGTGCGCGCCGCCTTCGGTTGATGACGATTGTCCTTCGAGCTTCAGAATGCCCTGATTCTTTCCCCATGCCGTGAATGGCGCGCCAGCACCCGCGGACGCCGACTGTACCGACGGCAGCGCCCCGAGGCGCGCGAGCATCTCATGAGTGAAGCCTCGTATCTGCTCGGGCCGGTTGTACTGCCTGCCGCCAACAACGACGCAGGTCGAGTCCGGGCGCCATGCCGTTCCGCACTGCGGCAGATCCACCGCAAAGCGGAGTAGTCCATCCACACGGAAGCCAGGGTCCGAAGCAACCAAGCGTGAAAAGCTGACGCCGAGTAGCGTCGCACCGATCAGCAGCGGAAGCACCAACCCCAGTTGAGCAGCGACGAGCGCCTGACGCATTCGATTCGCGCTCCGCGTTGCGCTCGTGCCGCGTGCGCCTGGCCGCAACGCGTCCGCAACGTCCGTTCGCGCCGCGCGATACGCGGGCGCGAGCCCGAAGAGGACACCCGACGCGATCGTCACGAGCAATGCGAAGCCGAGCACGCGGCCGTCGACGCGCACATTACTGAGCAAGGGCAGCTCACCGACATTCGCGTTTACTAACGCGTGAACACCCGCGTAAGCGCATAGGGCGCCGAGCGTCCCGCCGATGACCGCCAGGAGGAGGCTCTCGACGAGGTGCTGAGACACGATTCTCCCGCGGCCGGCGCCAAGGGCGAGCCTCACGCCCGTCTCCGTGCCTCTCGCGCTCGCGCGCACCAGGAGCAGCGTCGCGATGTTCACGCACGCGATCAGTAGCAACGCGCCGACCGCGCCCAGTAGAATGATCAGCGGCGCTCGTGTATTGCCCACCATGTGGTCATGCAGCGTCTCAATGTCGAACGAGAGACCCGCCTCTGGGTCCGGATAGCTGTTGCGCAGCTGCGCCGCCGCGAGCCGCGCCTCGCGCTGCGCCTGCTGGAAGCTCGCATTGTGCTTGAGCAGCGCGACGGGGCCGCGGAATATCCGCGCTCCGCGATTGCTCGCGACGCTCGGCAGGATGGCGATCGGCCGCCAGATCTCCACGTGATCGGGAAAGTCGAACGCCGCCGGCGCGATACCGACGACGGTGTACGACGTTCCATTTAGGCGTATCGCGCGGCCAATTACATGCTCGTCGCCTCCGAAATTCGTTCGCCAGAGTCCGTCGCCCAGGACAACGACCTTCGGATCTCCTGGATTCGCCTCGCCGGCCACGAAGCCGCGTCCGAGCTGTTGCCTAACGCCGAGCACGGTGAACCAGTTGTCGGTGACCTCGGCGATGTCCACATGCACCGGCGCCACGCCATCGTCGAGGGTCTCGCTACTCGGCGCCCAGGATCCAAGCGCTTCGAACGAAGGCACG
This sequence comes from Gemmatimonadaceae bacterium, assembly GCA_036493735.1. Taxonomy (GTDB): domain Bacteria; phylum Gemmatimonadota; class Gemmatimonadetes; order Gemmatimonadales; family Gemmatimonadaceae; genus AG2. The sequence continues at coordinate 8,553 of DASXPH010000005.1, forward strand.
AGTTGCGCCCAGTCCTTCATGTCCGGCGGCGACATTGCGTCGTACGGCCGCGTTCCGCGATTCACCGTCCAGACGAGTCGGCTGCTGTTTCCGAACGGGAGCGGATCGATGAGAATCCCGTTGACGATGCTGAACATCACCGTCGTCGCACCCACGCTGAGTGCGAGCGTGAGAGTCACCGCAATGGCGACACCGCGCGTGCGACCGAGCGAACGCGCCGACCATTGAATGTCGCGAACGAGCATCATGCTCTTCTACTCGCTTCGGAGTGCAGTAACCGGATCCGTCCGGGATGCCAGATGCGCTGGTAGATACGCCGCCGCAGCCGCGACGACAATCAGCAGTCCTGTCGCCGCCACCAGCGAAACGGCATCGATCGGAGCAACCCCAAACAATTGCGACGACAGAAGACGACCCGAGAGCACCGCACCGATCAGTCCAATCACGGCTCCCGCTATCACGATCCGCATCGCCTCCCCGAGCACCATCCGCCGGATGTCCGACGACGTCGCTCCGAGCGCGACCCGCACACCGATGTCGCGTGTCTGCTGCCGAACCGTCGTCGCCATCACGCCATACAATCCAATCACCGAGAGCAGCAGCGCCGCGGCGCTGAAGCCGCTCAAGAGCCACGCGCTCAGTCGCGGCTGCGCCATCGGCTCGTCGATGAGCTGATCCATCGTTTGCGCATCCCAGATCACGAGATTCGGATTCACGTCGCGCGTCGCCGCGCGAAACGATGGCAGGAGCGCCGACAGCGACGGCGTCGAGCGAATAGCGAGATAGCCGTTGCAGAACGGCTCGCGCTGTTCCCACTGAAAGTAGGCCACCGGACCAATCTTCTTCAGCTCGCGTAAGTGCGTATCACGAGCAATCCCGATCACGGTGTACGTCTTCTTGTCCGGTGTCTGGAGCTGGCGACCGAGGGCGTCCGCGTTAGGCCAGAGCTGCCGCGCGAGCGATTGGTTAATTACCACCACTGGGTCGGATCCTTTACCATCGGAATTCGTGAATCCGCGGCCGCGCAGAATTGGAATATCAAAAGCACGAAAGTAATCCGACCCTACAAACTCCCACGGCGTGAACGGGTTGTGCTCGCGCTCCGCCAGGGGTTGCTCGGCAGGCGCGACCTGCATGATAAAATATGACTGCCCCTCGAACGGCGCACTCTCGAGAGGCGTGGCCGCGATGACGCCAGGAATCGCCTCGATGCGGCTGACCAACGCCTTGCACACCTCGACCTGCCGCTCCTCCGTCGGGAAGACACTTTGCGGACCCGTAAAGGAAATGATGGAGAGGTGCTGCGGTTCGTAGCCAAGGTCGATCGATTGCAGCCGCGCGAGCGTTCGCACGAGCAGGCCGGCGCCGGTCAGCATCACCAAAGCGAGCGCGATCTGCGTCGCCACGAGCCACCGTCGCGCACGCCGCTTCGTTCTCCCCTCACCGGCGCGCGCGTCACCGCGCAGCATCGCATACGAATTGTCCGTCGACGCCACGAGGCTCGGCATAACGCCGAATAAAACGATGGACGCGGCGGTGACCAACGCGGCGATGCCAAATGGCGGCGCGATCGTACCTAACGAGTCACTACGTGGCAACAATGTCGGCGCGGCGCGTAAGGCGACCTTCACGAGCAGCACGGCGGCACCGAAGCCGAGCACTCCGCCAATCAGACCGATCAGTGCGTTCTCGAGCGTGAGGAGTCGTGCGATGTCGGCATGTCGCGCGCCGAGTGCCTTGCGAACCGCGAGCTCCCGAGCGCGACCGATCAGCCGCACGAGCACGAGATTGCCGACGTTCACGCACGCGATGAGCAATAGCACGGCAACGGCGAGCGTGAGCGCGACGAGCGTCGGTCTGGAATTGCCGAGGACAGCGTCCGCTAAAGAATTGACCTCGACGCCCGCAACCTCGAACCCCTGGCCCTTCCCCTTTCCCGTACCAAAGAAGCTCGCGAACGGATTGGCGCGCTGTGTGAGGGCGAAGAAGCCCTTTCGTGCTGCAGCAATCGATACGGTCGGCGCAAGGCGAGCGATGATGTCCACCTGCGCATCGGCGTCCTCTGGCGTAGCCGGAGACCAGACCTCGACCCCCGCGGGATACTGAAAGCCAGGCGGAGCCACACCGACGACTCGGGTGCGCTTCATGTAGTACGGCGAGATCAGGTCGCGACCGACTATGGACGAATCACCACCGAATCGCCTGGTCCACGCAGCGTAACTCAACACCAAAACCGGTGCCGCGCCGGGCGCGCTATCCTCCGGCCGAAGGAGCCGGCCAATGAGGGGGCGCATGCCCAGCACGTCGAAGTAGTTCCCCGTTGCTGTCGAGTAGGCGAGCTGGATCGGCCTGTCGCCCTGGAGGAACGGCAAAGGCACGGCGCCGCGATGAAGGATCCCCGCCGCGCCTCGAAAGAGGAGGCTGTCGCGTGCGATCGTCGCGAGATACACTGCCGGCGCGTCGAGATGCGTTCCGCGGTGGTCGAGCGGGTGCATGACCACGAGTCGCTCCGGCGCCACGACCGGGAGCTGCTGGACGAGCACGGTTTTGTAGATCTGAAACATCGCCGTCGACGCGCCGATGCCGAGCGCGAGGATCGCACTCGCCGCGATCGTGAACGTCGGCGATCGCGTCAGGCTCCTGACCGCCAGACGAAGCTCGCGCAAGATCATTTCCATGAGCCGGCCCTCTGCAAAGGGATTCCCGACTAGAAAGACACCCGGCGGCCCTGATACCCGCGAGAAACATCAATAACCAGGCTGAGTGCTCGTGGTCAACGCTGCCTCGGCCCTCGCCCTGTGTTCAAAAAATTGACTCTTGCGCGACGAGGTCGATTTTTGCTTTAGGAGAGTAGGGTTTCGACGAAAAAGCCGATGCCGGGCGTTCGCGAACGGCAGATCCTTCCCTTCGTCGCTGGCGCTCCTCGAGGGCAGGCTGCTTCGCTCAGGATGACAGCGGCGATCGGCGACAATTTTTGCGCTGCCGACGACAATCTTTGTTCTGTCGACAACAATGTTTGGACAGTCGGCTCCAAGGTTTGTTCGATCGACCCCAACGTCTGCACCATCGACTCCGAGGTTTGTTCGATCGGCGGCAATGCGTGCACAGTCGGCGGCAACGTTTGCCAGTCGGCTCCGAGGAACATCCAGTCGACAACACGCTGTGCACGATCGACAACAATGATTGTTCGGTCGACGACAAGCTCCGCACTATCGGCTCCAAGTTTTGTACGATCGACGGCAATGTGTTGCACGTCGACTCCTAGGAATGCACTACCGACAACAATGAACGGCAGGTCGGCCTCAAGCTGCGGACAGTCGGCTCCGAGCTTTTGATCGTCGGCTCCAAGGAATCCACAGTCGACTCCAAGCTTTGTCCAATCGACTCCAAGCTCTGTCCGATCGACTTCGAGTTGCAGTCAGTCGGCAAAAAGTTTTTGCCGAACGGCTCCAACCTTTGCGCGATCGACAAAAAGGTAATGGCGATCGACAACAAGCTTTGCGCAATCGACGCCAATGAATGCACAATCGACAGAAACCTTTGGAGGAGCCACAACAAGCTTTCGAGGAGCCGCAACAAGTTTGCGAGGACACACTCCAATGCTCGGCGGAGGCATTTCCTGCAGCGCCAGAAGCGCGACGGTCTGGCGAAGACGCATCACGCGTCCAACAACCAGCGTAGCGTAGGAGACGCGATCAATCCCAAGCTGCGCTGGATCCCTGCCATAGGAGCTTTGGGCGCCCCACCTCCTCGTCAGGGTCGACGCCAAGAGCGAGGTCGCCAAGCTCGCGCTGTTACGGAAGGACCCCGATTACTCGATCGAGCAACTCACGAACTGCGCGGCGAGCCGAAGCCAATCACCGGGCAGTCGTGGGTGCACACGACGGCGATCACGCGGCTGAGGAGCGCGCTCGAGGACCGGAAGAAGAGGTAGATGATTCGCACGAGCCGCACGATGAGGCCCGTGGGGGAGCAGCTCACCTATATAATGAAGGCGTTGCGCAATGCGATTGATCGGCGCTCCCCGGATCCTTCATGCCATGAGTGGTCAAGGGAGTCGGCCGGCGCTCAGCCCGGCCGTGTATCCAACATATTGCGTCCGTCGCCCCGCGACGCCCAATGCGGCCACATGGATGCCGATATGTCGCGAGACAGGCGCATTCACGTCGAGTCCCCAGGCCGGCGCGACTTCGACACCTAACGAATTGCAGTTCTCGAACTCATCGACGGTGTAACAGCCCGCCGCCCGTCCGACACCGACCGCAGGGATGAGCGTCAGTCGCCATAAAGGGACTGGAATTCCGATCAACGCCGTCAGCTCGTGTTCGTCTCCCGTGCCGGACCAATCCCTGATCGTCTGGCTCCAGCGCACGCCGACAGCGACACGATCGCCGCTGAGCCACGCCGACGCCTCCTGGGTGACACCCAGCGTCCCGCCGCCGAGCCCAGCACCGATCCACGCGTGAGGCGCTGTGCCGCCGTCGCGGGCTAGTGCGCTCTGTGCATGCATCGACCGCACCGCGATGCACAAGGTCAGGAGAACGATGATTCGTATTGTGTATACCCGATTAAGGATGGGATGCGACCCACCACGACGAGTCGCGTTGCGCCGGCGTCGTAGGTCGCGCCAGCAAAGTCTCCGTATACCTCAACCTCCGCAAAGCCGGCTCCGAGTAGCATTTCCTTGAGCTCTCGAGCGGAATAGAGCCAGTGACTGAAATGAAAGGTACGTTGCGCGTCGTTGCGAAGAATGATCCAGTCGTTCTCGATCCGATTCCAATCGTCGACGATCCGATGACGATGCACGACCACGCCATCCGGCAGGTCATGCGAAGTAGTTGAACTAAACTTGCGCGCCAGCACCTCCTTCCCCAGGAGGTCGAGCACGAACGTACCGCCCGGCCTTAGGCTCGCCGCGACATTCGCGAGAACCTGTCGATTGTCGGCGTCTTCCTGAAAGAATCCAAAGGACGTAAAGAGGCAGATCGCGAGATCGAAGGCGTCTGGCCGCCGAAAGTCGCGCATGTCAGACTCGATCCACTCGACGTCCACATCCGCATCGCGCGCATTAGCCCGCGCGCATTCGAGCAAGAAGGGGCTGCGGTCGACGCCCGTCACGTGAAAGCCGCGTCGCGCGAAGGCGACGGAGTGTCGTCCCGGACCGCACGCGAGGTCCAGCACGCGCCCCTTATCGCACCCAGACAGCGTGATGATTTGCTCGACTTCACTTGGCGCCGCGGCGAGACGTGTGTCGGGAAACATGAAGCTGTACGTCTCTCGCCAGAACGCCTCGTCGGCGAACCACTCGGTTTCTGAATCGCTCATTCAGCTTGTGGTGTCAGTGCGGCAGCTCTGCGGCCAGCAGTGCCGTGATGAGCTGCGCCGCCGTCGCCTCGGTGTGTACCTGCGCGAACGTATGCACGTACCTGCCTTGTTCGCCCACCTTGTCAATCCC
>DASXPH010000006.1:0-21441 GCA_036493735.1 Gemmatimonadaceae bacterium
TCTACTCGCATCACATCCCAGGGCGGAGCGATCCCGAGGATGGTCGCATACAACGTGCGGTCGTCCATTGTGATCCTCTCACGAGGAGATCACACTATGCTGAACAACCCACTCAATTCCCGGAAGACCCAAGCGCGCTAATCTCGTTCAGCGACGAACGACGACTTGCGGCACCAACTGCGAGCGTTAATATCGGCGGAGCCGATCTATCCGGTATGACGAAACCCAGATCGCGATTGCCTCGCGCGGCCCTTGCGGCGCTGGTTCTCCTCGCCGCCGGCAGCGTTGTCGCCACTCCAGCCATGGCGCAGCGTGCCACGCTCGAACGCATCACGCATCACGACACCCTCGCCAACGGTCTCGAGGTGATCGTCGTCGAGAATCACTCCGTTCCGCTGGCGACCGTCGAAGTGGTCGTTCGAGCTGGGGCGATGATTCAGCAACCGGAAGATCAGGGGGTTCCGCACCTCTATGAGCACATGCTCTTCAAGGGCTATCGGGGAACCGCGGATCGGAACTTCATTCGCACTGCCGCCGAGTTGAAGGCAGCCTATAATGGCGGCACGTCCGACGAGACAGTCTCGTACTACATGTTTCTCCCGTCCTCGAACGTGTCCGGCGCGATCGATGTACTCGCCGATCTCGTTCGCAACCCGCACTTCGAGAAGGACGAGCTCACCCGCGAGCGTTTCGTCGTGCTCGGCGAGTATCAACGTGATATGTCGCAGCCGGCCTTCGCGCTCTCGCGCGCGGTCGACCAGCGGCTCTGGGGCGATGGGTTCATTCGGAAGAACACTCTCGGCGATCAGACGGCGTTGCTCACCGTGACGCCGGAGCACCTCGACGAGATCTTCCATCGTTACTACGTGCCAAACAATGCGGCGCTGGTCGTCACCGGCGACGTCAGTGCTCCGGCCGTCTTCCAGATGGCTCACCACGCCTTTGACGGATGGAAGCGCCGCCCCGATCCGTTCGTCGCACACCCAGTCGCTCCGATGCCGCCACTCGCGCGGAGCCTCGCCGTCGTCGTCAGTGGTGATGTTTCCGATGTCACCATAGAAATCGCCTGGCAGGGACCCGGGGTGCGAAAGCAACCAGACGCGACCTACGCCGCCGACGTACTTGCCGACTTGCTCAACGACGATCGCTCGGGTTTCCACCACCGCCTGGTCGATACGGGAATCTTCCAGTCGCTCACCTTTGGTTATCTGACGCTCGCCAACACCGGTCCGATCGTGCTCCGTGGCGTGACCACGGCGCAGCGACTCGCCGGCTCGCTCACGGCGCTTGCGGTGGAGCTGCGCGCGATGAGCGATTCTGGCTACTTCAGCGCGACGGACCTCGAGATCGCCAAGAAGCGCCGCGCGGTCACGACGGAGCTCGGTCTCGAGGAGGGTCTCGGGCTGGCCCAAACCGTTGGCGACTTCTGGTCCGTGGCGGGCCTCGACTACCATCTCGGCTACGTGGACAATCTCTCCGCGCGCTCGTTGTCAGATGTGATGCGGTTCGTGCAGACATACATGGCGGGCAAGCCGTTCGTGGTCGGCGCTCTCACTCCCGAGAAGGATTCCGACGCGATCGCGAAGATTCTTTTTCAGTACCTCGACTTCGTCCAGTGAGTACCACGGGCCGCGTACTCGTCAGGCTCGCGGCGGCGCTCCTGCTCGCCGGCTGCGCCAACGCCCGGCCGGAGCAGGCGATGTCCGTGACCGCGGCGGACGGCCGGTTGATTCCCCTCGACAGCATCACCACCGCCTTCACCGTCGGTGGCGTGCGGGTGATTCTCCGGCCGAACTTCGCCACCGACGTCGTCGCCGTGAATCTTTACCTGCTTGGCGGCAGCCGTCAGCTAAAGACTGATACCCAGGGCGTCGAGCCATTGCTACTGGATGTCGCGGCGTTCGGCAGCGCGCACTATCCCGCCGACAGCTCGCGAACGGCATGGGGACGCACCGGCAGCCATCTCACCGTGGACACCGAAGCCGACTGGACGCTGTATGGCTTCCGGGGCATCAAACAGGAGTTCGACTCGTCGTGGAACATCTTCGCCGATCGTCTCATGCATCCGACGCTCGCGGCGAACGACGTGGAGGTCGTGCGCAACAAGATGCTGGCGAGAATCCACCGCCGGCACGATAACCCCGACGGCCTGGTCTCCCTGCTCGCCGATAGCGCGGCCTTCACTGGACATCCGTACGCGCTCGACCCCGATGGCACCGAGAGAAGCCTAACGACGCTAGACTCGGCGACGCTGGCTCGTTATGTGGCGAGTCAGATCGTGACGTCGCGGATGCTCGTTGTGGTCGTGGGGAGCGTCAGTCGGATGCAGGTCGAAGCGGCCGTCGCACGGACACTCGCGAAGCTGCCGCCGGGGAATTACCTCTGGACGCTTCCCGCGCCGGCACCGCGACGGAGCTCGAGCGTGCTCTTTGTGGCGCGGCCGGCCGCGACCAACTACGTGCTCGGCTGGTTCCAGGGTCCGACCGCAATCGATCCCGATTATCCAGCGTTCCGCATGGCGACGGCCTGGCTCTCGTCGCGCATCTCCAACGCCGTCCGCGAGCAGCGGGGCCTCAGCTACGTTGCGCGGGCGCCGATGATCGAGCGGGGAGTCACCGCTGGCGGCATCTATGTGACCACGACAGCTCCGCAGATTGTCATGCCGTTGATCAGGGCGCAATTCGACTCGATGCGCGTGCTCTTCGGATACAGTATGCGGTACTTCTCCGAGCAGTTCATCATGGACTATTACGCGGAGAACAGCTCGGACGCCGCGCAGGCGGATTTCCTCGCGCGCGCCGAGCTCTATCGCGGCGACTATCGCAAGGCGACGCAGGCGATGGAGGATCTACGGCACGTGACGCTGGGTGATATCCGCAATGCGGCGGACCGATACTTCCGCGACATCCACTTCGCGTACGTTGGCGATACCAACCGCGTCACGCGCGAGCTGTTTACGAAATTCTGATCGAGGGCGTGCCGCCTCACTCGTCGTCGCTGATATACTCGCGCTCGCCCGTGGTGGGGTTCTCGTGGACGCGCATACGCTTGCCCGTGGTCGGGTCAATGAAGACCTCGGTCGTCGGCCGCAGCCCAGTCGCGCTCTTGCCGTGATACCGTCGGTCGTAGAGGAAGTAGGCCGCGACCAGGACCGCCGCCGCGGGAATGGCAATGATTATCGGCATTGTCGGCGTTATCCGTGATCGTTAGGCTGGCGGTGGCGGATCGAGCACGACGGCGGTGCCGTACGCGACGACCTCGGACATGGTCTGACCCATCTCGGAGGAGTCGAAGCGCATCATCACGACGGCGTTCGCGCCGACCAGCCGCGCGTTCTCGATCATGCGGTCAATGGCGTGGCGGCGTGTGTCTTCCACCAGGCGCGTGTACTCGGTGATCTCACCGCCGGCGAGGGAACGCAAGCCGGCCGCAAGATTGCCGACGAAGCTTCGGCTGCGGACCACCACTCCGAAGACCTGTCCGACGACACGCGTGACTCTGTAGCCCGAGGCGTTTTCGGTTGTCGTGACGAGCATTGGATTCGGTATCCGTTGGCGAAGCTTGCAATCTGGCACCAAGAGGCCAGGGACGCGAGGTCACCGATATATGGCCACTCCTCGCTCAAGGACGGATGGGCTTCGAGTTCGTTACTGTCGCCAGACCTAACGACTGCAGCCAAAAAAAGTACTCGTCGATCCAGTGATCGCTCGTCGTCCCCTGTTTCTTCATGCCGAATCCGTGGCCGCCGCGCGAATAGATGTGCTGCTCCGGCTTGTTACCAGCGACGACGAGCGCCCCGGCAAACTTCGCGACAGGTGCTAGCGCCACCGGATCATCCTGAGCCCAGGCCATGAACGTCGGCGGCAGATTCGCCGGAATGGCCGGCATCTTTCCGAACGGTGCGCCGTAGATCAGCCCCACGAAGTTCGGGCGCTCCGCCACCTTCGACTGCAGCATCGTGCCGCTCGCGACCATCCCACCGGCGGAGAAGCCCAGAAAGCCAACCCGATTCGGAAGCAGGCCCCACTCGCGCGCATGCTGCCTGACGACTCTCAGTGCCTGGATGCCGTCCGCGATGCCATAGCGGCCAGCGGTGTCCATGTCCATCTCGGGGATGCCGTTGCCACGTTTCTCGACAAGCCGGTACTTCAGCAGGAACGCTGCGATCCCGTGCTGCTGCAGCCAGCGGGCGAGGTCGGCGCCTTCCAGACTCGCCGCGAGCGCGACGAACGCACCGCCGGGCGCAATGATGACGCCTGTGCCGGTCGCCTTGGCGCGATCGGGTAGATACGCCGTCAACGTCGGCGTCACGACGTTGAAGATGACGGTCCCGACGGGCGTGTTCTCGACGGTCGTCTCCTTCTGCGTCCAGTGCTCCGAGCCTGGAGCTACTCCCGGCCAGATGTTGACGGTTTGTGCGCCAGCCCTCGTGACGAAGGCGCTCAGCGCGGCCAGGAAAAGACAGAACAAGATGCGGCGCATGATAGCTACTCCAGAAGCTCCGAATCGTGCGTCTCGTAGATCGCCGGCTGCTTTTCTGGATCGCGCGTTCTCTGAAGCTCCGCGATCAGTGAAGCGAGGCGCGGCGTGAGAATGATCAGGTACCTCGCGTTCACCGCTTCGTAGGTATGCGGCACGCCGGCAGGAACGAAAACCGACTGACCTGCGCCGACGCTGACCTCGCGATCGACGAAACGAAACTTCAACGTTCCTTCGAGCACGTGCCACGCTTCGTCGTCACCGTGATGCACGTGCATGAGGGCTGGTCCGCTGCCCCGCCACTCATGGATAACGAAGCTGTCGCCAATCGCGCTGAAACGTTCTCCGCCCGACTCGGCCTGTCCAATGATCGGCTCGCGCATGCGTTGATCACTCGATGCTTCGCTGTCGCATCAGTAGCAAAATCACACTATTGCCGCAAGGCGGCGCTCGCTGCATGCTAGTAGCTGAAGCCTTTTTCGAATGGGTACATAAAGCGAAAGGCGTAGCGACTCTCGACCATGAGGCGGCAATGCCGAGACTGTTCCTGATCTGCGCGCTCGTCGTCGGCGTCGGCTGCAACCGATCCACTGCGCCCCTGCTCCCGTCACCAGTCGGCACCTACGTTCTGACTGCGGTTGACAGCAAACCGCTTCCAACCCAACAGACCGCCGGCGACTCGATACTCACCGGCGGCGCGGTGATCTACTCGAATGGCGCCTACGCCATCAACTGGCTTACGCCCTCGTACTACTTCGGTGGCCGCGAGGAGGTCGCCGCCAAGGATACCGGGACATGGACTGGCTCGGCACAGCAGATGAACTTCACCTCGAATAGTGGCGCGAGCTGGACCGCCAACTTCGCCGCACAGTCGCTCACCATTCACCTCGCGCAAGATACGTGGACGTTCGTCCAAGCTTCAAATTCCTTGAGCGTTCACTAAATGCCCTGCGCAGGCACACCATTCGCTATTTGATGTAATGGCTCGTCATCCACCAGCAGCCAGGAGTTTCCGATGACGATTCCATTGCCACGACCCAGAGTTCCGCAGACGCCATCCGTGCCCGGCATCATGCCACCGCAGCCACCAGCCGAGCCTGAGCCGGGCGGTCTGCCCATGCCGCCAGCGATCGAGCCGCCGGCACCGCTGCAGCCCCCACTGATCATCGCCGGTTAGAGGTCGCCCCGCTCGGCTTTGCCGCCACGCGACCCGTGCAAGGAAATGATACGCGTCGCGTGATTTTGGTACGGGATTCGGCGCTGGACTCTCTTATAGTCCCGCCATGCCATACACAATCTGGTACCGCGGAGAACTGATCGGAGAGACGGACTTCGAGGGGCAGCGGAGCGAGATTGCTTCGACGCATAGCGAGATGGATCCGGCAGCCCGCGAAGGCCGGCATCTCGCCGGCGTGTTCCGTCCAACAACGTACGGCCGTCAGCTGCTGCCACGGCTATGCGGAATAATGAGCGCGGCAGCGGACCTGAAAGAGGAAGTCGCCCGTCGCGGTCTGGACCCTGAAGACGTACCGCCGGATATCATGCGGCGCCTGTTCGAGGGCACGCCCGCCGGCCTGCATATCCTGGACATCGGCCGTGTGTTGAGCGAAGTGGAATTGCGTGATCCCACCGGTTTGACTGTCGTCGTCGCGTCGATGGGCTTCATGGATATTGGCGAGCTCGCGTCGCTTTCTCGGCGCCTCGGCTGCAGTCGTCCAACGGTGAACCTCGATGACCTGCCCCCGGAGGCACCCGAGTTCCTGGTCTCCGTGACGCTGCAGGAGCTGACTGATAGCGTTTACAGTTGATGCACGAGGCCTGATTTGTCGGGCGTTCGCTAAAGGGCTTTGCTCACCATCAGCGTCCAGGCGCGGTCCATATCGCCCTGTCGCACGTACAGCACGACGCCGCCGGGCGACGGCCCAATGCCGAACACACCGCCTCCAGCATGCGACTTGATGATCGTCGGAATGCCCGCGCTCTCGAGCGTAGCGGCAGCGCGCTCCGCTTCGAATGTCGTTGCGAAGCTCGCCAGCTTCACCAGCTGTTGCGAGTCGACCATTCTTTGTGACTTTGAAAGAACAGTTTGGGCGTCGCGGGCTGAATGCCGCGACGCCCGTCAAACTACTTCACGCTCACCGTCAGATTCGTCGGATGCGCCGTGCTCCGGATGAAGCTCACGATGTCCGACTTCAACTGATGCGCCGAGTCCTGGTTCAGATACGCCATGTGACCGCTCTGGTAATACTTGAACTCCACGCGATCGCGATACGTCTGATCGTAACCGAGATGGTTGAACGTATACTCCGCGTTCGCGAACGGCGTCGCCATGTCGTAGTACCCAGCGCCAACCATCACACGCAGATACGGATTCTTCGCCATCGCCGTGCGTAGCGACTCCGTCTCGCTCGGATAACCGCCGCCGAGATTGCCCGGCCCGATGAGCGACGAATAGTCCCAGCGTCCGGCGTGGCCGCCCATGTAGTACTGCAAATCGCTCGTGTATCCGAGCTCCCCGTGCAGGTAGCGCATGAACGCCGACATGAACGCCCCCGACGGCGCGACGTCCGACGGGTCGTAGTCCTGCCGCTGGCTCGCCGCGTTGCCGTTGAGGCCAATCATCCGGCTGTCATACCGGCCGACGGTCTCGCGCTCGCCGCGCAACAGCTCCGTGCGGAACGTCCCCGGATCGATTCGCAAATTCGTATTCAGGACATACGACGGCGACACGCCCGTCAACCGCGATACCTGCTGCGCGACGGTGCTCCGCTCCGCCTGCGACAGCGTGTTCCCCTTCGCCAGCGCCGCCATGTAGTCGCCGAACGCAAAGGTGCGAGCTTGCTGAACTGCCTGCTCGAGGCTGAGGCGCTGCAGCTCGGGCGGCAGCTTCTTGTGATACCACGCCGTCGCCGTGTAGGTGGGGAGGAAGCACTCGAACGACAGATCGTTCGACGGCGCAGTGAGTATGTTCTGAAAATCGAGCACGGTGCCGAGCAGCATGATGCCATTCAGCTCGATTCCCTCACCACTTTGCAGCTCGGAGGCAAGTCCGGCCGAGCGGAAGGTGCCATAGCTCTCGCCGAAGAGATATTTCGGCGACGCCCAGCGGTTGTACTTGTCGAGATAGTTGCGGATGAACTGGCCGAACATCTTGATGTCATTCGTCGCGCCGGTGAAATCCGCCACCTTCACGCCGGGGCCGGGCCGAGAGTAGCCCGTCATCATCGCGTCGACCTGCACGAGATCGGTGGCGTCGAGCGGCGAGTACGGGTTGTCGACGAGGTCGTAGGGGGGCGCGGGCTGCGAGCCGTTCGGGCCCATCTCCGGATGCCGCGGCGCCATGAGTCCCATGTCGAGCCAGATCGAGGCCGAGCCCGGTCCGCCATTGAAGAAGAAAGTGACGGGACGCGTCGCCGCCTCCTCCTTGTCTCGAGTGTAGGCGATGTAGAAGACGGTCGCCTTCGGCCGACCTTCGTCGTCGCGGATGACCATCGTGCCGGCGTGGGTCGTGTAGCTGAAGCTCTGCCCGCCGATGGTGACCGTGTGAGTAGACGTCGACACCTTCTCGATCGCGGGAATACCGGTGGAGTCGCCGCCGCGGGCGTTCTCCTGAGCTCCGGCCCGCTCACCTGGCAGCACCGGTCGCTGTGCCGCGAGCGTTGCTCCGGCGGCAAACGACAGTGCTGCGCAGAGCGGGACGATGCGTCTGCGCATGATCGTTCTCTCCTTATTGGTCAAATGGATGGGTATGCCTTGTAAATATCGTTTGAGGCCCACAGAACGTTGAAGTACCCGTGGAAACGGGCTCCGTTGCAGCGAGCTGGGCTTTCGTGTGACGCACGAAAGCCCAGTGGTTTCGTATGGAGTCGCGCGCGCTGCGCGCGCGCTCCCGCTCCGTTCGCTTATCGAAGTTGGGCGAAGAGCAGACCGATGTACGCCACCATCGCCGCCGCGCCGGTGATGCCGACTATCTCGTGATAGCGGCGCCGCCGAACGAGGATGGCGGAGAGACATATCGTCGCGAACACGAGGTGGAAGGCGAGATTCAACGGCTCGGGCAGGCTGCCGTTGATCAGGACGTCCTTGCCGACGCTGATCACCAGCGTCGCGAGGAAGAACGCGAAGAACCAGCGATGATGGCGCTCGTAATAGCCGCGCAGATCGACGCCGCTCGCGTCAATCTCGTCGGGCAGCAGCAGCGCCGCCATCATGTAGAGCGTCACCGTTTGCGCGAGGACGACAAAGAACTCGAGAAACGTCCACGATCGCAGCTGTCGGAGGCCGAACATCGACCACCACACCTGCACATAGACGATGAGCAGCGCCACGGCCCAGAGCAGCGGCAGCCAATCCACGCTGACGCGATCGCGGTGCCGGATGACGCGCCCCACCGCGGTGAGCAGCTGCGTCAGGCCGAGCCCGAGAATGATCGAGAGAAGAACCGAGAGGTAGGAGAAGGCGTCCACGCGAGCGATCGCTGACTGGCCTAACGAGGCACATCGTCCGTCGAGAAACGCCCTCGACGAACGACGGTTAGGGCGCCTATCGTAGAGTAGTCATGTCGCACACGAATAGGAAGAACTATTACGCCACTACGAGACTCGCTAAAATGTCCGCCCATCTCCGTCGGAGGCTTGGGCGCTATGCGTATCCTGCTGTCGGCGATCGGCTCTCGTGGCGACGTACAACCCCTCCTCGCCCTCGCGGTCGAGCTCAAATCACTCGGCCACCTGCCACGCATTGCCGTTCCCCCCAATTTCGCGGAATGGATCGAGTCCTATGGCGTTCCCTGCATTCCGGTTGGCCCTGACGTCAGGAAGCTCACCGGCGGCACCGCACCGGCGAAACAAGTCAAATCATCGCCCGCACAGATGCAGCAGATGTCCGAGCAGATGGTGCGCTATCAACTGCAGGTGTTGATGGACGCGGCGGCGGACGCGGATATCCTGGTTGGTGTTGGTGCGTTGCAGATCGCTTCGCCATCAGTCGCCGAAGCGCGCGGATTGCCGTACGTGTATGCGACCTACTGTCCACAGACACTACCGTCGCCGGACCATCCACCGCCGAAAGCGGGCGGACACTATCACCAGACGCTGCCCGGTGTCGTCAATCGACTGCTCTGGACGCGTGATGAGCAAAGCTTCAACAAGCGGTTTCGTAAGACGCTTAACGAGGAGCGAGTGAAGATCGGCCTCGCGCCAATCGAGAGCGTGCGGCCACACATCTTCACGGCGCGTCCCTGGCTCGAGGCCGATCCAATCCTCGCGCCGGCGCCGGCGGCAAAGGGGATCGACCTGGTGCAGACCGGCGCCTGGATGCTGTCCGATCCCTCGCCACTGCCGGACGATCTCGAGCGTTTTCTGAATGCCGGCGATCCGCCCATCTACTTCGGGCTTGGCAGCATGCGCGCGCTCCAGCAGTCGGAGCGCATGTTCGTGGAGGCCGCGCGCGCGGTGGGACGTCGCGCGATCGTGCAGCGCGGCTGGGCGGAGCTGGACGCGTCAGCCGCGGGCGACGACTGCCTGGCGATTGGCGACGTGGATCACGCCAAGCTGTTTCCGCGATGCGCCGCGATCGTGCACCATGGCGGGTCGGGCACGACGACGACGGCCGCGCGCTCGGGCAGACCACAGGTCGTGGTGCCACACATGTACGACCAATTCTACTTCGCGCATCGCGTAAGGGTGCTCGGCGTCGGTATTGCCGGGCCAACCCGCAACGACCTCAATGTCGACGCGCTCGCCTCGGCGCTTCGCGATTGTCTGCAGGTCGAGAAGGCAGAACGCGCCGGAGAGCTCGGTGCCCTTGTCGTGACGAACGGCGCGAAGGTAGCAGCCCAGCGCCTCGCGTCGCTGGCGCGGGAGCCGATAGCCGTTAGGCCGCAAGCACCGGTGGCTGGCTAGTACGTATGGAGCGAGAGTCCCGCGACCATCCGTCCATTGTGCTGGTCGAGAAATGGTGCGAACACCGGACGGAGCCTTTGCGCATTCCGGCGACGCGCGTCGCTGTTGGCCGTCACCCAGCCATACGTCCAGATCGCGACTGCACCGACCACCCAGACTGACTCGATCGAATGCTGGTCGTTGTTCGCGGCATTGATCGCGAGACCTGTCGCCGCCAGCGTTCCACCGAACACGGCCCCGGCTTTCCCCCAGCGCTCGGTGTAGATCTGGCCGCCGCCCGGGAAGACAATGCCGAGGATGGTCGCCGTCGTCGGGTCCTTGTGGCGGAGCTCTCGCGTGACGGCTGGCGTCGTTTGCGCGTGCCCTACCGAAGGGAGCGCTGAACCGATCGCGAGCGCGACGACCAATGATAATTTCCTAATGTAGACCGAGGGCAGCATGCGGCACCTCCTGCCCTTGCAATTTCGAATGGCTGCCGCGAAGTCCCTATTAGCCCATCGTTACGCCTCTTGATGGGTCCGCCCGTTGCGATCGACAGGGTTTGGGAGGCATTTTCTTCGCGCCCGGCCCTCTTCCTTCAACGTCCCGCCCACACCATGAAAAGCCTCCGGATTCTCGCTTCAGCAAGCGCGATCGCCGCTTTTGCGAGCGCGGCGAGCGCACAGCCGGCGCCCGTCGTCAGCCTCACCCGACTCGACTGCGGTACGAACAACGCACCGACGGACGTCGGCGGCCGCATGTCCGACACCTACGCGTTCAGCGGCCTCAAAGTGCAGTTGACCTTCAGCTGCTGTATCGTCAGGCATGGCGACGAATACCTGGTCTGGGACACGGGCAACCCCGTCGGAAACACTCCGACGGCACCAAAGACAAGCCTCGTCGATCTCCTCGGCCAGCTCAAGCTCACGCCGGAACAGGTCAAGTACGTCGCCATCAGCCATTATCATGGCGATCACACGGGGCAGGTGAGCTCCTTCCCGCGCGACGCTGCTCATCGGCAAGGGCGATTGGGACGCGCTCAACGACGCGAAATCAGCTAGCGCGGCCAATCCCGCGCCGTTCACCAACTGGATATCGGGGGGCGGCAAGGTCGAGCCACTTGCGGGCGACAAGGACGTATTCGGCGACGGCACCGTGGTCATCCTCAACACGCCCGGCCACACTCCGGGCCATCACAGTCTACTCGTTAGGCTGCACGACATGGGACCGGTGCTCGTGACCGGGGATCTCGCGCACTTCCACGAGAACTATGACTCGAATGGAGTGCCGAGCTTCAACGCCGATCGCGCCGCGACGCTCGCGTCGATGGACCGCTTCAAGAAGATCGCCACGAATCTCAAGGCGACCGTCATCATCCAGCATGACGCGCGCGACATCAACAAGCTGCCGGCCTTTCCGGCGGCGGCCAGATAGCGGCGACGCGCTCCCTATGGCTCGATGGACCGTATCGACGGAATGTCGAGCGGCGTGTCGTCGGTTGCCTGCCACATCATGATTTCTTGCTCGCGGTCGAAGACGTACGATCCGACGACCCTCGCCCCCACTGGAATGGGCATGTGCCCCGGTGGACTGGCGAAGGACCACGTCGCGCTCTCGGCATCGAGAATGACAAAGAAGGGCCAGTCGAGGTGCGGCACGAACGCGCGGGAGCCGTTGCGAGGTCCGCCCTCGAGCAATATCCAGAGTCCAGCGCGGCCCGCCACGGCGAGATCGCGCTGCTGGTTGATACGCTCCTCGGTCCAGTCACTCATAAGCTCTCCGCGCGGATCGCCTAAGTTGCGTCCCCCGCGAACGCGCAGCAAGATGACGCATGCATATCCGTCTGAGCAAACCTCTCATAATTGCCGCGCTTCTGGCGTTTGCGGCGCCGATCGGCCTCCGAGCGCAACGCTACACCGACGCCACCGGCCACCTTCGCGTCGCGCTGGTCAAACAGCCCTTTCTGCCTAACGGCACGTCCCCTGGACCGACGACGATGGCTGACGGCGGCATTCAGGCTGCACTTACCCACGGCGGGGCGACGGTGCGCGTGGCCGAGGTGAAGCTAACGCCCGACGAAGACACCGAGTACGGCGGATGGAAGCGACTCAGCATGGCACTCGGCCACTTGGCCGACATCGTCGCGCAGAATGAACGTGAGGGGTGGTTCACCGTCGGCCTCGAGGCGACCTGTCCCTCGATGCCTGGACTGGTCGGCGGATTGCAACACTCTGGCGCGACGCGTGACGCGATCAAGGTCGGCATGCTCTGGCTCGATGCCCATCCCGACTTCAACACGCCGGAGACCACGCGTAGCGGATCACTCGGCGGCATGCCGGTCGCCGTCGCCACCGGGCGCACGCTGCAACGGATGCGGGTCGACGCGAAGCTCGACCCGCCGCTCCCCGACAAGTACGTGGTAATGGGTGGCGTTCGTCTCACCGATCCCCTCGAGCAGGAGCTGCTCGACCAATCGGGGATAGAGCAGTTGAGCGTGGACGATCTGCGCAACATGACGCCGGCGGTTTTCGCCCAGCTCGACCGACTGACCCGACTGGTCGACAAGATCTACATCCACATCGACATGGACGTGCTCGACCCGCGCGAGGTGGAGGGTCACGTGAATAAGGTGCCTAACGGTCCGTCGAGCGAGCAGCTCGCGCGGCTGTTCGAGGCGATCTTCGCGCGCTATCCGAAGGCCTCGGCCATCGGCTTCGCGACGATTCCGGCTACGGACGAGGGTGGCCTGTCGCTGGCGGCGGTGAACCGGATGATCGAAGGAGCGGTGCGCGGCGTCATGTCGCGCGAGGCGCGGCACTGAGCTCTACGGACATTGGCGCTCGACCGCTTGACGCCCGCATATTGGCGCCATGCGATCGATCCTGTTGATCTGCTGCACCGCGGTCTCCGCGCTCGCACAGCGTGGCGCGGCGCCACCGCGCGGCGACAATGGTGTTTATGGCGCACTCAATTATCGCTTCGTCGGACCTCCTGGCAACCGCGTGATTGCCGTCGCCGGCATCGCCGGCGACCCACTTACCTATTACATCGGTGCGGCGTCGGGCGGCATCTGGAAGACGACCGATGCCGGCAGCCACTGGACGCCCATCTTCGACGCGCAGAACGTCGCGTCGATCGGCGCGCTCGCCGTCGCGTCATCGGATAGCAATATCGTCTGGGCGGGAACGGGCGAGACGTTCATTCGCAGCCACATCTCGATGGGCGCCGGCGTCTTCAAGTCCATCGACGCCGGAGTCACGTGGCGCAAGATGGGACTCGAGTCCACCGCGCGAATCGCGCGCATCGCGATCGACCCGCGCAATCCGAACGTCGTACTCGTCGCCGCGCTCGGGCATGCGTATGGCCCGCAGCCGGACCGCGGCATCTATCGTACGGCCGATGGCGGGGCGACGTGGACACGAACGCTGTTCGCCGGCGATTCCGCCGGTGGGATCGACGTGCTCCTCGACCCGAACGATCCCAACGTCGTCTACGCCGCGACGTGGCAGATCGAGGTGCATACCTGGGGACGGACGTCTGGTGGTGACGGGAGCGGCATCTGGAAATCGGCAGACAACGGTGTGACATGGCATCGCCTAACGGGCAATGGTCTGCCGGCGCATCCCTTCGGCAAGGTGGGGCTCGCGGTGACGCGCGCCGATTCGAGGCGCGTGTACGCTCTCATCGAGACGGGGAAGGGCATCCCGTGGGATGGCGCACCGACGGACACGGGCACACTCTGGCGCTCCGACGACGCCGGCGACCACTGGCAATTAGTGAACACTCACAGCGAGCTGCTCGCGCGGCCCGCGTACTACACTCGTATGGGGGTCGAGCCGGACAAACCCGACGAGGCATATTTTCTCAGCATTGGCTTCTCCAGCACCCACGACGGTGGACGCACGCTCGACAGCCGCACGACGGCGCAGAGTCCGGGCTTCGACAACCACGACATCTGGATCGACCCGACGAACGGCAATCGCATCATCGTCGCGAACGACGAGGGTGTGTCGATCTCTGTGACCCGCGGCAAAAGCTGGCGGCGCATGCGCCTTCCCATTGCGCAGATGTATCACGCGACGACCGACAATCGCGTGCCGTATACGATCTGCGGCAACATGCAGGACGGTCCATCGACCTGCGGGCCGAGCAACTCGAAGACGGCGGAATCGGCGATAACGGGAGGAGCGGAGATTCCGCGCGGGCTGTGGTATTCCGTAGGTGGTGGCGAGAGCGGGTGGGCAACCCCGGATCCCGTCGATGCGAATATCGTGTGGTCGACATCGTCGGGGCGTGGGAGCGTCGGCGGCATCGTCGTCCGGTACGATGTCGCAGCGCGTCACGCGCGCGATGTCGAGGTGTGGCCCGTGAGTACCGCCGGTCACGCCGCGAAGGACGTGAAGTATCGTTTCGTGTGGGATTTTCCAATCACGATCTCGCCGCACGACCACAATCGCATCTACGTCGGGAGCCAGTTCGTGCACATGACGACGAACGGCGGTCAGAGTTGGCAGCTCATCAGCCCGGATCTCACGCGGAACGACAGATCGCGACAGCAGCATTCGGGTGGCCTCACCGGCGACAACATCGGCGTCGAGTATGGCGACGTGATTTACGCCATCGCCGAGTCGCCGATCGCTCGCGAAGTGATCTGGGTGGGCACCAATGATGGGCTCGTGCAGCTCACGCGCGACGGCGGGCGCACTTGGACGAACGTGACGGCAAACATCCCCGGAATCATCCCCTGGGGCACGATTAGCAATATCGAACCATCGCACAGCAGGCCGGGCACCGCGTATCTCACCGTCAACGGCCATCAGGAGGGACACTTCGAGGCGCAGCTGTTCAAGACTTCCGATTACGGCCAAACATGGACGTCGATCGTGGATGGAATTGCGCCGGGTCCGCTGAGCTTCGCCCGCTGTATTCGCGAGGATCCCTTCCGCGCGGGCTTGCTGTTCCTCGGCACCGAGAACGCGTTGTACGTCTCGTTCGACGATGGCGGCCACTGGGAGCCATTGCAGCTCAACCTGCCCCACGCGCCGGTCTCGTGGCTCACGGTGCAGCCGCACTTTCACGATCTCGTCGTCGCAACGTACGGCCGAGGCTTCTACGTGCTGGACGACGTCACCTCGCTCGAGCAGCTCTCGCCCGCCGTTCGCGACGAGCCGGTGCACCTGTTCGCTCCGCGTCCAGCCTATCGCTATCGATTGACGGAAAGCATTCGCGAGGATTCCGATGATCCGTCCGCGGGGCGAAATCCGCCGTATGGCGCGGCGATCGACTATTGGCTCGGACCCAACGCGAACGTCGACTCGTCGATGACCATTGCCGACTCGACGGGCAAGGTGGTGCGGACGCTCGCGCTACCACGTGTGGCAGGGCTCAATCGGGTCGTTTGGGACATGCGTATCCCGCTCGTCGAGCAACGGAGCGCCCAATTTGGCGCGAGCAGCAATATTGCTCTGCTCGCGCCACCTGGGCGATACACCCTGCACCTCAAGAGTGGCGCGCGTGAGCTCACGCAGCCGCTCACGGTGCTCAAGGACCCTAATTCCGGCGGTAGCGCGCGCGAGATCGCCGAGCAAACCGCGATGGTCGTGAGCATCGCGAGCGATGCGAAGCGCGCGATCCTCCTGTCGACCGAGATCGCGCTGGCGCGCACGCAGCTGCGTGAGCTGGCGAAGCGCAGTGATGCGGAGTCGCTCCGCCTTACGGCCGACTCGCTCGTCGCGTCGGCGACGTTGCTGGCCGACAGTCTCGTTCAGCGGTATCCGGTCGCCTTCTACGAGCGACCGGTGAAGCTCATCGCGAAGCTCGCCTATCTCGCCTCGGAGGTGTCGTCGTCCGACAGTCGGCCGACGGATCAGGCGCGAGCGGCGCACACGTTCCTGCAATCGCAGCTGAGGCTCGTCGAGCAGCAATGGGCGACATTCAAATCCGGTCGGCTCGCCGAGTTCAATGTCGTTCTACAATCGCGGAGGCTGCCGGCCGTACTCGGCGCTCAGCCGTGATGCGTGGGCGCGTGAGGCGTGGTGCGTGACGCGTGGTGCGTGACGCGTGGTGCGTGAGGCGTGGTGCGTGAGGCGTGGTGCGTGAGGCGGCGAAAGAGCAGATTCCTCGCTTCGCTCGGAATGACAGGACTTGTTATCCGCAAAGACAGGACTTGTCATGCGGAACAACAGGGCCTTTCATCGCGTCCCGCGTCCCGCGGCTCAGGTGAGCTCGTAGCTGAGGATGAAAGGATGCTCCATCCCATGACCCACACTCGACGTACCGTCGCCGCGAAGGCCCTGTAGCTCGCCCGTGGCCGAGCCGGGGACGACGGAATACGATTCCTTCGCCTGACCATCTTCGAACACGCCCGTTCGTTGCAGGACGAAGCTACCGCTCTTGCCGCCGATCTTTCCCACGACGCGCTCGAGGCCGACGAACGTTGCCGTACCGTCGCTGCGATACATCATGAGATACTCAACGTTCGCGTCACCGGAGATGTCGCCGGTGTAGCTCTTCGTCACGGTCGCGCGCGTGAGCTTTGGCTGGCCCTGACCCTCGCTGTACGGTTTCTCGTCCCAGTTCTTGATCGCGAAGCGCGCATTCGCTTTCTGCTTCATGCGGATCGTCCTCCGAAGGAGATGGTGTAGCCGTCGGGATCTCTGGTCATCGGCTCTGCGACTCATTGTTTGGCGGCGCATCCTGGATGCCACGAACAATTTCGCAGACGATCAACCCGACAAGGGCGCCCGCGACGGTCCCTACCGCGACGAAAGGGCCAAAGAAGTTGATCGTCGCATCGTCAGTCTTGGACGATTCGTAAGCATACCAACCACCCGCCGCAGCGCCACCAACCAGCGCGCCCCCGAGCACGAACGGCCAGCGAGGCACTTCTCTCGAGCCCTCCGCGACGTCGAAGTGAACGGGGTCGGCGGGATAGGAAAGCCCGCTCTCCGGCCGGTGAACTCCCGCCTGTAGTGCGCCCAGTTGTTGAGCGAAGATCGATTGCGGCGCCGCGCCGAAGCAGGCCACGAGTGCGCAGGCGACTATCCTCTGTCTCATCCTCTTCCTCCCGTTCACGACTACTAACGAACCAAGGTGCCGCATTGGAGACCGGATGGCTAGCCCTTCAATGCCTGTCTGCACTCGAGCAAGCCCTGCCAGAGATCACCCACCGCGTCGAGGCGCGCGGCCATGTTTCGCATCGTGAACGACATCGGTGCTACAGTTCCCGCCTCCAACTCGCTCCATGTACAGGGCGCCGATACGGGTGCTCCAGCTCGCGCCCGCACTGTGTACGCCGCAGCGAACGTTGCGCTGTACTCGTTCCGCCCAGTGTCGACGAGGATTCGCCCACCGCGGGCCGCCTTGTAGAACTCCTGCGTGAGATTGTCCGGATCGCGGACGACCATCGCGGCGCCAAACCGGTGCGCGAAGGGCGCGACCGTTCCGTAGCTGGCCGTGAGGTCGAGCGGTACGGCGATGTGAAACCCCTTCGAGCCTGACGTCTTCACCCAACTCGTTAGGCCCTGTTCGGCGAACGCGTCACGTATCAGGAGCGCTGCGGCGCGCAGGCGCGGTGCGTCGTCGTCCCCTGGATCGAGATCGATGATGCAGACGTCCGGGTGCTCGACGTCGGGAGCGCGAGACGTCCACACGTGCGCCGTGATGCTGTTCTGGTTGGCGAGCCAGAGCAAGCCACGTACGTCACGCACAACTGGGTGTTGCACGACTCCGTCCTTTTTCGCGACCTCGATACGCTCGAGCCAGGACGGAAAGCCTTTGACGACGTTCTTTTGAAAAAAGCCCTTCTCTCCGATGCCACGATGAAATCGTTCCATCGTCACCGGGCGTCCGATGATGTGTGGCAGCATCACCGGCGCCACCATCTCGTAATACTCGGCGAGCTCACCTTTGGTGATCCCGTCGTCGGGAAAGAGCACCTTCTCAGGGTGCGTGATCACATTGACTCTCGCACGACCTCGCGCGCGTCCTTGTCGGTCCTCATGGCGACGAGTCGCGAATGTCGGAGCTTTCCGTGCACGGTCCACTCGATGAACGACACCTGAACGACGATCTCTGGTCGTACCCAGTGCGCGCGCACGCGCGGCAATCCAGTGGCTCGCGTGAAGGGAGATGCGGGGACCTCCAGCGAATCGAGTCGCGCGCGAAGCTCGCGCAATAGCCTGGTGTCGAATCCGGTGCCTACCTTTCCGGCATAGACGAAGTCTGAATCGTCGTAATATCCCACGAGGAGTGCGCCGAGTCCGACGCGCGTGCCCTGCGGATCGGTGAAGCCGCCGACGACGAGCTCCTGCATTGCCTCGCACTTCATCTTGAGCCAGTTGGGCGATCGGCGATGCTCGTAAGGCGCGTCGCGACGCTTCGCGATGACACCCTCCCAACCCTCGTGGCAGGCGCGCACCCACGGCTCTGCATCGCGGAGGGTGGCGACACGCTCGATAGGTGCCTCGAAGCGAATGTTCGCGAGAAGCGCCTTGCGCTCATGAAGCGGAAGTCCCGTGAGCGCCTGCCCATCGAGCCAGAGCAGGTCGAAAACGTGGTACGAGACCCTGCTATCGCCGCGCCATGCGAGCTCGCCGTCGAGTATCGCGTCGCTCACGCCGAGCCCTGCGATCGCGTCGCACACCGGCTGATTGTACTGGGGCAGTCGATTGCGCGAGAGCAGCCGTACGTCGCGACCCTGCTTGAACGCGAGCGCGCGGATGCCATCGTACTTCCGTTCGAAAATCCACTCCGGGCCGTTGAAGCGCTCGTATGTGAGCGTCGCGGCCATCGGCTCGAGCCAGTCGGGAAAGCTGGAGGACATACTCGATCAAAGTGCTACACTCATGAAGCAACGGCAACGCATGAGTGCTGGGCTTGCCGTTCCTCTGTTCAGAGCTAGAATCGGGGCTGCCGCACGGCTTGTCTTCTCATATCGGAGATGCACGTGATCGCAGCTATCCGGCGCTTTCTGCCCTCAATCGCCATCGCCGTTTCCCTGGCGCCATACGCGGCCGCGCAGAATACACCGGCGAACGCCGCACGCATCAGTGCGCTCCGACGAGATCCTGTCATCATTCGCGGTGGGTGGCTGTTCACGGCGACGAGCGACACCGTCGAGCGCAATCAGGGAATACTCATCGTCGCCGGTCGATTGCTCGCCGTGAATAGAGCGATTACGACCGAGGAAGCGCGGGGAGCGCGCATCATCCAATTGCGCGACGATCAGTATGTACTTCCCGGCATCTTCGACGTTCACGCCCATTACAACATGACGCTCGGGGCCAACGGCATGCGCAGCGATGAGTGGACGTATAACCCGCTCATCTTTCTCGCCAATGGCGTCACATCCACCTTCCCGGCTGGCGAGTACGATCCCGACAGCATGATGGCCGCGCGGAAGCGCATCGACGACGGCGATCAGATCGGACCGAGGATCTACAACTCGGGCCCGTACTTCGGTACCGCGAGAGGGGGGTGGAATCAGAGCGCGACCGCCGCCGACATCGATCGTGACGTCGACTACTGGGCCGCGCAGGGAGCCCGGGCGTTCAAGGCGAAGGGGATCGCGCCCGAGCACCTCGCGGAGCTCGTCTCGCGCGCGCATCAACACGGGCTCACCGTCACCGCGCACCTCGAATCTGGCTTTCGCAACAGCACCAACGCGCGCGACGCCATTCTCCTCGGGATCGACCGCGTGGAGCACATCCTCGGCGGCGACCAACTCGACCCGAACAAGCCGGCGTATCCGTCCTGGTCGCGCGTCGATACGGCGTCGAAGGCGTTCAAGGACATTGTCGCGTTGTTCATCTCGCACCACGTGATGTTCGATCCGACGATCACCGCGCCCGTGTACTTCTCCCAGCTGCAGGAGGGCTTTGACTACTGGATCGACGAGCGGAAGTTCTTCACGCCCGAGGTGCAGGCGTGGGTGAAGACGAAGCCGCCGCGCCACACCGTGGCCGCGTGGGACTCGCTCTACTGGGCGATGCGCAGGACAACGAAGGCGTTCTACGACGCTGGTGGCCTGCTTACGTTAGGCACCGACAACCCGAGCACCGGCGAGTTCATCGCCGGCTTCTCGGCGCATCGCGAGCTGCACACGTTGGTGCTCGCCGGCATCCCGAACGCGGCGGCGCTGAGGATCGCGACGATCAACGGTGCGCACGCACTGGGCGTCTCGGACAGGCTCGGTACGCTCCAGGCAGGAAAGCTTGCCGACCTTTTCGTGATCGATGGAAATCCGCTCACGGATATTCGCAATACGCGAAAGGTGCGGATCGTGATGAAGTCTGGCGTCACCTTCGACCCGCAGGCGTTGCTCGCACAAGCGGAAGGGAAGATCGGCCTCTCGCCGAAGCGCCCGGAGACGGCGACCATGCGCCGCGAGCCACGTTAGGCGCCCGCGACCACGATTCGCATGTAGAGCGCGCGCTCGATCCTTGCCTGTCCGCCGGCGAACTGCCGATTCCAGTCGGCCATCCCGGTATCCTCGCGCACCACGAAGCCAGCGAATCGCAGGTCTGCTGCCATCTCGTCGGGCGTCCAGGCGCTGATCTGCGGCTCGCCGATCAACCAAAAGATGAGCCGTGAGATGAAGCCGCGATGGACGGTGTGATAATTCACGATCAGTGTCGAGCCGGGCGCACTTCTCGCGGCAACGCTGGTGAGGGTCGCACGCATCGCGTCGTGCGTGAGATACATGACGACCCCTTCCCAGATCCAACAGGTCGGCAGTGATCGATCGTGCCCGGCGCGCTCGAGGACACTCTCGAGAGATTCCTGCTCGAAATCGATCGCGACGAATGTGATAACGCCGATCGGCGGCGGGAGCTCGGCGACGTGCGCGCGCTTGGCGCCCTGTGTAGCGGGATGATCGACCTCGAAGACTCTCGAGCCGGCCAGCTCGCGCATCCGCCACGCGCGTCCATCGTAACCGGCACCGAGGATGACGAACTGCTTCGCGCCGCGCGCCATTGCATCGCGGACGGCGTTGTCGATGGCCACAGTGCGAAGAGCCATGATGTCCGCCATCCCACGCGCCATTCCGAGCTGGATGCCGCCCTTTCCCGCTCGATTC
>DASXPH010000007.1:0-52792 GCA_036493735.1 Gemmatimonadaceae bacterium
GCAGCGCGGCACGCTCGGCGCCGTCTTCCCGCCGCACGATCTCACCCACTATGCCGTCGAGCAGAGCCTCGGCTATTGCCAGGGCTTTTATGGCTTGATCGCCGACGGGTGGAACATCGCGGATTTCGCCAAGCCCTGGCCGCGCGGCGCTATTCCGGAGGAGGCACGCGAAGTCGAGCTCATCGTCGGCTTCTTCGACACGGAGCAAATGAGTGGCCACCGCCTCACGAGCAAAGAGTATGACGAGCACGTCGCGACATATCTCGCGTCTCGCCGGGCGATGAAGGGGACGACCTTGACGCAGGTGCGAACGCTCAGCGACGACGAGCTCGCGATGGTGCGGGACTATCGCGGCGAGCTGCTCGACCGCTGGTGGAACGTGCTGCCGGGCGACACGCTCGAGCTCGAGTTCGTGCGGTCGACCGTGTAACGCCGAAGGCTCAGAATCCTGGCATACGCTCGTCCGCCGTCGGCCCGTAGATACTCGGCAGCGGCACGTCGATCAGACGCAGATACACTGTCAGCTGGCCGCGGTGGTGGATCAGGTGATTGATGTGCTGCCGCACGACGTCGCGCCGAGGCTGCGTGAACACCGTGCGGTCGCCGAACATGAGCGACCAGTCGACGTCGTAATCCTTGTCCTTGGTCGCCCTGATCGCCTCCCGCGCCTGCTTGACGTTCTCGTCGAACATCTTCACGAGCGTGTCCGTCGACTCGTAGCTGTAGCCGGCGCCGCCCTTGAGGTTCAGCGCGCGCTCGCGGAGCGTCTGCGCTATCCAGCCCGGCATCCAGGCGACGAGCTGCGCCAGATGGCCTAACGAGAACGACTTCTCGTGCGGCTTCCATTGCCCCTTGTCCGTCGGCACGCGCTCGAGCAGCCGGCGCGTCGTCTTCATTTCCTGATCGAATTCGGGGAGCAGCGTGTCGGAGATGGACATGGTCGTGGCTGGTGGCTGGTGGTCGGTAATAGGAATACTACTGCCATCCGAACAACACCGCTCACCGTTCACCGGACCCCGTTTAGGGCCACGCCAGCCTAACGACGCCCGGAAGCACGTCACCGGCCTTGCCGGCGAGCTGGACCACCGAGCGTCCAGTCGGCTGACCCTCCATGTCTGGATTCACGATCGCCACCGTCGCGCCGCTCCGAGACGCGTACCGCGGGATCTCCGTCGCTGGCCACACCTGGTTCGACGTCCCCACGGACAACAACACGTCGCAGCTGGCCGCCCACTCCTGCGCGAGTTGCATCGCGCCGCGCGGCAGCTCCTCCTCAAACATCACGACGTCCGGCCGCAACAATCCACCGCACGCGACGCACGCCGGCTCCGGCAGCGACGCCAGCTCGGGCCACGGCGCGCGCGCGCCGCAGTCGAAGCACCGCACGTCGCGCAAATTCCCGTGCAGCTCGAGGACGTTCTGGCTCCCGGCACGCTGATGCAGGCTGTCGATGTTCTGCGTCACGAGGAGAAACTCGGGCACATGCTCCTCGATGGCGACGATCGCGCGATGGCCAGCGTTGGGCGCCACCTCCCGCGCCTTTGCCGCGCGCTCGGCGTACCATCGCCACGCCGCCGGCTGATTGCGACGATAGCCGGCCGGGTAGGCGAAGTTGGCGACGTCAACCTGCCGCCAGAGCGCATTCGCCGCGGATCGAAAGGTCGGCACGCCGCTCTCGGCCGACACGCCCGCTCCGGTGAACACGACGACGCGGCGCGCCTCCCGCAGCTTGCTCGCGGCGATCGCGAGCGCAGCCGTATGGTCGCGACCCGCGGTCACGCGCCGCCGGGCGCGACAGCTGGCGAGGTCGCGCGCCGCCAGTATCCAACGGTAGTGCTACCGATGACGCCCGGACGCTCGCGATAGAGCTCCTCGAGACACCCGAGCAACGACTTGGCGCTCGCCTCGTGGCCGAGCAGCGATAGCGACTTCAGGATGCGCGTTAGGCGCAGAAAGTTGTGGTTCCCTGGCGACAGCCACAGGCGTGACCGATCGGCGAAATCCGGCGCGCGCGCGATGTGGTCTCCGGCGAGCGTCAGGCCATAGAAGCCGAGCATCACCTCGAACGACCGCTCGACGTTCTCGCGCAGTGCGTTGTCGCGGCGAAACTCGGCCATTGTCGCGGCGTCGAGGAGCGGCGCCCCGGGATTGAACGCGCTCCGCTCCGCGAGGGGAAAGAGCCACTGGATGTAGTCGTGGACGTCCTCGAGCTCGTCGCGCGAGTAGCGCCAGATGTCACCGATCCGCCGGCCGACATCATCGGTACCCTCGCCTCGGTAGAATCGGAGCAGCAGCTCGTTCGCCATGGCTGCAATCTACTTTCACCCTCTACCCTCCACCCTCTACCCACAACCCTCTACCATTACGGCCGTTCACGCCGCATACGATCCCGATGTTCGTTCGCTTGCTTGTCGTCGTCCTCGTGGTGCTGCTTCACGTTCGCGTCGAACTTCATTTGCTGGTCCGCCGGCACGAGCGCGCGAATCTCGCCGTATTCCTGATCCTGCAGCGTGCGCGCATCGTCGTGCAGTTTTTGAATCGCCTCCATGTCGGGCGTCGAGCCCTGCGCCTTGGCGTCCTCGAACTGCCGCCGCGTCGCGACCGCGTACGTCCGGAATCTTTCCGTATACGTCTTCTCAATCCGGTTGATCGAGTCCTTCGCGGCGTCGTTGAGCTCGAGGTCCTTCATCACCGGCTTCGCCGCCGACATGTCCTCGAAGCGCTTGGCCACTTCGTCGGCGGCATTGTCCTTCTGCTGCTGTCCTGCTTGCTCGCCTCGGTCGCCGCCGCGATGACGCCCGCCACCGTAGCCGTCCCCGCCCTGCGCCTCGGACCGCGTCGCGACAGCGAGGCCCAGCAGGGCACAGATCGCGGCCGAAGTGATCAGATTTCTATTGATGTGCATCGATGTCTCCTTCAAACGGAGGGTCACGTGGTCGCGCTTATTACCCGCGACGCCGGCTGAGTGTTGGTTGAGGAGAGGCCCATAAAGAAGACTTTGTATTCCAAGCCGAGAATTCCCCACCGATGACTCAATACTGCATTGCCGTTGTCGGCCCAGGCGAAAGCGCAACCCAGGAAGCGATCGACGATGCGCTCCTCGTCGGCCGCCGCATCGCTGAGCGCGGTTGGGTGATGATCTGCGGCGGACGAGCGACTGGTGTCATGGCCGCGGCAGCGCGCGGCGCCAAAGCCGCGGGTGGTCTGTCGATCGGCATCCTCCCTGGTGCGGACCGCGCGGGCGCGTCCGAGGATCTCACGCTCTCGCTCCCCACCGCTCTCGGCGAAGCGCGAAATGCCGTCATCGTCACCGCGGCCGATGCGGTCGTTGCCTGCGGGATGAATCCAGGCACGGCGTCCGAGGTCTCCCTCGCCCTTCGCGCCGGCAAACCGACCGTACTCGTTAGGCCGGCGCCAGCCACCGCCGCGTTCTTTGCAAAGCTCGGCCTCGTGTACGTAGCGACGAGCGCGGACGACGCAATCGACAGTATCGCCCCGCGCCTTCGCTGAACGTCACAGCTCGCGCGTCATCTCGATCATCGTTCTTCGGAAGCCCGCGCTCTCGAAGAGCCTCTGCGCTGGTTCGTTGCGCTCCGCGGTCTGCAGCACGACCCGCGGCGCACCGTGTGATTTCAAGAACGCTAACGCCGCGTCCAGCAGTTGACGGCCGACGCCGCTCTGGCGGTGCGCCGGGTCGACGATGACGTCGTGGATCACCCCCGCGCTGTCGCGCAGCGACATCCAGTCACGAGGCTCGACCGCAGCGTACACGTACCCGATCACCTCTCCATCCTGGTCGGCCACCATCACCGTGACGTCAGCCTCCTCGAGCTGCGTGCCGAGAAACGACGCGTAGCCTTGCGCCGTGTGGCGCGACGCGGCCATGAATCGTTGCGGATCGAACTCGTGATGCGCGCGCACGAGCATTGCTCCCAGTCGACCGACTGCGGGCATGTCGCTGGGCGTCGCATTGCGAACGACCGTCGCGCTCACGCGTTCACCGCGCTGTCGTGTCGAGCGGCTCGCAGTCGCGCCGATTCTCCATGTAGCAATGCTGCAGCGACTGATTCTGATGATTGGAGGTGAAGAGCCAGACGCCGAGCACGACGAGCACGAGCGCGAAGCCGAGCGCGAGAAAGCTCACCAGCACGCCACGATCCTCGTCCTCGTGCTGTTGTTGCTGCGGGCTGTCAGGCATGCTGACAACCTAATCGCGGCGTTCGCTACTCGAAGGTCTGGGCGAACGTCAGCTCGTTGCCTTCGTCGTCGCGAACGGCGAAATCGCGGAGACCCCAGGGATGGCTCACCGGAGTGCCCTGCACATTGGCGCCCTTGCCGACGAGCTCCGCGTGCAGCTCGTCGATGTCGCGCACGTAGATGTAGCAGCCGCCGAAACCCGTGCCCTTTTCATCGCGCGGCACGATGAGCACACGCACGGAGTCGCGATCCATGACGCCGAGATCGTCCTGCGCGTAGTTGATCTCGAATCCGAGCACGTCGCGATAGTGCGCAATCCCGCGCGCGACGTCGCTGTGCGGCATCGCCGGCATGATCTTCCGCAGCTGCCCTACGCCCGTCGGCGTGTGGATGTCGCGCAGCGGCGTGTGTAGGGATTGCCCGAACCAGAGTGCGTGCCCGTCGGGATCTCGCAGCTCGAACGCGTCCATCCGGATCCAGTTGACGCGATCCACCTCACCGGGATGGGCGCCGCGTGCCGCGATCGCCTCGCGCATACCCCGGACGTCGTTCGTCTCGAAGAACACGGTGTGAGCGCCGTCGCTCGCCTCGCGCTTCACGAAGCGCAGGCGCGCCGGTCCATTGGTCATTTCCACCGCCGCCGCACCGTTGGCTGGTTTAGCAACCTCGAAACCCAGCACGTCGCGGTAGAACGCTACACTCCGCCCCGCATCGGCAACGGGCAGATCCCGAAACACTGGCGCAACCATGAGGGGCATACTTGTCAAGCAATACTGTCGGGCGCGGCCTAGTCAAGCGCGGTGCAGCCTACGGTCGCACAGCCGCAGCGAACGCTCAACGTCCATCGCCCGTCGCCCATCGCCCGTCGCCCGTCCCCTTCACTCCGCCTTCAACACCCTCGCCGGATCCACCCGGCTCGCCCGCCGCGCCGGCAGCAGCGACGCCAGCACGCCCACCGCGAGCAACAACAGCGGCGCGCCCACGAACGTCAGCGGATCCGCCGGGTGCACGCCGAAGAGCAGCGTCTGCAACAGCCGCGACACCACGATCCCGAGGATCAGGCCGATCGCCGCGCCGATCACCACCAGCGTGATCCCTTCGCGCATCAGCAACCGCACCACCGCCCCCGGCTGCGCGCCGATGGCGAGACGAATCCCCACTTCACGCGTGCGCCGCGCGACGGCGTAGCTCACGACCCCGTAAACACCGAGCAGCGCGAGGGCGAGCGCGAGCCCCGCAAATAGGGTGAACGCAATCGCGCCGAGTCGCGCCGGGAGGACCATCGCCGCGAGATGGCGCTCGAGCGTCTTCGCCTGGATGAAGAGCAGGTCGGGCGCGGTCTCGCGCAGCGTGGCCAGCATTTGAACAGTCGTGCGGTCGGCATTGCCATCCGTACGCGCGAGGAGCATCACGGTGTTCGCCTGCGACGCTTGCCGCATCGGAAGGAAGAGATACGGCCTGGGATCCTCGCCTAGCGAGCGTACCTTCGTCGTCCGCGATACGCCGATCACGCGATAGGTCGTCGACTCGACACTGAAAGTCTGGCCGATCGGATCGCGCTTCGCCCAGAAGCGCTGCGCCATCACTTCGTTGATGATGGCGACCTTCGGAGACTTCGGACCATCGGTTGCGCTGAACCCCCGGCCGCGCAGGATGGCAATGCCGGTCGCATCGAAGAAGCCGGAATCCGCGTTCGCGTAATCGATGTCGAATCCCAACTCGCCTTTCGGCGGCGTGAAGCCGGCGACGTTTACTCGCCGCGATTGACTGTTGAGCGGATTGAGGAGCAGGTTGTCGATGACGCCGACCGCGTGCACGCCGGGAATCGTCGCCGTTCGTCGCTCGATCTCGTCGACCAGCAGTTGGCGCCGCGTCGAGTCGTAGCGGTCCGCCGGAATCGTGAACCACACCATCCCGGCCGGCGACCTGCCGAAGCCGGGATCGACGTTCGTCCGCGCCTCGAGACTGCGCAGGAAGAGCGACGCCGTCACGAGCAGCAGCAGCGATACCGCGACCTGCCCGACGACGAGCGTGTTGCGCATCGTTAGGCGACGCGCCGGCCCCCCGCCCGCGTTCTCGTTCTTGATCGATTCGATCACCGACGGCCGCGTCGTCTGGAGCGCGGGCAGCAATCCGAAGAGCACCCCCGCGGCGGCCGAGGCAACAATGGCGAACACGAGCACCCGCGCGTCGAGCGACACGTCGAGCGAGATCGGCAGCGGCAGCGGGAGATCGGCGCCGAGCAGCGCGCTGAGCGCCGCGCGCGAGAGCAGCACGCCTGCAACGCCGCCCACCGTCGCGAGCAGCAGTGATTCGGTGAGAAGTTGCTGAATCAGGGTGCGGCGGCTCGCGCCGATCGCGAGCCGGATCGCGACGTCGCGCTGTCGGTCGCGCGCCTGCGCGAGCAGGAAGCTCGCAAGATTTGCGCACGCGACGAGCAGCACGAGTCCCACCACCGCCATCAGCGCCGTCGCCGCGGGAACGATGACGGTGTCGAGGATCGGATTTACCGCGACGTCCGTCAGCGGCACGACGACGATCGAGCAGCCTGCCCAATTCCTCGGGTAGCGCTTCTGCATGTCGGCGCCGTATCGCTCGATGACGGAACGCGCCTGCGCCATCGACACACCAGGAGCAAGCCGCGCCTTGAGGAACAGTGAATGGTTGCCGCGCTGCTTCAGGTTGTCGATCGCGTCGCTGTTGATCTGATTGATCATCTGGATCGAGCCGTAGAACGACGGCGCGATCCCGGCGACGTTTCCCTGATAGGATTTCGGCACGACGCCGATGACGGTGTAATTCCGGCCGGCAAGCCGGATCGGCTGTCCCACGACGCGCGGATCGCGGTTGAAGTTGCGATCCCAGTAATCGTAGGAGAGCGCGACCACCGGGTGCGCCCCCGCCGATACGTCATCCTCGGCGCCGATCAACCGCCCGACCACCGGCTTGACGCCGAGCAGCGGGAAGTAGTCCCCGCTCACCATCTCGCCCGTGATCGGTTCGACGTGATCCCCCATATCGCGCGACGCGACCGCGTACTCCGACACAGACATCTGCGAGAAGACGCCGCGCGACTCGTCGCGGAGGTCGCGGTAGTCGGGATACGAGAAGGGCGAGTACGGGAATTGGGGCTGCCGCTGGTAGATCTCGGCGATCTGCTCGGGATGCGGCACCGCCGTTCGCCGCAGCAGCACGGCGTCGACGAGGCTGAAGATCGCGGTGTTCGCCCCGATCCCGAGCGCGAGCGAAATCACGGCGACGGAGGTGAAGCCGACGCGCTTCCGGGCGCGGCGGAGGGCGACTCGGAGATCAGCGAGAAGGCGTTCCATGGGGCCTGGCACAGGCGGAGGGTAGACGGCAGAGGGTCACGCGCTTCCTAGTACGCGTCCCCCTGCCCGCCGGATTCGCCCTCACCCCACTACCCATCGCCCATCGCCCATCGCCCCACTTCACACACACTGATTCTTCGCGTTCGACCACTCCTTCTGCACCACGTGCGTCCCGATCTTCTTCGTGTGCCACGAGCAGATATCCCCGATCTCCCCATTCGCGTCGTCGTACCAGCCCGTGCCCGGTACCGCGTCCGTGATCGCCTCGCACAGCTCGTGTGAGCTCGTCGACGTCAGCGCGTCGAGCGCCGAAAGGCCCCCGAGGCAGCCATTGCAGTTCGCGTACGGCATCGCGGCGTAGAAGATTTTGCTGTTGATGTGATCGTGATAGCCGCAGAACGCCTGGCACGACCGTCCCCCGCCCTGTGTCAAGGTCACGCCCGGCGGCAGGTATAGGAAATACAAAACATTCGGCCCGGACTTGGGCACCCCGCCGCCGGCGGTGATCGCGTGCTGGAGCGTCTTGCGCATCCACGCGTCGGTGACGCTCGACGGCGGCAGGATCGACGACAGCACCTTGCTCCCGAGAAACTTCCCGTGCGTGATCTTGTACTTTGGCACGTCGTACTCGGCGAGTTGGTCGATCAAGGAGCTCGTCAGGACAAACTTGAAGAACGCGTCGAGACCCGCGGCGACGGTCTTTGGGTGCCCTGTCGACCACGCCGCGCCGACATAGAGATTGAACACCTGCACCGACGAGAGCAGATGCCCACCGCGATACGTGAGCTGCGGCGGTGGCGCCGCCGGCACCGCGGCGACGTGGCCGAACAGCTCGTTAGGCGCGGCGACGGGAACGATCCGAATCGCGTCGCGGAGTTCCGGCGTGGGACGGCGGCGGGGAGATTTCTTTGCCGGGGACTTACGCTTCTTCGTGGCCATAGGTCGATGCTCCGGAGTGAGAGCTGATGGGAGATCAACCTACCCCTTTCTCCGCGCCGCCGCCCTCAGTACCAACGCTGCCACATCCCCCAACCGATGTGCGCCCTTCTGTAATACCCGCGCCGCCGTCCGCGACAGGAACTGCTTCTCCCGATCCGTCAAACTCTTCGCCGTCAGCACCACCACCGGAATCGTGCACAGGATCGGGTCCGCCCTCATCGCCGCCATCACCCCGAAGCCGTCCAGCACCGGCATCATCAGGTCCAGCACCACCACGTCCGGTGGTTGCCGGCGCATCTCCGCCAGCGCTGCCTCCCCGTCGCTCACGTCGCGCGGCGACAGCCCTGCCTCGGCCAGAAAGCGCACCGCCACCCGACGCGAGTCCTCGTCGTCGTCCACTACCAGCACGTCGTAGGACGACGTGTTCGTTTCGTTCGACGAGTGACCCGTCGCCGTCGAGATGGCGTGGGTGAGTTGCTCGGCGGTGAACGGCTTCGGCACCAGCGACACCCAGCCGAGGTCGAGCACCTGACTCGCCTCATCCGGCATCGCCGCCGAGAGCGACGGGAGGAGGAGCACTGCCGTCATCTGATTTTCCGGCAGATTCTGTAGCTTCTGCGCGGCTCGCCATGCCGCGCCATCCGCGCTGCCGACATCGAGCACGACCAGCGCCGCTTGCTCGAGCACGACGAGCTTGCCGACGTCGTCGGCGTTCGTCGTCCACACCAATCGCACGCCTGGGTTCACGCGACGCGTCAATTCGGTGAGCGCCGCGACGTCCCGGCCGTACGCGATCACCGTCACCGCCGCCGTCCCCGGCGTCGGCGGGCTCGTCGAGCAGGAGGTCGTGCGCGCCGCCATGCGCGCGCCGTGTTGCGCGACGTCCTCCGGCCGCAGCTCGCTCCCCTCGCCCGCCGGCCGCAGCCAGATCGTGAACGTCGAGCCTTCGCCTAACGTGCTCGCGGCCGTGATGTCGCCCCCCATCAATCGCGCCAACCGCTGCGAGATCGCGAGTCCCAGTCCGCTCCCTCCATGTCTTCTCGTTAGGTCGTCCTTCACCTGATAGAACTCTTCGAACACGAGCGGCAGCACGTCACCCGCGATACCGATGCCGGTGTCGATCACCTCGATCTTAACCATGCCGTCCTCGCCGGGCGGCACGCAGCGCACCAGAACCGACCCCTCGTCGGTGAACTTGAGCGCGTTGTTGACGAGGTTCGTGAGCACCTGACGCAAGCGATGCAGATCCGCCAGCACGTGCGGCAGCTCGGCGTTGCACTCGCCGACCTCGAGCACGATTCCCTTCGCCTTCGCCTGTTGCTCGAGCAGCGACGCGACTTCCTCGACGACAGCGCTCACGTCGACGGGACGGAGATCCAGCTCGAGCTTGAGCGCGTCGGCCCGGGTCAGATCGAGGACGTCGTTCGTCAGGTCGAGCAGATGCCGGCCACCGACGCGAATGCGTTCCACCTGTTCACGCTGGCCTTCGGCAAGCGGTCCATCGAACTCCATCTCCAGCAGCTCGGCATAGCCGAGGATCGCGTTCAACGGCGTGCGCATCTCGTGCGACATCACGGCGAGAAAGCGGTCCTTCGCCTTCGTCGCATCGGCCAGCTCGGCGACGGTCGTCTGCAGCTGGTTGCGCAATTCGACGAGCCACTGATTGCGCAGCTCCGCCGCCGCGCGCTGCTCCTCCAGCTCGCGCCTCACGCGAAAACGCGCGATCGAATTCTCGATTGCGCGCACGAGGCCGGTGGCTGTGAGCGAATCCTTGACGAGATAATCCTCGACCCCGCGCCTGAACGCGTCTGCCGCGCTCTCGTCGTCCTCGTGACCAGCGAGTATGAGAATGGGAACTGGCGCGCCCTCACGCTCGCTCGTTCGCAGCGCGTCGATGAACTCCCGGCCATTCATGTCCGGCAGATTGAAATCGAGCAGCACACAATCGGGCCCGTTATCGCGACAGCGCGCCAGTCCCTCCTCGCCGGTGACGACCTCGATCAGCTCATAAGCGCGGTTCGTGTCGTGCTTCTGTCGCGGAGTGCGAAGGAAGCGCCGCACCGTCGTGCGGTCACCGGCATTGTCGTCCACCATGAGAATGCGGCGGACGACCTTCTCGTCGCTCTTCGTATCGCCTTCGACCACATCGTGCTGCACAGTCACGGTCTACGATTCTTCTCCGGGGGATGAGTCGGCCACCGAAACGTGATGAGTGACACGCCAGCAACGCACCTTCCGCGCCCAGCGCCGGTCATCCGAGGCACGTATCACGCACCACGCATCACCTGCCGCGCATCACGGAGGGCACGCGCTTCACTCTGACGCTTCCGGTTGGTGGTCGGTCGCCGGCAATGGGTGCTCGGCGCTCCGAGAGCGTACGCGCAACCGAGCCCGGCCGCGCCGTTTAGTTTCTCACCCCGAGCGAAGCCCGCTTTGTCGGTGGCCTAACGCGCGGCCCGCCAAGTGCCATCGAAGGTGAAGGAGCCGCCCGTCGTCGAGATCGTGCACGTCTCGTCGCCGGCGATCTCGTTGGACGACGCGCTGATCGTCCCACTGAAAACGCAGGTGCCGCTCGAGAAGGTCAGCGACGATCCGGTGATATGGCCACCCTCGAAGACGACGCCAGTCACCGCGACGAGATTCGTGCCTCCCGCTCCCGTACACGCCTGCGCGCCACCCGAGAGTGAGGCCGTGAACGTATCGCCTGTCTGGGTAATCGTCAGGCTTGCATTCGCTTTGCACGTGACACCAAGCTGCCCGTTGCTCGTCTGATCCGCGAAGAGCCAGTTGCCGGCCAGGGTCACAGGGGCTGCGGCCTTGTCGCCGCCACACGCGGAGACGAGGATACAGAGCGCCGCGATTGTCATCCTGAGCGCAGCGAAGGATCTACTGCCCCGTGTCATCCTGAGCGAAGCGAAGGATCTGCTGTTCGACATGCAGCCAGAGGTTGAGTGTGTTATCAACAGTCGTCAACATCCCTGTGGCGACCCGGCGCGCTGGTGACGCGAGCCGGTCGCGCCTTTGGTGATGGAATGATGAGAGAAATCCACTCACGCAGCCTTTCGTTCGGACTCGACCTATCGGCCGACGCTGATCACCTTCGGCATCGGAGTGGGTCTAGCCGGGAGCGCGAAGTAGCCGTCAGCGAATGTGTGCGAGGAACCGCGCGACGATCGACGACTTCGTGTCACTGTGCGCCACCGGAACCTCCGGCCAATCGATCGAGTCCAGCGGATCGGGTCGCGGTGGATCGATCGAGCTGCGAAGTCCACGTCGCTCGGCTTCCTCACCGAGCGCCAGCGCCGCTTCCGGCGTTAGGCTGCCGGGCTCGATCGCCAGCAGCGCGCGCAGACCGTCGTCGTCGGTGCGCGCGTAGCGCATCCGGAAATCGTCGACCGTTTCCATCGTGTCGCCCGCGAGATATCGGGGCAGACGATGCGGCGCGGGGAGGTGCTCCGCAAGCTCATCCACGGCGCTATGAGCCCGACTCGGGCTCCGTCCCGATCACCGCCTCGATCACCGACGCATATTGGGCGAGGCGTCGGGTCAGACTCTGCGCCGGGTCCTCTCCAGGGTGCAGCGCGCGTCGGAGCGCCCCGAGCTCCTTCGCCGCAACCCGCAGATCGGTGACCCACTGCGCCGTCAGCTTGCTCGGGTCACCCTCCGGGAGTGCGTTGTTAGCGAGTGCTCGCACGCCAAGAAGCTCCTCGGGTTTGCATGCGGTAAGGTGTTGTCGCGGAGCTCCCGTCGCCACCGTTGTCGACACGCTCTCCGCGTCGAGCCTCATACGTTCGATTGACTTCACGTTCTCACCCCTCGGCGTCACCGCCCTGCACCTTGCCAACATATCACCGGGCGCTCCATGCGCCAGTGCGCCCCTCGGCTCGGATTATGAGCGTTTTCTAATATTCTTGGACCAAAGGCTAACTTGATTATACGCGCCACGCGCCACGCGCCACGCGCCACGCGTCACACGTCACGCCCACGCGCCCCGCTTGACAGCTCCCGCCCCAGCACCGATACTCCCCGGAGAACATCCGGGGAGAGACGATGCCGAAAGAAGCGGAAGAGCTGCTCCGCGGCACCCTCGACGCGCTGATCCTGAAAACCCTGAGCTGGGGTCCTCGCCACGGCTACGGCATCGCCCGCTGGATCAAGGGCGCCTCCGGTGAGACCCTCGCCATCGAGGACCGCGCGCTGTATCTCGCGCTGCACCGGCTCGAGGACCGCGGGCTCGTCGACAGCGACTGGGGACTCTCCGACAACAACCGCCGCGCGAAGTACTACCAGCTCACCGCCCGCGGCCGCGCCGAGCTGCGCGCCGAATCGAAGCGACTGGCGCGCTACGCCGAGGGACTCTTTCGCGTGCTGAACGCGACGCGATGGGAGGAGGCCGATGCCTGACGACTACCGCCGCGCGCCGGGCATCCCCGGCCGCAAGGTCGAGAAGGAGGTGGACGAGGAGCTCGCCTTCCATATAGAGAGCCGCGCGCGAGACCTTGTCCAGCAGGGTATGTCCGCTCAGGATGCGCGTCAGGAAGCCGAGCGCGAATTCGGCGACATTACGGCGTCGCGACGCGAGCTCGCCGCCGTCGACCGTCATCGCCGCCGCCGCGAGCGCGCCGTCCAGCTGGCCGAGACTATCGTTCAGGATCTGACACATGCCGTCCGCTCGTTAGGCCGCTCGCCGGCCTTTACCCTCACCGCCATCATCACCCTCATCGCCGGCCTCGGCGCAACGATCGCCATCTTTGCCGTCATCGATGCCGTGCTCGTTAGGCCGCTCCCCTTCCCCAATTCCGATCGGCTCGTCGGCGCGTGGCACGACATGGCGCCGATCTCGCTCTATCACGTCAGCCAGTCGACCGGAACGTTCTACACCTATCGCCACCAGGCCCACACCATCGACGGCATCGGCGTCTACAGCGAGAACGCCGTCAACCTCGGCGATCCACTCTCGTCGGTGCCACCCGAGCGCGTCGCCTCCGCCGGAGCCTCCGCCAGCCTCTTCACGGTGCTCGGCGTGCCAGCCGAGCGCGGCCGCGTCTTCAGCGAA
The DNA here is from genome assembly GCA_036493735.1 of Gemmatimonadaceae bacterium. Lineage (GTDB taxonomy): Bacteria > Gemmatimonadota > Gemmatimonadetes > Gemmatimonadales > Gemmatimonadaceae > AG2. The sequence goes on from DASXPH010000007.1 coordinate 13,522, forward strand.
ACGGAGGATCGCGTCGGCGCGCCGGACGTCGTCGTCATCTCCGACGCACTGTGGCGGACGCACCTTGGCGCGGACCCACACATCGTCGGACGCATGCTCGTCATAAATGGCGTCCGGCGAGTGGTCGTCGGTGTCATGCCGCCGCGCTTCAGCTTCCCCAACGCCGCGACCCAGATCTGGACGCCCCTCCAGCTCGATCCCGCCAATCCTCCCCCCACCGCGTTCGCGTACAACGGCGTCGTCCGTCTCAAAGCCGGCGTCACTATCGAGGACGCGCGACGCGACTTCACCGCCGTGCTCCCGCGCGTCGTGGAGCTCTTCCCCAAGTTCGTCCCCGGGATCACGACGCAGCAGATCATGCAACAGACCAAACCCGTGCCCGTGCTCACACCTCTGGGCGACGACATCACCGGTGGCATCGCGGGGACGCTCTGGCTGATGGGCGGCGCGGCCGCGCTGCTCTTTCTCGTCGCATGCGTGAACGTCGCGACGCTCGCCCTCGTTCGCTTCGACGCCCGCGAGCGCGAGCTCGCCGTCCGCGCCGCCCTCGGCGCGGGCCGTGCGCGCATCGCGAGTTATCAATTTGCTGAATCGCTCGTGCTCGCCGTCGGAGCCACGACGCTGGGACTCGCCCTCGCCTGGGCGGCCGTACAGTTGCTTGTGACGCACGGCCCGGCCGATATTCCGCGCCTCGCCGAGATCGGCGTTGGCTGGCGCGTCGTCGCGTTCGCCGCCACGATGGCAGCGCTCGCGTCCATCGCGTTCAGCGCCATTCCCGCTCTCCGGATCGCCGCCGGCGGCGTCGCGCTCCGCGAAGGCACCCGCGGCGGCACCGCCAACCGTCGCCAGCAGCGCCTACGCGGTGCCCTCGTCACGGCGCAGATCGCGTTAGGCATCCTCGTCCTCACCGCGTCCGGCCTTCTCCTGCGCTCATTCGAGGCGCTGCACTCCGTGCACCCGGGTTTCGAAGCCGATCACGTCGCCACCTTCTGGGTCTCCTTGCCACGTCCGCGCTATGTACACAATGCTGACGTGACTCGTTTCTTCCAGTCGCTCATCGACCGCGTCACGACGCTCCCCGGCGTGCAGGGCGTCGGCGTGACGACGCGTATCCCGCTCGAGGACCACGGCGCCAACCCCAACCCGCTATACCCCGAGAGCGCGCCAGAGTGGAACACGAAGCTGCCGCCCTTGCAGATGTTCACGACCGTCAGCGGCGACTATCTCCAGACGATGCACGTGCCGCTCGTCACCGGTAGATACTTCTACCCGCGCGACCGCCAGCCCCAGGGCGAAGCGCTGATCTCCCTCGAGACCGCGCGCTTCTTCTGGCACGACTCCACCGGCGTTGCCGCGTTAGGCAAGCGCTTTCGCGCCCTACCGAGCGATCCCTGGACGACCGTCGTGGGCGTCGTCGGGAACACGCGCGACACCAGCCTCGCCGCCCCGCCAAGTGCCGCGGTGTACTTCCCCGAGCTCGTGCGCGACGACAGCACTGCGCAGCACATCAGCCGGACCATGGCCGTCGCGATCCGAACAACATCGAGCGACCCGGCAGCGATCCTCGGCGCCGCCCAGCGCGTGGTGCGCGACCTCGACCCCACGCTTCCCGCCTTCGAGGCGCGGACCATGACCGAGGTGATGCGCGCGTCGACGGCGCGCCTCGCCTTCACGACACTCATCCTCGGCGCCGCGGCCATCATCACGGTCGTGCTCGGCGCGGTTGGATTGTACGGTGTGCTTGCCTATCTGGTGACGCTCGGGCGACGCGAGCTGGGCATTCGCATCGCCCTCGGCGCCTCGCCGCGCGCTGTCGCCGCCGCCACGACGCGCTACGGATTAGCACTCGCTATACTCGGCTCGATCATCGGACTGGCGCTCCTCAACCTCGCGGCTCGATCGATACGCAGCTTCCTCTATGGCGTGGCGCCGTGGGATCCACTTGTCGTCTTGGGGTCGACGGTCGTGCTGTTGGCGATTGCGGCGGTGGCGAGCTGGGTTCCAGCGCGCAGGGCCGCTCGTGTCGACCCCGCGGAGACGTTGCGAGCCGAGTAGGCATTGTCATTCCGAGGAGCGAAGCGACGAGGGAGCTGCTGTTGAACGACCCTTTCAATACTCTCGACGATACACCATGGTTCCACCTCGACGTCGTTAGGCGCCATCCGTTCTTCAATAGTCGACGACGATCTGTCCTCCCGGCACGGGCGTGATCCATCGCGCCGCTCCCAGAAGATCGAGACGAGTGGCCAGCTCGCGCGTGTCCGTCAGCCGCACCGGCGTCGGCGAGTCACCCTGCTCCTGAAAGAAATCTTCCCAGTGCGCGAGGATCACGAACGTCGGCCTGAGGCCAGCCAACAGGAAAGTCGGATAGTCCTCGACCTTCTTGAAGTTGCCGGCGCAGACGATCGCGAGATCAACCCGGTGCTGATCCTCGCCGGCGAAGGGCGGCAGGACGACGTCCGTTGGCCGGGACGCCGCGTCCTGATAGAACATGCGAAACATCGGCCGGCCCCGGGCATTCAGGAGGTCGATGACGTACGACACCGGCTCACCACGACACCATCCCCAGCCGGTGCGCGGAAGCGACGTGCGATCCTCTTTCTCGTTGCACGGCGCGAGCGTGATGAACCACCAGTTCGGCGCGTGGCTCGAGTGGATGGCCATGAACCGCATGCGCCGGCTCGGCGAGTAGATCCATCGGCCGACGCGCCACGCCGTGGCGATCGCACTGTCGGCCGGCATCAGTGAGTCGACGCGATCGGCGTGCGCCCGAAGAAACTCATCGCCCATCAATGTGCGCTTCGTCGTCAGGCTCCCGTAGATCTTGGCGTGCGGCACGTATCGCCGCGCCAGCAGCGGCACGTCCATGAGATGGTCATAGTGAGCATGCCCAACGAGAATCGAGTGGACGTGAGGCAGCAGGTCCATGTCGGCGCCGAGGAATCGCCGCAACTCGCGATCGACCGTCTCGCTGTCGCCGTGAATCGGCCATAATGGCGTCGAAACCGCCAACAGGTTGGGATGCGAGAACGACGGCGCCGTCATGATCACGTCGCTGTCCGTCGCGATGAGAAAGCCCGCCACGCCAAGGTAGGTGAGGCGCACCCTGCCCACGCAACCGGCGACCGAGTCGCAGTCTCGCAACCGCGGCGTCGAATCACGTGGCACCGGATGCAGCGCCGTCGCCGGCCCCGTGAATCGGACGCAGGCCTGAAAGAGTACTACCAGCAGCAGTTTCTTCACGATACTGACAAACTAGTGACGGGAAGCGCTGCGAACGCTCTGCATCACCTGAACGAATCGCGGGTGATCGCGCAGACGAATCAGCGATGGATCGTACGGGGCCATGACGAGCCAGTAGAACCGGGCATCGACCGCCTTCTCGAGCCACGCCAGCGCGGCATCATCGTCGCCAAGCCAGTGATGCATCGTCGAAATGCCGAACGCGGGAATCGGCTCACGCGTCGCGCGATCCTCCAGCTCCTTCACGAGACGGCACGCCTCGTCCACCTCGCCTAACGCCGCCAGCGCTTGCACGAGATTCAGGCTGCCCCAGCGATCTCCCGTGTTGAGCTCGAGCACGCGTCTGAATTCAGCGCAGCCATCGGCTGCGCGTCCCGAATAAAAGAGACAGAAGCCGTAGACGCGCCTCAGCTCACTCATTTGCGGGTGCTTCGCGAGCGCCGGTTCCAACTCACGAATCGCCTGCTCCCACCGGCCGGCGAGCACAAGTATCCACGCCAGATCGTAGGTCGCGTTTTCCGAGATCGGATCGAGCGAGCGACCACGTTCCATCGCCGCGATGGCATCGTCGAACCGACCCTGGGCCGCGAGTACGTATCCCAGGCACTCGTGCGCGAGATAGAAGCCCGGCGCCACGGCGAGTGCGCGCTGGACGAGATCTTCCGCACGGCGAAAATCCCACTCGAACCAGAGCGCCGTGTGCGCACGCATGACGATTGCCAGCACGTCATCCGGATCGATGGCGAGCGCCCGCTCCGCCGCCGCGCGTGCCGCCGGAAATGCGTCTTTCGGCGGCAGGGCGTTGAACAGGCCGAAGAGCGTGAACGCCATGCTGATCCCGGCGTGCGCGGCGGAGAACTCGGGCGCCAGTCTGCTCGCTTCCTCGAGACATTGCAGTCCCTGGAACATCCCGTCCGAGCGCTGCTCGAGTAGCGAGCGACCACGCAGATACAGCTCGAACGCCCGCGAGGTCACGATTCCCTGGCGAGCCTGGCTTGCCGGAACGATCGGCCTCGCCCGCCGAGCGAGCGCGCTCGCGACTGCCTGCGCCATCTGCTCCTGTACCACGAACATGTCCGCCAGCTCGCAGTCATATTCCCCACTCCACAGACTCACTCCGTCGGCGGCATTCACCAGTTCGACGGTGATTTTGATCCGGCCATCCTCTCTCCGGACGCCCCCGGTTAGCAAAGTCTCGACACCCAGGTCGCGGGCAATCGTGCGCCGATCGGCGGACCTTTCCTTGAAGGCGAATGAGGATGCTCGACCCGTGACACGAAGACCGCGCATCCGCATCAACGCTTCTAGTATTTCCCCAGCAATTCCCTCGGCTAATAGGTCATCGTCGGCGTCGCCACTCAGGTTTGCAAGCGGAAGCACGGCGACCGACGGCGCGGCGAAGAAATGATCGTCTTCCCGCTGCGCGGCATCCGACACGCCCGATTCCATCGCGTTCAGCGCCGCGAGCAGCTCCGCGCCGCTCTTCGGCCGCATCGCGGATTCCTTGGCGAGGCACCGCATAACGAGTGCGACCAGCACAGGCGATATGTCCGGGCGATGCTCGGCGAGCGAACGCGGTCTCGCCGTCGTGTGAGCCGACATCAGCTCGAAATCATTCTTCCTCGTCGCAAATGGGTGCACTCCGGCGAGCAACTCATAAGCGACGAGGCCGAAAGCATAGACGTCCGCCGGCGGTCCGATCGCGTCGTCAGCCATCGCTTGTTCGGGAGCCATGTACCTGGGAGTCCCCACCGCGACACCTGGCATCGTCGTCCCCGACTCACTGACGGTCTTCGCGATCCCGAAGTCGGTGACCATCGCCGTTCCGCCGGAGAGAAGGATGTTCTCCGGCTTGATATCTCGATGAACGACACCTTCGCCATGCGCGCACGCGAGCGCCTTGGCGATGTCCTTCAACACATCGAGCGCTTCAGCGGTTGTCGGTCGCGCGCTGGACGCGATCCGTTGCCGCAGTGTCTCACCGCGATACGGCATGATATAGAACGCCAGCTCGCCCACCTCGCCCACTCGCAGCACGGGGACGATGTTCGCCTGCTGCAACCGAGCCGCGAATCGCACTTCACGAAGGAACCGTTCCGCCGACGGTCCGTGGGCCAGCTCCGGACTCAAGACTTTGACGACGACCGGCCGATCGAGTGCGACCTCGGCTCCGAGGAACACGCGCGACATGCCGCCGCCGCCCATCTCGTGCTCGAGTTGGAACTCCGTCCCGAGCACGCGCTGGAGATCGGCCATGAGCGTTGGGCTTTCGCCGTTCGCGACAGCAAGCGCCTCGTACGCCGCGGCGCCGACCACGGCTCGCGCGTACCCATCCGTGCCGTTCGTCTCATCGGCCTCGTTGCGCGCCACGGCGTCGGCGAGCGAGTCGACCTCTCGTCTCAACTCGGCGTCGTCGCCACAGGCGCTGTTCAGGAAACTGCCGACTTCATCGGCCGGCTGCTCGAGCGCCGCGGACAGAATCGCTTTCACCTGACGCCACCGCTCTGGCGTCATCGGCGACGTAGGCTGCGAAGGAGAACCCACGCCTGCCTCCAATTCTGCGGGGCAGAACGCCACCGCTCGAGGCTACGATACGAGTTGTCTCACCCAGGGTCAAGCAGTGCTGTCATCCCGAGGAGCGAAGCGACGAGGGATCTGCTCTTGATTCAGCTTCCTGCCAGGCGAACGCTCGGCACCATCACATCCTCGGTAACAATAGCAACTAGCTCGTTAGGCGCCTCCTCGTGAGGGAAATGTCCCACCCCCACCAGCCGCCGGATCTTCACGAGTGGGCCGAGGGGCGCCAGCGCCTCCAGCTCCTCCCTCCCGATGTCTGCCTCGTGCGGCGCCGCACCGATGACCACGACCAGCGGCGCCCGTACGCGCGCCACTACAGTCGCGAGCGACTCTGGTTCGGTGGCGTGGGCGAGCCGGAGGGCCATGGCCACCACACGATCCACCTCGTCGAACACCGGCTGCGTATACGCGCGCTGTCTCTCCGCGTCGAGCCAGGTCGCACTTCCGGAGCTGCGCCTCAGAGCGTCGACGAATCGTTGGCGCACGAATGAACGGCCCCCCGGCAGCCTCGTGAGCATCGGCACGAATCGCAATGACGCGGAGAGCGTCGGACCGCTGTTGACCGCCAGCGCACCCGAGTCGAGGAAATACAGCGCTTCGACGCGATCCGGGTAGTTGGACGCCAGTCGCAATGCGACACCAGCACCCTGCGAATGCGCGACGATTCGCGCCCTTCGTATATGGTAGTGCTCAATCACCGCGTCCACCCGCCGCGCCATCGCGGCGAAGCTGACGTCACTCGAGTCGAGCGACAGCTGATACGGATCGACGCGGAGCACGCGGTAGCCCTTCGCTAACAACCGGCTGGTGAGTTGGTCGAAGCCCGGGGTACCGCCGACCATGCCGCTGATCAACACGAATGTTTCCGCGCCTTCCCCTTCCATAGTGACCGCGGCCGGCTCTCCGGCGCGCTGCGCGGCGAGAAACGGCGTCGTTAGGCCGAGTATCACGATCGAGGCCAGGGCGCTCCTGAGCATGGGCAACTCCGGTGGAAGAATTTGGCGACCACCGGAACGCGCGATTTCGAAGCAATTCGGCTCAGGAAGGTCGGCGAGCCAACCTGTCTGAGCCGATTTGGGCGGTTTCTCCGCGTTGAGGAAGTCACCTCAACCGATGGAGTCGACCGATGCTCATCAGCTATCAGTCCCGCCGATACGCGCTTCTCAACACGCCAATCGAAGTCGATCGCCATTTCCGCCGCGTCCGCGACTTCCTCGCGCCGAGACCGAGCGACCGCATCCTCGAGATCGGGTGTGGGCGAGGGTTCCTCACCCGCCAGGTACGGCAGATCGCTCCAGCCACCGTCGGCGTCGATGTGAACCCCGAAGCGGTGGCGAACGCCGTCGCGCCAGGCTTGACGGTGATGGACGCGCGGCAGCTCGCCTTCGACGACGCCCACTTCGACAAGATCTATTCCTTCCACGTCATTGAGCACATTCTCAACCTCGAGTCGGCATTGGTCGAGATGGACCGGGTGCTCAAGCCCGGCGGCAGGATCCTGCTGGTATATCCGGCCGAGCCGATCCGCGGCCTCTACGTCATTCCCACGGCCATTCGGATCTACGGCAATCCCCTTCGCGCTCGCGATCTCCACGTCCATCGCCTCTCGCCACGCGTGCTCCGTCCCTTGCTGCGCGCGACGAGTCTCCGCATCGCGACCAGCGCGTTGCACCTCCTCCTGACACCGCAGTTCGTCACGGTGCTGACAAAGCCGGCTGCAGGGCAGATCGCGGAGGCCGTATGAAGCGCTGGCAGTGGGTGGTGAGCGCGGTCGTCGTCGCCCTGCTCGTGTTAGCGGCTCGCCAGGTTCACTGGGCCGCCGCGGCAGACGCCATCTGTCGTGCCTCGCTCACCGTGCTCCTTCTCGCACTCGCTCTCAACGGAGCCTCGCTGGTGCTGCGCGCGATTCGCTGGTGGGTATTTCTTCGCGCGGCGGGCGTCGGCACCTTTCCCACTGCGCTTCGCGGAGTGATCGTGGCCTGCGGCTTCAACAACCTCGTCGTCGCGAACGGCGGCGAGGCCGCCCGCACTCTATTGGTCACACGCACTACAGGTGCCTCGGCGGCGTCCGTTCTCGCGACCGTCGCCCTCGATCGCCTCTTCGATCCGATCTGCTTCGCCCTTCTGTTGTTCGTTGGCACGCTCACCGTGCCCCTTCCCGCGAACCTTGCGAGTCTCCGGATTGTCGGGACGGCGCTCCTGGTTGCGGCGATGGTAATTCTCATTGTGCTCCTGAAAGCCCCACGACCCACACCCTCCGCGACCGGCAAAGGCTGGCGGCACCAGCTGTCGGACCTTCGCGGATGCATCCTGTGCCTTTCCACACCGCGACGATTTGGCATCGCACTATCCCTCTCCGCCGGGGTGTGGCTCCTTCAGGTCGCGGAGTACCATGTCGTCGCCCGGTCGTTGGGCATGACGTTGCCCTTCGCCGCGAGCGTCGCCGCGATGATCGTCATCAATGCCGGCCTTCTCCTTCGCGCCACGCCCGGTGGGCTCGGCTATTTCGAGTTTGCTTATGCCCTCGCCGCGTCTCATTTTGGCGTCTCGACGGACATGGCTGTCGCCACTGCCCTGATCATCCAGATGATCGAGATCATTCCCGTGACGTTGGCCGCCGTCCTCATCACCATTCCAATGGCCCGCCCATTTCGCTCGCCACGCGCGCGGGCGACAGCCCCCTTGTCGTTAGGTGGCTACCTATGACCGATTCCTCGCCGGGTGATAGCGCGCCACGGGATATAACCGGTCTACTACTCGCGTGGCGCGCCGGAGATCAGGGCGCGAAGGATCAGCTCATGCGGCTCGTCTACGATGAGCTGAAACGCCAGGCCGCGCGCGCCATGCGGCACGAGGACGTCGCGCACACCCTGCAGCCCACCGCGCTGGTCAATGAGGCCTATCTTCGCCTCGTGGACCAGACGCGGATCGAATGGCGCAATCGCGCCCAATTCTTCGGTGTCGCGGCTGAGGTGATGCGACGCATACTCGTCGATCACGCGCGCAATCGACTTGCCGAGAAGCGGGGCGGCGGGCTCGCCGCGGTGTCACTGAACGACGCCCTGCACGCCGGCGATCAGTCGGGTGGCGTCGACGGGATGGAAGTGCTGCTGTTGCACGAGGCGATCGAGCGGTTGAGTGTCTTCGATCCAGTGCAGGCGCGCATCATCGAGCTTCGCTACTTCGCCGGACTGACCATCGAGGACACGGCCGAGGCGCTCCACACGTCATCGTCGACCATCAAGCGCGAATGGAAGATCGCCCTCGCGTGGCTGCGGCTGGAGCTCGAGCGTTAGCAGACGCGGAGTGCACGGACGGCGCGGATGACGGCGGTTCCCTCGAGCACGTAAACCGTGACCGGACGCCGATGCGTGTGGAAGACCGTTTCGTCGCTCCAGTCTTAGTTGCTGGTGGTACTAGCGCTTAGTTGGACGATAGTCGCTGACGTCGATCACCTGCGTGTCCGCCGCCCGGTCGCCGAGCCGGCGCCCGCCGTCGGATGCGACGATGAAGATCGGCTCGACCAGCCACCCGACAATCGGCAACATCTGCAGGAAGAACAGATCGAGCTCGCGGAGGAACGACTCGCCTCTGGTGCACGGCTTGTTCGTCGTGATGTTGACAACCATCAAGTTGAGCTTCTTCTTACCGATGCTCTGTCCGCGGCCGCGCCCATCCTTCGTGAAAGAGTAGTAAATACCCCAACCGAAGGAGCAGATCAGGGCCATGACTCCGAGCGCGGTAAACGCGCTCGCGTCCGATACGACACCAATGGCGATCAGGATCCCCGAGCCAAGCATGAGCGGTACGGGAACGAGCATGTCCAGGATGCGCGCGACAAAGCGTCTGCCCAATCCCACCTTCGGGTAGCGCCGCACCTCCGCCACTTCCGCCGGCCAGGCGAGCTTGTCGAGCGGATTGACCTCGCCGAGCATGCGCCGTCGCGCCACTTCCTCCATGAGTGCCGACCGAGCGTCCTGCGACAGCTGGGTCGTGCCGGCGTCGAGGATGACTCGGAGGTCGTCGTCCGAGGCTTGTCTATAGCTGGCGCGTAAAGCGTCGGTGGTTTCCACTGGCTACACCATCCGCGTTGCTGCGGACCAGAACTTACCCGATGATACCATTGAGCGCGATCCGGTGTACACTCCCCGATCCTCTCATGACAATACCTCGGCGTTCGAGTTCTCTGTACACGGCAAACGTCTTCCTGTGCCTGGGGATTGCCACATCCGCTTTCGCTACCTGCCGCCAACTGTTCGGACCTGCGCTTCCCTTACGCACGGAGCAGATGACGCCACCGGCGATCTATTCGCGTTGGTGGACCATGGTCGAACAGTGCTCCGGACACTCCGCCCATTTCGAATCAGTGCGATGGTACCGAACCCCAGGGTCTACAGTCGTACTCTCGGGCCACGCTTACGCGGGTGCGTGGATCTCGCGGGGCAATCGCATCGTACTCGCCGAACGCGTCGTCTCGAACGGCGCCGTCGTGCGCCACGAAATCCTTCACGCGCTCCTCCGCGCACCTGGCCACCCATCAGCACAGTTCCGTGGCAACTGCGCGTCACTCGTTAGTTGCACAGACGACTGTGCCGCGGAGGCTCGGCGACGACACCCCCCCCCGGAGTACACGCTCATCGCGCCAGAATCTTTAGAGGTGAGCTCAACCGCCGAGCTGCTGCCTCGCGAAGCCGACGGGCAGCGCTGGGTTGCGCTCTGGGTGCATGTTCACAACCCTTTAAATCGCGAAGCGTTATTGTTGTCGCCGCATCGGAGATCCAGCACTCCAGCCACATTCTCTTACGCCGTACAAGCTCCTGGCGGTGCCTTTGGATCGCAGCTCGCCGGCTTCGACTCGTCGATGATCTTCTTCGAGCCCCTCGAAACGAAGTCCTGGCTATTCGATTTTCGGGTCGGCGATACACTGTCCATCGACTCGTGGACACTCACTCCCGGTAGCTATCAGATGAGTGGAGGCTATGCAGGCCAGTCGGCACGATACGATACTCTCACGGTGACGCGCTGAAAGTCGCACTTGTTCACTTGTGCCTTGAACGTTGATCGATGAACGCCATCACCGAGAAGACCGGGCCATCGACGAAAGTGGCCGCGGGCACCGACAAAGTTGCGGGCCTCGCCTTGCTGATCTTTCCGATCTTGTACGGCGGCTTTCTGATCGGCGACGTCTTCGCGAACAGACCGGCACCGCGTCTGGACGCGCGTGGAAGAGTGATGCCCGACCTCTTCTGGGAAGCAATGGGCTACCTCGTGACCATTATCGTCGTCGGCTGGCTCGGTCACCTGGTCGTCTTCTTGGCGTTCCGATGGCGGCTCTGCCGCAGCTGGACGCTTCGTGCGATCGGACCGCTACAGCTCGCGGTGGTCGCGTTGTGTGTCGCTGCGCCGCGAGTCTTCGGGTCCCTTGATCCTTTCCTCGGCTTTGTCGGAGCGCCGATTGTCGCGACGGCGCTCGTCTACGGCGTGGCACTTGTCGTCGTGCGTAGGTCCACGGCATGAACCTGCGTCGTGTCCGCTGGTCCGTCGAGTTGCTGCCATTCGCGTGCTAGCCGATGACCGGTCAAGAACTGCTAATCACCTAACAGGATATCCGCCGGATGGCAGTTCGTGACCAGTACCGATCATGTGCCGGATGCGCGACGCCGGCTCCGCATTCGCCACCACTGCGCCGTTAGGCAGACGGGCGGAATGACCAACGTCGCGCCCAGGCCGATGAAGTTGCTGCGGGTGAAGGCGAGTCGGACGTCCTCCGCGGTCCCCTCACGCATAAAGCTTACGAACGCCGCCAACGCGACGAGCACCAGCATCAGCCCCACCCAGACAATGCCCGTGACAACGACGCGTCGACCCGTCCACGTCGACAATCGCGATGGGCCGCTTCGACGCTCGCGTGGCCGCGCCACGTCCTCGAGCCGGCGCCCCGATGACGATGTATCCTGGGCATAGCGGCCCGGCGCTTTGACCTCGTCGGACAGTCGTGGCATCTATGGTTTTGCTCCCGAGGCGGTGTTCACTGCTCACGCGCCGCGATTGTCGTGCCGTCTTTCAGTCTGGCATTTGATCCGCGTTGCATTAGTGGCTTCTTAGCGCCATAACCACTCGAGCGCCTCCGGCAACGTCTGCTGCCGCACGCCACGATCCACATGCACCGCATTGCGCGCGAAGATGAACTGATACCGATACCCCTTGGCCGCGAGCGCCGCCGCAAGCCGCTCGTTCGCGACCACCCAGTCGTGCATGTCATCGCGCATCGGATTCGGATTGAGCAGATCTTTATCACCCACCATCATCCAGATGCGCAGCGGCTTCGCCGGACTGTTCGGGATGAGATGTTCGTGATACTCCCACGCACCATGCGGCGTCTCCGGATTCGATGGCCACTGCTGATTGATCGCCGTCAGCGAGTACGCCAGCACACGATGGTAGAGCTCGGGGTGATACCACGCCATGCTCAGCGCCGCCGCGCCGCCGGAGCTGTTACCCATCGTCGCGCGTTCGTTCGGGTCCTTTGACAGCCTGACACCATAGCCCCGCTCGACGAGCGGCAAGACCTCCGTCTCCACAAATTCGGCGTAGCGGCCCGACATGGTATCGTACTCGAGGCCACGCTCACTGCCCTGCGCGTCACCGCCGCCGTTCGCGATCGAGATTGCCACCATCACCGGAACGCGCTTCGCCGCGATGAGATTGTCGAGCGCGACGAAGAGGAGCGAATCAGGTCCATCGGCACCGACGATGAACGGTGTGACCGTGCCGCGGACGTATTGCGCCGGGACGTAGACGGCGACCCGCCGCGTATAAGGCGCGGGATGGCTCGTCGGCACGATGAGCTTTGCGGGGTCCGCGGGATCGGGCACGCCGAAGGTCCCCGAGTCGCGCTTGATCCCCGGATAGATCCGGCTGTCGGCGGAGCTCATCGTGAACGTATAGATGGTGCCGTGCGGGACATCGGTGCGGATGGTCATCTCGGGTGCAGGCGCATGCGTCGGCCCGATGATGAAATTCCCGTCCACGTTAGGCGAAGGAACCGTGCCGTCGGGGAGCTCGGTGGCGGTGACGTATCCCGGCGTGTGGGGATCACGCGCCGGCGGCGTCGGCCGCTGAGCGAGTGCTCCACTCGATATCGCCACGCCGACGAGAGCCGTTAGGCAGCGGTCCGCCCATGCAGCGCCGATGGTAAACGATGTCGACTCGGACATTTGCGATTCCGTTGACGCGGTCCACCGACGGACCCTCGATCGGCGCCTTGCCTTCGACCTCTTGCCGAGCGCGTAGTATAGTCTCGCCGAGCCGAACAGACTATGTCTTACGACTCCTAACGAGACTTCGTCGTGATGACGATCACGCCTTTGCTCCCATCGGCACCGTAGGTTCGTGTCGCGAGCTCGCCCTTCAGTACGTCGACCCGCTCGATGCGCGTGCGATCGAGCGTCTTGAGCACCGACGGATCGGAGCGCACGCCGTCGATAAAGAGCAATGGCTCGCCCTCGCTCGACTTGTCGTCCAACGGCTTGCGGAGTGTCGACACCGTCTCGACGTGCCCGTCGTGGCGAACGGTCATCCGCACGGTGTCGACGCGCCCAGCGACCGTCGCCCTCTGACCACCCTTGGTGATCATGTAGATGTGCGACCTTCCCTCGAACTTGCCGACGTTCACCGTTACGATGCTGTCCGCTGGAATCGCCTTCGCCGCGGCTTCGGTCGACGCAACACCGTCCACGGACCAGACGAGCGCTGAATCGGGCATCACAACGCCAAGTAATTTGGCACTCCGTTCAGCGGAGCTGGCATCCATGTGTTCGACGTCGGCGGCAGTCGGCATCTTCGCCTCACACGCGGCGAGAAGGCCTGCAAAACCTATGACCGCGACGGCCGCGGCGCGGAGAAATAAGCGGTTTGATCGACGCGACTCCATGGCGAGAATCCTCTGATATAAGTGAGATGACGTGTCCGCGAGACCCGTCGCGGCGAATGCGGTTGGTGTCGCGCGCTCGGCGACATCGATGAGGAGCGAACTGTACGAGGCCGGTGACAATCCTCGGCGCAGCACCCGCGCGTCGCAATCGACTTCGATGGCGAGCCGAAGGCGCGCAAGCATCATCCACAACGCGGGGTTCCACGGTGCGACGGCGACCAGAGCACACGCCGCCGCGAGAAGCACTGGATCGCCGGAGCTCAGATGCGATGCTTCGTGCTCGACGATCGTCCGCTGGTCGCGAATGGGCCGATCCAACACCCATCGCGGTAGTATTATTTCCGGCCTAACGAGTCCGATGACCATCGGCCCCGTCGCCGGGGAGAGACGAACGCGGTGGCCGTGCAGATCGATCGTCGGCCAGCTCCGGCGCTCGCGTCCCAGTCGCCAGTAGGCGCCGACAAACCACAGTGTCATCGCCAGTGAGCACAGACACCAGAGACCGATCGCGTAGGGCGCGAGCCAATTCGCTGGCATATGGCTCTCGACAGATTGAATGCCCGTGCGTACGAGGGCCAGCGACGAGAGATCGACCGCCGATGCCGTCTCGTTATGCGCGCCGCGAGCGCGCCAGGGTCCCGTTGCGGCTAGTATGATCGACAACAGCGCCGCGCCAGCCCACGTGAGTCGCGCCGGCCGGCGAAGTATCCTCAGGAACCACTCCGCGGCACGCGCCGCGATCACGACGCAGAATGCTGCGATCGTGGCGTAAACCATCCAGGCGATCATGGCTTTTCCCCCAATCGCTGGGCGATGAGCTGCCGCATGCGCTCGAGCTCTTTGCGACTCAGCTTCTTGTCGGCCACCATCTGCGCGAACATGCGCTCGACGGAGCCCTGGAAAATCGCGTCGCGTACGCGCGCCAGCGCGCTCCCGCCGGCACGCTCGGCTTCCACGGTTGGGAAGTACCGATAGGCGCGTCCCTCGGGTTCGTGGCGCACGAAGCCCTTTTCCTCGAGCGTCTGCAGCGCCGATAACACCGAGGTGTAGGCGAGATCCTCCTCGAGCGCGTCTCGCACCTCGGAGACGCTTGCTGAGCCGAGGCGCCAGAGCACGCTCATGACGGCGAGCTCGCGCGGCGGAAAGTAGATGTCACTCATCGACGCTCCTTCGTTCTTGAACTACTGGCTTTCCAGTAGAGTAGGGAGGGGGAGCGTCGCTGTCAACTGCTTTTGCCGTAGCTGAGCTTCTCTCAGTCCTGCCGCAATGCCTCCACTGGATCCACCCTCGCCGCGCGCAGCGCCGGGATGTAGCTCGCGATCAGCGCAATCGCCGTCAACAGCGCCGACACCGCGACGAAGCTCACCGGATCGAACGGCGTCACGCCGAAGAGCAGCGTGCGCAGGAAGCGCGTCACGCTCAACGCGCCAACGAGGCCGATCGCGACACCGACGGCGCCGAGGAACGCGCCGTGGCCCACGATGAGTAGCAGCACGTCGCTCCGCTGCGCGCCGAGCGCGACGCGCACGCCAATCTCCTGCGTGCGCTGTGATACCGCGTAGGAGATCACACCATAGACGCCAACAGCCGCGAGCACGAGCGCGATCGTCGCGAAGGCGCCGAACATCTTGCCGTACAAAGTCTGCTGCCAGTACGAGCGCGCGATCGTCGCGTCCATGCTCGACACCCGGTACGCTGGAATGGTGGCGTCGAGGCGCTTGAGCTCCGCGAGCACCGTGCTTGTGGCTCGCGTCGGCTCGCCCGACGTCCGCACGGTGATCACCGCACTGTTCCACAAGTCCTGACGATAGGGCATGTACCCCTCCAGCTCGGGCTTCGACGTGAGCTGCCGGTTCTTGATGTCGCCGGCCACGCCGATGATCGTGACCCAGCGATTCGTTGTATCGTCGGCCGCGCCGAACTTGAAGCGTTTGCCAATCGGGTCCTGATTGGGCCAGAATCGCTGCGCCATGTACTGGTTGACGACGGCCACCCGTCCGGTGACGCCGCTATCCGCCCACTCCTGCTGGTTGAACATGCGGCCGCGCAGCACGGGCACGCGCAGCGTCTCTAAATAGCGTGGCGATACCCACCGGATCTCGAGCAGCGGCTCGGCGCCAAGATGCGTCGGCTGTCCCTCGACGACCATGAAGCTGTTGTTGTTGCTGCCGCCGAGTGGGATGTTGTTGGTGATCGACGCGCTCACGATCCCGGGTCGCGCGTTGAGCTCGCGGAGAAAGCGATCCCAGAACGCGAAGCGTTTGTAGGTCGAGTCGTACGCAGGGCCGGAGAGCGTCACCCGCATCGTCAGCAGATGGCTCGGATCGAAGCCGGGCTTCACGTTCTGCAGGCCGAGGAAGCTGCGGATGAGAAGCGCGGCGCCGACGAGCAGCATGAGAGAGAGCGCAACCTCGCCGACGACGAGGCTCGACCGAAGGCGTTGGCGACCTCGCCCGGCACTGGCGCCGCGGCCGCCGGCATCGCGGAGGGTCTCGTTCAGGTTGGGCCGTGCCGATTGCAGCGCGGGTACCAGGCCGAACAGCAGTCCCGTCGCGACGGCGACGGCGGCCGTGAAGAGCAACACCTGGCCGTCGATGGTGAAGTGCATCCAGAACGGCACACCAGCTATGAGATTGGCCTTGATCCATTTCAGGAACGCGTACGCGAAGCCGATGCCTAACGAAGCGCCGACGAGTGCGACGAGAATGCTCTCGGTGAGCATCTGCCGGACGATCCGCCAGCCGTCGGCCCCTAGCGCGACGCGCACCGCGATCTCCCTGGCCCGCGCCGTGGCGCGCGCCAGGAGCAGGTTGGCGACATTGGCGCAGGCGATGAGCAGAACGAACGCCACGGACGCCATCATGATCATGAGGACGGGGCGAATATCGCCCACCTGGGCGTCGCGCAGCGTCTCGACGTCCACGCCCCAGCCGGTGTTCGAGCTCGGATATTCTGTCTCGAGGCGCGCCGCGATGCCCCGGAGATCGGCTCGCACCTGCTCGATGGCGACGTGCGGCCGTAGCCGTCCAATCACCTGCCACGAGTGATTGCCCCGATTCTTCAGCGGGTCGAGCCGCAGGGTGGTCCAGGCGTCGGAGGCATTAGGAAACGCGAATTCCCGCGGCATGACGCCGATGATCGTGTTCGGCACACCGTCGACCATCACACTCTGGCCGATCACATCGGGACGTCCCCCGAATCGGTCGTGCCACAGGTGATCGCTGAGCATGATAACCCTCGGGGCACCGATTCGATCTTCATCTTCTCGAAAGTCACGGCCGATCTGCGGCGCGACGCCGAGGGTGCGGAACATCGTCCACGAGACGTTGCCGCCGCCCACGTAATCCGCCCGGTCGCCGGTCGCCAGGTTGTAGTACGCTCCCTGGTACATCCCGATGTCCGAGAGGGTGCGGTTGTCCGCCTGCCAGCTCCGGAAATTGGGGTACGAGACCGTATTCATGTGCCATCCGCGCCTGGCGCTCGACTCGCCGACGGCGACGAGATGGTCGGGGTCGCGATACGGGAAGGGGCGCAGCAGCATGGCGCGGACGCAACTGAAGACCGTTGCGTTGACCCCGATTCCCAGCGCGAGACACAACACGGCGGCGACGGTGAACGCCGCGTTCTTGATCAGCGTGCGAACGGCATAGCGGAGGTCGTCGAGCATGGCGCAAGCCATCCGATAGGGTGCGCCAACTGAGACAGCGTGCCCCGCGGATTGGTTTGAGTTCCCGAGTGGCGCGAAGTTCCAAAGGGCGCCCTTCGGGACTTCGCGCAGTTTGGGGCTTTGCGCCGTTTGGGATTTCGCGCATTTTGGGACACAGCGCTCTTTGGGACTTCGCGCACTCAGCACTTCGCATTCTGGAGCAATCAATGTGTTCTTCCCTCCTCCGCCGAGCCGCGCTCGCCGTCGCGTTAGGCAGTACCTCGCTTTTCGCGCAGCAACCCCAGAGCAACCGCCCACTGCTCACCGAAGCCGACTTCGCCCGCATCGAGCAGCTCGGCGCCATTGCCCTCTCCCCCGATGGCAAGTGGATCGCCTACGACTTCCGCAAAGGCGTCTCGGGACCCTCCGAGCTCCGCTATCGCGCCGTCACTGGCGGCACGGAGCAAAGCGCGCCGTTAGGCAATACACCCGTCTTCAGTGCCAATAGTCGTTGGCTGCTCTTCACGATCACGCCGGACACCTCGAACCCTAAACGCGGTCGTCGCGTAACCGACAACAAACCAGCGCACGCCAAGGCGGGGATCATCGATCTCCACAGCGGCATCACGACCATTCTCGACGACGTCCAATCCTTCAGCGTCAGCAAGGACGGCGCTCACGTCGCGCTCCGTCGCTACGCGCCTGCGGACGCGCACGGCCGCGGAGCCGACCTGATCGTGCGCGATCTCGAGCACGGCACCGAGCTCGCCTTTGGCAACGTCGCTGAGTATGCATGGAGCGACGATGGCGCACTGCTGGCGATGGCGATCGACGTCGCCGGCAAAACCGGCAACGGTGTCCAACTGCTCGACGCGGCGACGGGAACCGTCAGGTCCCTCGACGGCGAGTCGCAGCAATACGTCGGCGTCGCCTGGCGAAAGAAGGGTGACGACCTCGCCGTCTTGCGGAGCCGCGCCGATAGCGCCTTTGCCGACACGTCCTATAGCGTCGTCGCCTGGCGGGGCCTCGCCGGACCGCATTCGACGAAGACGGTGTACGAGTTTGCTCATGACCGAGAGTTTCCCGCCGCGATGCGCGTCGCGGCGTATCGCGTGCCGATGTGGGCGGAGGACGGCAGCACGCTCTTCTTCGGCATCGCGCCGCGCGATCCCAACCCACCGCCCTTCACCGGCGCTCAGCCGGCGCGCGTCGAGGTGTGGCACTGGAAGGACCTGCGCGAGTACCATCAGCAGGATCGTCAGGCGACGCAGGACCGTCAGAAGACTCAGCTCGTGGCGTGGCGGCTGGCGGACAATCGCCTCGTGCGCCTCGCCGACGACTCGCTCGATACGGTGCAATTTTCTGACGGCCAGCGCGTTGCCCTGGCGAATACCGAAGACCCGTACTTCAACGAAGTCATATCAGGACGCCAATATCGCGACGTATATCGCATCGATCCGGCGACGGGCCAGCGCGAGCGGATCGTCACCAAGACCGCATATCCCGCCTTCGCGAGCCCCGGCGGACGATACGTGCTGTACGCGCAGGGTGAGCAGTGGTGGAGCTATAATCTCGCGACGAAAGCGCGCACCAATCTCACCGGCAAGCTCCAGACGTCGTTCGTCAACGCCGAGGACGATCACCCGGTACCGGAGCGTCGCCCCTACGGCATTGGCGGCTGGAGCACGGGGGATCGGAGCGTTTTCCTCTATGACCGCTTCGATATCTGGCAGCTCTCGCCCGACGGCGCGAGCGCCGAGCGCCTGACGCGTGGCCGCGAAGACTCGACGGTCTATCGCGTCGACATGCTCGACTCGGCAACGCACACCATCGACCCTGCAAAGCCAATTATGCTCTCCACCTTCGGGGAGTGCAGCAAGAAAGGTGGCTACGCGCGCTTATCTATTGGAAGGCCGCCCGAGCGACTCCTCTGGGTGGACAAAAGCATTACGCGGCTGACGCAGGCGAGAAGCGCACCGAACGTGTTCGCCTACGTCGCGCAGACAGCCGACGAGCCGCCTAACGTGTTCGTGACGACGACGTCGCTCGCCGACGCCCAGCAAGTGTCGCATACGAATGCATTCCTGAGTGGCTACGCCTGGGGAAAGCAAGTTCTCATGGACTACACCAACGGCCATGGCGACAAGTTGCAAATGATGCTCACCTACCCGGCGAACTACGAGCCGGGGAAGAAGTATCCGATGGTGGTCTACTATTACGAGAAGCTCTCCCAGGGCTTTCATCAGTGGGTCGCGCCGACGGATCGCTCGACGTATAACACCAGCGTCTTCAGCCAGAACGGCTACTTCGTGCTGCGGCCGGACATTCAGTTCCGATTCCGTGACCCCGGTTATTCAGGCCTCGATTGCGTGACGTCGGCGGTCAAGGCGGCGCTCGCTACGGGGATGATCGACGCGAAGCACGTCGGGAACATGGGCCACTCGTGGGGCGGCTATCAGTCGGCGTTCTACGCCGTCCACGATCACGGGATGTTCGCGGCGACGATCGCCGGCGCGCCGCTCACGGATCTCATCAGCATGTACGGCTACACGTCGTTCAACACCGGCCTGCCGGAGACGGGCCACTACGAGACCAGCCAGGAGCGCATGCAAGTACCGCTCTGGGAGGACCCGCAGGCCTACATCCGTAACTCCACAGTCTTCGCCGTCGATTCGCTGCAGACGCCCCTGCTGCTCGAGGAAGGCGACGCCGACGGCAACGTGAACTACTGGCAGAGCATGGAGCTCTACAACTTCGGCCGCCGACTCGGCAAGGAGGTCGTCTTCCTCATCTACAACGACGAGAACCACGGCGTCGCTCGGCCGGAGAGCCAGATCGACTACCATCGCCGGCAGCTCGAGTGGTTCGCGCATTATCTCAAGGGTGAGCCGGCCGCCGATTGGATCACCCACGGCGAGACGTATCTCGCGCGTCAGAGAATGCTCAAGGGCTGGAATGCGGCGAAGGACGAGGCAAAGGCGCCGGCGGTGCAAGCAGGCACGTCGGCCGACTCGGCAACGCGCGGCACCCGGAGGCCCGATTAACCCTCTCGCCTAACGCTTCACGCTTCACGCGCCACGCCTCACGCGCCACGCTTCACGCTTCACGCTTCACGCTTCACGCTTCACGCTTATGGCGCTCTCGGTCCCTCGACCTTTCCTCCCCCCTGCAGCAGCGTCACCTTGGTTGCCTTGCCACCCTCCATCGTGAACGTGAACCGCAACGCCGGATCGAACGCGACGCCGAACTCGTAGTTCCCAAGGTAGTGAATCTCGTTCGCCTGTTGCCCCTGCGCCTGCGCCATGAGACGCGTGCCATCCAGGAAGAACTTGATCGGCAGCTGCTGGCCGCCGGGCAACTGCAACGTGTAATTGCCGACGATCGCGTCGCGATCCGCCGGCGAGAGCGCAGGCGCGGCCGCCTGGACAGGCCCGGCGCTTCGGCCAACCGGCTCATCGCCGTACGCGACGCGAAGCAGATTCTCCGCGAGCTTCTGCGGCGATTCCCTATCGTAGTTCGTGAACACGACGATGCTCAAGCTATCATCGGGCACATACGTCTCGGCCGTCGCGAAGCCGTTGATGCCGCCGGTGTGCGCGACGGTTTTGTGTTCGTGAAACATCCCTGGAAAGAGCCCGAAGCCGTAGTTGATCTTCTTTCCGTTGTTGAGCGTGTCGTCGGTCGACATCAGCGAGTACGACGCCGGCGAGACCACCCTTCCACCGGCGAGCGCGCGCTCCCATTTCACGAGGTCGCCGACCGTCGAGCATAACGCGCCGGCGGCAAAGGGATGCGAGAGATCCAGAAACTGCGCGCGCACCGTGCCCGTCGTCCCCTTGCTGTAGCCGATCGCGAATGCCGGATCGGACGTGTGCGACGGACAGTACGACGTCTGCCTTAGACCCAGCGGCTTGAAGAACTGCGACTCGAGATACTTCGCGTACTTCTCGCCCGACGCCTTCTCGATCACCATGCCGAGCAGCACGTAACCCGTGTTGTTGTATCGCCACGCGGTACCTGGCGCGAAGTCGAATGTGTCGGCCGCGACGAACTTGATGATCTCGTCGGGCGACAGCGTCTGGCCCCACGTCTTCTGCCAAGCGGATTCCGATGTATAGCTGTGAATCCCCGACGTGTGATTTAAGAGTTGTCGGATCGTCACCTTCCTTCCCTGCAGTGGGAACTGCGGTACGTACTTCGAGAGATCGTCGTCGAGCCGCACGCGTCCCTGCTCCACGAGTTTCATAATTGCGGCGGAGGTGAACTGCTTGGTGATCGATCCGATCTCGTAGATCGTCCCAGCGGTTGCGGGCCGCCGCGCATCGACGTCGGCGAGCCCGTACGCGCCGTAGGCCAGCGTGTCATTCCCCCGAATCACCGCGAACGCCGCGCTCGGCGCGTGGGATTCGGCGAGATAGGTGAAGACGAGCGAATCAGCGCGCAGACGGTAGGCGTCGCGCGTGATCGTCGAACGCTGGGCGCTAGCCGTCGAGAGGCCGGCGAACAGCGCGAGGCCGGCAAGGCGAATGGGACGCATCATATGGAAGGGATTCCAGAAGAAGGGGGGCCGGTCAGCCGCAACAGGGCGACCTCGAGGCAGAGAGTACTGCCATTCACGCGCCCCCGCCAGCGCAGCGGCTTGCTCAGATCCCCGAGGCGGTTTCAGCTCCCTCGGTTAATCAGCCTTTAGCGCGGTGATCGGATCGACCCGGGCCGCGCGCGATGCCGGAATCAGCGTTGCCACCAGGGCGGCGCAGAGGACAACCGCGGAAACGCTCACCAGCACCAGCGGATTGCCTGGAGCGATGTCGTAGAGCAGCGCGGCGATCAGTCGTCCGGCCGCGAGAGCGAGTGCCGCGCCAACTGCCACGCCGACAATGACGACGCGCAGTCCCTCGCCAACGACGAGGCGCAAAATGTCGGCGAGCTGCGCGCCCACGGCGACACGAACGCCGAATTCCTGGGTGCGCTGACTGACCCCATAGCTCATTGTGCTGTAGATGCCGAGCGTGAGCATGACGACGATGAGCGCGGTCATGGAAGGGCTGCGCCGCAGCGAGCGCCAGGCGAAGCGCGCGTCCTGTTCGAGCACGTCGAGCACGGCGATCCTGGTCATCGATTCCCCTCGACTCTACAGATGTGCAAACTAAGAGCCGCTCGCCGCCTCCCGCAGCGTCTCCGTGATGTCTCTGATACCACGCTCCTCGGCAGCCTGAACCGCGCGAACTTTTCGCAGTTCGGACCTTCGGAACTCAGCGCCCTTCGGCACTTTGCGCACTTCGCTCTTGCGACTCCAACGGCCGCAGAAACTCGACGAGCGCACCATTGAATGCCCCCGACGCCTCGATCGCCGGAATATGCCCCACGCCGCGCAACACCTTCAGCTGCGCATTCGGGAGCAGAGCTGCCAACTCCCGACCCTGCGCCAGCGGCGTGATCTCGTCCCGATCGCCCCAGATGACGAGCGCCGGCATCCTCAGCGAATGAATGCGCTTGGGATCCGTCGCCAGTGACCGCTCGCGCACCGTCACGAACGGAACCAGCCACTCCCCAAATGCGGCCGTCGTCCCGAGCACCGTGAATGGACGCTGGAGCATCTGCACTCGCTCCGTCGTCGCCGCCTCGTCCCTGGCGATGAGCGTTTGCAGAAGGCGCCTCGTCAGCAACGGATTCGTCAGCGTCGCCGCGACGAGTGCGTTGCGGATGCTCGGAGGGGCGACGCGCACGACCGATGGTCCCGATGGTGGCACCGTGGCCGGCATGTGCAGATCGAGCGCCGCATCGACGAGCACGAGCGAGCGCACCAGCGATGGCGCCCGAAGCACGGCTTCGACCGTTGGCCGCGCGCCGAACGAATGGCCGACGAGCACGACCTGCGGTAAGCGGAGCGCCTCGATTACCCCGAGAATGCGCTTCGCCTGCGCTGCATCGCCGTAGTCTGCGCTCGCCGGTCGCTGCGAATACCCAAAAGGCGGCATGTCCAGGGCGATCGCATGAAATCCCTCCGCGGCCAGGGTATCGAGCGTCGCGCGCCAGATCTCGCTCCAGGCGCCGGTGCCGTGAATGAGCACGACCGGGACGCCGTCATCAGGCCCCGCTTCCTGCACGAACATGTCCACGTCGGCGGCGTGCACGAACTTGCCGCCACTCGGCGCCGCCGTCCCACGCGGGCGCGACTCGCGAATGGCCGCCGCACCGCGAAAGCCAAGCAGCACGAGAACGATCGCCGCGACGCACGCGGTGATGACGCGACTCAAACCACGAAGGAGCGCCATCAGTAATCGTAGATATGGTCGATCACGAGACCATTTCGTCCGTGATACGCTCGCAGCACCGGAAGAAGATCCTGCACACGCAGTCGTATCGTCACACGCTTTCGCGCCGGATCTGTCGGCTCCGGCACCTCGTACATCACCGGCGCGCGTGCGTCGGCAATCGCCCAATTGGCCGGCGCTACGCCCGTGAGGAAGATCGTCTCGTTGCCCGCGATCTCGGTGAGGTGTGGGGCGTTAGGCGCGTGCGACAGATCGATCATCACGTCACGGAACGCGTCGTATCGCGGCACGTCGAGCAGCACGTGCCCGGCGTCGACCTTCGCCACCACCTTGATTGCCGGAAACCTGCTCGCCAGCGAGTCGCTCCATCCAGCCGCGACGACTCCCACGTGCTCGGCTTCGGGTGCGTACGCAGCGTGTGTTCCCGCGGTGATCGCGCTAGCGTACAACGCCTTGATGCCGTACTCCGCGGTGAGGAAGACGCGTCGCTCCCACTTACGGATCGGGTGCGCGCCCCACAGTGGCAGATCTCCCCAGAGATGCTTCAGCCGTGACGCGAAGGCGTACTGGTACCACGGATATATATGAATAAAGCGTCCATAGTCAGCCGCGACGCTCGCCGCATAACGATCCTCGTCCGTGAGCTGCCCCCCGACCGTCCAGCCGCTGATCCTTCCGATCGTGTTCTCGTACGCTGATTTGAGCGCCAGCTCCACCGAGTAGCTCACACCGATCACGCCGAGCATCACATGGTAGCCGGCGTTGAACGGATACTCATCACGCGTCATTGTCGTTGCCTGCCAGTAATCAACCCAGTACTGGCCGATCGCTTTCGCGTACGGGAACGTCGTCGGCAGCTTGCCCCCGAGCCACTCGGCGTACTCGTCGGAGCTGTAGACGATGTACCACTCGGGGTGCGTGAGAAATGTCTGTCCCTCGTCGCGCGCGTACCCCGGTGTGGTGTCGAGCTGCGCCCGCGCGCTTGCGGTGAGCTGGGCGAATTCAGGCTTGACGCGCGGTAGATAATAGCGATCCCAGAGCGTGTTGCTGAACTTGTTCGTCGGGTCCACGCGGTGCTTGAGCGCGAAGAACTCCGGTGCTCGCGGATACGCCCGTAGGAACTGCTCTTCCGTCGCCCACGGCTGGTAGGGCAGGTAGTACGAGCCCTGAACCGAGAGTATGGAATCGGTCATCTCGCGCGTCCACACGCCGACCTTGCGCCGCGACGCCTGATCGGTGCCCTGCTTGTAATAGACGACGAACGCGAATGCCTCACGAGGCGCCCAGGCGAGGAACGTTCCCGGATCGGGCTTCGCGTGGCGGATGGAGACGTTGATGACGTTCACGTGGTGCTTGTGGAACACGGCGCGCATCTTCGGCACGAACGCGTCGAAGTTCTCCACCGGAATGAAGTACTCCTGAAGCACGTACGTCGACCGCTCGCGTGACGACGGCTCGAGGTCGGCGACGTCGTAGCTCGCCTCGTAGTTCCGCCATTCGACGCGATTGCCACGATAGATGAGCGGCTCCACGATGTGCGCGCGGAACGCCTTCCCGAACGGCCACTCGGAGATGATGGAATAGACGGCGCGATTCAGTGCGTACGACCTGTCCTTCGGCATCAGCCGATCCTTCACCGTCACCGAGTCGTTCGTGCGGACGAACGAGACGGCACTCACCTTCGTGAAGTCATCCGGGAAGATGTCCCCGTTGTGAAAAATGACGTCCGCCGAATCGCGGATATTAGCAAAGAAGTATTTCTTGTATTCGCTGACCGGCACCAATTCGCGATGGCGTTTCACGCGAACGTTGTCCGCGAGCTCCAGCGTCGCCTCGACGATGACGCCGAGTCCGCCGTAGCCACCGATCGCGCCGAAGAAGAGGTCGGGATTCTTCGTCGGACTTGCTTCGACGAGCCTCCCGTCGGCGAGAACGAGTTTGAGCGAACGCACCGACAGCGCCAGCGGACCGAGACCGATGTAGCGACCGTGGACGTTCACCGACATCGAGCCGCCGACGGTGAAGTTCGCGTACGTCTGCATGATCTTCACCGACAGATTGCTCGGATCGATCCGCTCCTGGATGCCCCTCCAACGAATCCCGGGCTGCACCGTGATAACTTTGCCTAACGAATCGAACGACAGCACGCGGTTGAACCGGCGCATGTCGATCTGCAAGCCGCCGGTGGTCGCCGTCTGGCCGCCCATGCTGTATCGGCCGCCGCCGACGGAGATCGGCCCCGGATGGCTCTTCACTGCTTCTATGATTTCCTCGACGGTCATGGGCGTAATCACACCCTGAACGGGAATCGGGTCGAGGCGCGTGATATCGTTGACGACCGCGGCCCCTGCCGGGCGGCTGATGGGCGTCTCGATGACGCCGACGACCGTTAGGAGCAGGGTCCACCCCCCGACGCCGAGTGCGGCCCAGCCGAACCCGCGCCCGACGTTGCGCGCGACCCGTCGCACCCGCGAGACCCTGGGCGCCCTGCCCGGCCGCGCCTTACGCGGTCGCGGGACGTCCGGGGTTAGAGGGTTGCCGAACGCGGCCTCTTTCGTCTTCAGCATTATTGGAGGATGCTCAAATGGTCAGGAAACTCTCATTCGCTTTCGCGCTCGTCTTCGTGTTCGTGGTCGTCACGGGGTGGATGCCCCATTTCGTGACCGACACACATATGACGATGGACGGGCCGGAAAGGACATTGTTCGGCCTCTTCGGCATGAGCATCCTCGACGACGTGACGCACGGGCTCTCGGCGCTCCTCCTGCTCGCCGCGAGCATCAAGTCGCGTAAGGCATCGCTCCTCGCCCTGACGGCGTTCGGCTGGTACTACGCCTGCGACGCCTCGTTCTTCCTGATCGACGGCTTCATCATCCACAAGCCGATCGTCGCGAACATCCTGCTGAACCTGCCCCACGTGATCATCGCGACCATCATGCTCGGCATGGTCTACGGCCTGGCGCCGCGCGAGGATCTCCGTCTGGGCACAGCCCGGGTCGCGACCAGCACCGGCTAGGCCGCGATGATTTCCTGCGGGCAGTGACTACAAGGGCGATCCTCATTCCACTTTTTGGCATGAGGGTCCGGAACGGCGTGCCGAATGGACTGGGTTCAACAGTCGATCAAAATCCAGTCAACTGTCGATCGGCCTAACGCTCGCGCGCTCGACCAGGTGCGAGCCGGCAGCTTTCGCGACAATGGACATCGCCTGATCTAACCGCCCGAGGCGCGCGACAGAAGGAGCGGCCGTGTTCGAACCAGCGCGCGTCAGCTGTTTCTCTATGATTTGCCGGAGCGCCACGAACTCCTCATCGAGCCCGCGAGGACTAAAGCGCGCGGTAGGCTGCTCGGTTGCGTAATGCGCCGCGGCCGCCGCGAGCGCGGGGAGGCATTGCTCGTCATCCATCTGGGAGACCCGCAGTAATGCGCTGACGAGGTGCCGCTCGCAGTCTCCCCGCTCGCCAGTGCGCGGCGGTCCGTCCTTCTTGCGGCGCAGACGCTTTCGCCACGCGGCCAGAACCCGCGTCGTTAGAGCGGCGATCTCGGAGGCGTCCGCGTCGGGAGTCGAGTGCGACTGGTCAGCCATGCTGTCGCCGGCCACGCAAGGCTGAAACCAGTGTTGCCCACCGGCGAGATGCATGACAGTCTTGGACTTGCAGTCACGCCAGCGTTGCGCGCCGGTTCAATTGCGGCTCACCTGCAACAACGGTTGTAGCGCAACACACTCTACTCGCAGCGGCCTCATCGGCGATGGAACCGAATGTTCCGATCCTGCGCCACCCAGAGAACCACACTCGTTATTCGCCGCTGGGCATCGCGGACGAAGGTAAAAGCGACACCCGGTGCGACGAACGCATCGCGCACCGTCGGCGTCAGCTTCAGCGGCGGATCGTTGGGACTCGTGACCGTAAGTGAATCACCCGCGACCCGAAAATGATAAGTCGCCTGGAGCTCCTCACTCCAGTAGTCGCCCGCGTACTCCGCCAGCCGCGCCGGCGGAATGGAAACCGGCGTTATCCGTTCGAGCGTATCGGACTTCGCACCATCGTCACCGATGGTGAGTCGCAGGCGCCGTGCGTTACCTGCTGCCGCCGGCTCGAAGACGATGTCGACTGGCGCCGGACTGCTCGCGTGAAAGTGCGTGGCATCCACTGCCGTCAGGGGAACTAGTATTCCAAAGACCGTCGCCGTTAGGCGTCCGTTCGTGACCGCGACTGGCGTGACGAGCCCCGACTGCGTATTGCGATAGACGCCCGCGAGCGCCTCGAGGCTTTCGGCCGCGAGCTCCATGTGGGAGTCCGCGCGGGTAGCGCCCGCCGCGGCGACTGTGGGCGTAAGCTCCGGCGCAAGGAAGACGTCGGCGACTCGTTGCGCCAGCACACTGGGATTCATTCTGCTGAGATTGCACAGGCAGATGACCGACAAGCGCTGCTCCGGAAAGCGCAGCAACTCCGTGCGGTAGCCCATGAACGCGCCACCATGGCTCACCGTCGGTAGACCACGGAATCGCCCGAGCACGAGCCCCGAGGCATACGACAGCGTGTCCCCATTCGTCAGGCGGCCACGCGTGAGCTGTTGTTTCAGCAACGCCGGTCCGCCAACGACCGGGTTATAGAAGTTCTTATCCCAGAGCGCGAGATCTTCCACCGTCGTCCAGAGCCCGCCATCGCCGACGCCCTGGAAGTTGCCGTAGTAGTCGATCGTGAAACCGGAGCGCGTCCGATCGTACCCGATCACCCGGTGAGGGATGGTCTTCAGCCGATCGTCATGAAACTGCGTGTGCATCATGCCGAGCGGGCGGAAGATTCGCGACTCGGCGTAGGCGGCGAGCGACGTGCCCGTCACGCGCTTCACGATCTGCCCGAGAAGGAAATAGCCGGAGTTGCTATACGAGTATTCACTCCCCGGCCTGAAGTTGAGCGCCTTCTGACGAGCGATGAGCGCGATGATGTCGTCGTCGCTCATCACGTTCTCGGCGCGTCCGGCGCCCAATCCTAGTAGCCCGAGATAATCACGAATGCCGCTAGTATGATTGATCAGGTTGCGGATCGTGATCGTCGTCCCATAGTTGGGGAGCTCGGGGATGTACTTTCGCACGTCGTCGTCGAGCGACAGCTTGCCCTCGGCGGCGAGCAGGAGGACGCTCGCGGCGGTGAACTGTTTCGAGGTCGATGCGATGTAGAACGCCGAGCTGGGCGAGAGCGCGATTCCCTCGTCCAGATTAGCCATGCCATACCCGCGCGCGTATACGAGCGCGCCGTTCCGGACGACGCCGAGCGCACATCCGGGAGACGCTGTATTGTCGACGTCGGCGAAGAGCGAATCGACGCGCGTTGCGAACGAGTCCCGCGCCATTTGAGCGTTTGCACTGGCGGCGACGAGTATCGCGGCGATAAGGGCTGCGAGAGTTCGGCCGATCGTACATTGCATGTTGCCTCGCTGGAGCTTCAAAATGAGATGTCGCTATTGTACCGGCTGCCCTATGGAGAGGCCAGGCGGAGTGTCTGCCGCGCCCCGAGTGGACATCGCGGCCGCCGTCGCGCTGGGTTATCACGTTCCGAGTTGTCGTCCCCACTTCTCAACGAGGTGTGGAGTCGCCCAGCCCGCAGCGACCGCCGGAGCGGAATCGGAAAAGCGCATCCTGCCAGCCTTCCTACTCTGCTTCTTCTTTGGTGTGTTCGGCGTCCATCGCTTCTATGCGGCCAAGATCGGTACGGGAGTTCTCGAGCTCGTGACCATTGGCAGCTTCGGCATCTGGTGGCTCGTTGACCTCATCCTGATAGCCACCGGCAGCTTCACAGATGGAGACGGGTCGAAGATTACCGCCTGGACGTAGCGTATGATCGGCGTTCGGAATTCGCGTCTGGACGGGTCGTGCCGCCCGCACAAGATTGGGGGAGTTTCCGCAGCGAACGGACGGTTGGACAGTGTCTCGACATCGCACCGCTCTCGCCATCATCGGATTGGCCGTCGCTGCCGCGGGTTGCGGTAGCGACTCCCCAACCGGAACCAGGGGCGCGCTCTCGGTCACGCTGCGCGCTGATGGCCCCGACACAACCTTCATCGGCGACGAGCCTAACGAAGGGCCGCGCATCCAGTGCAGCTTCGACATCACAGCCCAGGCAACTGGTCTCGGCAGCGCCCAATGGGTCGGCGCCAAGACGCTCTGGTACATCGGTCCCGATCGAAGCGTGCCGGTCGATTCGACGACGAATAACGCGTCGGAGCTGCAGGCTGAATTCGGCGCGCAGGGCATCAGCAGCGGAGAAACGCAGCACGCGCGCTGGACGCTCTACGCGAGCGCACCCTTCGAGGCGACCCTCGAGTTCATGTACGCCATCGCTGGCGGCGCGACGAGCAGCGTGAATGCACACGTCCGCTGCGGTCCCCCGGCGCAGGGCGCGGTCGCGCCGGTGATCACGGCACTCTCCGTCACGGCGAGCCCTCCGCAGCCATCGGTCGGCGACACGATTAGCGTTTCCTACCAGGAAACGGGCGCCTCCGGCGTGTGGGCGACGGCCATCGACCTGAGCGGCCCGTTCACCGCCGAGCAGGTCACGACCGAGCACCTAGCGAGCTCGGTGACTCGCACGGTGAAGTTCGCCGTGCCGCCGCACAGCACGTTGGGCGTGCCCGTGACCGTCCTCCTGCACGCGTACGACGCCGCGCTGCACGAAACCCAGAAATCGCTCGCGACGCAGCTGCTGTTGGTCGATCGCACGCCGCCAGTGATGATTCACGCGAGCCTCTCGAGATCTTCGCAGCAGCAGCCGGGCCTCGACGGGCAGTACGCGGTCGGCGACACGATGACGCTCACTGGTATCGCCACCGACGACAACGCCCTCGGCTGGCTCGTCTACACGCTCGGCACGCCAGCGAACGCGCGCGACTCGGTCGCCGCGCCTGGCGCGGTGACTTATCAATGGTGGGACGTGCCGATCGTCGTTCGCCCGGAGTGGGTCGGCTCGCCTCCGATGACCGTCTATGCGCGCGACGCCGCCGGCCTGACGAGTCAGTCCATCAGCTCGGCCGCTGGTGCCGTTCGCTTCTATCCGCGTGTAGAGCTCCCGGCGACCACGCCACTCAAGATCACGGCATACGATGGTCCGACGGACGTGGCGTACGACGCGAAGCGCGACCTCGTGTACGTCGGGGTCTCCGGGCAGAATCAGATCGCGGTGTTCGCGGCGAGCACGATGACATTGCAGACGCCGATCGCTCTGCCGGCGCCGCCTGGCGAGATGGATCTCTCGCTCAGCGGCGACTCGCTCCTCGTCGCCCTGCCGTCGCAGAATGCGGTCGCCGTCGTCGATCTTACCCAGCCCGCCGTGCCCGCGACACTACTGAGGCTGTCGTCCCTCGACACTGTCTCCGCGGGTCCGCTCGGACCGTTCGACCCCGATCGCCTGCGCATCGCCGCGAACGGGAAGATGCTGGTGATGCTCGACCACTCGACGACGAGCAAGGATTACGTCATCGAGGTGGACCTCATAACGCACGCGCAGCGCTTTCGCACCGACGCGCGCCAGCCGGCTACATACGTGGACTGGTACGGCGACGTCGGCCGCACGAGCGATCGCTCACACATCTATCTGCTGGGCACCTGTTCGAGCCGCTACGATGCGGCGACGGACACCTTCACTTCTTGCAGCAACGGCTTTTCCCCGATCGCGACGAACGGAATATCGGTCGACGCCGCGGGCGATCGCATCGCCGCCGGACGGACGGTCGAGGACAGCAATCTGGGGCTTATCTGGGCGATCATGCCCGATCCCGCGCAGCCGCCCACGCTGCTCTCGCCAGACGGCAGTGAGGTCTACTTCGGCGTGGGCGCGAGCCTGACGCTGGCGCGCATCGCCGATCAGACATACCTCGAGCGCATTCCCCTCCCAATCACGCCAGGCCGGCTGTTCATGGCGCCTAACGGCAAATGGCTGCTCGCGTTCGGGGCCAAAGACTTCAACACCGCGGGGACACACGTCACGAGGGTCGATCTACCCTGATCGGACCGCACGCATCACTGGCAGGTAGCGTCTCTTGTCGGAGTCGCGCTTCCCGGCAGCGCCACGCTCCATCCAGCCTGCGCCGCTGGGATGAATGTCCCGGTGCTCGGCGACGCCTGGATCGCCGATTGGCCGAGCATGACTGCTCCGACTGAGACTTTCTTCCGCGTTGTCCATGTCAGGATCTTGGTCGCCCCAGTTCCCGCGTCAGTAATCTTGAACGTCGCGGTTGCGGGAATCGTCAGGCACGCGGATGCAGTCGTGACCTCGCCCAGATCTATCGACCAGAAGCCGCCAGGCGTAGTTGGCTGATCCTCGGGAAAGGCTAGCACATGATAAGCGCGGCACCCACTGGAGCCGCAAGTCGTGTTCATGACGAAGAGCTTCACGGCGCCGGGTTCAGTGAGTGCCGTGCAGCCAGCGGCGAGAATCGATAGCGTCACGCAGCAAGCGATTCGAGCAACCCTGTTCATCCTGACAACCACGGTTCGGAACTCTCGAAGCAGTTCTCCGAGTTGCCAAACCAACCCGCTAACCATGCGGTCACCCGTCGCGCGCATGGTGGCGAACTCCTCCGCGTCCCTCCGTGCACTGTGCGTCCTCCGCGGTCTCACCCGGCTACCAATGAGTAGTGTCGGACCACTCACCGACTTCCGCCAACTGATGTCCGTCGAGAACACCAGCAAGTTCGGGGATGGCGTCGCTGAAGGCGAAGCCTAACGTCGCTGCCCCTCATGCGTTCGGCGAGCGCCCACAAATCGTCCTCCTTGAACACGGCACCAGGGATTGGGAAACATGCGGCCGTACTTCCCGGTCCACGAGTCAATGCCTTTAAGGCTCAGGCCACGAATGCCGGAACCATGCGGCTGATGTGTGCCGTGCCCAGATATTGGAATCCTCCCCGTTGTGGAGTTCTTGCTCGATTCAGCGCACGGTGGTGAATGTTCTGCTCGCGGGTTGCGGATGTGGATTCGGAATGGGTCCTTCGGGACCATGCACGAAGTTGGAGTACATGAACTGGATTGGGACCTTGCCGCCTCCCTTCGCGAGTGGCACCTCCCGAAGAACCTTGCCAAGCTCGGCGCCAGCCTCGCTCATCGGGAAATCACCGATTTCGTCACCGGATTGCGAGACCCATCCCAGGAATTTCGCGCCGCGCGGAGAATTCCCAGCCTTGATCGCGTCATCGACGTCGGCGTCGGTACGCGCCTCTTGGAGCTCGTGATAGAACGTCGCCACCACGTTCTTCCAGGATTGGTCAAAGGCGACAATGCCGTTGTCGCCCTCGGAGAACACGCCGACTGCATAGTAGATAGTCGCCTTCGGCGTCTTGATGTGTACTGATCCGTGATAGCCTCCAAGACCCTGGAGGGAGCTTTCGGTCGCCTCGGGGCGAATGGGGTTCTTGCGCTTCGCCGCGGCAGCAGGCTTCGCAATCCTCTCGGCTGACCGCTTCGTGTCCGTAGTGAGCACGGTCCCACGCGGCAGCATGAAATTGAAGACGGTCGTTGTCAGATCGAAGCCGCTCAACTTGCCGCCGCCAAACAATTGCTTGACGAGAGCCGTAACGTCACCTGCGGAGAATTTGGGCGGCGGGGAACCAGGCAAGATCTGCGATGGGTGGAAGGCTGTGGTCAGCGCCTCGTTATTGAAGTACTGCCGAACGACATTGTCGAGATGCGCATCTGTCATGGCTGCACTCAGAGCATGGTCGATGTTGGTGCGATCGTTCGCCACCCATGCCGCATCGCCGCCGACATACAGGTTCGTGTACGTGAGACTCCGGATCGTCTTTCCGCCGTGGAACACCAGGTCTTGTCTTGGCGTTGGCGTGAAACCGTTCGCGAGATCGGCGGGAACTCGCTTGATGCCACCCGGCAGTCCAGCGGTGCGCCGTTCGATACGCTCGGCGCGAGAGCCTCTCTCGACGACGACGTTGAGTGGCTTGTAGTAGTGGCTCGTCGCCTTCTGCGCCTTCTTGCCTGACGTCGTCATCGCAGTCCTCCTCAGTGCCTGACGGGCTAGTTGCCCACAAGAGTGTCGTGATCTCGGTCCACGTTTGCCGACCTCACGAGCGAGTCGCCTCGAATTAGGAAGCGCTCGACGCGAGGTTCGCGGCCGCTAGAGCGGCTAAGTCCTTATGGGTGAGAGTTCACTCACTGGCGCTACGTCACCTTGTAGTACACGAGCGCGGCGAACAGGCAGGTGAGGACCACCGCGATCCCCGTATCGACGTTCGTGACGTGGATATAGTGGTGTGAAGCAAGCTGTGGGGTCTCGTCGGTGAATGGACGAGCGGGCAGCTGCTCTTCCAGACGCCGCAACACTCCCAGCTTGGAGTGGAATAGACTGCCGAACGAGCGCATGTGAATCGCCCACAACACGCACAAACACCCACCGATCGCCCCTACGAGGACTTGCGCGGAGCGTTGAATGCTGAAAAGCGCGCCCGTTGTTGCTGTCGCCGAGAGAAATACGAAGAGCGCTGAAATCAGCGAGATGTACAGCTGGCGCACCGTATCCTGACGCGACCCCACCCGTCCAAGATCATCGAGGTAAGCTTTGTAGATCGCAAATACGGTGTCTTCGTGGCCGGTGGGCGTCTTGAAACCTGAAGGGTGTGCGCCTGCGGTGGCTTGGGGCATGGATGCTCTCCGCTGAAGCGGCATGTGAGAATGACGTGCTAACTCACCTTCGCACTGGCGAGATCCACCGTTGCCGAATCGAAGTCGCTCCTCCTGTAGCGGTGCTGCTTGTCGGCTTCGACCTGCACGAAGTCGAGCTTTACTTTCACCGCCGCGCCTCGCGCATCAGTGGTGACGATGACGCGAAGGAAGCCGAAGCCGTTGAGCGACTTCTCGAAGGTCGCATCCGCATGCAGTTGGCCGTCTGCCGCCTGCTTGATGGCCTGAATTCCCCGCCCGGCGGTTCCGGCAACGATGTACGGAATCTCGAGCTTCCGCCCCGAGAAGGTGTACCGGCGCGTGAAGCGCTGATAATTGTGAGCATGCGCCGTGAGCACGACGTCTGGCATCAGTCCACCTTGCGTACATGCGTCGTCGATGTCCGCATGCATGGAGATGCTCGGCTCATGACCACCGCTACTGTACAGCGGATGATGCACGGCGAGGATGAAGGCCTTGCGTGGCCCTGTTTTCCGCGCCTGCTTGATCGCCGTAATGGTGGCGATGAGCCAGTCCTTCTGAACCATCCCGATCCTCGGGCCCGAGATGAACCCTGAAGTCTCGCCGATGTTCGAGTAGAGGCCCACCACATCCACGAACGGCGCGCCGAGTCGCCAGTACACGCCGGGTTGACTAACCATCTGTCGGTAAATCGTTCCTGCAGCCGGCGGAAGGATCGATGAACGCTGACAGAAATTCTGCTGAAAGGCACCGAGCGTGACCTTCTGACCCGTCGAAGAACCGTCGTACTTGAATAGCTCACCATCGTGATTACCGGGAATGGCGACAATCTTCCCGGGGTAGCGCTTGTACGGCGCGTAAAACTGCTCGTGATATCCCGAATCGGTGTTGTCGTAGTAGATGACGTCGCCAATGTGTAGCAGGAATGACGGAGAGATTTCCGGCTTCGTCGTGTCGTAGTCCTCCGTCATCGCGTCGGACACCAGCTCCTGGTTCTCGGTTGCTGGATTTCCTGAATCGCCGAACGCGTGGAAGATGATCTTGCCGCTGCTCTGCACGCCGGTCCTGCCCGCGTCGCCAATGATTTCGCTCAGGTCCATTTCGGGCGGACTGCGCTTCGGCTTCGGAATCGGCTCCAATTTGCTTTCCGTGAAATCGGCAATGGGCGCCGCGTCGGCGGGTCGCGCGGGTGAGGTGTTTGCCGGCGTCAGATCGTAAAACGGATGCGCGAATCGATGGACGGTCGCCGAGCCTCGATCGGCCTTGCGCGCCCTCTTCTTCGCTGCGGGCTTCTTCGCGGCTGAGCGCTTCGGCTTCTTCGCGGCCATGGCTTGGAGTGGAAGAGGTGACAACGCTTATGCGTCAGTACAGCTCTGCAGGCTCTCGTCAACCGGGACTGCGCGCTGGAGCTTCGCGGATGCTTTCACTCCAGCACCCATATCTGATGGTCGCGCCTGCGCGTTTTCGCAGTCGCCGGCGGCTTTCTCAGTCGTCCGTGATCCCGGCACGTTCGTTAGAACCTGAGAAACCCGCGCTCCATGTCCCTCTAACAAGATCGTGATGATGCCGACTTGTGAAACCGGAGGAGACCATGGCGACGCGCGACCCAAAGGCTGCCCGCAACACTGACTTCATCGTCCGGCTCGACGGAATCAACGTCCCCGACGACGCCGCCGAAAAGATCGCAGCCGGCATCAGAGCCGTTTGCATGAAGGAGCTCGCTGGCGTCGACTTTCATGGCGACGTCTCCGCCCGCATCCCCTTCGGTCCCGCCTGGCGCGGCATCTGGCTTCGCGAAGCCACCCAGGAATTGAATCAGAAAGCCAATCTCGAAGTCAGACAGGTCGAACGCTGACCGAGGCTGAACAACGATGAGCGACCGGCCCATCTGTCCAAGCTCGCGATGCGTCGCGGGAGCGACACTCGTCGGCGTCGTTATGCCCGGCGGTCGCGTGGCCTACGCGGCGGATCGGATCGAGATTGACGAAGAATTTGTTCGGCTCGCGCACGAGGGGCGTTCTCCGGAGCGGCGATTTCGCTTCGCGTCACCCTGCGTCCGCGGTGCATGCAGTCAGTGGACGGGTACCCGCTGCGGCGTGATCGACAGTGTGTTGCAAGTTCTGCCGATGTCCGACGCTGGATTTGAGGCAGAGCTGCCACGCTGTTCGATCCGCCCGCAGTGCCGCTGGTTTCTCCAGACGGGCGCCGCCGCCTGCGCGGTCTGTCCGCTCGTCATTACCGATCTTACCGACGAGCAGTCGGACCGAAGCTCGACGGCCGACGCCTAACGCCACTTGGCCTTTCCGCAAAACGGCCGAGGAGGAAGAACGATGCGACGAACCCTCTCGGGATCGACGGCAATTCTCTTATTCGTCATGACCGCAACCGCTCACGCGCAGCGGCCGGTCGTCGGTATCGTCTCACATCATTCACTCGACTCGCTCGCCCAGAAATTCCCGAGTAAGCCGCTCATCCGCGTGACCGGTCCGAATAAGGAGCCGATTGACGCGACCAAGGACACAGTCGCGTTACGTCCGGGCGAATTGCTGGTCAAGGAGACCGGCCGCATCCCGACGCTCGACCGAACATTGGCGACCCCGCATTTCGATCTCCCCGAAGGCATCACGGCGGTACGGGCCATCGGCGGTTCGGCGACGTTCACCATCGCATTCGAGCCTCAGGGCCTCGCGTACAGTCCCGACGGCACCTTCGTCGGCACGGTACACATCGGGCTGAACGACAGCTTGCGGCCCGACAGCACCTTGAAGCTCGCGAGTCCCGTGCAAATTCTGCTCTCTTCGCCGACCGGGGATGCGGAGTTCGATAACACTGACATCCAGGTCTCGCACACCAATCTTCCCTTTACACCAGTGCGGGTCCATGCGCGCGATGTGGGGCAGGACAGCATTCACCTCGTCATCCGGGCCTCTTCGGGACGGGACTTCCCCTTCGCCGTGGTTCTCCTCAGGCCGGCGTTGACTATACGACCCTCCCCGTCGAGGATCGCGGGCTTCGGTCTCGAGCAGACCAGCCTAACGGTTGAAGTCCCGAACATCGGTTCGGGTAACCGTACCGTCGCATTGAGCAGCGGCAAGAGCACGCCGGCTCAAGGCGTCCTTGCGATCGCCGTGGGAGGCGACGGTTCGACGACGCTGCGCTCGAAGAGCACCGGCGTCGATACGATCTGGGCGCGAAGCGCTCCATTCAAGCCGGCGATGACGATTGTGACCTACGACTTTCCAGTGCTGTTCCTCCTTGCCGCCATATTCGGTGGAGCTCTTGGCGCGCTGGCCCGCGTACTTGGCTTCAAGACGGGGATGAAAAAGGGCACCGAGCAGGCTTATGGCATGAGTGTGGTCGGTGGAATTGTCCTCGGCTTGATCATCGCCGTTGCCTATGCGATTGGAGTGAGGCTCGTGAGCGTTGCCGTTCCACTCGGATTCGGAGAGGCCGGCGCCTTCACCGCCGCGGCACTCGGGGTGTACTTCGGCGTTCAGCTGCCTGGCGGAGTCATGTCCAGGGCGCTCCACCCCAAAAGAGCATAGATCAGGACGGCGATCCCAAGGCCGAAGGACATGGGGGACCATGCTGCGTTGGCGATCATTAGAATCCTTGGGTCTTCCGGGAATTGAGTGGGTTGTTCAGCATAGTGTGATCTCCTCGTGAGAGGGTCACATGGACGACCGCACGTTGTATGCGACCATCCTCGGAATCGCTCCGCCCTGGGATGTGACGCGAGTAGAGCTCGACGACCGAGCGAAAACGGTGCATGTGTGGCTCGAAGAACGGAGTGGGACGTCGTTCGCCTGTCCGGAATGCCAGGCGACCTCGCCGCTGTATGATCACGTCGAACGGAGCTGGCGCCATCTCGACACCTGTCAGTACGAGACACGATTGCACGCTCGTGTTCCCCGCATCGAATGCCTCACGCACGGGGTGAAGACGGTGCCGGTGCCGTGGGCGACGGCGCATTCGCGCTTCACGCTGTTGTTCGAGCGCCTGGCGATCGCGTGGCTCAAAGAAGCGACACCGGCCGCGGTCGCGAGACGGTTAGGACTCACGTGGGAAGAAGCGAATGGGATCGTCGAGCGGGCCGTGCGCCGCGGGCTCGCGCGGCGGCGGTCCGTGGCGGGTCGCCGGCTGGGGATCGATGAGCATTCGTATCTCAAGCACTACCAGTTCGTGACGATGGTCGTCGATCTCGACGAGCAAACCGTGCTGCATGTCGCCGATGACCGGACCGCCGAAACGCTCGCGAGCTATTTCGACAGTCTCTCCATTGAGGAGCGGTTGGCGATTGAAGCGATCGCGATGGACATGTGGGACCCGTATCGGCGGACGGTCCGCGACTACGTGCCCGACGGCGATCTCAAGATCGTGTTCGACAAGTTCCACGTGATGCGGCACGTGATCGAGGCGATGGACCAAGTGCGGCGTCGCGAGCAGCGCGAGCTACGAGCCCGAGGCGACCGCCGTCTCACCGGCACGAAGTTCCTCTGGCTGAAAACCAACGTGGGCCGCGCGGATTTCAGCGCGGCGAGTCGCCGGCAATTCCGGGCGCTGCGTCGGAGCACGCTGAAATCCGCGCGGGCGTGGGCGATGAAAGAAGCCTTTCGCCACATCTGGGACTATCGCTCGCTTGATGCCGCCCGCGCGTTCTTCGACCGCTGGCAGGGCTGGGCGGTGCGCTCGCGGCTCAAGCCGATGATCCACGTCGCCGGGATTATCCGTCGCCACCTCGATAATGTGCTCAACTACATCAACCATCGGATCACCAATGCCGTGACCGAAGGACTCAACGCCAAGATCCAGTGGATCAAGTACTCCTCCCGCGGCTTCCGCGATCGGGAGCGGTTTAAACTCGCGATCTACTTCCACTGCGGCGGCCTGGATCTCGATCCTCGATGAGAAATCCTTAATCTTTACCCACTACAAAGCCGGAAGACCCG
>DASXPH010000008.1:0-13780 GCA_036493735.1 Gemmatimonadaceae bacterium
CGGCGGGCTTGGCGGACGGTCGCGACATGATCGATGTTGATGTACAGCCGCTGTCGTCTGAGCACTGTCGGCGTCGGTTTGGTTGGGGCAGCTCGCGGGTTATTTGTTATTGGTTATGTGTTGCCCGTCATTGTTCTCGGCGACGATCCACCCCACGATCCACTCGAAAAATCCGTCACGCACCTGGCATAACCGTGCAACAACGCACAACCCATCAACACGACGAGTCATGAAGTTAACCGCTGGTAGCTTCGCTTCGATAATTCTGTTGGCCACCGCGTGTGCTGGCTCGCCGGCACGCAGTACCACGGCGCCGCAGCCCGCCGTCGCGCCATCCGGCAGCTCCACGGGCGGAGCGGACGCGCGCGGTGCGGTCCTCGCCTTTCTCGACGCGGGGAAGAATGGAGACCTGCAGGCGCTTTCGGCGGCATGGGGCTCGACCGCGGGGTCGGTGCGCGACGCAGGAACGATTCCGCGCGACGAGCTGGAAAAGCGCGAGCTCGTGATGCTCTGCTATCTGTCGCACGATAGCCATCAAATCGTAAGCGAGGCTCCGTCCGCGAACAACGAGCGCGTGATCGCGGCGCAGCTCCACCGCGGGCCCTTGACGCGGACGGCTAACTTCTATGCCGTCGCGGGTCCCGACGGGCGATGGTATGTTCGGGGCTTCGACATGGAAGCGCTGACGGATTTCTGTAGGGCCAAGGCAAAAAGTCACTAGTCGCCGGTGGGCACGGTAACTGACCACCGCTCACCAATCACTAGGCTTCCGTCAGCTCGATCAGGACGCCGCCAGTGGAGGATGGATGCAGGAACGCGATCTGCTTGCCTTCCGCGCCGAGTCGGGGCTGCTCGTCGATGAGACGAATGCCGGCCGCGCGACAGCGACCGAGCACGGCGGCCAGGTCGTCCACGACGAAGCACACGTGGTGAATGCCGGGGCCGCGTTTGGCGATGAACTTGCCAATGGGTGATTCGTCGATCGCTGGCTCGAGGAGCTCGACCAGAGTCTCCCCCGCGGCCAGCCCGGCAATCCGAGCGCCGTCGGCGTCGTCCAGAGGGACGACACGCATTCCGAGAACATCGCGATAGAATGGGATGAGTGCGTCGACGCTTCGAACGGCAATACCGATGTGGGCGACGCGAGCTCCGGAATCCTTTGGTTTGTGCACGAGCTGGTAGGTCCGTAGAGAGTCTCGACAAACTAACTTCGACGCGAGGGTTTTAACGCGCCTCGCGCGCTGGGGAGGAAAAAGACGAGCATGTCCAACGCTGTGGCTATCACTGACGCGACGTTCGAGCAAGAGATCGAGAAGTACGACGGCCTTGCCGTCGTCGATTTCTGGGCTACCTGGTGCGGGCCCTGCCGCATCATCTCGCCGATCCTCGATCAGCTCTCGGTCGAATACCAGGGGCGCGTGAAAGTCTCCAAGATGGACGTGGACGCGAACATCAAGACCGCCTCGCGCTTCAACGTCCGGTCCATCCCGATGCTGCTCTTCTTCAAGAATGGCAAGGTCGTGGATCAGATCATCGGCGCGGTGCCGAAGAACATGATTCAGTCGAAGTTCGAGCAGCACGCGCCGGCCGGGGCCGCCTCGAGCGGTGGGCAGTGACTACGGTGTACGGTGATCGGTGAATGGTGATGGGTAATTGATGGGCCGGCGCATTCGCGCCGGCCTTTCCGTTTCCACCGCCCACCGCCCACCAGCCCGATACCTCCCAGCCAACTCATGCGTCCCATATGTGCCGCGCGCAAGCGACGGCCGGGGACGCCTCGAGCGCCCGGCCGTTTCTGCGCGACCGGGCGCTTTCCATTCCCTCCACGCTTCGCGATGCACCACCATGTAGCAGGTTTGCGCTACCCGTACGCCCGAGTGCTGCTGCCGCGCACTCGGCTGGCGTACATCCACCTGCGCAACCTGCTCACCGATGCCAAGCGCGATCGCTCGGCGCGTGTATCGGGATACGTCGCGATCTGGCTGCCCGAAGAATTCGTGACGCTGTACATGCAGTGGGGCGAAGTCGTGAACGCTTCAATCCGCGACAAGGACGGCTCGAAGGTGATCGCGATCGCCAAGGCGCTCGAGATGGTACCGACCGAGCCAGAGTACGGCGACATCTGCTT
This sequence comes from Gemmatimonadaceae bacterium, assembly GCA_036493735.1. Lineage (GTDB taxonomy): Bacteria > Gemmatimonadota > Gemmatimonadetes > Gemmatimonadales > Gemmatimonadaceae > AG2. Next base: position 2,129 of record DASXPH010000008.1, read on the forward strand.
TCACGAAGCCGAGGAAGCGCAGCTGGCGTGCATGTTCACGGCACAGACGCGAGAGGCGGAAGCGTGGCCCGACGGTCTCGCTGTCAGCGATCCGGCGGTGCTTTTCCCCTACCTCATGGCGATCACCTTCGACGGCGCCGTCGAGATCATTGCCGACGACACGGTCAACTACCTCATCTTCAAGAACGGCAACGTCGAGCGCGCGTTCATGGCTGGTGGTGGCCACAACGATTCGCTGGTCGATCGTGTCGCGAAGCTCTTCGCGCGCGAGGGACGCACCGGCGCGAAGCTGCAGCGCTGGCCGGAAGCGCCGCCGTTACCGGTGCAGGCGCCACCCGCACTTGTGCAAGCTTATCGGGAGCTGGCCACGGGTCTCGTGCAGCGACTGATTGCGCAGGGCAAGGAAGGAGCTCCGGCCATCGCCGAGCAGGCACGTCAGAACTTGCTCACCGAGCATGATTCGCTGCAGGGATTCTCGTTCAATGGCCGGCCGGCGAAGGATCCGGTGACCGAGACGGCGAAGCTCACGAAGGCGATGGCGGCGTGGATGAAGGAAGTGATCTGGGCGGCCGTCGACCATGACGTGCTGCCGCCGGAGCAGCTGATCAAGGAACTGACATGGGATCGCCGGCACATGTTCCAGTCTGCCGGACTGTACGACCAGCTTCCCTGGCGAGTAGTCTAAATGGGGTGAACTCGTCGATCGCCCTCGGACGACTCTACGTCGTCAGCACCCCCATCGGCAACCTGGGGGATTTTTCTTTTCGGGCGATCGAGGTATTGCGTGGCGCTTCGCTTATCCTCGCCGAAGACACACGGCACTCGCGCACGCTGCTCGACCGCTACGAGATCCGCGCGCCGGTCGCGTCCTATCACGAGCACAACGAAGCGAAGATGGTCCCGGCTCTCCTCGCTCGCCTCCGGGCGGGCGAGGAGCTCGCGCTCATCTCCGACGCCGGTACACCGCTGCTGTCGGACCCGGGTGCGCGACTCGTGCGGGCCGCCATCGATGCTGGTATAACCATCACACCGATTCCCGGTGCGTCCGCGCTACTCGCCGCGCTGGTGGCGTCCGGAATGGATTCCGATCGATTCACCTTCTACGGCTTCCTTCCGCGCAGAGGAAAGGATCGGTCGCTGATGCTCGCCGAGCTCGTGTCCCTGCGCCATACTGCTGTCGTGTACGAGGCGCCCACGAGGCTGTCTGACACGCTGGCGGAGCTCGAGGAGCGGGGGGCCGGAGAAAGAATCGTCGCCGTGGCCCGCGAAATGACAAAGCAATTCGAGGAGGTACGTCGGGGAACGGTGTCCGAGCTCCGCGCGTACTACATCGATACGCCACCTCGAGGCGAGGTCGTCATTGTGCTCGCCGGCGCGGAGGCGCGAGTCGCCGACGAGTCGGACGTGCGCACACGAGCGCGGACATTGGTTAGCGAAGGACGCAGCGCGCGAGACGTCGTGGCTCTGCTGGTCGCGGAGCTCGGCATCCCGCGGAATAGAGCGTATGCGATTGTGGAAGAGGAGAAAACATGAGTAGAGGGTTGAGCGTGAACCGTGGAGCGTGGCGCGTGGAGCGCAGAGCGCTGAGGGTGGCAACCTTCGTCGCCCTTGGGACGCTTGTGTTGTCGGCGTTCGCCCCGGGGAACCTTCACAATGCACCACGCTCCACGCCCAACGCTCCACGCTCCACGCTGCCACCTCATCTCACTATCGCGCGGCTGCAGTACGATGGCGGCGGTGATTGGTACGCGAATCCATCGAGCCTTCCGAATCTCCTCGGCGCCATTCGCGAGCGCACCTCGCTCGACGTCGACAAGGTCGAGGCTCGTGTGCGCATCATGGACGACAAGCTCTGGGATTATCCCTTCCTTCACGTCACGGGACACGGGAACATTCGATTCAGTGACGAGGAGGTCGTGCGGCTGCGTGAGTACCTGACGCGCGGCGGCTTCCTGCATGTCAGCGACAACTACGGCATCGACTCGAGCTTCCGGCGTGAGATCAAGCGCGTCTTTCCAGATCGTGAGCTCGTGGATGTTCCGCTGTCGCATCCGATCTATCACATCGTCTACGACTTCCCGAAAGGTTTACCAAAGATTCACGAGCACGATGGGAAACCCGCGCGCGGATTCGGCATCTTCATTGGAGATCGCCTCGCTGTCTTCTACGACTGGCAGTGCGATCTCGGAAATGGCTGGGAAGATTACGAGGTCTATCACGATCCGCCGGCGCTTCACGAAGCAGCCTTGCGCATGGGCGTGAATCTGTTCGTCTACGCCGTCACGAGTAGGCCGGTGCCATGACAGCACTCGATTTCGTCGATCGCGAACGTACGCGGCTTCGTCGCCTGCACGTCGTGGCGGGCGCATCACTGGCCTTCGCCATTACCTTCACCGCGCTCGCGCTTGCGGCCCTTCTGTTCGGAAATGCGCGGTGGATCGCGCTTCCTCGCTCGGCGCCCTTCGCGGTGTGGCTGCTCATCGCCATTCTCGACGGCGCAGTGATCGTCTGGAGTTGGCGAAAGCTGCGCAGCGACGTGACTCGTGGTGGCGTGGCGGCGACGATAGAACGTGAGCAGACGCTTCGCGCCGGCGCGTTGCGCGCCGCGCTCGAGGTGGCGGATCGTGGGGCGCTCGGCCGGCACGCGGCCAACGAGATGTCCAACCGCCTTCGCGGCGCCGCCAGCGATCTCGCGCCGGCGACACGTCGTCACGCGCGCCGCCATGCGGGCAAGACCATCGTCGCGGCCACGATCAGTATCGTACTGCTCGCGGTGCTCACGCCGATCTTCAGCGACGGACTCCTCGCGCTGCTGTTGCCGGTGAAGGCGTGGAAGGGCACACTGCTGCCCAAGCTCGGTTTCCGTGGTCTGCCACAGCAGGTGATGCGTGGGGAAGATCTCACGCTCGACGTCGTCGCTCCGCGGCGGTCGCAGGTGACGATCGCGCATCGCACCACGGGGGAAGGCTGGCGAAGCGCGACGATTCCCGTCTCCCGCGACGGTTCGGCGCGCGCGCACCTCGGGCCCATGCGTGGCGATCTCATGGTGGTGATGTCGGATGGCCGAGCCTCCACCGACACCGCGCTCGTCAGGGTCACCGATCGTCCTTTCGTTGGCGCGATCTCGATGCGCGCGACGTATCCCGAGTATCTCGGCCGAGCGCCCGAGGGGCTGCCGGTCGGCGAGCCGGCGCGCGTGCCGCAAGGCACGGTCGTGGATGTCACGGGCCGTGCGTCGACCGAGCTCCGTAGCATTCAGCTGGTGGGGCCCAAAGCGGCCATCGCGTTCCATCCCGCGGGTCACGCGTTCAGCGGCCGCTTCGTCGCCACGCAGACCGGCAAGTGGACGTGGAACGCCATCGGCTCGTTAGGCCCGATAGCCGACGTGCCGCTTCCGCTCGAGCTGGAGGTCGTTCCCGATTCGGCGCCGCGCGTCGATCTCGTCGCGCCAACATCGGACACGCTGGTCGCCGGCGGCGATGGCATTCCATTCCGCCTAACGGTCACGGATGATCACGGCATCGCGCGGGTGGAGATGCAGAGCTGGACGCAGGGCAAAGGACGGCCGGCCGTGGTCGTCCAGCAGCTCACCGGTCCGCAGTCCACCGTATGGAATGGCTCCACTCTGCTCGACCTGGCGCCGCGTGACCTGCAGCCGGGCGACGCGTTGCACGTGAAGATCGTCGCGATCGATAACTCGCCATGGGCGCAGCGCGGCGAGAGCCGCGAGGTGCTGCTCAAGATCCCGACCGTGGAGGAGCGCCGCGAAATGGCGCGCGAGGTGGCCGACTCGGCGGTGCGTGAAGCACAGGCGACGGCGGCGGCGCAGAAGTCGCTCGAGCAGCGAACGAACGATGCGTCGAAGGATCGCGGTCAACGCTCGGGCAACAGCCGCGGCGAGAGCTCCGCGTCGTCGGACTCGAAGGCCAACGGTGGGCAGCAGTCGATGAGCTTCGAGTCGGCCGAGCAGGCGCGCGCCGTCGCTAAGGAGCAGCGAGCCCTCGCGGACCGCGTGAAGAATCTGGAGCAGCAGGCCGCGGCGTTACGCGAGCAGCTGAAGCAGGCCGGCGCGCTGGACAGCAGTCTCGCGCGTCAGCTGCGCGATGCCCAGGAGCTCCTGCGTCAAGCGCTCACCCCCGAGCTGATGGAGCAGATGAAGAAGCTCGAGGACGCGGCACAGCAGCTTTCGGGCGATCAGGCTCGTCAGGCAATGAAGGACCTCGCGGCAATGCAGGAGCGACTGCGCCAGCAGCTCGAGAAGAGCGCTGAGATGCTCAAGCGCGCCGCCTTCGAGGGCGCGATGCAGACGCTCAAAGACGAGGCGAAGGACATCGCCGACAGGGAGCGCAAACTCGCCGACAGTGCGAAGGCCTCGGGCGACAGGGCGAACGACGGACAGCAGCGCACGCAGGAGAATCAAGCGCGGCAGCTGGCCAACCGCTCGGATCGGCTGAGCGATGACATGAAGAAGCTCGAGGAGCGACTCGCCCGGGAGAAGGCGGAGCCTGGCGCGAAGCGCGCCGACCAGGCGCGCCAGCATAGCGAAGCCTCGGCGGAGAAGATGAAGCAGGCTGCCGGAGATCGCTCCGCGGCCGAGAACCAGGAACAGAACGCCGATTCGAGCCGTGCGGGCGACGAGAAGCCTAACGATCAACGCTCGGGTCAGCGTCAGGCCCAGCGTCAGCAGGGTCAGAAGGGCGGTCAGAGCCAGGCCGGCAATCAGGGTCAGCAAAGCAATAAAGACCAGCAGAACGCGCAGAGTCAGCAGAACGCGAAAAAACAGCAGAACAGCCAGAGCCAGCAGAGCTCTCAGAGTCAGCAGGGCCCGGATGGTCAGCGTAGCGCCGGTCAGTCGCAGAGTGATCAGCGATCTTCCAGCAGCCAGAGCCAGCGCGGACAGCAGGGACAGCGCGGGCAGGGTCAACAGGGACAACAGGGCCAGCAGGGTAACGTGGAGCAGAACTCCCGTGACGCTGCCGGTCAGATGGAGCAGGCCGCGCAAGCAATGCAGGATGCCCGCGACGCGCAGGTATCCGAATGGAAGAAGGAGCTGACTGGCGATCTCGATCAGACGATTCAGGAACTGTTGCAGATGGCGCGCGAGGAAAGCTCGATGGAGCAGAAGGCGCGATCGGGTGACGGGAAGCCGGACGAGATGCGCGGCCAACAGAGCGCCGTGAAGCAGGGTGTGGACGAAGCCGCGCAGCGCATGCAGAAAGCTGGACAGAAATCGTCGCTCCTCTCCGGACGGTCGCAGCGGGCGATGAGTGAGGCGCAGCAGAAGGTCTCCGAGGCAACGCAACAGATGTCGGAGCAGCGCGGCGCCGGGCAGGCGGCCAGCTCGTTAGGCGATGCCGCGGAGTCGCTCAACCGCGCTGCCGCGTCGCTCGCGCGTGACCGCGAGCGCGTCAACACGGCGTCCTCGGCGTCGGGATTCGCCGAGATGCTGCAGCAGCTGCAGGAGATGGCCAAGAAGCAGGGGTCGATCAACGCTCAGGCACAGGGTGTCATGCCGATGCCGGGCGGCCAGATGTCGAGCGAGATGCAGGCAACGGCGCGCGCGCTCGCGCGCCAGCAGCGCGGCGTCGCCCAGCAGCTCGACGAGATGGGCGAAGGCGCCGGCGGTGACCGCGCGGCACAGCTGGCGAAGGAAGCGCGACAGATCGCCGATGCGATGGAGGGTGGTCGCATCGATGGCACCACGCTCGCGCGCCAGCAGCAACTCTTCCGTCGATTGCTCGACGCCGGCCGTTCGCTCGAGAAGGACGAGCGGGAAGACAGCAACAAACGCGAAGCGCGCGCGGCCAAGGGCGACGAGCTCTTCACGCCGACGAACACGGACGCGACGGGCAAGAATGCAACGAAGTTCCGCGAGCCAGACTGGAATGAGCTTCGTGGGCTGACGGCGGATGAGCGGCGCGCGATCCTCGATTATTTCAAGCGAATCAATGAACAGAAGCCATAGCGCGGTGCGTGGTGCGTGGTGCGCGGTGCGCGGATCGCTGTTGCTGGTGCTTCTGTGCGCGCCACGCGCCACGCTGCACGCTCAACGCGACACGGTCAACGCGCAACAACCAGACACCACCGCATTCTATAAGGCACTGGAGCTCGAGAGCGCCGGTAAGTACAAGGAGGCCGCGCCGCTCTTTCGCACGGCACTGAATACGACCAGCGCCGTGAGCGCGCTGCTCGGCCTCGAGCGCGTCTACGCCGAGTTGGGCTGGAGCGACTCGCTGCTCGCGCCGCTCGACATGCTCATCCGTCGCAGTCCGCGGGAGAACGTCTATCGCAGCGTTCAACTACGAACCCTGCAGTCGCTTGGCCGTGACGATAAGCTGCATGCGGCGATCGATCGATGGATCGCGGAAGTGCCCGGCGATCCGACGCCGTATCGAGAGTATTCGCGATTGCTCCTGCAGCGGGGGCTGACGGCGAGCGCCGACAGTGTCATTCGTCAGGCACGCCAGAGGCTGGGCTCGAGCAACGACTTGCAACTCGAGATCGCGCAGCTCCGTGCCGCGATGGGCTTGTGGGAGGAGTCTGCTCAGGCATGGCGGCTGGCGCTGGCGACGTCACCGTACCTCGAGCAGGCCGCGATTTACGCGCTGACCCCGACGCCGCCGGCGACGCGCAGCGCCATCAGGCAGGTCTTTCTCGCCGCGCCGATCGACGTCGCGTCGCGTCGCGCGTTGGCAGGGCTCGAGGTCGGTTGGGGCGCGCCATCGGCGGGCTGGCTCGCGCTCAAGGATCTCCCTCCGGACAGCATGAGCGCGGCGGCGTGGGCCGATTTCGCCACTCGCGCCGAGGCGGAAGAACGATGGCCCCTCGCCCGTGACGCGCTCGTCGCGGCGCTGCGTTGGCGTCGCACGCCCGAGGCGACGCTGCGCGCCGCCAACGCCGCGCTCCGGGCCGCCGACCCCGGCAGCGCCCTCCTGCTTCTGCCGCCGGAGGGGCCAAACGCGCCCGTAGTCTCCGATTCGGCCCGCGCCGCGCGAACGACCGTTCCGATCCAGGCGCGGGCGCTGGCGATGGTTGGCCGTCCCGCGGCCGCCGAACGGCTCGTCGGGCGGTACGATCGCTTCTTCACGCCGGGGGCACGCACGGCTCTCACGCGCGCGATCGCGTTAGGCTGGGTACGAACGGGTGACATGGCGCGCGCACGTGCGTCGCTGTCGACGGCGGGAACCGAAGGTGATTCGAGCGACGCCGCCGGGTGGCTCGCGCTCTACGAGGGCAATCTGCGCACGGCGCGCGTCCTGCTGCGCACGAGCACCGAGACGACCCCCGAGCTGGCGACCGCGCTGGCGATCATTGCCCGCATCCACGCGGACAGTGCCCCAGCGTTAGGCAGGGCGTTCCTCATGCTCGCCCGCAACGACAGCGCGGGGGCGGCGACCGCGTTCGTCGAGGCGGCCGACCGTCAGGCAGTGGGTGAGGCGACGTCCATTCTGCTGGCCACGGGCGCCCAGCTCCGCGCCGCGCTTCACGACGATACGCAGGCGATGAGCCTCTGGCGCCGCATTGTCGAGCAGGAGAGCACGACGCCAGAGGCGCCCTCGGCCGAGCTCGAGTGGGCGCGTGCGTTGCGCCGACATGGCGACGCCCCAGCCGCCGTGGCGCGACTCGAGCATCTCATCCTCACGTACCCGCAGAGCGCGCTCGTGCCGCAGGCGCGGCGCGAGCTCGATCTGGCCCGAGCCGGAATTCCCGGAACGACATGAGCAAAGCATCAACCCTGCGCCGCGCCGTCGCGGTGCTGCTGTTCGTTCTTGCCGCCGCGCCCGCGGCGGCGCAGCGACTCCTCGTGCCGATGGACGACGCCCAGCAGGATCACCTCAAGGCGTACGGCATCATGTACAACGCGCTCAAGGACGGCCTGAGCGGTGAGTGGTTGCTCAACTATCGCGGCGGCGCCTTCCTGCTGCCCGACACCCCGGAGCTGCGAAAGCGCGCCGCCCTCGCCGGTGTGACCATCGAGCCGATGGACGATGGCCAGCTCGGCTCCATTCGCGCCGAGATCGCGAACAGCAACATGGACGCGGTCCCGCTCGAGAAGGCGCCGAGGATCGCCGTCTATTCACCGCCCGAGGCGCTGCCGTGGGACGACGCCGTAACGCTCGCCCTCAAGTACGCCGGCATCGATTACACCCGCATCTACGACGACGAGGTCGAGCACGGAGACCTCTCCAAGTATGAATGGCTGCACCTGCATCACGAAGACTTCACGGGGCAGTTGAACAAGTTCTATCTGACCTATCGCGAGGCGCCCTGGTTCATCGAGCTGATGCAGCAGAACCTGCAGGCGGCCAAGCGCCTTGGCTTTGCCAACGTCCCCGCGCTCAAGAAGGATGTGGCCGAGAAGATCCGGCAGTTCGTCGAGCGCGGCGGATTCCTGTTCGCGATGTGCGGCGCGACGGAGACGCTCGAGCTCGCGATCGCCGGCCACGACGTCGATCTCGCCGGCGCGTACATCGATGGCACGCCGATGGACGACGACGCCGATCGCAAAATGGACTGGAAGCGCTCGTTCGCGTTCCGCGATGCGCATCTCGAGCACTCGCCCTTCGTCAACTCGATGAGTGACATCGATGGCCACCAGGTCAACGTGCCTGGCCGCCGCCAGCCGCTCGGTACGTTCACGCTCTTCAACTTCTCGGCGAAGTTCGACCCCGTACCGTCGATGCTCGTGCAGAACCATCGGGCCGTCGTGAGTGACTTTTACGGCGTGACCACGAGCTTCACGCGAGCCGTGCTGAAGCCAAGCGACGTGATTCTCGCCGAGGAGCCGGGCGCGCCCTGGGTGAAGTACATCCATGGGGACTACGGCAAGGGGACGTGGACGTATTACGGCGGCCACGATCCGGAAGACCCGCAGCACGCCATCGGAAACGCCCCAACGGATCTGTCGCTGCACAAGAACTCGCCGGGCTATCGGCTCATCCTCAATAACGTCCTGTTCCCGGCGGCGAAGAAAAAGCCCCTAAAGACATAAGAGCGGACTGCGCTCGCCCTTTCTTTTTGCAGCCGCTGACGGTCTTTCTTCGGTATATTGTTCGTGTGCCGTCCGACCGCCTTTCCCCCAAAGCAGCAGCAGCGATCAAAGCCGCCATCCGGCTGGCGGGGGGTAGGGAAGTCTGCTTCGTCTGCGCGGTCGATGAGGATGGCCTCCTCCAGTCGGCGCGGGTCGCCTCGCGCGGTGATGTCGGTCGAGTTTTGGCGCTCCCCGGCTTCGCTCAGCGTGGCGAGATGCTCGTCCACAATCACCCGTCGGGCGTACTCGAGCCCTCGAGCCAGGACCTCGAGGTCGCGGCGCGACTTCACGACGACGGGATCGGTTTCGCCATCATCAACAACGTCGCGACCGAGCTGTACGTCGTCGTCGAGGTGCCGCGACAGCGAGAGGAAAAGCCCCTCGACGCGGAGAGCATCGACCACGATCTCGGTCCCGACGGGCCCATTGCGGCACACCTGAGTCGTTACGAGGACCGCGGCAGCCAGCGCGAGATGGCGATGGCCGTGTCCCAGCTCTTCAACGAGGGCGGGATCGGCTTGCTCGAGGCGGGGACGGGTGTCGGCAAGTCGTTAGGCTATCTCGTCCCGGCGCTGCGCTGGGCGGCCGCCAACGGCGAGCGCACCGTCGTCTCGACGAACACCATCAACTTGCAGGAACAGCTCGTCGGCAAGGACCTGCCCTTCCTGGCCGACGCGCTCTCCGACCAGAAAGTACGCTACGCGTTGCTGAAGGGATGGCGTAACTATCTCTGTCTCCTGCGTCTCGAGCAGGTGAAGGGGTCGGGCAGTACCCTCATCGACGACAGTCTGGCGAGCGAGCTCGAGACGATCGTGCAGTGGTCGGAGAAGACCACGGACGGCTCTCTCAGCGATCTACCGACGCCGCCGCGTGCCGAGCTGTGGGACGAAGTCGCGGCAGAGCCGGATCTCTGTCTCCGGCTCAAGTGCTCGCTCTATCAGAAGTGCTTCCTGTACAAGGCACGTCGCGAAGCGGCGCAGGCGGACGTCATCGTCGTCAATCATCATCTGCTGATGTCGGACGTCGCCGTGCGACGGGCGTCCAACAACTGGGAAGAGGCGGCGGTGCTTCCCGCGTATCGGCGGCTCGTGGTGGACGAAGGACACCATCTCGAGGACGCAGCGGCTGCGCACCTCGGCATGACCGCAACGCGCCGCTCACTTCAGCGCTTGTTCAATCGCCTGGAGCGGCGCGGCCGAGGCCTGCTGCCATCTCTCGTGGCGCGCCTCTCGGCGAACGACGACCTGCTCAGCACGGCCAGCCTCGATCTCGTCCACGCGCGACTCGCCCCGTCGGTGCATGCGGTTCGCGACAAGAGCTCGATGCTCTTCGATCTGCTGGAGCTGCTGCTCGGCGAATCCGGCCAGTCGGTGCTCAGACTCACCGATCAGTTCGCGAATCATCCGATCTGGAAGACCGGGTTGCGCGTCGCGCTCACTGACACGTTAGGCGAGATCCAGCTGCTGCAGCAGGGATTGCAGCTCGTCCGCGAGCGCATCGAAGGCAGCGCGAAGCTCGACGAGCAGCTCGCGCCCTTGCTCAACGAGCTGCGCGCGGTCATCCGCCGGCTGCAGCTCGCCGGCGACGCGCTGCACCAGGCGCTGGATCCGCCGCGTGGTGATCCAACCGTCCGCTGGATCGAGGCAAAGGGACGCGAGCGCTCGGCGGCGGTGACTTCCGTGCCGCTCGATCTCGCGCCGGTGCTTCGTGAGGATCTGTTCAAGCGCAACGCGACGACGATCGTCACCAGTGCGACGCTCGCCGCCGGCGCCCGCGATCAGAGCGCCCTACGAGATTCGCGGGGCCCGGCGTGCGCCGATTTCGCCTTCCTGAGCAAGCGTCTTGGCCTCACGGAGAAGGACGTCGCGCCACGGACCGGGCTCTTTCCTTCGCCCTTTCGCTATCGGGAACATTCGCTGCTCGGAGTGGCGACCGACATTCCGGCGCCTAACGTGGACGCCGCCGGCCATCAGCTTGCCGCGGCGCGCCTCGCGCTCGATCTCGCCGCGGCCGCCGACGGCGGGATGTTCGTGCTGTTCACCAGTCACCGCGACGTTCGCGCGATGGCCTCCGAGCTGCGCGCTCGCGGTGTCGATCGCAGATGGCCGCTGCTCGTACACGGCGAGGATGGACGCGACAACCTCCTCGCGCGCTTCCGTGAATCCGGTCGGGCCGTGCTTCTCGGAACGGCGTCGTTCTGGGAGGGCGTCGACGTGCCCGGTCAGGCGCTGCGTGCGCTCATGATCGCGAAGCTGCCCTTCCGGGTGCCGAGTGAGCCGATCACCGCCGCGCATTGCGAGGCGATCGCCGCGCGTGGCGGCGACGCGTTCGTCGAATACATGTTGCCGCACGCGGCTCTGCGATTGAAGCAGGGTTTCGGGCGGCTCATTCGAAGCGGCGCCGATCGGGGTGTCGTCGTCATCGCGGATCCGCGTATCGTGACGAAGAGCTACGGCCGCGGGTTGTTGGATGGACTGCCGCCGGCGCGTCGAAAGATCGGACCGTGGCCTGAAGTACTGGAAGAGGTCAGAGCTTTTTACTCCACTGGCTGTCATCCCGAGGAGCAGAGGAACTGCAATGCCACTCGCACGACCCTCGAAGATCGTTTGCATCGGTCGCAA
>DASXPH010000009.1:0-14395 GCA_036493735.1 Gemmatimonadaceae bacterium
GGCGGGGCAGCACCTGAGTCGATCCGGCCGAGGGTAAAAGCGGCCGAGGCCGAGTAGGGGCCGAGCGCGCGTGGCGCTGCTCTCGGTTCACTGGGCACCGAGGTCGCCGGCCGCTCGACGCGCGCGCTCGACTCGACGTGATTCGTCATGAGCGAGCCCGTGTCGGTGCGCGAGGATGGCGGCAAGGGCGTCGTGGGCACCGACGTGGGACGAACAAAGCTCCCTGAGCGCGCCGGCGAAGTGGGTGCTGGCCGCGGCTGCAGGAAGGTGACCGTCTCGACGCGTTCGTCAGTCGACGGCGCGCCGGTGGACTCGGCGGCCCGATAGATCCGAACCGCTGAAAGAACGATCGCGAAACCAGCACATGTCGTAAGCACGGCGGCAACGATCGTGGCTTCTCGCGTTAGGCGATCGTATCGCTGCGCTGGCCAGACGAAGCGCACGGGAGCCTCCTGGGACGCCCTACAGCAACCTAGGCCCGCACGGTGCCGTCGGGCCAGACCCATTGACAGGAGCGTGACGCGGACTGCACTTTCTCCCCTAACCTAGTGGGTAAAGCGATGGCGCGTGAGACCAACGACCTCCTCCACGGTACGCTCGACTTGCTGGTTCTCAAGACGCTGTCCTGGGGACCGATGCATGGGTACGGTATCACGAAGTGGATCGAGCAGGCGACGAAAGGCGAGCTCGAGATTCTCGATTCGGCGCTGTATAAGGCGCTGCATCGCCTCGAGGATGCGGGCGCCATCGCGACGGAGTGGGGCATCTCCGACAACAACCGTCGTGCGAAGTACTACTCGCTGACGTCGCGCGGCCGTCAACTGCTGCGCGCCGAGACGGCGACATGGAAACGGTACGTTGCTGCCGTGAGCGGCATAATCGAAACGGCGTGAGGAGCGATACGCTTCAGTGAAGCTGCCTAACGGTGTACGCCGGCTCTTCCGTCTGCCGCTGTCGCGCGCACGAATGCTCCGCGATGCGGACGAGGAGTTACAGTTTCATCTCGCGATGCGCGTCGCCGAATTCCGGGCGCTCGGCATGAGCGAAACAGAAGCGGCAATGGAGGCGCAACGCAAATTCGGTGACGCGGACGAGTTCCGTGCCTACGCGGTCGTGCGCGCTGACCGGCGATCTCGTCGCTTTGCCGTTCTCCAGTGGCTCGAGGACTTCGGCCAGGACGTGCGGATCGCTCTGCGGCAATTCAGGCAGGGTCCCGGACTCGCGGTCGTTGTCGTGCTCACCCTCGCGATCTGTATCGGTGCGACGACCGCCGTGTACGGTGTGGTGCGCCACCTGCTCCTCTCACCGCTCCCCTACCGGGACGGCAATCGCATCGTGAATCTCGAATTGCGCAATTCGGGAGACGGCGAATTCGGTTGGGGCATAAGCGCGTCCCTCTACCGATTGTGGGCAGCGCGGTCACGCACGCTCGAGGACTTCGCGGCATTCGACTGGGGCACCTACGCCATCGAAAGTGACGGCCGTGCAACTCCCGATTCGGTTGGCGGCGGGCGGGTGACTCCATCATTCCTGTCACTTCTCCGGGTGCGACCGTCGTTAGGTCGCGGCTTCGCCGCAAGCGACGCGAGTTACGGTGCGCCGCCGGTCGTGCTCATCGGAGACTCTCTCTGGCGGAGTCGCTTTGCCGCTTCGCCGGAAGTCATTGGCCGCTCCATGAGCGTCGATGGTTTACGGCGAATGATCGTCGGCGTCCTACCGCCTAACGTCGGTGATCCGAGTGGAAATTCGGCTGGGTTTGTGCCGGCGATCGAGTTGCCTCTGAACATTGATTCCGCCACCGGTGTCGACGCCTTCGCGCGATTGCGATCAGGAGTCACGTCCGCTGCCGGATCAAGAGAGCTCCAGGGAATCCTCGACATGCTGCCCGACACCGGGCTATTGTACGGGCGGCGTGCATCGGCCCGCACGACGGCAGAGCGTGTCGAGCCCGGGCGACGCCGTGCCGTCGAGGTGCTCTTCATCGCAGCGGGAGCGTTACTGCTCATCGCATGCGCCGACGTCGCAGGGCTTTTGCTGATGCGCGGCTGGTCGCGACGACGCGAGTTCGCCGTTCGACAGGCTCTCGGCGCTGAACGCGGTCGACTGGCACGGCAGCTTCTGACGGAAAGTCTATTACTCGCAATCCCAGGCGGCGCACTCGGCGTGATTATCGCCTGGCTTGGACTGCGCGCGATACGCGCAGTCGGTTTCTGGTACCTCGAGGGTGCACATCTCAATGCTGCGGTCCTTGTCTGGACAATTGCCGTCTCGGTGGCGACCTCGCTGTTGTTCGGCGCGGGACCGGCGCTCCTCGCATGGGAGCGCTCTCCCGATGACGCGCTTCGCGCCGGAGGCGCGAGGATAGGGCACGGGCGTTCGACCGGTCGTGCGCACGCGATACTCGTAATTGCGCAGATCGCGCTCTCGTTGGTTTTCCTGGCGACCGCCGACGTACTCATACGGTCGTTCGTCGCGCTCGTGCGGGCACCGATCGGGTTCGAGCCCCATGGTCTGTTCGAGGTCGCCGTCCGTCGCAACTCACTGACGACAAAGTTCACGGTTGCTCAAGAAATGGCGGCGATGCAGGCCATCCGTGACGCCATCGCGAGTATGCCGGGCATCAGTGAGGTCGCCATCGGCGCCTTGCCTCTCACCCGGACGGTTCCCGGGCCCAGCGAAGTCGAGGGCGCGTCTGGTGTGCGGCCAAGTGGAGTCATGGCGACAGGGGGATGGCGCGTCGGCTCCGATTACTTCCAGGTCGCACGCATTGCCCTCGTGCGTGGCCGAGGATTCGACGTGAGCCCCACCGCGGCCTCGAGCGAAGTGATCATCAATCAGCGGCTCGCGCGTCGCCTCTGGCCCGATCGCGACGCCCTCGGAGCGCGCATGCGCTACGGCGAGAACGCGAACGCGCGGTGGCTCACAGTTGTCGGCATCGTCGGCGACGTGCGCATGCCGGGCGATGTCGGCCCGGACTTCTTCGGGCTGCAAGTGTACCGATCTCCCGCTCTGATCAGCGAAGGGGAAGGAGCAGTGCTCGTACGCACGAGGCTCGATTCGGCGGAGTTGGGGACACTTCTCGCTCGCGCCATCGAGCGCGCCGGTGTTGACGTACGAATCAGCCGAATCATGCGGGGAACGACAGCGCTGGAGTACGCCTATCGGGCGCCTCGTTTCGCACTGTTGATCTACGGTGTCTTCACCCTTCTCGCCGTCGTCCTGGCGGCAGTCGGACTATTCGGCATCATCGAGCACGCCGTGGCTCGACGAACGCGAGAGATAGCGATACGAGTCGCGTTAGGCGCTGATCCGGCGGTGCTCACGCGCACGATCCTTCGGCAGAGTCTTCGACTCTTGGTGGTCGGCTGCGGCGTCGGTCTCGCGACCGCGTACGCCGCTGGTCGCGGACTGACGACATTTCTCTATGGCGTGCAGCCGTTGGACCCGGTGGCGTTAGGCATCGCTATCACAGTGCTCACGGCGATCGCCTTGGGGGCATCGGCATTACCGGTGCGACATGCGCTCCGCGTCGATCCGATGGAGACGCTGCGTTCCGAGTAGTACTATCTGGATCGCGAAACGTCGACACCTCGCACGAGCAGCCAAATTCCTAGTGGAATCTCGAACGCCGCCATGGGGACCCAGACCACCCTCATCGCGCCGCCTTGGAGCAAACCGACGAGTTGAAGGGGCAGCGTAAGCACAAGCAATAAGGACGCGGCCACACCGAGCCAGGCAAGAACCAGCGGTATCAGCCGCCCTTTCAACAACAGGCACGAGAAGATGGTGCTGCCAACCGCAAAGAAGATAGAGCCTACCTGTGGCGCTAACGATCGAACGCGGAAGAGACTGCCGGCAACAGCAACCTCTGAATCCGTGATCGGCGCGCCGCTAGTGGAGAGCGATAGGAGAGTCAACGACAGGAGCGTCGGCACCGCCCCGAAGAACGCTTCAGCCAGTCGGAAACCCAGAGCGAGGATGGCAAGATCACCGTCTTCATGGCGCGTGAGTCCATAGAGCGCGGTGGCGAGCATCAGCGCGGTGAAGGCCATGAGCAAACCAAGAAGTGCGTTGACCTGAACCTGTGCCGCGTGCTGCTCCATCTTCGCAAGCCTGGTCCCGACGTCGTTGCTCGCGCCGAGACCGGCACCGATGATCTCTTGCCCAATGCCGATGACGATGTAGAAGAGGAACATGAAGCCAGCGAGTCGCGCATTCTGTTGCCGAGTCATGCCGGTCCTGTAAGGCGTGGGTTCATGCTCGTCTCGTCGGTAGCTGCTCGTAGCAAGACGACGGATGCTTCCATCTGTGCCGGCGGGATTTCCCAGTAGGCGCCGAGCAGCAGCTTGCTCTGTGCTGGATCAGCGAGTGTGAATCCGTGGCGCTGGTAGAACGAGATTGCCCACGTCGCGTTCGCCCAGGTGCCGACGAGCATCCGGCGAGTGGTCCCTGCCATCAAATGCCGTAAGAGCGAACCGCCAATGCCGTGGCGCTGAAAGCTCGGCAGCACGTACGCATGCCGAATGAGGTCGCAGTCGCGAACCCGTTGTACGCCCATCACGCCGACGAGTCTCTGGCCCGCACTCAGGCCGACGAAGGAAACTCCGCGCTCGATATCGTGCCGCAATTCGTCGCTGCTCATGTATGGATCGTGCCACCGATCGCCGGGAATCACCCCTCGATAGGCAAGTGCCGCTTCGTTGATGATTTCGAGGATTGGTAACGTGTCAGCAGCGCGAAACAGCGCCACGCGGTGATCGGACGACGCCGGCATCTCCCCTCCTTGAACGGCGGGCAAACTGCCGAACGGGCGTCGAAGTCGTCTTGAACGAAATTGCAGTCCTACGCGATAGCCAATCGGTACTGGTGCGGCGTGACGCCGAACTGCCGAGCGAACGTCCGCGTCAGATGACTTTGATCGCTGAATCCGGCGGTCAGCGCCACTTCCGCGAGACCTCGGCCGGCACGCATCAGCTGCTTCGCGAGCTCGAGGCGGCGTTGCACGATATATGAATGAGGCGTGAGCCCAACCTCGTGCGCGAATCCACGAAGGAATTGGTAACGGCTGAGTCCAGCGGCTCGTGACAGCTCGGAGAGAGACCACTGGAGTACCGGAGACTCGTCGATGAGCCGTTTCATGCGGCGAATCTGCGGCCGACACGTTGGTCTCCGCGTCGTGTGTCCGAAGGGCTTCGGCGTTAGGCGAGCAAAGAGCTCGAACAATCGCGTTTCTCCTTCCAGCTGAGCATCGCCGGCGCCGGTTGTCGCAATCAGGGCGTAGGCTCCGTTGAAGTAGTCGCGGAGCTCGGGCTGAGAGAACACTGGCGCTTCAAATTCGTAGTCGCCGGCGGGACGCTCGTCGAGATCGCCGCGAATGTCGGCAACAACGCCAGCTTCGAAGTAGAGGATTCGCCAGGAACGCTGCCCTCCCGCTACACCGTGTCCGTCATGCACTTCTCCGGGATTGACACATATGAAATCGCCGGGACCAGCCTCCACGTGACCCACGCCGCTCCACGATGCGTGTCGCCCATTCGTCACCAGGCCGATCCCGAACTGATCGTGGGTATGGCGCGGGTACGATCGGGCCGTCGTGGCTTCCATCGCTTCGACGCCAGGCACTGGGAATCGAGAGTAACGAACGACGTCACGTTCTCGGCCACGTTTCACCGGGTCCTCTTGTCCATGTCCAGTGATTTCGTCCGGTGTCATGCCTCTTCAGTCCTGTATGGCGCCCGTGATCGGAGAATGACAGATTCGAATCGCCTTCACACGGAGGAGCTATGCGGCGTCTCCACGATCCCGCCACGCGTACCGCGCTGCGCTCGCGCCTCGAGGCGCTCCAGCCCGATGCCAAGCGACAGTGGGGGAAGATGACGGTCGACCAGATGCTCAAGCATCTCAACATCGCCATCGGCGCGACCCTCGGCCAGGGCGACTTCACGCCGATGAAGCTGCCGATGCCGGGACCAGTCTTTCGTTTCGTCGCCTTGAACGTGCCGTGGAAGAAGGGTCTAGCGACTCACCCGGACTACTGCGTCGGCGAGCGTTGCGACTTCAACGCCGAGAAGGCACGCTGCCTGACGCTGATCGACGAGTTTGCGAAGAAGCCGATGGATTCGGCGTGGCCTGAGTCGCCGATTTTTGGACGCGTGACGGGGAGCTTCAATAGCGGGCTCCAAGCGAAGCACATCGACCATCATTTGAAGCAGTTCGGAGCGTAGGTCCGCGGCGATCGGATATCGTTGTTTCATGGTGCTGACCAAAGATCCAGAACTGCGTTCTCTCCTTACGGATCTGCAGGCAATACCGTTCGAGCGTGAGGAAAAAACGAGTGAGCTCGAGATTCTGATCGACTACCTCGAGCTCGTTGCGGTAGCGGCTGGAGAGAAACCGAGCCATCTGCAGGGCCAGGGCATGCGAAGCAGAAGTTTCATGCGCGCCATCGAGCGCATCGCTGCCGGACGCGGGCTCCTCGTGATGCGCACTTCTGCAGTGCCGACGTATTACCATCGCGCGCCCAATTACGATCCGCGTTTCTTCGAATGGGAACGGCAGCGGGACCGGGAGTCATGTGAGCGGGAAGGACAGGTGCTCTGGATCTATCGCGATCAGAATCTCGCCCCAGCGATTCGCGCGGCCGTCGAGGGCGAGACGGACGTGGCGGACGTGCTCGGCTATCCGGCGTGCTGCGTTCGCGAGAATTCGGAATTGGGGATACGAATGTCCGAAGCCCGCGTGCGTGGTTATCAAACGCAGCATGGCGCCGAGAACGCGGAAGACTTGATTCGACTGGCGACAGAAGACGTGCGCGTGACGATTCCGCACGCCGAGCTTCCGCAATTCCGTCACGTCTTCTCGTATGTACAGTTCTCGCCGTGCCGAGAGTGTGGCGAGTCGTCGGCGTCACCGGCGGCCGAGATCAATTGGGCGATGAAGCGGCTCGCGACACGTCTCTCTCCAGCATTCCAGCGCGCGATCGACAAGGCAGCGAAGGCGCACGCGGCGACGCGAAAGCAGAAGAGCTCGCGATAAGAACCTCCGCGTCCTCCGTGCACTCCGCGCCCTCCGCGTCTTACTCCGCGTCGTTCTGACAAGTCTCTGACGCTTTGCACTAGGCGTCGGCGATAACATGTCGCGTATGAGAGACAAGACACTTTCCGTAACCGCCGTGGCGGTGCTGTTCATCGGCTTCGCCGATCTCGCCCGAGGCGGTACGACGCTCGCGCCGATCCTTCTCGTCGCTGGTTATCTGGTGCTGCTGCCCCTGTCGCTTTGGTCCGGGCGGCGCGACAACAACGCGCGGCGCACGCCGGGTCGTGGGGCGCGCGACGTGGAACCGCCATCGTACCGCGTCGCAGCGTTGGTAGCGTTAGGCGTCTTCGCTCTCTACCTGCTCACCCTCGCGCCGTCCACGGCAATGTGGGATACGAGCGAGTACATGACGGCTGCCTACACTCTCGGCCTCCCACACCCGCCGGGCAATCCACTGTTCGTCATTCTCGGTCGCTTCTTCTCGCTCCTGCCGATTGCGAGCAGCGTCGCTGTTCGCATCAATATCCTCGCGGCGCTGTGCAGCGCGGTCGCGGCGGGGATGTGGTTCCTCGTCACCGAACGCGTGCTCGCCGGCTGGCTCGCCGAACGCTGGCAACGATTGACTGGTGCGACGTTGGGCTCGATCATCGGCGCTACCGCGTTCACCGTCTGGAACCAGTCCGTCGTCAACGAGAAGGTGTACACCGTCAGCCTCGTCGGCATCGCGATCATCTGCTGGCTGATGATACGCTGGTCCGGCGATCCCGATGGACCGAAGGGGGATCGGCTGCTCGTTATGGTGGCGTACCTTTCTGGCCTCGGCTACGCCAACCATATGGCCGGCGTGCTCGCCGTACCAGCAGCGATCGTCGCGGTGCTCGTCCAGCGTCCGCGGACTCTCCTGCGCTGGCGTCTCGTGCTCGCGTGCGTTGGCGCGCTCGTCCTCGGCCTCACCCCCTTCGCGACGCAGCCCATCCGCTCCGCCTACTTTCCGCCGATCAACGAAGGTGAGCCAACGGGCTGCCGAACGCAGATCGCGCTCTCGTGCACGTTCTCGCAGGAGACTTATCGCGCCTTCAGCGACAACTTCAATCGCGTTCAATATGGGAAACCGGATGTCTCCGTTCGTCAGGCGCCATTCACCGCGCAAGTCGGGATGTGGTGGCTGTACTTCAAGTGGCAATGGTTGCGCGATGCGCATGGCGAGTATCCGGCGGCGCAGGCGGCATGCGCGGCGCTCTTCCTCGTGCTGGGTCTGTTCGGCGCGTGGGCGCACTGGCGATGGGATCATAAGAGCTTCTGGTACTTTGCGACGTACCTGTTCACGGTCACGCTCCTGCTCATCTATTATCTCAACTTCAAGTATGGCGCATCGCAGGCGCCGGAGCTGGCAGACACCGTCGAGCGAGAGGTGCGCGATCGCGACTACTTCTTCATCTGGAGCTTCTCGCCGTGGGGCGTGTGGGCCGCGCTCGGACTCGTGCTGCTCTGGGAGTCGCTTGCTCGCCTAACGAACGTGCGTCGCGCGTTCGTGCTCGCGTCGCCGCTGCTGCTCGTCGCCTTTGTGCCACTCGCCGCCAACTGGCACGCTGCTTCCCGGCGCGGCGATTACTCCACCCTGGCTTTCGCTCACGATCTGCTGGATTCCGTCGAGCCGTATGGCGTGCTGGTGACCTACGGCGACAACGACACCTTCCCGCTCTGGTACGCGCAGGAAGTGGAAGGCGTTCGCAAGGACGTCACCGTGGCCGTGCTATCGCTGCTCAACACCGACTGGTATGTGCGGGGCATCATTCGCCGGCCCATCTATAGGTACGACGAGGCCAGCGGCCCGACGATCTACCGCGGCACGTCCTGGCCGGTGCCAACCGGGTCGCCGTTACACCTCGCGGTGACCGACTCCATTCCCGAGTATGTCTTGATTCGGGAGCCGATGACGCTGCGCAAGGCAGGGCTCACGGCGACCGTCGTCCCGCAGAATCTCCCACAAGCGCCCGACGGCTCTGGTGTCCTCGAGCGCAAGGACATCGCCGTGCTGCGCATGATCGCTGACACCTGGCCGCAGCGGCCGATCTACTTCAGCCGCACCGTGGGCAACTATGCGCAATCGTTAGGCCTCGGCGGCTTCACGCTGTCTCAGGGGCTCGCGAGCAAGCTCTTTCTGCCGCCCGCCAGCGCCTCGAGGGATACCGTGAACATTCGAGGCTCGGGGTGGTTCGATCTGCCACGGTCCAAGGCGCTGTTCACGGATGTGTTTCGGGGCCCGCGGGCGATCGAGGCGCATGGCGATTGGGTCGATCGCCCATCGGTCGGCATACCGCTGACGTACATCTTCGCGGCCGAGGAGCTGGCGGCGGTGCTACGGTCTGAGGGGCAGAGCGCCTCCGCGGCGCCGGTGCTGGACACTGCATCTCGCATTGCGCATGCGGTGCACGAAGACGCGACGTACGCGGCAATCCACAGCGCCTGGCAGTCGGCGACGCCTGAGTAGCGTTGAGCGTTGAGCGTGAGGCGTGGCGTGTGGGGCGTGAGGCGTGCCCTCCCCCTCCGATCGAAATGGGCGACTCGCTGGCGAATACGGTCAGAAGCAGTGCTCCTGTGAGTCGACCCAGCGCGCGAGCTCCGGTGGCGACATTTGACGAAGGCTATCGCCCACCGGTTTGAGGTCGGGCATCGGCGGTATCGCCTCGGTCACCAGCCTGCTACTGAGGTGAAATTCAAATGGCATGATGACCAACCCCCGCACGGGAGCATGCGGGTCCCAGCTGAACCTGGCATCGTTTCGAAGAAAATCGCACACCGACGATACGAACTGTCGGTGATGCGGGGACGACTGTGATTGAAGGATGCTGATCGTCGCTGGCTCCGCGCGGCCGCCCTCGTCGATCACGAATGCGGCGAACACCCGGCCCTCGACGCCGGCGCTCCGTGCGTCTTTGGGGTAATGGGGGAATTGACCGTTCGAGACGGGTCGCGGCCAGTGCGCCAGCCCCGGAGGGATGATAACTTGCTCAGGTCGCGACAATCGCGGCGTGGCGTGGCTTTCCGTCGGTATTGACGGATCTTGCGACGGATGGTGGCATCCAATGGCCGCCAGTAGCACCAGACGCAGTGCATGAGGAATGCGCATTGTGGATTGTCCTCGTAAGTTCGCAATTGGCCGCACACGAACATTCCACGTCTTCCAGCCTCTCGCAACTCGATGCGGCGATCGATCGCGAGCAAGCAGACGCCTGAACGTGACGCGTACGACGAGCTCTGCGCGTACACGCTGACGCACGGCGACGCGACGTTCATTCACCAGCACGTCGTCGACGCCTTTGCGGCGCAGAACGCCACCGACAGCAGCAAGCCAATCGGCGTGGCCTTCGCCCTCGTTGGACTCTCCCTTCACGTCGAGAAGGGCTTCTCCGGGCGCCAGGTACAACGTGTGCACATGGAGCTTGCTCGGCGAAAGCGGGATTGGCCGCGCTTCGTCCTGCCCGCCGACCGTGGTAACTTCACCGCGCTCGATGTCATGAAAATTGCCGAGGGTGTCGGCCGCGATCGGGCGATCGACAGCTGGTGCGCCAGCGTCTGGACAGCGTTCGCGGAACAACGAGAGCGGGTTATCAGTTTGCTCAACGAGCACGGGATTCCGTTCTGACAATAATGGCGAGTGCTATGAAAACACGAACGTTGGGCAGGCGCGGTCTCGAGGTCTCCGAGCTTGGCTTCGGTTGCATGGGGCTGAGCTACGGCTTCGGCCCCGCCGCCGATCGCGCGCAGGCCGTGGCGCTCATCCGTGCCGCGGTGGAGCGGGGTGTCACCTTCTTCGATACCGCGCAGGTGTACGGACCATTCGTCAACGAGGACGTCGTTGGCGAGGCGCTGGCACCGTACCGCGATCGAGTGGTGATCGCGACGAAGTTCGGCTTCGAGTTCGACGCCGACGGAAAGCAGACGGGCAAGCTCGATAGCCGCCCCGCCACGATTCGCCGCAGCACCGATGACTCACTGCGTCGTTTGAGAACGAACTACATCGACTTGCTCTACCAGCACCGCGTCGACCGCGACGTGCCCATCGAAGATGTCGCCGGCACGGTGAAGGAGCTGATCGGCGAGGGAAAGGTGCGGCACTTTGGTCTCTCGGAGGCTGGTGTGCAGACGATCCGCCGTGCGCACGCCGTGCAGCCAGTGACGGCGCTGCAGAGCGAATACTCGCTCTGGTGGCGCGAACCGGAGCAAGAGATTCTGCCGACGCTGGAGGAGCTCGGAATCGGCTTCGTGCCCTTCTCACCGCTCGGCAAGGGCTTTCTCACTGGCAAGATCGACGAGAATACGACGTTCGCCTCGACCGACTTCCGCAACACCGTGCCGCGCTTCTCGCCGGAGAACAGAAAGGCGAATCAGAGGGTGGTCGAGTTGGTCGGCACGATCGCGGCGCGAAAGGGTGTCACGCCGGCTCAATTCGCACTCGCGTGGGTTCTCGCGCAGCGGCCCTGGATCGTTCCGATCCCGGGTACGACGAAGCTCCATCGACTCGAGGAGAACCTCGGCGCGGTGAACGTCGAGTTGACACGGGATGACCTCCGCCAGGTCGACGAGGCAGCGTCGCAGATCACGGTGCAGGGTCACCGCTATTCCGAAGGGGCGCAGCGAATGATCGATCGGTGAGCGGAACGCGCCGCGCCTAACGCGGCGTCCGCTTACTCAACTCCGGCATCGCTCCAACGAAGCTCGCCTCTCGCAACTGCCGCTCCAGCTCGGCGGCGTCGAGGACGCGCGACTCGTTTCTCTTGAAGTCGTAGCTGCGCTTCACGCCGGCGGCATTGACGAAGACGCGCGCCTTGGCCGACAGGTCGCAATGCGCGTGACGATGATTTTTGAACTTGCTAAAGGTCGTATCCCACACCGTCCAGACTTCGCCGGTGTCGGCGGTGAAGCGCACGTGGACTGGCGGCTTCTTGCTCTCGTGCCGTCGCTCGTGACGCCAACCTTTCGGGGCTTCTTCGGGCATGCTGAGAAGCTCGCGCGAACGAGTCCGATTCGCCAGCCCCGTCTCGGCAATGCCTTGCCGAGCTTTCATGCGGTTCGCAGCTTTGCTCGATGACTTCTCCAGGCACTGCAACGACGCGCCGCGAATATGACGTGAGCGCGCGGTCCACCGACACCTTCGGACGCGTCCTCTGCGGCGCGCGCGATCATCACTTCATCATCGATGGCCCGGTGCAGAATGGGTGTCCGGGGGAGGAAGTAACGCCTGTCGAGGCGTTCCTCACCGCGGTTGCCGCGTGCGGCGTGGAGCTGATTCACGTCATCGCGAAGACCGAGAACCGCGCACTCGATCGCGTCGCGGTAAAGGTCAACGGCTGGTCGGATCGGGCGAAGCAACTCCGCGCCGACGTGACGACGCTGAACGGGGTCTCACTGGATTTCACGATCTGGGGTGCCGACGCGGCGGGGGCGGCCGTTCTTGTCGAGTCGTTCAAGCGGCGCTGACCACTCTATGGAACGATCGCGGTCGCGGTCGCCGATGTGCAGGTCCGCTTCACCCTGGGCAGCGCTGGCTGACGCCGGGTCGGGTCAGCCGCAAGCCACCCGCTGACGAGTGAAGGAGCGTGCATCCATCGATGCCTAACGACAAACGCGGCGCTCCGTCACTCGTTGTGCTACGGATGCTCAGTGTCTGAAGCCGAGCAGGTATGCTTCGCGGTTACTCGTCGAGCTTGCGCTCGCCCTTCCCGAGCGTGTCCTTGGCCTTGCCCTTGAGCTGATCGAACTTGCCTTCGGCCTGTTTCGACGTATCGCCCGTCGCGCCGCCCCACGCGTCCTTCACCTTGCCCTTGAGATTATCCGTCTTGCCTTCGACGGAGTTCTCGATGCCG
Source organism: Gemmatimonadaceae bacterium (assembly GCA_036493735.1). Lineage (GTDB taxonomy): Bacteria > Gemmatimonadota > Gemmatimonadetes > Gemmatimonadales > Gemmatimonadaceae > AG2. The sequence continues at coordinate 12,903 of DASXPH010000009.1, forward strand.
CGTTTCGTCAGGTCGTCATTCTGGTCAGCCATAATCCCCATCTGATTGACGTCTCGCGTCCGCGTGGCGATGCTCGAGCCCGCCGAGCTCGCCGCCCTCTTCGTCGGACGCCCCTCTTGCGACCGCGCCTCGTCGCGCGTTGGCCGCTCGAATAGAGCAAGTGCGGGACCAGCGCGTGGCAGAGATTCGCGAAAAACGGACTGAACGCGGAGCCGTACTTTCGTCGGAGGGCAATACCACCTAACGGGCAGCACGTCCCAATGACGTGTTAGTCCTGGAGATGATCGTTACCTGACGAGGGTGAAAAGAGTTTGCAATGTATGAAGAGCAGACTCTCGTCCGCGACAACCTTGCTGGTCACGGGCGCGGCGATCGCGGCGATCGCCTGCGAGAACACCGCGCCAGCGCCAGGAGCACGACGCATCCCCGACTACGTGGTAGCGGAGGGCGGCGACTCGTTCGCACTCGCCACCGTAGACACCTATCGGATGCGCGCGCGAAAGGTGGCGCCCTGCGCGCCGCTGCCGGAGGCGCCGGCAAGCTGGGATTTGCACTCGCTGCCAGGATTGCCCGGCGCGACGCTGCGTGTGCCTCCCGAGCTGACTGAATCGGTCGACACGATGCCCGACTCGTCGATCAGTTCAGAGTTCATGAAAAAGGGAGCGAGGGTGCAGGTGATGTTCTCCCCTCATGGCGACAATTCGCCCGGCACCGTACCCGGAGGTTGCGGTGCGCGAGTCGCGGGATTCGAGATGCCCCTTTACCTCTACCAGTCGCGCCAGGGCCGCGCGCTCGATTCGGTCTTCTCGGCGCAGGTCGACTTCGCGCTTCCCGACACGTTCGGTGTATTCATCGCGATCTCCACGCGCTCGAGGAGCACGCGGGATTCGCTGCTCGCGGTCTTACGCTCCCTGAGCATCCCGTCGGGACGCGCATCCAACCATCGCTAGGTGGCCTAACGACTGGAGTGATTCACCTCGACTGGCACCCGCACTCCCGCTTCGCCGCTAAACTTTGGCTGTCGTGTCCGGCTAGCCCGCCCTGACGCTCTCTTCCGGCACGGTCGCTGCCTGATAAGCCTCCCACCGCGGCGGTCAGGACCGCGGTTCAGCCCGTTGGAGGAGAGCATATGTCAGCAAAGAGAGGGGTACGAGAGGTCTTGATGGCGGTTGCCGCGATCGCGGTGACGGCGTGGGCGGCGCCAGCTCAGCAGCGGGTGCTGCTCGACTGGTCAGGACGCGTGGACAGCCTCGCCCGGATCAGCATTCAGGGGGGCGGCGCCCACGTGACGCTCCTCGGGACGGCGGATAACGGCGCCGGTGACTTGCACGTGCGGAACGAGCTCCCGCATAGGGACGGCACTGTGACTGTGCAGGTGGCGTCGGGGCGGGGCGACGTGGACGTCGTGCAGCAACCGAGAGCGGACAATGATTACGTGGCTATCCTGCGCATCCGCGATCACAGCGGCGGCATGGATAACTATCGGCTCACCG
>DASXPH010000010.1:0-210494 GCA_036493735.1 Gemmatimonadaceae bacterium
AGCCCAGAAGTACGGCTACGCCTACTTCTCGCTCGCCGCGGTATACGATCTTCCGAAACCGCGGTTCAGCGTCTCGAATCTCCTGTTCTCGAACAGCCCGTTTGGCCAATACATCAGCCTCGATGGCGTCCACCCAAGCTCCCAGGGGCAATCGCTGCTCGCTGCCGCAGCGGCTCAAGCAATCAATACCACGTACGGCGTAGCGATCCCGATCCAGTGACGAGGGCGAAGCGCCTTATGACCTCGACAGCTGTCAGGGTCGGTTTGCAAAAGCGGCGAGCAACTTCACCAGCTGAAAGGAAGTCTCCTCTGGACACCGTCGTTGAGTTCATCATCCCGGGTTGGGTCGTTGTCCTTTGCGTCCTGGCGGCGTTGGTCGCCGTCGCGCTAACGATTCAGTGGTTGAGGAGGCGCGGACACTGAATCCTCATGTCCATCGAGATTGCGCGGCGACTTCAATTGACTCGCTGAATGTCAGACGGAGCAACTCTTTTTTGGCGTTGCGACGGCATGCCCGTTTCACGTCGCGAATTCGTGGCCTCCATCGGCGTCGCGTCCATTGGCGCGATGCTCTCGCGGAGCGTCCGACGGTATCCGCTGGGTCTCGAGCCCGGACTGCAACTCTGGAGCGTTGGACGCGAGCTGAATAACGACACGCCTGGCACGCTCCGCGAGCTGTCACGAATCGGGTTCCGCGAGCTCGAGCTCTTCGAGCTGCCGAGCGCGCCCCGCGAGTTCAGGAGTCAGTGCAATGACCTGGGTCTCTCGCTGGTCGGCGGCCACTTCTACCTGCAGTCGCTCGCCGACGCGAAGACGCTCCAGGCGGCCCATGTCCTCGGGCTGAAATACATCATCGTCGTCTTTCCGACGCTGCGGTCGATCAAAGACAAGGACATCTCGAACATGTCCGTGAAGGAGCTGACGCCACTGTACGAGAAGATCACGCTTGACGACTATCGGTGGAACGCTGAGCAATTCAACCGGTACGGTGAGCAACTCGCGCGGGATGGCCTCCAGCTCGGCTATCACAATCACGCCGTGGATCTGAAGCAGTTGGACGGCAGGATCGCGCTCGAGGTGTTGATCGAAAACACGGATCCGCGGCTCGTCGTGTTCGAGATGGATACGGGTCACGTCATCCACGCGGGGAAGGATCCCACGCAGTACCTCGAGAAGTATCCGACGAGGATCCAGCTGCTGCACCTGAAGGATCTGAAGCCAGGTTTCGGCATTTCAGCGCGGCTCGACACGGAGGAGATGGACACGAACGCGGAGCTCGGGTCCGGCGTCATCGACTGGCGGCGCTTTTTTGCCATCGCGGCGCGAGGGAATGTCAAGCACTGGTTCATCGAGCACGAGGGGAAAATGGACAACTCACACATGACCGCGGTTGCGCGTTCGCTGCGTTTTCTGCAGCAGTTCCAGTAAGACGGTCGCCAGCTTGCCGCAGTGAGCGTTCTCGCATCGAGGTCGAGTCGCGCCATTTGTCGTGGCCGCCGATGCGACCAAAGTCTAGATGCACCGCCGCACCAGTCGGTCGTACCCTCCGATTGACCTTGTGAACGAATGATGGCGTCCTCGCCAGACTGTCCCGCGGCCGGGTTGCGCGACGCGAGTCGAGGATATCGTTAGGCAAGGCATCGACCGGAAGGGGGTAGCAGATGTATCGGACGATAGCAGCCTTCGTGATTGCCGGTGGACTCGCCGGCGCGTGCGCCAGCTCCACGCAATACGTGTCGTCCTGGAGGGACCCGACGACAGCGCCGTTCCACCTCAACCACACGCTCGCCGTCTTCATGACGACGGATCCGGGGATGCGGAGGATGGTGGAGGATCGACTCGCGAGCCGTCTTCCCGGCGGCGTGCCCTCGTACCGACTCGTTCCCGACAACGAAATCAACCACATCGACTCGGTGCGCACGGTCGTCGCGGGCCAGGGGTTCGACGGCGCGGTCGTGATGCGTCTTGTTGGACAGCAGACGCCCACCAACGTGAGCGGTACCGACTTCTACGGCTACTGGGGCTATTGGGGAACGGCGTACGACCCCATCTCGTACTCGAACTCCATCATGTACACGATGGAGACGACGCTGTACTCGATGCGCGACAGCAAATTGGTGTGGATGGCGCGGAGTGCGACACTCGATCCGAAGAACGCCGATAAGCTCGCCGACAACTCGGTGAACTTCGCCATCAACAACATGCGCAAGGCGGGATTCATCCCGTGAGGATCCGTCAGGTCGCGCTCGTGATGAGCGTCATCGGCGGCGGCGCCTGTACGACGAATCAGCAGATCGTGCCGCTCGTCATCGATCCTCCGCCTGGCCCGTTTGCGGTCCGCGCGCCGCTGGGGCGGACGTGGGACGCGTTGCTCGAGACCAGCGCTCAGCATCAGTGGACGACCGGGTTGGTCGCGCGCGACTCCGGCTTGTATACGACCGGCCCGGTCAGTTTCAAAGGTTGGAACGACCTCCAGCGAAATGCAGTGGGCTACGGCTGTGGCATCACGGGACCGTTCTACACGACGCTGACGTTCCGCGTGCGCGGCGACTCGGCACAGTCGACAATCGAGATCACGCCGCATCTCTACGGCATCAACGATCAGGGCTGCGTGACCACCGGCCGTATCGAGCGGAGTCTCGCCCGTGAGATCGAGACACGAGCTGAAGGTGGGTCGGTTCCTTCCCGCTGAGGAACCGACTTCGCCTTGCCATTGGACAAAAGTCCAATAAAGGGAATGGCCCGGAACGCGTAACTACGGCGCCGTGCAAGCATGCGTGTGCCAACGAGGGCCTCACGTGCCGTCTCCCAAAACAACACACTGCCTGGGTCCTGGTTCCGACGACTGGGTGGCTATCGTCGACGACGACCCGTTGATTCGCCGGTCGCTCAGCCGGGCATTCGGCGCCTTCGATATCCAGGTCGAGAGCTTTTCATCAGCGGAATCGTTCCTGGGGCATGCATCGAGCTCGGAACCGTCCTGCATCGTCCTCGACATCCAGCTTGGTGGTCTGAGCGGGTTCGACCTCCAGGATGTGCTCGAGTCGCGGGGTACGGTGCCACCGCCGATCGTCTTCATCAGCGCGCATACCGATATGGTCGAGCACGGATCCCGGATTCGTCGCGCGCATGGCTTTCTCCACAAGCCATTCGACATCGACGAGCTCGTGGCGCTGATCAGACCTCTGCTCCGGAGCGTGTCGCTCCCGGTCGAGGGCTAGCAGGGCGACGTGCCGTTCCGACCCGCGACGGTGCTCGTCACGATTGCCGCATCGTGGGCGCGGAACGGTTCGACGATCTTCCTGGCGTTAGGCATCATTGCCGCGCAGTGCGTCGTGATTGGCCTGCTGGTTTACGATCGATCGCGGGGCCGCCGCTCGCAGGCGAGGGTCGTCAGCCAGGCTGCGTCGGAGGGCGCGGCAGAGCAGTTGAGCCAGGCGGTGCTCGCCTCCATTGCCGCACAAATCGCGATCATCGATCGGAATGGTCGGATCATCCGAGTGAACGCGGCGTGGCGTGAGCTGGCGGAGGGCGCGAAGGTGGTCGAAGAGATGGAGGCGTTCCTCAACTGGAACTACCTGGACGAATGTCGCCGGGCGGAAGAGCGCGGGTGTGTCGAGGCAGGCGAGATCCGTCGTGGCCTCGAAGCCGTTCTCGAGGAAAGCGTTTCGTCATTCCGACACGAGTACCATTGGCTCTCGCCGGATGTCCGGTGGTTCGAGCTTCGGGTAGACACCCTCTCGCGTGGGGATGGGGGAGCGATTCTCACCCACCTCGACATCACCGATCGACGCCTGGCCGAGCTGCGACTGGAAGAAACGCGGAGTCAGGTGGCACACCTCGGTCGGGTCGCAACGGTCGGCGAACTGGCCGCGGCGGTGTCGCACGAGCTGAAGCAGCCATTGGCGGCGATCCGCGCCAATGCGCAGGCGGGCGCTCTCCTCCTCGGGCGAGCACCGGCCGACATTGAGCAAGTCCTGACTATTCTCGACGACATCGCCGCCGACAGCCAGCGCGCGGCGGAGATCATCGAGCACATGCGGATGCTCCTGCGCAAGGCGGAGACGGTGAGCGCGGTCGATCTCAACGAAGTCGCTCGTCAGGCAATCCGTCTTCTCCAGCGCGACGCGACGGTACGGCACACCCAGCTCGAGCTCATGGCCGAGCCGGAGTTGCCGAAGGTGCCGGGCGATCCGGTTCAACTTCAGCAGGTCGTCCTCAACCTTCTCCTCAATGCCCTCGACGCGGCGTCAACCGCTATCGAGCATCGCGCGGTGATGGTACGGACCACCGTTGCGGACGGCATGGTCGAGCTCACCGTGTCCGACTCAGGCCCCGGCCTCGCAGCCGATGTGCTGGAGCATTTGTTCGAGCCGTTTTACTCGACCAAACCCCACGGTCTGGGCCTTGGCCTCGTGATCGTTCGATCGATCGTGGAGCGTCACCACGGACGGATTCAAGCGAAGAATCGCGCGTCCGGGGGCGCCATCTTTCGCGTGGATCTTCCGGCGATTGGTGTTCCGGCTCCGACAAGGCTCCCGGGCTCGCCGGACGCGATGCGAATGGCTTGACCGTCGTTGGACCAACGTCCACTGCGCCATATCGCCGCCAACCTGCGACACCATTCGGCACGAGAGCCGCGACCGGCTCTCTCAAGCCCTCATTGGTTCAGGTGGTCCACACATGCTCAAGTTGGAGTTCGCACTGCTGACCGTGGGCATCGCGCTAGCGATGTTCCTCGCACTGGTGCTCTGCCTCGAGCTGGGCCGTCGGCTCGAGGTGCATCAAACGAGGAAACACGGGAGCGAGGCGCGAAAAGGCGTCGGCGTCGTCGACAGCGCGGTCTACGGACTACTCGCGTTACTGCTGGGGTTCAGCTTCTCAGGTGCTGGCTCGCGCTTCGACCGTCGCCGGGAGCTCATCCTCGACGTCGTAAACGTTGCCGGCACGGCGTGGCAGCGGATCGACATCCTGCCAGCCGAACTACAGCCGCCAATTCGGGTGGGGCTTCGTAGCTACGTCGACCATCTGATCGGTTGGTACTCGGGCGACTGGGGTTACAAGAATCTTGTCGAGGAACCGCCAGACGTGACGCGGGCTCAAAGCGAGGTCTGGTCACGTTCGGTGGCCGCATGTGCAAAGCCGCCGGGTGACGTGGCACGAATGCTTTTGCTGCCAGCACTCAACGAGCTGTTTGGCGCTGTCGAGAAGGAGCGAATGGCTCGGCGAAGCCATCCTCCATGGCTCATGTGGCTGATGCTCGGCATCACCGCGCTGGCCGCGGCGGTGTTCGCGGGGTATGCGCTGCCGAGGCGCCGGAACTGGCTGTACATCCTCGGACTGGCGGCGAGCATCTCGATCGCGATGTATGTGACGATCGAGCTCGAGTATCCGCGGCTCGGCTTCGTCCGCGTCGATGCCACGGACCAGACGTTGATAGAGCTCCGCAAGACGATGAACTGAGGTGATCTGCTTTGTGCTGCCGCACAAAAGCAGATCACCTCAATTCATCGCCCTCGCTTGCGCTCGGGCAAGTCTCATATGGAGTCGCGCGCGCTGTTCGCGCTCGCTCCTGTTCCTCCCGCCTATCGGAAACGCAATCTCAGAACAGAATTCCAAAGCTTACGGGCACGGACTGAATCGATTTGAGATCGATGGCGCCGTGTTGGGTGTAGACGTTCTGCACACGTCCTTCGACGAAGGCCGATAGTCGGCCAATTGCTACGGCAAGGCCGGCGCCTCCGTCGACGCCGAAGTTGAACTGCGATTGGGACGTCGAACCGCTGGTGGTCGTGAGCATGTTCGTAACGTTGAATCCCCCCACGCCGGCCAGCAGGTACGGTCTCACCGGTCCCCGTAACAGATCGATCTGGGTGCCGGCGACGCCGCCGAGGATGTTGCTGGAGCCGCTGGCGCTTCGGGACGACGCCAGCGCTTGGGCAAGGTCGAAGTGTTGGTAGCCCAGGTTCAGCCGAAGCGGAAAGCCCCCGAGATTCAGCAAGACGAAGCCCTGCCCCTGCACGCCGTTCTTCAGGGCGTTGCGCGCATCAGCGGTCGGTACGACGACTCCACCGGCGAATCCGACGCGTACCAGATGTTGTTCTTGCAACTGTGCGCGGAGCGCGACGGTGGGGGCGGCGAGCAGAAGGCTGGCCGACGCGACGATTCGAATGCTGCGAACGACTGTCATGATCCGATCCTCGGTTGAAGGTCGCGCCAACGATGCGGACCGAGGATCACGCCAACCTCACCGCGAAATCATTCGCGATGAGCTCACAGGATCACACGGCCGATTGTTCGAACCGAGAGTCAGAGGACGAGCGATTCGAGGGAGCGAATCGCGCCCTGGCCAGGGCGATCACGCGTTGGCGTAGCTCTGGAGTTGGACTTTCGGCGCAATAGAGGTAGCCGAGGATCGAGCTCGGATTGCCCTCGTCGAGAATGCACCAGCGGAATAGATGTTGTCCGTCGAGTGCCATACTCGAGCCGTTGCCGTGGAGCGTCATGGCGCGCAATCCACGCGAGCTCGTAAAGATCCAGCACTGGGACATCACGCGTCGCGCGTCGTCGTAATCGTGGGATACGACAGGACAATCGCAAAGCTCCATTGTTGGCTCCAGGCGAGGGCGGTGGAGAGCATACGCGGCGCCCTCGTGTTCAAATATCGGTTGCCCCTTTCGGATGTTGAGGGAGGCGCAGGGCAGTAGAAAAAAAGCGGACGCGCGAACGCGTCCGCCTCGTCTTCCTGGTCCCGAGTTCGAGGATCAGAAGGGATTCTGATCCGTTCCCTGTGCTGCAACTTCCATCTCGGAAACGAGCGACCCAGTCGATTCGGACGAGTCGTGCCCATTGGCATTGGAGCGGCCGCCCGCTTTCGGCGGCCAGATGACGCCATCGCACGAGCGACTGCGGCACTTGAAATCGGGTGCCTTCGGGTTGCGCTTCGAGAGACGATTGTCCCACATGCGGCCACCGCATTTGGGGCAGCTCGGCTCGTCGAGAGCGAGGGGTCCGTTTGCTGGACCGGGCAACGTCGTCTCGACGTGGACTTCATTCAGTTCCGGCTGTTCGTCCTCAGGCTCGGCGCGTGCGCGCTCGCGCGCTTCTATGCGTGCCTGTCGTCGCGCGTAGACCGCCGCTGGATCTTCGAGCGGCTTCGCATAGCGGCCATCGCCATCGACCTGCACCCAATTCTGCTCGTACGAGTAGAGCTCGTGCGCGATGCCGAAACGCACCGCCGCGCGCTTGAATGCGTCCGTCGCCGCGGACTTGTAATCGCGCCCAGTACCCACGTCCTCGCGGATGACGCCGAGAATCTGGAGGCGTGCCCTGAACGAACAGCTCTGCTCACCATTCTCGTCCTGACTCAGCAGCGTGGGCAACAGCTCCAGCGTGAGGTCCCATTCACCGGGGACCACGCTATCGAGTCGCTCGCGCACCGTGTTCGCGTCGATGTACGCGACAAATCGCGCGACGAACTTCCCATCGCGCTGTACCGCTTTTCCGTCCTGACGCCAGGAGATCACGCCCGAAGGCAAGGGCGCGGAAAGCTTCGACCAGATGTCCATCTTGTCCGTGTGTGCTTCGTGTCGTGCGATCATGCTCTCATCCCACCATTGTTTGTCCGTCCGATGTGCTGCCTGTCAGCCTATCCAATCCGTTTTGCCTGACTTACCGCAGGACACTCGACGCCGTGCTCGCAGTACCAACCATGTCGTCGATCGAGAAAGACGAGGTGTGCTTTCGCCGCACCGTCAGCCGTCTCATCGACCCGAAAGAGTCGCTCGACGGATGTTCCTGGTCCGCACTTCTGCTGAGCGTTGAGCTCCTTCACGCGAAACCGAGCCGGTGGCGTGGTTGCCCTGGCCGAGCGCGCGGTTGGTCGCCTTCTCGTGCTCTTCGGAGCACTCCCTCCTCGAGGCTCCGGTGTAGCTCGAGACGACCGTTTAGCGTTGCCGAGCTTGCTCCCCGATTTGTTGACTCTGGACACGCTAGCTCCTATCAATTGTTACAGATGTCACGTTGCTTCGCCTTTCGACCATCCAATTTCGGGGTTTGTTCGGCATAATGCTACGTTCTGATGCGACAAATGTCAATTAGCACGGGAGCGGTCGACGCCGAGCGTCCGGGCTTTCCAGAGCTGACGCCGCTCGGAAAGCAGATCGAAGTGCTGCGTATCGGACGCGGCATGTCGAAGCAGCACCTGGCTCACTCTGCCGGTACCTCGCGACAGCAACTCTGGCGCGTCATGAGGGGGAAGTCGGAGCTGACGGATGCCTTGCGGCAACGGCTCGCCGACGTGCTGCTGGTGGATAGCGCGGAGCTGTCCCCTGGCAGCGCGCCGCCGAGGCCAGGCTCTGCTGGATCGACAAAGACGGGTGCGACACCGCGCGCGATCGGCGTCTCCCTCGAGACATATATCTCCACACCGGAGCTCGCCGAGCGCACGCTCCGCAGTCTGCCTAACGGCGACGTCGGCCGCGAGCTCAAGCGTATGATCCTCACGGCCATCGAGGACGTTGCGATCCAGCGCCGCATCTCGCTGCCGATCGAGTTCTTCGACCTCAGGCGCCGCGTGCTCTCCGACGAGTTGTAGACCACTCGCGAGTGGCGCGCCTTGTGCACCTTCAGGGCGCGTCTACTTCACAGTGAGCGCATCGATGGAGACCGGGATCGATTTCCTTCGCAGTCAGGTCAACAACGCCGTGATGCAACACGATGCCTTCCTGCGCTCCGTCGTGGACCACGAATCCCAGGCACAGGATCAGCGCTTTCGCGATCTCTGCACTCGTCACATTCCGCGCATGCGCGAGCATCAGCGGCTGCTCGAAGAGCTTCGACGTGAGATCGGGAGCGTGGAAGCGCGCAGCGACAATCCACTCGAAGATCTCGGTGGCACCTTGCGGCGAGTCGCGGGAAGCGCCCTCGGAATGGCGAAGGATCTCGCGGATGCGCCGCGACAGAGCGACTACCTCCGGCTCGTGAGCGACATCGTGATGGCGCGTCAGGCCGAGGACATGTTCAAGACCTTCCGCGAAGGAGGCCGACAGCTCGGCATCCAACAACTCGCGCAAATCGGTGACATCGGGGAGCGTCATCACGACGAGTACGTGAAGGAAGCGAACCGGCTCGTCCAACAGATGTTCGTCGAGCACGCCCGCGGCGCCGAGCACGCGATCGTGTCGCATCCGAGCACCGAGGCGGATCTCGGGCGTGGCGCGTGATGCGTGGAGCGTTGGGCGTTGGGCGTTGGGCGTTGAGCGTGGCGCGTTGAGCGTGGCGAGTGGTGCGGGCTGAGGGAACAGCAGATCCTTCGCTTCGCTCAGGATGACAAAATGTGCCGCGTCACGCGCCACGCTTCACGCGCCACGCTCAACGCTCTCACCATCTCTGCTATAAGTCACTAGTTTGCGGCATGACTGACGTCGTGGCGCTCGCGGCGGAGCTGTTGGCCATCGATTCGTCGACCGGCGCCGAGAGCGCCGCGATTGATTTTGTCTCGCGATGGCTCGTCGGCCGCGGTTGGAATGTGAGTCTCCAGGAGGTCACCCGCGGCCGCGCGAATGTCTGGGCAACGCGCGGTGGACGCGGAGTAACTCTGTCGACGCATCTCGACACCGTCCCCCCGTATCTGCCACCGCGACTTCAGGGCGATCGGCTCACCGGCCGCGGTGCCGCGGACGCCAAGGGAATTGCGGCGGCGATGCTCAGCGCCGCGGATCGACTCGCGCAGGCGGGTGAGGGGCGCGTCGATCTGTTGTTCGTCGTCGGCGAGGAGAAGGGCTCCGACGGCGCCCGCACAGCCAATCGTCTGCCGGCAACGAGCCGGTATCTCGTCAATGGCGAGCCTACGGAGAGCAAGCTGGCGAGCGGCGCGAAGGGCTCCCAGCGCGTGACCGTCCGCATTCGCGGAAAGGCAGCACACTCCGCATACGCACAGCTGGGCCGATCGGCCATAGAGCCAATGCTCGCGTTGCTGCCGACCATTCACCACATCTCATTGCCCGTGGATCCGGTGCTCGGCGATACGACGGTGAACATCGGCACGATTCGCGGCGGCACGGAGGCGAACATCGTCCCCGCGCTCTGTGAGGCGGAGCTGATGTTCCGTCTGGTGGGCGAGGTCGAGCCCCTTCGGGAGATGATCGTGGAGTGGGCGCGTGGCAAGGCGGAGTTGGAGTGGGGATCGTACATTCCCGCGCAGCACTTTCACGTCATCGACGGGTTCGAGGTCGCGCCCGTCGCGTACACAACCGACATTCCACTCCTGAACCGGTGGGGCACACCGCTCCTCTTCGGCCCAGGCTCCATTCACGTGGCGCACACGCCTGACGAGTACATCGACGTTCGCGAACTGCGGGCGGCCGTCGAATCCTACGATCGGATCGTGCGCTCCCTGCTCGCGAGTTGATCGCCATGACCCCGAGTTCGCCGCGACCTTCGACCACACCTAACGAGCGGCGTCGCGTCGCGGTCCTCGGCGCGACGGGCGCCGTTGGCCAGACCTTCGTGCGGCTGCTGGAGAATCACCCATGGTTCGAGCTCGCCGAGGTCGCGGCGTCGGAGCGCTCCGCCGGCCGCGTCTACGGCGAAACGGTTCGCTGGGTGAGCGCGGGCCAGATGCCGGCATCGGTCGCGAAGAAGACCATCGTCGCGTGCGACCCCGCGGCTGTGTCGGCAGACATCGTCTTCTCGGCGCTCGATTCCAGCGTCGCTGGTGAGGCGGAGCTGGCGTTCGCCCGCGCGGGGAAGCTCGTGCTGAGCAACGCCAAGAACCATCGCATGGCGCCAGACGTACCGCTGGTGATCGCCGAAGTGAATCCCGATCACCTGCGCGTGCTCGACGCGCAGCGCAGCAAGCGCGGCTGGCGCGGCTCGGGCGGGATCGTCACGAACGGCAATTGCTCCGCGATCGTCACCGCGCTCGCGCTGGCGCCGATCCAGGAGCGCTTCGGGATCAGCGAGGTGTTCGTCTCGACGATGCAGGCCGTCTCCGGCGCCGGGTATCCCGGCGTGTCGTCGCTCGACATTCTGGGGAATGTCATTCCCTTCATCAATGATGAAGAGGAGAAGCTGGAGGCCGAGCTCTGCAAGTTTCTCGGCTCGTTAGGCGATGGTGAGATCGTCTCGGCGCCGATGGCGGTGAGCGCGCACTGCAACCGCGTCGCGGTCGAGAATGGGCACACGGTCTGTGCTTCGGTGCGGCTGCGCCAGCGCGCGCCTGTGGATGAGGTGGTGCAGGCGTTGCGAGAGTGGCGGGGCGCGGACGTCGCGCGGGGTCTTCCGACTTCTCCGGAGCGGCCGGTGGAAGTGGTCGACGCCGCCGATCGGCCGCAACCGCGACGGGATGTCCATCGCGGCGGCGGCATGACGGTGAGCGTCGGCCGCACGCGTGCCGATTCGCTCTTCGACGTGAAGCTCGTCGCGATGGGTGACAATGTCGTGCGTGGGGCGGCGGGCGCCTCGGTCCTGAATGCTGAGCTCATGGTGAACTGCGGTCTGGTGCCGCACTGATCGTGATCGTCGTCAAGTTCGGCGGGACCTCGGTCGGTGACGCCGACGCCATTCGGCGTGCGGCAGCCATCGTCGCGGCGCGACGCGAGCGACAACCGATCGTAGTCGTGTCGGCAATGGCAGGGGTGACGAACGCGCTGTTGGCAATTGCCGAACAGTCGTCGCGCGGCCAGCTGATCGGCGCGATCCGAAGTGTGGAAGCGCTCCGCGAGCGGCACATGGAGCAGGCCGAGCTGCTCCTCGGCGACACGGAGGAGTGCGCCGAGTTGTGCAGCGAGATGAGCGCGATGATCGACGAGCTCGCGCATCTGACCGAGGCGCTCAATACACTGGGCGACGTCACGTCGCGCAGCCTCGACGCGATTGCCGCGTACGGCGAACAGCTTTCGTCGCAGCTCGCCGTCGCCGCGTTCCGCCGCTGCGGCCTCCCCGCCGAGCATGTGGACGCGCGCGAGGTGATGATCACCGACGAAGCCTACACGCGCGCCGAGCCTAACGTGGACGCGATTGGCGAAGCGGCGCAGCGGTTGCTGGCGCCCGCGGCGCGCGAGGGACGCATCCCGGTGATGGGCGGTTTCATTGGAGCGACGCCGTTGGGCATCACGACGACGCTCGGTCGCGGCGGTTCGGACTACACTGCCGCGCTCGTCGGCGCGGCGCTCCAGGCCGACGCCATCGAGATCTGGACTGATGTTGATGGTATGCTCACTGCCGACCCGCGAGTCGTGGAGGGAGCGCGCCTGCTCGACCGTGTCGGCTTCGACGAAGCCTCCGAGCTTGCCTCGTTCGGGGCGAAGGTGCTGCACCCGATGACCATCTATCCGGCCGTTCGCCTGGGCATTCCGGTTTTCGTGCTGAACTCCCGGCGACCCGATGGTAAGGGAACGCTCATCACGTTCGAGGCCCCGAAGCGCCCCGTGACGGCCATTGCGGGAAAGAGTGGCGTGACGCTCATCCGATTGCGGACGCCGCGGATGCTTCTCACGGAGGGCTTTCTGCGAACGACGTTCGACGTCTTTCATCAGCATCGGACGTCGGTGGACGTGGTGGCGACATCCGAGGTCTCGGTGAGCCTGACGATCGACGATCCGTCGCGGCTCGACGCGCTACTGCCCGATCTGCGGGAGCTGGGCGATGTCTCCATCGAGCGCAACCGGGGTATCGTCGCGATCGTCGGTGCCGCGCTCAGCAGCGGCGGCCAGCACATGGCGCGCGCTCTCGGCGCGTTGCGAGAGACGCCGATCCACATGCTGTCGCTGAGCGCGAGCGGGATCAACCTAACGATCGTCGTGGACGGCGATCAGGTGTCGCCGGTGATGCGCCGGTTGCATGACGAGTTCTTTGCCGACGGGGCGCGGCGGTCATGAGTGTAAGTCGGAAGCTCGCCCTCATCGGATTGGGCAAGATGGGAAGCGTTCTCCGCCAACTGGCACCGCAGCGTGGCTGGGAGGTGGTTGCAGCGATCGGGAGCGCGGAGAATCGCGAGGCCAAGGGCATCACGCGCGCGAGCCTGCAGGGCGCCGATGTCGCGATCGAATTCACGACGCCTGAAGCGGCCGTGGCCAATGTGCGCGCGGCGGTTTCCGTTGGCTGCCCGATCGTCGTCGGCACGACGGGGTGGCAGGGCGAGCTGCCAGATATCGCGAAGTGGGTGATGGCGCAGCACGGCGCGATGCTCACCGCGCCGAATTTCTCACTGGGCGTGAACGCGTTCGAGCAGATCGTAGCCCTCGCCGCGAAGTTGCTCGCGGGCGCCGGCGACTTTGATGCGCATCTCGTCGAGACGCATCACGCGGCGAAGAAGGATGCGCCATCCGGGACAGCGGTGACGCTTCGCGCCGCGGCGAGAAGTGGTTGGCCTCGCGATATTCCGATCACGAGTATTCGAACTGGATGGGTGGCTGGCACGCACGAGCTCGTGTTCGATGCGCCGTTCGAGACGGTGACGCTGACGCATACTGCGCGCGACCGCCGGGTGTTCGCCGAGGGCGCGCTCGTTGCCGCCGGTTGGCTGATAGGTCGCGAGGGAGTGTTCACAATGCGGGATGTGTTGACGATGGGCGTGGGAGATCGGACTCCATGACGAGGCGCCTGACCGGCTGCGGCACGGCGCTCGTGACGCCGTTCCTGCGCGAGCCCGAGCGCCGGATCGACGAACGCGCGCTGCGGTCGCTCGTCGAATGGCAGCTCTCCGAGGGTGTTCATTTCCTCGTCCCATGCGGCAGCACTGGTGAAGCGGCGACGATGACGGCGGAGGAGCAGCGGCGCGTGATCGAGATCGTCGTCGAGACGGCAAATGGCCGTGTGCCGATCGTGGCCGGTGCTGCCTCGAATGATACGCAGCGCGCGATTGCGCTCTCGAGGGGAGCGAAGGCGGCGGGAGCGACACACCTGCTGCACACCTCGCCCATGTACAACAAGCCGCCACAGCGTGGCATCGTCGCACACTATCGCGCCATTGCCGATGCCGTCGACTTGCCGATCGTGCTGTACAACGTACCCAGCCGGACGGGGAGCAATGTCGAGGCAAAGACCACGCTCGGGCTCGCGGGCACGCCCGGGATAGTCGCGGTGAAAGAAGCGTCCGGCGACCTTCACCAGATAGCGGACATTCTGCGCGACCGGCCTAACGATTTCAGCGTTCTGTCCGGCGACGACGAGCTCACGCTCGCGCTGATGGCCGCCGGCGGGGACGGCATCATCTCGGTGATCGCGAACGCGACGCCACGACTGATGAGCGAGCTGTGTGAGTGTATGCTGAAGGGCGATCTCGCCGGCGCACGCGAGCGACACTTCCGGCTGTTGCCCTGGATGCGCGCGGCGTTCCTGGAGTCCAACCCGTTGCCGGTGAAGGCCGCGCTGGCGATGATGTGCAAGATCGAGAACGTGCTGCGATTACCGCTGGTGCCGATGGACGAAAAGCACAATGCGCTGATCCGGGGCGCGCTGAGCGCAGCGGGGGTGTCGCTGTGAGGACGACGTTGCCTGACAAGGAGGCGCTCGCGCGACGCATCGCCGAGCTGAGCGCAATCCCGAGCACCGGCTCCATTCCGAGCGAGGCGAACGAGATCGTCGACGAGCTGCTCACGGCGCTCGAGGCAGGTGAACTGCGCGCGGCGGAGCGGGCAGCCGACGGCGCCTGGCACGCCGTGCCGTGGGTGAAGCAAGGAATCCTCCTCGGATTTCGGATCGCCCAGGTGATCGACATGACCGCGTACGTGACCGAGGGGGCGCCGGCGCGATTCTTCTTCTTCGACAAGCAGACATTCCCAACGCGTGGCTTCGACCTCACGGACGGTGTGCGCATCGTTCCGGGTGGGTCGTCGATTCGACGAGGCGCGTATCTCGCACCAGGGGTCGTGTGCATGCCGCCGATGTACGTCAACGTCGGCGCCTACGTCGGAACCGGCACGATGGTCGATTCGCATGCGCTCGTTGGCTCGTGCGCGCAGATCGGTTCGCGCGTGCACCTGAGCGCGGGCGCGCAGATCGGCGGCGTGCTCGAGCCGATCAACGCCGCGCCAGTGATCATCGAGGACGAAGTGCTCGTAGGCGGCAACTGCGGTGTGTACGAGGGCACGGTGGTGCGAGAGCGCGCCGTGCTCGCGTCGGGTGTGATCCTGACGCGCGGTACCCCCGTCTACGATCTCGTTCGCGAAACGATCTATCGCGGCGATGCCCGGCGTCCGTTGGAGATTCCGGCGGCGGCAGTGGTCGTGCCGGGCGCTCGACGCGTGGGCGGAGCATGGGGCGCCGACCAGGGGCTATCGCTCCAGACTCCGGTGATCGTGAAGTACCGCGACGAGCAGACTGATCTCGCGACGACGCTCGAGAATTGGCTCAGATGATTGCGTCGGTGGGAGAAGCCGACGTCGCCGTCATCGGACTGGGTGTGATCGGCGGGTCGGCGGCGTTACGCGTGCGGGAGCATGGAACCAAAGTACGCGGCTTCAGCACGAGTGCCGTCGATCGGGCGCTCGCGACGGAGGCCGGGCTTGAGATCGTGTCCTCGCTCGAAGATACGGTGCGCGGGGTTGGACTCGTGTTGATCGCCGTGCCGCTCGATCACATCTGCTCGGTGGCGATGCAGGTGATCGGGGCCGCGCCGCCGACCGCGACCATCCTTCACGCGGGCAGCCTGCAGCGAGAGGAAGCACTACGAGCTCTCCCGGAAACGATGTCACAACTGCTCGGCACGCATCCGCTCGCGGGGAGCCACCTCACAGGATTCGGAGCGGCGCGGGCAGATCTCTTTCGAGATGCCATCGTCTTCGTCGAACAACGAGGCACTCCTCGTCAGAAGGAGGACGCGGAGCTCTTCTGGAGCCTCGCGGGCGCACGGCGCATCGAGTATCTGACGGCATCCGAGCATGACGACGCGATGGCCTGGATGAGTCATCTCCCGCAACTCGCGTCGACGGCGCTGGCCGGTACGCTGGCGGGGTCCCCCCAACGACTGCCAATGCGGCCCGGCCCGGGAGCACGTGATGCGACTCGACTCGCAATGAGTAATTACGAAATGTGGCGGCCGATTCTCGAGCGGGCGCCGGATCAAACCCTCCTCGCCCTCGAGGCGCTCGCGTCGGGCGTGCAGCATCTGCGCGCGGCGCTCGAGAACGACGATTGGCAAGCGGTTCGAGAGATCTGGCTTCGCGCGGCGGCGTGGCGAGAGTCGGCCGAACCGCGCGCCGAAGCAGTGGGGCAGGGATGATCGTTCACGGAACACTGCGCGTCCCCGGCGACAAGTCCATCTCTCATCGCGCCCTGATGCTCGCCGCGTTAGGCGACGGGACCTCGCGCGTGACCGGGATACTTCAGTCGGAGGATGTCAAATCGACCGCGTCGGTGCTGCAACGTCTCGGTGCAGGCATACCGTCGCTGAGTGCCGACATGAGCGTGAAGGGTGCCGGTTTGCGCGGAATGCGGGCACCCGGCGCCCCGCTCGACTGCGGCAACAGCGGCACGACGACGCGGCTGATGTCGGGAATCGTCGCGGCGCTGCCGATCACGGCGCAGTTCATCGGCGACGCGAGCCTCAGTCGCCGACCGATGCGACGTGTGGCCAAGCCCCTGGAGGCAATGGGAGCGCGCTTCGATCTGCCGCCGCATGGCGGGCTCCCGATGACCGTGCATGGCGGCGCGCTCAAGGACCTCGACTGGACGAGCGAGGTGGCCAGCGCGCAGGTAAAGAGCGCGATCCTGCTCGCCGGCGTCGTGGGCGGAGTGCGCGTTTCGATCGAGGAACCGGCGCCGACGCGCGATCACACTGAACGGATGCTCGGCGCGCGCGGCGTGAACGTCGTCAGGCGCGGCACGAAGATCGAGCTCGGTCCGGCGCACCGGTGCATCGCCTCGATCGACACCGTCGTGCCAGGCGATCCATCGTCGGCGTCGTTCTTCGCCGGGTTGGCGGCGCTGGCCACCGAAGGCGAGCTGACGCTCGAGGATGTCTGTGTCAACGAAACGCGGACCGGATTCCTCGACACCCTCCGCCACATGGGCGCGATCGTCGAGTATCGACGTGATCGGTTGAGCGGCGGGGAGTGGATCTCGCCCGTCATCGTTAGGCCTGGCGAGCTGCGGGGGATACGCCTCGCGCCGGACGTCGTTCCGTCGATGATCGATGAGCTGCCGTTGCTGGCATGTCTCGCGACCCGGGCGCAGGGCGAGACGCTGATCACCGGCGCGGCCGAGCTTCGCGTGAAGGAAAGCGACCGCATCGCGGCCGTCATCGCGAATCTTCGCGCCATCGGCGCTCAGGCGTGGGAGCTCGAGGATGGGATGCGCGTCGTCGGGTCGGACGCGCCGCTTCGAGGCGCGGTGCACACTCATGGCGATCACCGCCTGGCGATGTCGTTTGGCGTCCTTGGCGCAGTACCAGGCAATCAGATCGAGATCGACGACCCCCAGTGTGTCGCCGTGTCGTATCCGGGCTTCTGGTCGGACCTCCGCGCTGTCGTGAGGCATGACTGACGCGCGGCGCTTCGTGATCGCGATCGACGGACCAGCGGCCTCTGGCAAATCATCGACCGCACAATGGGTCGCGCAACGCCTCGGCTTTCGACATGTGGATTCCGGCGCGCTCTACCGTGCCGCCACCGCGGCGCAGCTCCGCCGCGGCAGCCGCGAGGATTCGTGGACCGAAGAACAGGTGTGTGAGGCAGCTCGTTCGGTGCGTCTCGTCGCTCGCGGCACGTCTTTCTCGCCGGTGATTGCGGGCGAAATGGCGGACGAAGAGCTGCGCGGGTTGGATGTGACCCGTCACGTCTCGCGCGTGGCGTCGATGCCGCGCGTCCGCGCCTGGGTGAACGAGCGCGTCCGGGAGGCCGCGCGCGAGCACGACGTCGTAGTGGATGGACGGGACATGGGTACAACGGTGTTTCCGGATGCGACGCTGAAGGTCTTTCTCGTGGCCGATCCGTGGGAGCGGGCACGGCGCCGCCTGCTTCAGCAGCTGGGCCGGCGTCCCGGCGACGATGAGATCGCCGAGGAGACCGATCGGATCGTGCAGCGCGACGCGCGCGATGCGACCCAGACCGTTCAGGCGAAGGATGCGATCCTGATCGACACGACGTTCCTCACGCAGGAGGATCAGGTGGAGCGGATCGTCGCGCTCGCGAGAGCCGTAACTCAGCGTGAGACCACGACTTCTGAGGTTGACGAGCAGTCCTGAGCGGGTTAGCTTAGATGGTTCACTTCGTTCGCTCCCAAGGTGGAGCGGAGATTTTACAATACTCTCAACTCTCGGCGCGGCGAGCGGAAACAACCGCGATTCAAGGAGAGCACCCCCAGGTATGTCCGAACTGCAGACCCCAAATCCCCCAACCGGTACGCTGTCGGAGCGTGAGCGACGCGACGCAGTGCGCGGCCAGCTACGTCCGCTTGCCAACCGCCGACCAGAGCTCTACGACGAAGACGAGTATACGTCCGCTGACTACGAGCGGATGATGGAGCTGTACCAGGGCTCCATGGCGTCGATCGACGAAGGCGAGATCGTCAAAGCTCGCGTTCAGTCGGTCAACGACACCACCGTTGTCCTCGACATTGGCTTCAAGTCCGAGGGCACGATCGCCCGTGAGGAGTTCAAGGATCTCGAGCCGATCAAACCCGGCGACGAAGTCGAGGTCCTTCTCGAGCACCTCGAAGATCAGGAAGGCGCGGTCGTTCTCTCGAAGAAGAAAGCTGACTTCATGCGCGTGTGGGAGAAGATCCGCCTCGCGTATGAGAACGATCAGCCTGTCGACGGCACGCTCGTCAAGAAGATCAAGGGCGGTGTTGTGGTCGATTTGATGGGTGTCGACGCCTTTTTGCCGGGCTCCCAGATTGCCCTTCGACGTGTTCCCAATATCGACGAGCTCCTTGGCCAGAAGTTCGAGTTCAAGATCATCAAGCTGAACAAGAGACGTCGCAACATCGTCGTCTCCCGCCGCGTGATTCTCGAGAACGAACGAGCCGGCAAGCGGGAAAAGTTGATGAAGGAGCTCCAGAAGGATCAGGTGCGCAAAGGCGTCGTGAAAAACATCACCGACTTCGGTGCGTTCATCGATCTCGGTGGCGTCGACGGTCTGCTGCATATAACTGACATGTCGTGGGGGCGCATCGCCCATCCATCCGAGCTGGTTGCCATCGGAGCGGAATTGGAAGTCAAAGTCCTCGACATCGACTGGACGCGCGAGCGCATTTCGCTCGGTCTCAAGCAGCTCCAGAGCTATCCGTGGAAGGACGTCGCCGAGAAGTATCCCGTGGGCACACGCGTTACGGGTAAAGTCGTCTCGATCACGAACTACGGCGCTTTTATCGAGCTCGAGCCGGGCATCGAAGGTCTCGTGCACATCAGCGAGATGAGCTGGACTCGTAATGTGCGGCATCCGTCGAAGCTCGTCTCGATAGGCGAGACGATCGAGGCGGTGGTGCTCAAGGTCGATCCGAACGAGGAGAAGATCTCGCTCGGTATGAAACAGACCGAGCAGGATCCGTGGATGGTGCTGCCGTTGAAGTATCCCGTTGGCACCCGCATCAGTGGGAAGGTGCGCAACCTCACGAGCTTCGGCGCGTTTGTGGAGATCGAGCCAGGGATCGACGGCTTGATCCATATCTCCGACATGAGCTGGACGAAGCGCGTGCAGCATCCGTCGGAAGTCGTGAAGAAGGGCGATACGGTCGATGTGGTGATTCTCAACATCGATTCCGAGAACAAGCGCATCTCGCTCGGCCTCAAGCAGGCCGAGGAGGATCCGTGGCTGCGGATCGGTGAGACGTATCCCGTCGGCACCGACCTCGCCGGTAAGGTCGTGCGCTTGATGGATAAGGGCGTCGTCGTCGACATCGGCAACGATATCGAGGGCTTCATTCCGATCTCGCAGCTCAGCACGACGGGCAAGCCGGTCAACAGTCCGGCCGACATCGTATACGAAACGATGAATCTCGAGATGCGCGTGCTCGAGGTCGATCCCATTCATCGCCGCATCGTGCTCGCGGTGACGAACATTCCCGAAGATCAGCCGCCGCGCCCGGAAAAGCCGTCGGAAGTGTTGCCGATGGACGAAGGGCACGAGGATGGATACGCGGGAATCGACCTTCCGTCGATCGAGAGCTGATGCTGGTGGCTGGTGATTGGTGACAGGTAGTTGGTAGTTTCGGAAAGGCCGGTAAGCTTCGCTTGCCGGCCTTCCTTTCTCACTGACCACCGATCACCGATAACCGACCACCGCCGCCCATGACCATGCGTGAGAAGCTCGAGCAACTCGAGCATCGCATTGCCGAATCGGAGCTGGGAGGCGGAGCAGAGCGCCTCAAGGCGCAGCACGCGAAAGGAAAACTCTCGGCACGCGAGCGAATCGATCTGCTGCTCGACAGCGGCTCGTTCGTCGAGTTCGACCGTTTCGTGGTTCACCGATCGGAAGACTTTGGGCTCGCCGAGCAGAGGGTGTACGGCGATGGTGTCGTCACCGGCTACGGGCGGATCGACGGACGTCTGGTGTACGTCTTCTCACAGGACTTCACGGTCTTCGGCGGCTCGCTCTCCGAGACCTTCGCCGAGAAGATCTGCAAGATCATGGACCTCGCCGTGCGCAATGGCGCGCCGGTGATCGGTCTCAACGACTCCGGCGGCGCGCGGATCCAGGAAGGTGTACTCTCGCTCGGCGGCTATGCCGACATTTTTCTGCGCAACACGCTCGCGTCGGGTGTGGTCCCGCAGATCTCGGCGATCCTCGGCCCGTGCGCCGGGGGCGCCGTGTATTCGCCGGCCATCACCGATTTCACCTACATGGTCCGCGGCAGCTCGTACATGTTCGTCACGGGACCTAACGTGGTGAAGACGGTGACGCACGAGGACGTGAGCATGGAGCACCTCGGCGGCGCCGACACGCACGCGCGCACGTCTGGCGTCGCGCATTTCGCCTTCGACTCCGAGCCCGCCTGTCTGCAGGCGATGCGGGAGCTGTTCCGGTTCATCCCGTCGAACAACCTCGATGATCCGCCGCGCGGGCGAGGGACCGACCCCCGCGACCGGCGTGATGAGCAATTGCTCGACGTCGTGCCGGACAATCCGAACAAGCCGTACGACATGCACGAGGTCATCAAGCGCGTCATCGATGACCAAGTCTTTTACGAAGTGCAGTGCGATTACGGCCCGAATATCGTCTGCGGCTTTGCTCACCTGGGTGGGTACAGTGTTGGCATCGTCGCCAATCAGCCGGCTGTGCTCGCGGGAGTGCTCGACATCAATGCGTCACTCAAGGCGGCGCGATTCATACGATTCTGCGACGCCTTCAACATCCCGATCGTTACCTTCGAGGACGTTCCAGGATTTCTGCCCGGGGTGACGCAGGAGCATGGCGGCATCATCAAACATGGCGCGAAGCTGCTGTATGCCTATTGCGAGGCGACGGTTCCGAAGCTCACGGTCATCACTCGTAAGGCATATGGTGGGGCCTACGACGTGATGTCGTCGAAGCACATTCGCGGCGACTACAACGTGGCGTGGCCAACGGCGGAGATTGCCGTGATGGGCCCCAAGGGCGCGGTCGAGATTCTGTTTCGCAAGGAGATCGCCGAGAGCGAGGACCCGGAGCGCGCAACGGAAGCCAAGATCGAGGAGTATCGACAGAAGTTCGCGCACCCCTATGTCGCGGCGAGCCGTGGCTTCGTCGACGACATCATCGATCCGCGCGACACCCGCCCTCGTCTCATCGACGCGCTCGCGACGCTGCAGACCAAGCGCGACAAGAATCCGCCGAAGAAGCATGGCAATATTCCTTTGTAGTGGCTGGTGGTTGGTGAATGGTGGCTGGTGGTTAGTGGTTGGTGGCTGGTCAATAAGGAATTCGGCGAGCTGCGCTCGCCGCTAATCAGAATCCACCAACAACCAATCACCAACCACCAGCCACCATGTTTGCCAAAGTTCTCATCGCCAATCGCGGCGAGATCGCGCTGCGCGTCATTCGGGCGTGTCACGAGCTGGGGATCCGCGCCGTGGCGGTGTACAGCGACGCGGATGCGCGCGCACCGCACGTTCGGGCAGCCGATGAGGCGATGCACATCGGCGCGGCGCCGTCTTCGGAGAGCTATCTCCGCGGCGAGCGGATCATCGAAGCGGCGCTCGAGTCGGGAGCCGAAGCGATTCATCCTGGCTACGGCTTTCTTTCCGAGAGGGAGTGGTTCTCACGCGCGGTGCGCGACGCCGGACTGATTTTCGTCGGTCCGCCGCCGGAAGCCATCGCCGCCATGGGCAGCAAGACGGCGGCGCGGCAGCTCGCGATCAAGGCTGGTGTGCCCGTCGTACCAGGGACGACCGAGGCACTCCGTGACGAGAAGGAAGCGAGAGAGATCGCTGATCGCTTCGGATATCCCGTGCTACTCAAGGCCGCGGCCGGTGGCGGCGGAAAGGGCATGCGCGTGGTTCGTGAAGAGGGCGCGCTGGGCTCGTCGCTGGAGACCGCGCGCCGCGAGGCGAAGGCGGCATTCGGCGACGATGCGGTGTACGTGGAGAAGTACATCGTTGGGCCACGGCACGTTGAGATTCAGGTGCTCGGCGACATGCACGGTACGATGCTGTCGCTGAACGAGCGCGAATGCTCCGTGCAGCGCCGGCACCAGAAGATGATCGAGGAAGCGCCGAGCGTCGCCGTCACGCCCGAGCTGCGCCATCGAATGGGCGAAACAGCAGTACGGGCGGCGAGCGCCGCGGGATACGTGAATGCCGGCACCTGTGAATTTCTGCTCGACTCGAATGGCGAGTTCTACTTCCTCGAGATGAACACGCGCTTGCAGGTCGAGCATCCGGTGACCGAGCTGGTGACGGGTATCGATCTCGTGCACTGGCAGCTTCGAATTGCCGCCGGCGAGCGACTCCCATTCCAGCAGCAGGAGATCGTGCCGCGTGGTTGGGCGATGGAGTGTCGCATAACGAGCGAAGACCCCGCGAACGGCTTTCTGCCCTCCACTGGCCGCATCACCAGTCTCCACCTGCCGAGCGGACCAGGCGTGCGCTGGGACGGGGGCATCGAGAAGGGCAGCGAAGTCACCTTGTACTACGATCCGATGCTCGCGAAGCTCATCGTCTTCGCGCCGACGCGAGAGCTCGCGATTGCGCGCATGCATCGGGCGCTGACCGAGCTCACGATCGAAGGAATCGAGACGTCACGCGACTTTCACCTGCGAGTAATGGAGGATGCCGAGTTTCGCCGCGGCGCGATCGAGATTCAGTGGTTGGAGCGACGCCTGCCGTCGCTGCTGGAGCCCTGTGCCTCGAATGAACAGCGCGAGCTGGCTGCCATTGCCGCGGCGCTTCTGGTAGACCAGGATCGAACCAGTCCGCGGGCTGCCGAGCGCGGCGAGGCGTCATCGCCGGCACAGAACGGCGCGAGTACGTGGAAGCGTGCAGCGCGCCTGGATGGGCTTCGATGAGTGTCGCCGCACAACCGGAGGTCGTAGAGCTCGAGGTGCAGAGCATCGCGGCGGGCGGTGATGGCGTCGGCCGGACGAGTGGACTCGTCGTCTTCGTGCCGCGGACGGCGCCGGGCGATCGCGCTCGCGTGCGAATCGGGTCGGCGAACCGATTCGCGCGCGGCCAGCTCGATGCCGTCCTGCGGGCCTCCGCCGATCGTGTCGAGCCGCCGTGCCAACACTACACGGCTGATCGCTGCGGCGGATGTCAGCTGCAGCACATTCGTTATGCGGCGCAGCTCGAGGCCAAACGCGGTATTGTTGGCGACGCCCTCACGCGCATTGCAAAGCGCGCAGTAGACGTGCCAAGCACGCGCGCGAGCCAGCGAGAGTGGAAATATCGCAACAAGCTCACTCTGGCGATGCGTCGCGCGGGCTCGGAGTGGACGATGGGGCTTCACCCATACGACGATCCCGCCGCCGTCTTTCAGCTCGTGGACTGTCCGATCACCGAAGAGCGCGTGGTCGCTGTCTGGAGAGACATCATGGCGGCCTCGCGGCACCTTCCACCGGCGGCGGAGCTGCGCGGTACCGTGCGCCTCGCGGGCGAGGACATGGTGGTGATGCTGAGAGGTGGCAAACTCTGGTCGCAGTGGGAGAAGTTTTTCGCCGCGGTGCCGGCCGCCAGCGCGCTCTGGTGGGCACCGGAACAGCAGAGCGCACGGCTGATCGCCGAACGACGGCACGCGCCGGCTGGCGCATCGTTCGGTCAGGTCAACGAGGTCGTCGCGAGGGATCTGCGGCAGCTGGTCGTGGAGCGCGTTACCGCGCACTCGCCGTCGACGGTGGTCGACGCGTATGCCGGCACTGGCGAGACCGCGACGGCACTCGCGTCGTTAGGTATCCGGGTCACGGCCATCGAGGTCGACCGGGAGGCGGCCGGCTTCTGCGCCGCGCGATTGCCCGCGGGGTCGCGGAGTCTCGTCGGGCGCGTCGAAAATTTGATCGTGCGCGCGCTGCCGGCGGATGTGGTGATCCTGAATCCGCCGCGCGCGGGTCTCGACGCGCGGGTGACGGCGGCACTGGAGAGCCAGCAGACACCACCGCGGGCGATCGTTTATGTGAGTTGCGACCCGGCAACGCTCGCGCGCGACCTGGCACGAATGCCGCGCTACCGCATCGCCTCCATCGAGACGTTCGACATGTTCCCACAGACCGCGCACGTCGAAACCGTGTGTGAGCTGTTGCCGGTGGCCGCATGAAGTACAGCGTTTCCGTCAACGGAACCGAGATCGAGCTGAGCCTCGACGGTGACGAGGTGAGGCTTGGCGCCGGTGCGGCGCACGCGCGGCTCGTCGATCCGGGGACAGGCGTCAATGAGCGGATGCTCATCATCGGCAGCGACGTGCATCGGGTTCAGCTGCGACCGGGGGCGAATCGCGGCCAGTACGTGCTCTGGATCGATGGAGCTCGCTTCGATGTCGATGCGCTCGACGAGCGCATGCGCGCCATTCGATCGCTCGCGGCCGCGACGGCGAAACCAACTGGTCCAGCGCCATTGATCGCGCCGATGCCGGGGATGATTGTACGGGTGAACGTCGGCCAGGGCGACGCCGTTGAGCCGGGGCAAGGCCTCGTCGTGATGGAGGCGATGAAGATGGAAAACGAGCTGCGCGCCACCTCGCGTGGCACCGTGAAGCGCGTTCTCGTCAGCGCTGGTACGGCGGTGGAGAAGGGAGTCGTGCTACTCGAGCTGGAGTGAGCGATGAGAGATGTCCGCACGAGCCTGGGATTTTGCCTGCTGTTGACGCTCGTGCAGGGCGTCAACGCGAGGGCGCAGAATTTACCGCCCTCCACGGACGTCTATCTCGCCAGGTTCCGTGTCGACCACGGAAAAATTCTCATCGCTCCTCCGGTCAACGTTACCGCCCGGCCCGGATACGATAACCAGCCATCGTTCACACCCGATTCGAAGTCGATCCTCCTCACTTCGGTGCGGGCGGACGCGCAGGCGGACATCTATCGCTATGACATTCAGGCTCGCTCGACGACGCGTGTGACCGCGACGACGGAAAGCGAGTACTCGGCGACGGTATACGGCGACGGATCGCGATTCAGCGCGATTCGTGTCGAGGCTGACTCCACCCAACGGCTGTGGAGCTTCCGGATGGATGGCAGCGATCCGCGCCTCGTTTTTCAGAGTATCAAACCTGCGGGATACCATGCCTGGGTGGACTCGACCACGGTCGCCTTGTTCGTGCTCGGCCGGCCCAATGCGCTCGTCATTGCGGATACGCGCGGCGGGCGGGTGGATACGCTCGCGAGGGACGTCGGCCGGTCGCTGCTGCCACTACCGAACGGCCATGGCTTTTCGTTCGTGCAGCACATGCCCGACAGCTCGTGGGTGCTCTCCGCGGTAGACGTCCGCGGCTCGGGACTCGATCGACGCACGGTGACGATGCCGTTGGTTCGAATGCCCACGGGAGCGGACTACATCGTTTGGGTGAAGCCGGCGGTCGCGATCGCTGGGGCGGGCAGCAAACTCCTCATCTGGCGCGGCACGTCCAAGAGCGCGGAATGGTCCGAGCTGTCGGACCTCACTCGTTATGGCCTGCGGCGGATCTCTCGTTTGACGTTGAGTCCGGATCGGCAGTGGCTTGCCATCGTAGCGGAGGCGGGACGATAGGCGTGACGCGTGGCGCGTGACGCGTGGCGCGTAGAGCTATCAGCCGCGAGCGGTTAGCGCGCCACGCCGGTTGACATAGCCTAAGTCGTTATCTACCATTAATGTCTGCACAAAAATGCCTTTGGGCTGCCGAGACCCGGGTTGCATTACGCACCGGTGAGGCCAGTACTCGATTCCAGGTCAGTCAATGAGGACGTTCAGCGCGACACCGCGCGATATCAAACAGCAGTGGTTCGTCGTCGATGCGGAGGGGATGGTGCTCGGCCGACTCGCGACGGAGATCGCGAAGATCATTCGCGGCAAGCACAAGCCGATCTTCACGCCGCACATGGACACCGGTGACGGTGTCATCGTGATCAATGCGTCGAAGGTCCGCGTGACGGGCCGAAAGGCCGAGAACAAGGAGTATTTCCGCCACACCGGATACATGGGCCATGCGCGGTTCACGCCGCTCGGGACGATGCTGCAGAAGCACCCCGAGCGCGTGGTCGAGAAGGCGGTTTTCGGTATGCTGCCCAAGACGGCGCTGGGCCGGCAGGTGCTTCGGCGGAAGCTGCGTGTGTATGCGAATGCTGATCACCCGCACGTCGCGCAGCAGCCCACTCCTCTGACCTTCAGCAAATCGAGCGAGAAGTAACCATGGCCGATACAATCCACGCCATTGGCCGCCGGAAGGAAGCGGTGTGCCGCGTCTACGTGAAGCCGGGCTCCGGCAAGTGGGACGTCAACGGTCGCACGTTGGGCGACTACTTTCCCCGGCCGGCTCTCGTGACGGCTATTCAGCAGCCATTTACCGCGACGGATACCCTCGGTCGCTATGACGTGAAGGCGAACGTCGACGGCGGCGGCTCGACCGGCCAGGCCGGCGCGCTACGCCTTGCCGTGGCGCGAGCCCTCGTGCAGGTGGACGAGGCCCATCGCCGCAAGCTTCGCGATCTCGGCCTTCTCACGCGCGACGCTCGAGCCGTCGAGCGCAAGAAGCCGGGTCGTCCAAAGGCGCGCAAGCGCTTCCAGTTCAGCAAGCGTTAAACTGCAGTCGTCAGCTTCGCGCTGACAGCTCTCACAACACACTCTGCCTGAGCCGCTCACTGGTGCCGAACATTCGGTGGTGAGCGGCGACGACGGCGGAGGACGAAAAACCAAACTCGAGGTTCACGCACTACATGTCAGACACGCAGCCCACTGTCGAACAGCTCCTTGCCGCCGGGGTCCACTTCGGACACCAGACGCGGCGTTGGAATCCCAAGATGCGGCGATTCATCTTCGCCGAGCGCAATGGGATCCATATCATCGACCTGCAGAAGACCCTTCGGCAGATCGAGATCGCACAGAAACTCGCGCGCGACGTCATCATGCGCGGCGACAACGTGCTCTTCGTCTGCACCAAGCCGCAGCTGGCGCAGATCGTCCGCAGCGAGGCCGAACGCTCGGGATCGATGTTCATCACCGAGCGATGGCTGGGCGGACTACTCACCAATTTCACGACGGTGAAGAAGCAGATCCGTCGTATGAAAGATCTCGAGACTGGCTCGGAAGCGGGCGGCGAATTCGAGAACTACACGAAGAAAGAGCAGTTGAT
This sequence comes from Gemmatimonadaceae bacterium, assembly GCA_036493735.1. GTDB lineage: Bacteria > Gemmatimonadota > Gemmatimonadetes > Gemmatimonadales > Gemmatimonadaceae > AG2. The sequence continues at coordinate 27,669 of DASXPH010000010.1, forward strand.
GCTCACGCGTGAGGTGGAGAAGCTCAAGAAGTATCTGTTCGGCATTCGCACGATGACGCGCCTGCCAGGCTTGCTCTTCATCGTCGATTCGAAGAAGGAGCGCATTGCCGTCAACGAGGCGAACAAGCTCAACATTCCGATCGCGGCGATTGCCGACACCAACGCCGATCCGGATCTCATCACCGTTCCGATTGCGGGCAATGACGACGCGATTCGTTCGGTGGAGCTGATTACCAAGGCGATCGCCGACGCGATCGTCGAAGCGCGGCAGTCGGCGCCGACGCGCGAAGAGGTGGAGGAAGGCGAGGGACAGACGACTTACAGCTCGGACCGCGGCAGCGAGCCGGCGGAAGAGGGTGAGCGTCGTCGTCGTCGCCGGCCACGGCGCCGGCGCGCAAAGCCAGAGGCGATTGCCGCCCGCCTGAAGGCGCCGGGTGAGGGCGATGCCGGAGAGGGTGGGGAGCCGGTGGAAGGGGCGGAGGAGGCTGAGTAACCTCTCGGGACGTGAGTAGATTTCTTGGCGCCGCCGGCACTCCCGGCGGCGTTTCCACGACAGCAAGCGAGTACATATGCCTACGATGGTGAGTCCCAAGGACGTCAAAGAGCTGCGCGACCGTACCGGCGCCGGCATGATGGATTGCAAGAAGGCGCTCGAAGAGACGGGCGGCGATATGGACAAGGCCGTTGAGCATCTGCGAAAGACGGGGGCGGCAAAGGCCGAGAAGCGCGCCGGACGCACGACGAGCGAGGGCGTGATCGGCCATTACCTCCATCACAACGGCAAGATCGCCGTGCTCGTGGAGCTCAACTGCGAGACGGATTTCGTCGCGCGGAACGAAGAGTTCCAACAGGCGGCAAAGTTCATCGCGGAGCACATCGCCGCCGCGGCGCCGATCGCCGTCGACAAGGACGCGATCCCCGCCGACAAGGTCGAACAGGAGCGTCGCATTTTCACGGAGCAGGTCAAGCAGAGTGGAAAGCCGGCGAACTTGATCGAGAAGATTGTCGACGGAAAGATCGAGGCGTATTACAAGGACGTCGCGCTCCTGCATCAGGCGTGGGTGCGCGAGCCGAAGAAGACTGTCGGCGATCTCGTGAAGGAGCTCTCGGCGAAGACTGGTGAGAACATCCAGGTGCGCCGATTCGTTCGCTATCAGCTCGGCGAGGCCTGACCATCGAGACGCAATCAGAGGTTGCGAATCGAATGAGACGCGACACGGATCCGACAGGCGCGGAGCGTCTGTCGGATCTCCGATATCCGCGTGTGTTGCTCAAGCTTTCCGGGGAGGCGCTCGCCGGAGAGAAGGGCTTCGCGTACGACTTCGAGATCGTCTCGCGGTTGGCCGAGGAAGTGGCGTCCGTTGTGAGGGCCGGAGCGTCGGTCGGTCTCGTGATCGGCGGCGGCAACATCATTCGCGGCCGATCCCTCTCGGAAATGGGAATCGATCGAGTCACCGCCGACTACATGGGCATGCTCGGCACGGTGATCAATGCGCTCGCCGTGCAGGATGTGCTGGAGCGGAAGGGACTCGATACGCGAGTCATGACGGCCATTCGGATGGAGGAAGTGGCCGAGCCGTACATTCGCCGGCGGGCATTGCGACACCTCGAGAAGGGTCGCATCGTCATTTTTGCCGCGGGCACTGGGAATCCATACTTCTCGACGGACACCGCCGCGGTGTTGCGCGCCATTCAGATGCGCGCGAATGTGATCATCAAGGCGACGAGCGTGGAAGGGGTGTATTCCGCGGACCCGAAGAAGGACCCGACAGCAACGTTGTACAAGGAGATCAGCTTCCGCGACGTGATGCTCGGCGACCTGAAGGTGATCGATCAAACCGCGATCACGCTCTGCAGGGAGAATCAACTGCCGCTGATCGTTCTCAACATCCACCGTCCAGGCGCGTTTGTCGCCGCCGTTCGGGGCGAGCGCGTCGGCACTCTGGTTCGATGATGACTATCCAGCAAATTATCAAGGACATGCGCGGCGCGATGGACAAGGGCATCGAGAGCACGCGCCGTGAGTTCACCTCGATCCGATCCGGCAAGGCAACGCCGAACATGCTCGACACCGTTCGCGTCGACATGTACGGCACCTCGATGGCGCTCAATCAGGTCGCGTCGGTTTCGGCGCCCGAGCCGCGCGTGCTCATCGTGACGCCGTTCGACAAGAGTCAGGCGAAGGTGATCGAGAAGGCAATCCGCGAGTCGGATCTCGGGCTGGAGCCGTCGGCTCAGGGCGCCATCATCCGGGTTCCCCTGCCGTCGATGAACGAGCAGCGACGCAAGGAGCTCGTGAAGGTCGTCCACAAGCTCGCCGAGGAAGGGAAGATCGCCGTCAGGCACGCGCGCACGCACGCGCGCGAAGGGTTGAAGAAGCTCGACGGCGTGAGCGAGGACGACGTCAAGCACGCCGAGAAGGACCTGCAGAAGGTGCACGACGACTACATCCACAAGATCGACGACCTGATCAAGGCCAAAGAGGCCGAGATCATGGAAGTCTGAGCCGCCGCGAGGCGCTCATGCCGCGAGCCAGGCCGGAGGTCTCGTGTCGGAGCTGACGCGGCGCGTTCTGGTTGGAGTCATTGCCGCGCCGCTCGGCGTCCTCATCGTGTTCTCTGGAGGATGGGCGCTGGCGGCGCTTCTCGCGATCCTCTCGGCGCTCGGCGCATGGGAGTACTTTCGCATCGCGCGCGCATCCGGGCTCACGCCGTTGGAGGACGTCGGCATCCCGCTCGCGGGCGTGGTGCCGCTGTTCGTGCACGCGCGCTACCTGCAGCTGTACGAGCTGCCGCTCTCGGGGATGGCGCTCGCCGTGCTGGGCATTCTCACGCTGGCGCTCTTCGTCCGTGGCGTGGAGGGCCGCCCGTTAGGCGCCGCGGCGTCTACCGTTTTCGGGGTGCTCTACACCGGCGGCATGCTCAGCTTCGGGTACGCGATCCGGTACCACCCATATGTGATCGAATCGGTGCGCGTCCCGTTAGGCGGCCTCGCCGTCACCGCCGGCGGCTTGCTTCTGCTCCTGCCCTTGCTGCTGACGTGGGCGTCCGACATCGGCGCGTATTTCGTCGGGCGGGCCTTCGGTAAGCGAAAGCTGATGCCGACGGTGAGTCCGGGGAAAACTGTCGCCGGGGCAGTGGGTGGGCTGCTGGCAACGATGCTCGTGGGATGGCTGTACGCGCGCTTCGTGCTCACCCCGTCCACGCAGCTCGCGTTCGTGCGCGGCGGAATCCTGGTGTTCGCCATTCTCGTAAGTATCGCGGCCCAAATTGGCGATCTCGCGGAGTCGCTGCTCAAGCGTGAGGCGGGAGTGAAAGACAGCTCGCACATCATACCCGGTCACGGCGGCATTCTCGATCGCTTCGACAGCCTGCTCTTCGTTCTTCCGGTCGCATATGTCCTCTTCAACACGCTGCTGGTGTGGGCGCCGCCACGATGATGCCGCGCCGGATCGCCATTCTGGGATCGACGGGCTCCATCGGGACGACGGCGCTTCGCGTGCTCGGACGACAGCGTGACCGCTTTCAGGTCTCCGCGCTCACCGCGTTCAGCAACGCCGCGCTCCTCAGCGAGCAGGAGGCGGAGTTCCACCCGGCCTTCGTCGGCATCGTGAACAATGGGACTGGCAATCATGATGCATGGCGATCGGGGAGTGACTGCCTGATCGCCGCGGCGACGCGTGACGACGTGGACATCGTGATCAATGCCGTGGTTGGCGGAGCGGGACTGGACGCGACGCTGGCCGCGCTCGAGCGTGGCAAGCGGGTCGCGCTCGCGAACAAGGAATCGCTCGTTATGGCTGGCGATCTCGTGGTGGCGGCGCTGAAGCGCGGCGGTGGCGAGCTCGTGCCGGTGGACAGCGAGCATAGCGCGATTCTGCAATGCATCACGGGCAGGCCAGGCGCCGAGGTACGACGCGTCATTCTGACGGCGTCAGGCGGCCCTTTCCGGCGATGGACATCCGACCAGATCGAGCGCGCCACGCTCGCGGACGCGCTGCAACATCCCACCTGGCGCATGGGCAGGAAGATCACGGTGGACAGCGCCACGCTCGCCAACAAGGCGCTCGAGGTCATCGAGGCACATCACCTGTTTGGGCTTTCGTTCGACCAAATCGAGGTGGTCGTCCATCCCCAGAGCGTGATACACTCCTTCGTGGAGTTCGTCGATGGCAGCGTGCTTGCGCAGTTAGGTGTGCCAAGTATGGAATTGCCGGTGTTGTACGCGCTCACGCATCCCGAGCGGGTGCCAGATACGGGCGTTCCACCATTCGATCCCGTCGAGCTGTCGCCGATGACCTTTGAACGTGTACGCGCCGACGATTTCCCCGCGCTGTCGCTCGGGGTTGCCGCCGGCCGGCGAGGCGGTTCGGCGCCAGCCGTCTTCAACGCCGCCAACGAGGAGGCCGTCTCGCTCTTTCTCGACGGGCGCATCCGCTTCGCCGACATTGCTTCCGCGATCAGAGCGGCGCTCGACGCACTGCGCGACCGACCCGGCGACACTCGTGATAATATTCTGACGGCAGACGAAGCAGCGCGCCGCCACGTCAGGACCCAGTTCCAATGCTAGCGATACTGGCACCAGTGCTCGTGTTCGGCCTCGTGATCTTCGTGCACGAGCTCGGACACTTCATCGCGGCGAAAGCCGTCGGCGTGTACGCGCCGCGTTTCTCCATTGGCTTCGGCCCGTCGCTTTTTCGCAAGCGGTGGGGCGAGACCGAATATATCCTCGCGCTGCTGCCGTTAGGCGGATACGTGCGCATGGCGTCGCGTCTGGACGAAGACGCCGCTCTCCTCGAGGGTGGACCGGAGATGGCGCCGAAGCCCGACAGTCCGGACTACGACCCGAACGCGATGATTCCGTTCGGTCCGCAACCGATTCCCGAGAAGCGTCTGTTCGAGAGCAAGCCGTTGCCGGCGCGGCTCCTGATTCTGATCGCCGGCGTCTCGATGAACGTGCTGCTCACATTTTTGATCGGCGTCGGGTTGGCGCTGCATTTTGGCCGCGCCGTGACACCCAGCAGGGTCGTGGGGCGCGTCGTTGTACCGCCTAACGCGCCGGCACTCGCGCAGCTCCATTCGGGCGACACCCTGGTGGCCGTGAATGGGAAGCGGGTATCGACGTGGGAGGACATCCAGCAGAACATCGCGTCCAGCGGCGACAGCCTCGTTCTCCAGACCACGCGTTCCAGAGTACGCGTCCCGCTCGGCGGTCCAGATGGCGCCTCGGTGGAGGAGATCCTCACGTCGGTCGACGTACAGCGTCCGTCGGTGCTCGACACCGTCCTCGTCGGCGGTCGCGCCCAGGACGCCGGGCTGCGCAGCCGCGACAGTGTCGTTGCCATCGACGGTCAGCCAATCAGCTCCTGGGCTGAGCTCGTGGCGATCGTCAATCGATCGCCCGAACGGGCGCTCCGGTTCACCGTCGTTCGCGGTGGAAAGACCTTCGACGTGAACGTCGCGCCAAAGGCGACGGTGGACACCGCGCCCTTCTCCCACGATGTGAGGACCGTCGGCAAGATTGGCGCAGGTCCCTCGAACGGCGTCACGATCCGACAGCCGCTGGGCTTCGCGGCGGCGATCAGCACTGGCGCTCGCACGACCTGGTACATGGGCGGCGCCATCGTCGACATCGTGAAAAAGCTGGTTACGCGGCGGATCTCCGTCCGACAGCTCAGCGGACCAGTGGGGATCACGCAAATGTCCGTGGAAGCGGCACGCAGCGGCCTGGAGAGTCTCTTCGGGCTGATCGCGCTGCTGAGCATCAACGTCGCGATCCTCAACATGCTGCCAATCCCGATCCTCGACGGTGGTCAGATCCTGATCAACGTGCTGGAATCGGCGAAAGGAAAGCCCTTCAGCCTGCGGACGCGCGAATACATCCTCCGCTTTGGCCTGCTCGCGATCGCCCTGTTGTTCGTGGTAGTCATGTACAACGACACCCACAGTTGGTTTGCCCGGCTCGCGAATTGGGTTGGAAAGCTCAGGGGCTAGGGCTTGGCCACTAGCCCGTAACCCGTGTGTCCTGCTACTTTTACTGGCTAACAACCAGACCGACGTATCGCCGCCGGTGAATGCGGCAGGAAACCCACAGCATGGCCTTCGACAAGACTCCGACAGTTCAGAAGTATCGCGCCTCCGACAACGACACTGGCTCGTCGCGCGTGCAGGTTGCGATTCTCACACAGCGCATCAAGTATCTCGACGACCATTTCCGCAGACACAAGAAGGACCATCACAGCCGTCGTGGCTTGATGAGGATGGTCGGCCAGCGCCGTCGTCTGCTGAATTACATGAAGCGAACGGACGTCGATGGCTATCGTCAGTTGATGCAGGAACTCGGGCTCCGGTATTGATCGGAACGAGACACACGCACCGCGCGGGCGCACTCTATGCAGCCCGCGCGTTTGCATTTCTCTGAGGCAAAAATCGCAATGAAGCAACACGTCGAAAAGACGTTCGCCGGCCGGAAGCTCGTTATCGAAACGGGCGGCATGGCGAAGCAGGCGGCGGGCTCCGCCGTCGTTCAATTCGGTGAGACGAAGGTCCTCGCCGCCGTCACCGTGAGCGAGAATCAAAGCCCGCTCCCGTTCTTTCCACTCACGGTCGAGTACAAGGAACGCACGTACGCCGCGGGCAAGATTCCCGGTGGGTTCGTCAAGCGCGAGGGACGACCGAGTGACGGGGAAATTCTCTCGGCGCGCATCGTGGACCGTTCGATCCGTCCGCTCTTCCCCGAGGGATTCAAGAACGAGGTGCAGGTCTTCGTCTACGTCATCTCCGCGGACCAGGAGAATGATGCCGACGTCCTCGCGCTCGTCGCGACGTCGTTTGCGCTCAACGCATCGAAGATTCCCTTCGCGACCCCGATTGCCGGCGTGCGCGTCGGACGCATTCAGGGTAAGTGGGTGCTCAATCCGACGTTCCAGCAGCTCGAGTACAGCGACATGGAGCTCGTCGTCGCCGGCTCCGCCGATTCGATCGTGATGGTCGAAGGCGGCGCGCTCGAAGTGTCCGAGGACGACGTTGTCGAAGCGCTGAACATCGCGCACAAGGGCATCCGCGAGTTGATCGCGGCGCAGGAAGAGCTGCTGCAGAAGAGCGAGCGCCCCGCGAAGATGTCGTGGGAGAAGGCGGCGTTGCCCGAGGGTCTCGAAGTCCGCGTCAAGCAGCTCGCGGAAGGAAAGATCTCCGAAGCGCTGAATCAGAAGGACAAGCACACGCGCGTCGAGGCGGTCGAGCGCGCGAAGAAGGAGATCGCCGATGAGCTGTTGGGCGACTTCCCGGACGCGGCGAAGGAGCTGCACACGCTGCTGGGCGATGTCGAGTATCATCACCTCCGCAATCAGGTGCTGTCGAGCGGACACCGCGTCGATGGCCGTACCGCGAAGGAAGTTCGGCCGATCACGATCGAGACGGGCCTGCTCCCGCGCGCCCACGGCTCCGCGCTGTTCACACGCGGACAGACGCAGGCATTGGTCGTCGCCACGTTAGGCACGTCGAACGACGTCCAGCGCCTCGATTCGATCGACGAAGCGCAGGAAGTTACGAAGTCGTTCATGCTGCACTACAACTTCCCGCCATTCTCCACGGGCGAAGTCCGCCCGGTACGCGGCACGTCACGCCGCGAGATAGGACACGGCAATCTCGCCGAGCGCGCGCTGCAGGGCGTGCTGCCGGCGTTCGAGGAATTCCCGTACACGATTCGTATCGTCTCCGACATTCTCGAGTCGAACGGATCGTCCTCGATGGCCTCGGTCTGCGGCGGATCGCTGGCGCTGTTCGACGCCGGCGTTCCGATGCGCGCCGCCGTCGCTGGCGTCGCAATGGGTTTGATCAAGGAAGGAAAGAAGTACGCGATCCTCACCGACATCCTTGGCACCGAAGACCACCTCGGCGACATGGACTTCAAGGTGGCGGGAACGCAGAGTGGAATCACCTCGATCCAGATGGATATCAAGGTCGAGGGGCTCGATCTTCAGATCATGAAGGAGGCGCTCGCGCAGGCGCGCGAAGGTCGTCTCCACATTCTCGGCGAGATGGAGAAGGCGCTCGCCCAGCCGCGTGCCGAGCTGTCGCGATTCGCGCCGCGCATCGTCACGATGCAGATCAACCCCGAGAAGATCGGCGATCTCATTGGTCCGAAGGGCAAGACCATCCGCGGTATTCAGGACGAAACGGGGGCCGAGCTCACGGTGGACGACTCCGGCCTCGTCACGATCGCGGCCGTTGGTGGCGATGCCATGGAGCGCGCTCGCCAGATGGTGCAGGCGCTCACGGCAGAGCCGGTGGTGGGCGAGATCTACGAGGGGCCGGTGAAATCGACCACGCCATTCGGCGCGTTCATCGAGATCATGCCGGGCACGGAGGGGCTGCTGCACATCTCGGAGATGCAGCATGGCCGCACCGAGAAGACCGAAGACGTCGTGAAGAAGGGCGATCGCGTTCGCGTGAAGCTCATCGAGCGCGACGAGCGCGGACGTCTCCGCCTGTCGCGTAAGGCGCTGCTGCCGAAGCCGGAAGGTTCTCCGGACGGCGGCGCTTCTGGCGACCAGGGCGAGGGGAGCAATGGCGGCGCGGTTGGGGAGGGAGAAGGTCGGGAGCCAGTCGAACGAGCGGCCGACCAGGCGAACCGCGGTGAGCGCAGTGGTCGTGGTGACCGTCCGCGCCGCGGCGGTGAACGTTCCCGTCGCCAGTGAGCCGACAAGAACCAAACTCGGATCGGGAGTTCCAGCGTAGCGTTTTACCCAATGGCCTGACCGTACTCTCGGAGCATATGCCGGGAGTGCGGTCGGTGTCGTTCGGGGCTTGGGTGCGCGCGGCTTCCGTCCATGAGACGCCAGACCGAATGGGCGTTTCCCATCTGCTCGAGCACATGGTGTTCAAGGGCACCGAACATCGCAGCGCCAAGCAGATCGCCCTCGAGCTGGAGGCACTCGGTGGCTCGCTCGACGCATACACGTCTCGCGAGCACACGGTCTACCAGGCGCGGGTGCTCGATGAGCACCTTCCGCAGGCGGCTGATGTCATCGCCGACATCGTCTTCCGGCCGCTGCTGCGTACGACTGATCTGGCTCTCGAGCGGAAGGTCGTGCTCGAGGAGATCTCGATGGTCGAGGACACGCCCGACGACCTCGTGTTCGAGCTGCATAACGAGGTGCTGTGGGGCGCGCATCCGTACGGCCACTCCATTCTCGGCACGCGGGAAACCGTCAAAGAGCTGGGCGTGCGAGCGCTGAAGGAGCTCCATGGGCGCGCCTACCATCCTCCGCAGCTCGTTGTCGCGGCAGCGGGGAATGTCGAGCACCAATCGTTGCTCGACGTGCTCGAGCGGACGGGGTGGATGAATATGCCGCGTGGTGACGAGGCACTCCTCTCGGCGCCGGCGGCGTCGACAGCCTCCGCGACGGCGCGGCATGTCGAGCGAGAGGGCACTCAGACGCACATCGTGATCGGGAGCTCGGGTGTTCGTTATGCCGATCCGCGCCGCTATGCGCTGGTAATGCTGAGCATGCTCCTGGGTGGCGGCATGAGCTCGCGGCTCTTCCAGCGCGTACGCGAGGAGCTCGGCCTCGCGTATTCGGTGTACACCTTCCAGCAATTCTATGCGGACACGGGCATGCATGGTGTGTACGTCGCGACATCGCCCGAGAGCGCGCATGCTGCCTTCGACGTGATCCGCGATGAGCTGACGCAGGTCTCGGCGCATGGGCTGCCTCGGGAGGACATCGAGATGGGGAAATCGCAGCTCAAGGGCCAGATGACGCTGTCGCTCGAGAGCGTGAATGCGCGGATGTATCGAGCCGCCGCGGTCGAGCTCTATGGCGAACCCTATCGGACACTCGACCAAACGCTCGCGCTGGTGGACGCTGTCACCGTCGATGACGTGGCCCGTGTGGCCGCCGAATTCTTCGCGCCCGATCAGCAGACCGTTCTCAGTCTCGGGCCGATGGCAGCGCTCTAGCTGTCATTCAGTGTCCGTTGAAAACGACGACGCTGCTGGTGACCTTTCGGTGCTCTGCGACACGGCTCTTACACGACACAGTCTCTTTCCATGAAAATCGGCGTACCGAAGGAAATCAAAACGAATGAAAATCGCATCGCGCTCGTACCTGCGGGCGCGGAGCAGCTCATAGCGGCGGGCCACTCCGTGCTCGTCGAGTTAGGCGCGGGACTCGGCAGTGGCTTCACCGACGAGATGTTCACGAACGTCGGAGCCAAGATCGCGCCGGACTCGGCCAGCGTGTGGCGCGACAGCGAGATGATCATGAAGGTGAAGGAGCCGATCGAGCCAGAATGGAAGCACATTCGGCGCGGCCAGGTGGTGTTCACATACTTTCATTTCGCGGCCGACGAGAAGTTGACGCGCGCTCACATGGACACGGCCGCCGTGTGCATCGCGTATGAGACCGTCGAACTGCCCACGCGCGAGCTGCCGCTGCTGACTCCGATGTCCGAGGTGGCGGGGCGCATGGCAGTGCAGGAAGGCGCGAAGTACCTCGAGAAGCTGTACGGCGGACGTGGCGTGCTCCTCGGCGGCGTGCCCGGTGTCGCGCCAGCGAAGGTCGTTATCCTCGGTGGTGGCATTGTCGGCATCAACGCGGCAAAGATCGCGGCGGGTATGGGTGCGAAGGTCACGATCCTCGATCTCTCGCTCGAGCGACTGCGCTACCTGTCCGACGTCATGCCGGCGAACGTCGTCCTCATTCACTCGAACCGCCACAACATTCTCTCCGAGGTCGAGATGGCTGATCTCGTTGTTGGCGCGGTTCTCATCCCCGGTGCAAAGGCGCCCAAGCTGATTCGGCGAGACGATCTGAAGCGGATGCAGCCCGGGTCCGTGATCGTCGACGTGGCGATCGATCAGGGCGGGTGCGTCGAGACGATGAAGCCGACAACCCACGAGAATCCCACCTATGTGGTCGAAGGCGTGATTCATTATGGCGTCGCGAACATGCCTGGTGGCGTGCCGCGGACCTCTACGCTCGCCCTCACGAACGCGACGCTGCCGTACGCCATTCAGCTCGCGAACAAGGGATGGAAGAAGGCGCTCCGCGACAACCCGGCGCTTCTGAAAGGACTCAACATGGCGGATGGCAAGGTTACGTACGCCGCTGTCGCCGAAGCGTTCGGAATGCCCTTTACAGATCCGGCGAAGTTCATCGAGTGAACGGTCATCGGTGTGTCGGCGCAAGGTGCCGACGATTGCAGCTATCGTCGGCGCGTTGCGCGAACGTCGTCCGCGCGTCCTGCTCAATGCCGCGAGTAAATCATGTGACTAACCTCACCGATGTGCAGGCGACGTAGGTTGCGTCACGGCAATGCCTTGTACGTACTCTCCCGCTCGACTACCTTAACCTGCCTGCTCCCTCCCTCAATCACGGTTCGATCGCTCCGCCGCGGGCCGAGTGACGACTGAACGGACGACTGGATGCGCTGGCCCTTCTTTAAGGCGGGATCGTTGTTTCCCGCGAATGCTATCGGTGTCGACCTCGGCACAGCGAACACTCTCATCTACGTAAAAGGCGAGGGAATCGTCCTCAACGAGCCGTCGGTGGTCGCGATCGACCGAGAGTCCAAGAAGATCAAGGGTGTCGGACTCGAGGCGAAGCGGATGCTCGGGCGCACGCCCGATGGCGTCATCGCCGTGCGGCCGATGAAGGACGGCGTCATCGCCGACTTCGATGTGACGGAGAAGATGCTCCGGTATTTTCTCACGCTCATCATCGAGAACCACTTTTTCAAAGTCAAACCACGCGTCATCGTGTGTGTGCCGTCGGGCATCACCGAGGTGGAGAAGCGCGCCGTGCGCGACTCGGCGTTAGGCGCTGGCGCGAAGGAAGTCTTCATGGTCGCGGAGCCGATGGCGGCCGCGATCGGCGTCGGGCTGCCGGTCGAGACACCGACCGGCAACATGGTCATCGATATCGGGGGCGGCACAACCGAAATCGCCGTCATCGCGCTCTCCGGCATCGTCAGCGACACGTCTATTCGGGTTGGCGGCGACGAACTGGACACATCGATTGTTCAGTTCATGCGCAAGAATTACAACTTGCTCATCGGCGAGCCGACGGCGGAACAGATCAAGATTCAGATCGGTTCGGCGGCGCCGGTCGGCGAGGAGCGTGAGATGGAGGTCAAGGGGCGCGACCTCGTGTCCGGCATTCCGAAGACCGTCCGCGTTCATTCGAGCGAGATCCGCGAAGCGATTCAGGAGCCAGTACAGGCGATCGTCGACGCCGTGCGCCGCGCGCTCGAGATCACGCCGCCCGAGCTCGCGAGCGACATCGTCGATCGCGGCATTGTCATGACGGGCGGTGGCGCGCTGATTCGCGGACTGGATCTGTTGCTGAGTCAGGAAACGAGCCTGCCTATCCACGTCGACGAGGATCCGCTCACCTGTGTGGTGCGCGGTACGGGACGCATCCTCGACGACGAGGAGAAGTACTGGTCGGTCCTGAGCACCTAAGAGGGAGAGGGGCGGTGGCACGTGCCACGCGGCTGAGTAGCCGAATCGATTTTCTTCTGTTCATCGGGTGCGTCATCATCGCGCTCGTAACGCTCGTGCTCCCTCTTCAGATGCGCGAGCCGCTCGCCGAAGTGCTGCGCCGGTCTGTCGTGGCCCCCCTGGTCAATCTGCAGAGCAATGCCGAGCGCTGGCACACCGCGTGGCAGCTGAGTGAAGAACGGACGGCACGCCTCGACTCCGCCGTGATGCGCGGGTTCAACGCGACGGCGCTGCAGACGGAGAACGATCAGCTACGCAAATTGCTCGGCCTTGGCGCGCGGCTGCACATGGGATTCGTGCCCGCCGAGGCCGTGCATAACGCCGTGCGCGAGGACGTTGTCACCACCCTCACGCTGACGGCTGGTACTCGGGCCGGCATCAAAGTCTACAGTCCAGTCGTGTCCCCCGAGGGAGTGGTTGGAATGGTGCAAACGGCGGATCCGTCCATCAGCATCGCGATCCTTTTCTCACATCCGGACTTTCGCGCCAGTGCGATGTCGGGTGACGGCAGCTCGTTTGGCATCGTCTACCCGCACTTGCGACAGGGGCTAGGCAGCTCCGGCGAATACCTGCTCGAGTTGCGCAACGTGCCCTTCCGAACGGCGCTCGCGCCCGGCACGATGATCTACACGTCCGGCCTCGGCGGCACCTTCCCGCGCGGGATTCCAATCGGCGTGGTGTTACGAGAATTGAAAACGGCCGAGGGCTGGACGCGCACGTACCTCCTGCAGCCATCAGTCAATCCGGCGAAGGTCAACGCGGTGATGGTCCTGACGCCGCAGCGGTCGCCGCAGCGAATGGACAACGTCTGGCAGATGGTTGCGCGTGTCGATTCGGCGGCGCACGGCGTCGTGAGCGCCGGCGATTCAATCCAGCGGCATGCGACCGCGGACTCGGTTCGCCGCGTGGTGGGGGACTCGGTTCGGCGTGCAGCCGGGACTGCTCGTCCCGACAGCGCCGCGCGAACCGACTCGACGCCTCGACACCGCGCTGCTCCGGCGGCGGTGGCAGACAGCACGCGCCCGCGGCGCCAAACGACAGACTCTTCCCGTCCGCGGCCCGTCCGTCGTGACACAGTCCGTCGTGATTCGGCACGCAGGGATAGTGCGGCGCGACGTGACACGAACGCGCGCCGCGATACGTCCGCTCGCCGAGACTCCGTGAGACCGGTCAGGCCCGATACCATGATGCATCGCTGATGAACTGGAACGCAGTACGAACTGCCGTCATATGCGCGATTCTCATCGTGCTGCACTACACGGTGCGGCCACTACTCGCGTGGAACGTCTCGATCGATTTCCTGATCATCGCGCTGATGTTCGGAGCCGTCCGCATGCGACCAGGGCTCGCCGCTCTGTTCGGGTTCGCACTCGGTCTCGTCTCCGATTCGCTCTCGCCGGGAGCGTTCGGTGCGGCCGCGCTCGGGATGTCAGTAGTGGGCTTCGGCGCCTCGTGGCTCAAAGCCGTGTTCTTCGCCGACAATCTCGCGCTGAACGGGTTCTTCATCTTTCTGGGTAAGTGGATCTTCGATCTGATCTTCGTGCTCGTGGGTCACCGGATGCACGGTGCTGAGCTATTCATGCAGATCGTCGTCTGGTCGTCGCTCTCAGCCGCGATGACCGCAGTGGCGGGAATCCTCGCGGTGGCGCTGCTACGGCCGCTCATGGAGGTCCGTACCGCCTGATGGCTACGCGTCGAATCAACGTCGACTGGCCGCTGGTGCTGATCGCACTGGCGCTATCGCTCTTCGGCATTGCCACCGTGTACTCGGCGGGACAGACCGACGCGATGACGTACGTGAGTCGGGCTTATCGAGCGCAGATTGTCTGGTTCGTGCTCTCTATCAGTTCCGCGTATGCCATCAGTCGCGCCAGCGTGCGGCTGATCGAGTGGCTCACTGTGCCGCTCTATTGGTTCAGTATCGTATTACTGATAATCGTGCTGATTCCCGGCTTCGGATCGGGCGCCGGCACGGCGGCCAGCGTGAAGGGCTGGCTTACCATTGCCGGCCATCGGCTGGGACAGCCAGCGGAGTTTGCGAAGCTCGCCGTTGTCATGATGCTCGCGCTCGTGCTGTCGAAGAACAAGGAAGCGCCCAAGTCGATGCTCGACCTCTGGCGCCCGGGGCTCATCGTCGGAATCCCTTGGGTCCTAATCATGAAGCAGCCCGACCTTGGAACGGGCATCGTCTTCGTAGGCATCTTCTTCGGAATGCTCTTCTGGGCGGGTGTCGAATGGCGGTTGCTCGTACTGATAGCGAGCCCCGTCGTGAGCTTGATCCTCGCCTTCAGTACGAGTGTGTGGGCGTCCTGGTTCTGTCTGTTCGTGGCGCTGCTCATCTGGTACAAGCCGTACGTCGTCGAGGGTGTGATCCTGGCGACGGCGAACGTCTTCATGGGAGTCGTCGCGCCCATTCTCTGGGAACGGCTGCAGCCGTACCAGCAAAACCGCCTCCGCGTCTTCCTCGATCCCTCAGTCGATCCGCGACGTTCGGGATATCACGTGATCCAATCGCAGGTCGCGATTGGCTCGGGCGGCTGGTTCGGTAAGGGCTATCTCCAGGGCCCGCAGAAGCGTCTCGCATTCCTGCCGGCGCAGCACACGGATTTCATCTGGGCAGTCGTCGGCGAGGAGCTTGGCTTCATTGGCGTAACCCTCGGAATCATGCTGTTCCTTGCGCTCTTTTTGAGGGTTGTGCGAATCGCCGAACGCGCGAACGACAGCTTCAGCAGTTTGATCGCCTTTGGCTTGCTCTCGAGTTGGCTCGTTCACGTACTGGAGAACATCGGCATGACGATCAATCTCATGCCCATCACAGGAATTCCGCTGCCGTTCTTCAGCTACGGTGGATCGTTCATGCTCGCCAGTTGGCTCGCAATTGGCATCCTCGTACGGATATCCAGCGAGGGACGTGGACGGACGGGACAAGCTGGGTAGAGGGTTGTGGGTAGAGGGTTGTGGGTTTGTGGGTAGACTGCAGCGGATGGCGGAAAATGAGTTGGGCCGACGGCTTTGCCGTCGGCCTTCCTTCTTCCAACCCTCTACCCACAACCCTCTACCCATCTACCCACACCCTCTACCCTCTGCGCTCTGCCCTCGACACCTTTCGGCCATGGCATGGTTCCGAAAGGAGAAGAAACCTCGTCAGCCGAGGCGTGAGCGTCTCGAGATTCCAGCTGACGTCTGGGAAAAGTGTGAGGCCTGCGGCCACACCGACATCCGAGAGAAATTCGAGCGCAACTTCAACGTGTGCCCCAGCTGCGACTACCACCGTCGCATTCGCGCGCACGACTACTGTGCGCTGCTGCTCGACGACGGGACGATGGAGGAGCTCGAGGTCGATCTGCGATCGGCTGATCCCCTGTCGTTTCCGGAGTATCCGCAGCGCCTGAAGAAGGCGCTGTCCAACGCCGGCGACGCCGACGCCTTGCTCGCCTCCTATGGAACGCTCGACGGCCTGCCCGTGAGCCTTGGGGTGATGGACTTCGCGTTTATGGGGGGATCCATGGGCTCGGTGGTCGGCGAGAAGATCGCTCGGCTCGCACAGCGCTCCCTGGAGCGCAAGTTCCCGCTGATCGTCATCTCCGCCTCTGGCGGCGCGCGAATGCAGGAAGGCGTGCTGTCGCTGATGCAGATGGCGAAGATATCGGCAGCGCTCGCGATGCTCGCCGAGCGTCGCATCCCCTACATCTCCATCCTCACGAATCCGACTACGGGCGGCGTGAGCGCCAGCTATGCCATGCTCGGCGACGCCATACTTGCCGAGCCGGGGGCCGTGATCGGATTCGCTGGACCGAGAGTGATCAAGCAGACGCTCGGTCAGGATCTGCCCGACGGGTTTCAAACTTCTGAATTCCTGCTCGATCACGGAATGCTGGACTCGGTGGTGCATCGCAGAAATCTGAAACGCACCTGCGGGCAGCTGCTGCGACACATGTCCGGGCGTCCCGCCGCGACCGGATGGGCAGCCTCCTGACTTCGGTACTCCAGTCAATACCGTTCGCGAGGGGGGCGAACCCGCGATACGAGCAGGCACTCGAGTACCTCTTCGCCCGAACCACCGGCCCGTTCAAGTTCGGTCTCGAACGCACGGTGGCACTGCTGCGCGAGCTCGGCAATCCACATCGATCCTTTCCGTCGTTGCACATCGCGGGGACGAATGGGAAGGGCAGTAGCGTCGCGACCGCCGAGGCCTTGCTGCGGGGAAAAGGACTTCGCGTCGGCGCGTACACGTCGCCACATCTCATCGATTTTCGCGAACGCATCGTCGTCGATCGCGAATGCATCAGCACCGACGAAGTCATCGAGTTCGTGGAGAAGTGGACGCCGACGGTCGAGGCGCTGGGCGCCACCTTCTTCGAGGCGACGACGGCGCTCGCATTCTCGCACTTTGCGCGCGCCAAGGTAGACGTCGCGGTCATCGAAACGGGGCTGGGCGGCCGGCTCGACTCGACGAACGTCATCGATCCAGTCGCGGCAGGCGTCACGACCATCGACTACGATCACACCGAGTACCTCGGCAATACGCTCGAGAAGATCGCCGCCGAAAAGGCCGGCATCTATAAACCCGGGCGGGCGGCCGTGGTGGGCGAGAGCGATTCATCGTTGCGAGCTGTCCTCGCCCGTGATGCCCAGGCAGTCCACTCCACGCCAGTGAGGATTGTCGCTGAGGAGTGCAGGATCGAGGACGTGGAGCTGGCTGGCACGGGCACCGCGTTCACTCTCACGGCACTCGGAGCTCGTCGAAGACTGAT
Source organism: Gemmatimonadaceae bacterium (assembly GCA_036493735.1). Taxonomy (GTDB): domain Bacteria; phylum Gemmatimonadota; class Gemmatimonadetes; order Gemmatimonadales; family Gemmatimonadaceae; genus AG2. Next base: position 44,930 of record DASXPH010000010.1, read on the forward strand.
CACGCCTCTCATGGGGCGTCATCAAGCAGAGAACGTCGCGTTCGCCCTCGTTCTTCTCGATGCGGCCGGAGCGCCTTACGCGACGACACTCGACGAGGCGGCTGCCTCGTTGCCGAGCGTGCTGGTTGCCGGCCGGTTCCAACGAGAGGGCCGCTTCATCTTCGACGTCGCGCACAATCCCGAGGGAGCGTCCGTCCTGGCCGAGACGCTCGCCGCAGTACGGCCGCCACAGCCGGTAGTGGCGCTGTTCTCGGTACTGTCGGACAAGGATTGGCGCTCGATGATGGCGAATCTCGCGCCGCACGTCTCGCGCTTCCTGCTCACGACCGCACCGACGGCGCCGGCGGCGCGCGTGTGGAATCTCGACGAGGTGAAGCGCTTCGCCGATGACGCATCGATTGGCGCGGAGGTCGTGACAGACTTCGATGCGGCACTCGCGCGCGCGTCGACGATGGGTGAGACGACACTCGTCACTGGTTCATTTCACACCGTGGGCGATGCGATGGCTCGCTTGCAGGCGTCTCCGCAGTCCCGATAGTTTGTACTGATGGCTCAAGGCGCTCTGCCCGGCTTTCGCGATTTTTATCCCGCCGAGTTCGCCCAGCGCGCCTACATCGCGCGCGTGTGGCGTGAGGTGGCGGGCCGTCATGCGTTCGTCGAATACGATGGACCACCGCTCGAGGCGCTCGATCTATACACGAAAAAGAGTGGGGAAGAGATCGTTGCACAGTTGTACAACTTCACCGACAAGGGTGGACGGGAGGTCGCGCTCCGACCAGAGATGACGCCGACGCTCGCGCGAATGGTCGCGGCACGCGCAAACGCGCTGCGCAAGCCAGTGCGCTGGTTCTCGCTCCCCCAGCTTTTTCGGTACGAGCGCCAACAGAAGGGACGCCTTCGCGAGCACTTTCAACTGAACGTCGACATCATCGGCGAGGCCGACGTGACCGCCGACGCGGAACTGCTCGCCGTCGCCATCGACATCATGAGAGAGTTCGGTCTCTCGCCCGATGACGTTCGCGCCCGTGTGAGCGATCGGCGGCTCCTTCGCGCGCTGCTGCATCGCATTGGCGCGAGCGAACAACAAATGCCCGCCGTGTTCGGTGTGATCGACAAGATCGAGCGGCAGCCGCGACAGGTGTCGGACGAGAAGCTCGCGACGATCGGCCTCGGCGCCGAGTCGCGCGAGGCGCTGTTCGCGTTGATGGACGGCGTGACGCTCGACGCGCTGAGAGAGCGCTACGGTGACACGCCCGAGATCGCCGAACGTGTCGCGGACTTCGAGCGATACTACAGCTATCTCGAGGCACTCGGGGTGGCGAACTGGGTCCAGCTCGATCTCTCGATCGTGCGCGGGCTGGCGTACTATACGGGCATCGTCTTCGAACTGTTCGATGCGCAGGGCGAGTTTCGCGCGATCTGCGGCGGCGGCCGCTATGATAACTTGCTCAACGCACTCGGTGGGGTGGACCTGCCGGCGCTAGGCTTCGGCATGGGCGACGTGGTGCTGGGCGACCTGTTGCGCTCCCGAGGCCTGGCGGATACGCCCATCGGCGAGCCGGATTTCTGGGTCGCCGCCGCCGAGAACGGCGATCTGCGCGACGTCATGCTCGCCGCGACGCAATTGCGGCGCGCCGGCGCGTCGGTCGAGTATGCGCTCCGTCCGCAGACCTTGAGCAAACAGCGGAAGGCGGCGTTCTCGGCGGGAGCGACGTATTTCCTGACGGTCAGCGCCGACTTCCGGGAGCAGGGCACGGTGCAGCTGGACGAAGTGCAGCACGTCGAAGGCGCCGGAGCAAGCATCGCCGATCGATTCGCGACGATGCCGAAAACGCTCACCAGCGTAGTGAGCCTTCTGCGCCATTCCTAGTCTGGTTCGATCCACGATCAAGCACATGGCAGACGAGAAAAAACTCACGACACGCAGCGACGATTTCAGCGCGTGGTATAACGAGGTCGTCTTGCGGGCCGAGCTCGCCGACTACTCGCCCGTCCGCGGATGCATGGTCATCCGGCCGAACGGGTACGGCATCTGGGAGCGGATGCAGCGCGCGCTGGACGACATGTTCAAGGAAACGGGCCATCGCAACGCGTACTTCCCGTTGTTCATCCCCGAGAGCTTTCTCCATAAGGAGGCGGAGCACGTCGAGGGCTTCGCACCCGAGACGGCCGTCGTCACTCACGGCGGCGGAAAGAAGCTGGAGGAACCGCTCATCGTGCGCCCCACGTCGGAGACGATCATCTACTCGATGTTCGCCAAATGGGTGCAGAGCTACCGCGATCTGCCTCTGCTCATCAACCAGTGGGCGAACGTCGTTCGTTGGGAGATGCGCACACGGCTCTTCCTGCGCACGCTAGAGTTCCTCTGGCAGGAAGGGCACACCGCCCATGCGACTCACGATGAGGCCGAGGAGGAGGCGCGCAAGATTCTCGGGCTCTACCGCGACTTCATGGAAGGCTGGATGGCGATGCCCGTGATCACGGGGCTCAAGACAGACTCCGAGCGATTCGCTGGCGCACTACGCACGTACTCGTGCGAGGCGATGATGCAGGACAACAAGGCGCTGCAAGCGGGAACATCTCATAATCTGGGTCAGAACTTCGCCAAGGCATTCGATCTCAAGTTCCAGGCGGAGTCGGGGAATATTGAGTTTGCGTGGAATACCAGTTGGGGCGTGTCGACGCGACTGGTCGGCGGACTCGTTATGACCCACGGAGACGACAAGGGACTTCGCATTCCGCCCTTTCTCGCGCCGACGGAAATCGTGATTGTACCGATCTACCGCTCCGACGACGAGCGCGGCCGAGTTCTCGAAGCAACGACGCAGATTCTCTCCGCGTTGACGGATTGGGAGCGTCGCGACCCGGGCCGTCTGCGCGTGCATCTCGACGCGCGACAGGGGATCAAGCCGGGCGCGAAGTATTACGAATGGGAGCTGCGCGGCATTCCCCTGCGCATGGAGATCGGTCCGAAGGACCTCGACAAGAATCAGGCGATGCTCGTTCGGCGCGACACTGGTGAGAAACGGCCCGCCTCTCTCGACACCGTCGGCGAGGATGCGAGCGATCTACTCGCTCGCATCCAGGCCGACATGCTCGCCGCGGCGCGCGATCGTCAGGACCGCAACAGTATTCGGGGCAACATCGACTACAATCGCTTCAAGGAGATCATGGAAGGCGACGGCGCGTTCGTGTATGCCGGGTGGTGCGGAGAGCCGGCCTGTGAGGCGCGGATCAAAGAGGAGACCAAAGCCACCATTCGCGTCCTGCCTGACGAGGAGTTTCGATCCGCCGAGGCCCCAACTAAATGCTTACTGTGCAATCGTCCCGCGAAAGAAGAAGCAGTATGGGCCCGGTCGTACTGAGCGCGGGCTTCGCGCGTACGGAGGGCGCCCTGCGGTGTGAGGGCGTGCCGCTCGCGACGATTGCCGAGGCCGCGGGCACGCCCAGCTATGTCTACAGCAGCTCGACGATTCGCAATCGCTACGAGCTGCTGGCGACCACGCTCGCGCCCGTGCCACACAGAATTCATTATACGCTAAAGGCCAACTCCAACCGCGCGATCCTGCGGCTGGTGCAGAGCCTGGGCGGCGGCGTGGACGTGGTGTCGGGTGGTGAGCTCTATCGCTCGCTCCAGGCGGGCTTCGCGCCTGAAGATATCATCTTCGGCGGAGTGGGAAAAACAGCGCGCGAGCTGGACGAGGCACTCGCGGCCGGCGTGCTGCTGCTCAACGTCGAGTCTGAGCCGGAGCTCCTGCTCATTGACGAGCTGGCGGCCCGGCGAGGCATTCGTGCCCCAGTCTCGATTCGCGTCAATCCTGAGATCACTGTCGATGCCGCGCATCAGTATATCCGCACTGGCGAGAAGGGCCACAAATTTGGCGTTCCATTCGACGACGCCCTCCGCGTCGCCGAGACGGCCGCGCGTTTGGCACATGTGGACCTGCTCGGCCTGGACATGCACCTTGGATCGCAGCTGTCACGCGTCGATCCCTATCGCATCGGCACGGAGCGCCTGACCAGTCTCGCCAAGGATCTGTCCACGCGCGGTGTGGCCTCGCTTCGCTACCTCGACATCGGCGGTGGTCTCGGCGTGCGCTATGACAGCGAGGAGCCGCCCGATCTGGCGCGGTTCGCGAACTCCGTGTTGCCCCTGGTCGAGGAGAGCGGCTTGCAGCTCATCATGGAACCGGGCCGTTTCGTCGTGGGCAACGCCGGCGTGCTCCTCACCCGGGTGCTGTATCGCAAACACAGTGGCGGGAAAGAGTACGTCATCACGGATGCCGGAATGACTGAGTTGTTGCGGCCATCGCATTATGGTGCCTTCCACCGGATCGAGGCGGTGGAGACGCGCGAGCAGCGCATCAAGGCGGACGTCGTCGGTCCAGTTTGTGAGAGCGGCGACTTCCTTGCCCTCGATCGCGAGCTGCAGGCGGTGCAGCCGGGCGATTTGGTCGCCGTGTTCGACGTTGGCGCGTACGGTTTCGTGATGGCGTCGAACTACAACAGCCGGCCGCGAGGCGCTGAGATTCTGGTCGATGGCGATCGCTTTGCGATCGTGACCGAACGTGAAGACTACGAGACGTTGGTTCAGCAGGAAGTCGATGAGCCCGAGTGGAGGAGCTGATGCGCATCGGTCTGATGTCCGACTCGCACGATCGCGTCCCCGCTGTCGCCGAGCTGCTGCGCCTCATGATGTCCGGCGGCATCAATATGGTGCTGCACGCGGGTGACTATTGCGCTCCGTTCGTCCTTCGCCCATTCGAAGAGACGAAGCTCTCGCTCGCCGGCGTCTACGGCAACAACGATGGGGACAAGCAGGGTCTGCTCACGCGCGCGCAGAGCGCGTTCGGGACGGAGCTCTTCGATTCGCCGCACAGTTTCGAGATCGGAGGGCAGCGGCTGTTGTTGGTCCACGACATCGGCGACGTGCAACAGCGGTCGATCGAGTCGCACGCGATCGTCATCCACGGCGGCACGCACAAACAGGAAATGAAATCGCGCGGCGACACGCTGATCGTCAACCCGGGGGAAGCGTGCGGATGGCTGTACGGCACGCCGTCGGCGGCGATCCTCGATCTCGACACGAAGCAGGTCGAGTTTCTCAATCTCGAGCCGTCGGAGTGGCGTCGCTGATGAGCTCTCGCATTCTCATCATCGACTACGGTTCACAGTATACTCAACTCATTGCGCGTCGCGTTCGGGAGGCGCGCGTCTACTCCGAGATTCACCCACCGACGCGGACGGTGGACTGGATTCGTGAATGGGCGCCGACGGGGATCATCTTCAGCGGCGGCCCGAACTCGGTGTACGGAGAGAACGTGCCGACGGCGCAGCTCGCGACGCTCGAGATCGCGCCCGTCCTCGGCGTCTGCTATGGAATGAACCTCATCGCCTACCTCAACGGTGGAGAGGTGGCGCCCGCGACGAGCCGTGAGTACGGTCGCGCGGAGGTCCGGATCTGTGACGAGCCCGGCCCGCTCTTTCGCGGATTTGAAACCGGCGAACCATTCGTCGCGTGGATGAGTCATGGCGACCAGGTGCGGTCGCTCCCGCGGGGGTTTGCGCGCGCGGCCAGCAGCGACAGTTCGCCGATCGCGGCGTTTCGGCACGAGCAAAGGCCATGGTACGGCGTTCAGTTCCATCCGGAAGTCGCGCATACGCCGCGCGGCGCCGAGATCCTCGCCAATTTTATCTTCGAGGTCTGTGGCGCCACGCCATCATGGACGCCGAGCGCCTTCATCGACGATGAGATTTCAAAGATTCGTAAGCTCGTCGGCGATCGGCGAGTGATCTGCGGTCTGTCGGGGGGGGTCGATTCCTCCGTCGCGGCGGCGCTGGTGCACCGCGCCATCGGTGATCAGCTCACCTGCGTGTTCGTCGACACCGGATTGCTCCGGCTGCACGAGCGGGAGCAGGTGGAACGAACGTTCCGTGCCCATCTCGGCATCAAGCTCGAGACGGTGGATGCCAGCGATCGTTTTCTCGACGCGTTGCGCGACGTCGCTGATCCGGAAGAGAAGCGCCGGATCATCGGCCACACCTTCATCGACGTGTTCGAGGAAGCGACACGCAGCGTGGGCGAGGCGGACTTTCTCGTCCAGGGCACGCTCTATCCCGATGTGATCGAGTCTGCATCGCCGCGCGGCGGGCCATCCGTGACCATCAAGACGCACCACAACGTGGGTGGTTTGAAGCCGGGCATGCGTTTCAAGCTCATCGAGCCGTTGCGCGAGCTGTTCAAGGACGAGGTGCGCAACGTCGGTCGCGAGCTCGGTCTTCCGGAGGAGATGATTGGCAGGCATCCGTTCCCGGGCCCCGGCCTCGGCATACGGGTTCTCGGCGCGATCACTCGTGAGGCGCTGGAGGTGCTGCGTCAGGCCGACGCGATCTATCTCGAGGAGATTCGCGAGGCGGAGCTGTACGACCGCATCTGGCAGGCATTCGCGGTGCTGCTACCGATTCGCAGCGTCGGCGTGATGGGCGACTATCGCACCTACGAAAACGTGGTCGCCTTACGAGCCGTGACGAGCACCGATGGGATGACCGCGGACTGGTACGAGTTTCCTCATGACGTGCTCGGCCGGATCTCGAACCGGATCTGTAACGAGGTGCGCGGGGTGAACCGCGTCGTCTACGACGTCAGCTCCAAACCCCCAGCGACGATCGAATGGGAGTAGGACGCGTGGTGCGGAGTCAGACGCCCTTCTCCTCGAGCAGGGCCAGGAACTGCTTTGGCTCGGTGATCGTCATGAGCCGCTGCGGGACGTCGGACTCCTTGCTGAACTGCGCGATCTTGCCGAGCACGGGAAGATACTGATTCGAGACTTCGAGTGGCGGCGCGACGATGAGGAAGAAGAAGTTTACAGGCTTCTCATCGATCGCTTTGAAGTCGACGCCGCTCGTCTTGCGGCCGAACGCGACGCGGAGCCGATTCACCACGAGCGAGCGGCAGTGTGGTATGGCGATCCCCCGGCCGATACCCGTCGACCCCAGGTTCTCGCGTCGTTTCAACATCTTGAACAGCATCCCGTCCGACTTCTCGTCCAACTTCAGCAGCGCAATCAACTCCTTGAGGATGTCATCCTTGGTGTTGCCCTGCAGGTTGAGCTGAATCGCGTCCTCGCTGAAGAATTCTCGCAGTTCCATCTACTGTCGTGCCTCGTGCGGTGGGCGGGGCGGGCGCCCGAGCGCTGCCCGGGCCGAACGTAAACTGCGAAGTTACCGAGGGCGACAACGAGTGTCAAATGCTGGCGTTGCAGGGACTTTGCTTCGTTCTTAGCTTGAAAGAATGAAACGCTTCCCCTTTTCCATCGACGCGGAAGTACCGCTCTACCTCGCGCCGATGGCCGGTGTCTCCGAATCCCCATTCCGCCGGCTCTGCCGCCGTTTCGGCGCGGACGTCGTCGTCACCGAGTTTCTCTCGGCCGAGGGGATCCGACGCGAGAACCCAGCAACCGTGAGCAAGCTCCGATTCGGCGCCGACGAGCGCCCGATCGGAGTGCAGATCTTCGGCGCCGATCCGGTCGCGATGGGTGAGGCGGCCGCGTTTGTAACAGACGTGTTCGCGCCGGAGTTCATCGACATCAACTTCGGCTGTCCCGTCAAGAAAGTCGTTAGGCGAAATGGCGGCTCGGGCTGCTTGCGGGACCTGGACCTCGTGGAGACCGTCATCGGGAGCGTCATTCGCAGCACGCATCTGCCCGTGACGTGCAAGATCCGGAGTGGGTGGAACGAGGAGATGCGCGATCCGGTCGCGATCGCGCGCCGCTGCGAGAGCGCCGGGGTGCGCGTCCTGACGTTGCATCCGCGTACACGCACGCAGATGTACAGCGGCTCCGCCCGCTGGGAGGAGATCGCGGCGGTCGTGGACGCGTTGAGCATTCCCGTTCTCGGCAATGGCGACATCAAGACCCCGGAGGATGCAGTCCGCATGTATCGCGAGACGGGATGCGCCGGCGTCATGATTGCTCGCGGTTCGTTCGGTCAGCCCTGGATTTTCGATCAGACGCGGGATCTGCTCAGCGGAAAGCCCAAGCGCCCCGATCCCACGGTCGAGGAGCGATTCCGGGTCGCCCTGGGACACGCCGCGATGGCAGCGGAGTACGAGCCGGATCGACGGGGGGCGGCAATCGAGTTTCGCAAGCACCTCGGATGGTACGTGAAGGGCCTGCCCGGATCGGCCGAGCTGCGGAAGCGATTGCACGCCGTATCGTCGTTAGGCGAAGTGGAGGGAATCTTCGAGGACTACCTCCGCGACCGCGATCGGTTCACGGACGAGACTCCGAGCAGCGAGGAAGCGGAGCTGCTCGAAGTGAGCTCGACATGAGACGCGAGCACGTTCGCGACCTGCTCGCCCAGGTCGCGAACGGCGCTCTACCCGTCGACGCGGCCCTCGAAGCGCTGGCCTTCGAGCCGGCGGAGTCGTTAGGCTTCGCGACGATCGACCACCATCGCGCCTTGCGGCAGGGGTTCCCCGAGGTCGTGTTCGGGGAGGGGAAGACCACCGACCATCTCGTGAGCATCGCATCTCGGATAGCCGGGCGCGGGGAGGGTCTGCTCGTGACGCGGCTCGCCCCTGGCCCGGCAGAGGCCCTGGCGGCGTCCGTCCCCTCCATCGAGCTGAACGCTCTCGCGCGTACCGCCTACCTGGCTCCGAATAACCCGGTGCCCGCGGGCCGCGGCACTGTCCTCGTCGTCACCGCGGGCACGTCGGATCTGCCGGTCGCGGAGGAAGCCGCCGTAACGGCGACTGCCATGGGAAATTGCGTCTCCCGCCTGGTGGACGTCGGGGTCGCTGGGATTCACCGCGTGCTCGCGCGACGCGAGGAGCTGATGTCGGCGTCCGTCATCATCGTCGTTGCCGGCATGGATGGGGCGCTTCCGTCAGTGGTTGGCGGACTGGTTCGGGCACCCGTCATTGCCGTCCCGACGAGTGTCGGTTACGGCGCCTCCTTCCACGGTCTCGCGGCCCTGCTCACGATGCTCAATAGTTGCGCGGCCGGCATCACTGTCGTCAACATCGATAACGGTTTTGGCGCGGCCGTCGCGGCGTCGCGCATCAACCACGTCTGAGTCGCGGCGTCCCCGCCGCGTCTACCCTGCGTCTCTCAGCTGCCTTACGTGACCCAGACGAGCGCCCACGCTTCGGCATTGGCCAGTAACGGCTGGTCGATCGTGTTTGCCACGATCGCGCTCGTTCTCGCGGTCGGTCTCGCGGCGCTCGCGGTTCGAGGCTGGCTGCCCGGCATCCTCACGAGGCTCAGAAAGCCATTGAGCGCCGGCGCCGTTCTCGTCGGAGCGATTCTGGTTGTGCTCACCGGGGGCGCGATGCCGGCGATTGCCGCGGTCGGCATCGCCGCCTGGGCAATGGCCGAAGTGTTCGGCGTCGCGATCGGGACCGCCGGCTTTGCGTTGGCCGGACTGTCCGCCGCGGCGGCGCTCGCAAAGGGCGGCCCCCTCTCCATGACAGTTGGCGGGGCAATTCTCGCGGCTTCCGTGGGTGCGCTGCCGTATTTCTACGCGCGTCGTATAACCGCCATTCATGCTCGGCGCGAACGACGCGTTACACGACTGGAGGCGCAGATCGCGCGGCCCACGCCCGCTCGACCGCTTCCAACGGAGGCGCTCAAGCGAGACGTCCTGCTCTCCGTCGAGCGCACCGAGGCGACGAAAGACCTTGCGATGCTCGACGGTTTTCTGCGCGACCTTCGAGATCAGATCCAGGCGGAGGAAGCGATCTTCTGGCGGTGGAGCGAGGAGCGAGACACCCTCATACCTCAGGCGTGGTCCACCGAGGACAGCGACCGGCCCGAGTTCTTTCGCGTGAAAGATTGGGGTCCGCTCGCGCGCTGGTCGGCGCAGGAGCGCATGGTGGCGTTCGATGGAAGCGACGACACCGCGCTTCTGGCCGCCGCTCCGGTGCTGGCGGCCCAGGGTGAGGAGACAACGCTGCAAGGCGTCCTGACGGTGACATCCAACGCTGGGATAGCGCTCAATCGAGATGCATTAAAGGAGTGGATGCCACGCTTTGCTGGCCAGCTCGCGAGCTATCTCGAGCTCTTCGACATGCGCACGCATTACAGCCGGAGCAGCCGCCGCAACCAGGCGCTGATCGAGGCGATGCAGCGCTTGCAGGTGCACAAGAGCGCCGAGGCGCTGGGCGCCGCCGTCTGTGAAGCGGCGCTCGAGGTGACCTCGGGGCGTTCGGCTGTCCTCATTCGTTGGTTGCCGCAAGACGCATATGGGCTCGTTCAGTATGCGTCGCGTGAGCTCGCGCTCGAGCCGGGCATGATCATCGGCAAGGAAACGCTCGTCGGCCGCACCTGTCGCGACGGCCTCCCCCTGCTGCTCCATGACGCGCGAGCGGTCACGCGCTCGGAGGCCGCTTACACCGCATCGCTCAGCTATCGGCCGATCCCGTCAATGGTGGTCGTACCAGTGGTCGTCGACCAGAAGGTCATCGGCGCGATCGTGGTGGAGGGCGGCGAGCCCGCGAGCATCGGCGTCGAAGAGGCGCGCAACGTCGGTCTCCTGGCGGCCGTCGCCCGCGCATTCCTCGAGAAGGTGTGGGAGATCGAGGAGGTGAGTCAGCGAGCGCGAACGGACGGCCTCACTGGCCTTTACAATCGCCGATACTTCGACGAGCAGCTGCGTCGCGTGATCGCCGAGACCGACCGATTTGGCGGTACGTCGTCGCTGATCATGGTGGACATCGATGACTTCAAGAACGTCAACGATACGTACGGCCATGAGGCCGGGGATGCGGTGCTCCGTCAGGTGGGCAAGATCCTGACGGATGGCGTGCGCGCCGTCGATATCTGTGCTCGGTACGGTGGCGAGGAGATGGTCGTGCTTCTGCCGCAGACACCAATCGCTGGCGCAACAGAACTGGCCGAACGGCTGAGGACGGCCGTCGCCGATCGCGCTGTGCTCTTCGAAGGAACGCCGGTTCGTGTCACCGCATCGTTCGGTATCGCCGGGTATCCGGAGACCGTTCCGCACGGCGACTGGCTCTTTCCCGCAGCCGATCGCGCGCTGTATCAGGCAAAGGAGAAGGGAAAGAACTGCGTGAAATCACTGTTGACAAGTGATGGCCTGCCAACGAAATACCGAAGCGGTTTACAGTAGAGCTCAAGCTGGATTGGTGGTTGATTGTGGGGGGCTGATCGACTACTTTTCAGGCGTTAGGGGGCGACTGGCTTCGACGGGATAAGTGAAGCCGTGGCCGCGTGCCCAGGTCCTCGGGTTCCTGGTAAAACACTCGGGAAAAATTCAACTGCCAACAACAACTTGGCCCTCGCTGCGTAACTTCTAGTTACGCCGAGTGCCCGTGAGGAAGCCCGCTCGGGGCGGCTTTACGGGTATCGCAAAACCGGGTAAGGCCGCTGATTCGCCCTCGCTCAGCGGCCGAGATCTAGAGGGCTCATCCAGTAGTGGGCCGTCCGCTAGCCAGCGACTGGAGACATTCAAGAGCGGACTACGCACGTAGAAGTCGTGGTCGATCTCTTCTCGGACCCGGGTTCAATTCCCGGCGCCTCCACTGCTCCGGACACGAAAGGCCGACGAGGTAGCTCGTCGGCCTTTCGCGTCCCGGCTCGTGACGAGCTCGCTGGCGCTCGCTCGAAGCTTATTTGGAGTCGCGCGCGCTGATTGCGCGCGCTCCGCTCCACTCGCAATTCCATTTGAAGTTGCGAACGCTACCGCGTTTGCTCTTGCTCCTCTTGGCTTTGCCCCAGACATCGCTTCATGCCAGATCGCGCCCGCGGGTCTCGCGCGACATGCCTAATGCGGCAAGCCCTGGAACCGTCATGGCGGCGGCGTAGAGGGACACGGGCCAGGTAGATCCATACGCGTTCAACAGCGCGACGCCAATGATGGGTGCCAGTGCGCCCGTGAACACCGTCGCAACCTGGTAGCCGATGGAGAAGCCGGTATAGCGGGCGCTCGTCGGGAAGAGCTCGACGAAGAATGCCGACATGCCACCGACGATCACGCCGTGACAGAGCCCCGCTACGGCCGCGGCGAACATGATCGCTGTCACGGCGCCGCCGTGCGTCACGGGAAAGAGGACGAAGGCCCATACCGCCGCGCCAACCAGACCAATCGCAGTGACCGGTAAGCGTCCGATGCGATCGGAGATGGCGCCCGCAACGAAGATCGCGATGACGTCCGCGACCGAGCCGAGTGCCGCGGCTTCCAGGGCGAGCGTGCGCGGTTGGTGGAGCACGCGCGTGACGTACACGACGAAGAATGTCGTGAACACATAAAAGAGCGCATTCTCGGCGGCCTTCACTAGCAGGACCGTCAACACCGATCGCCAGTGCGCGAGGAGCGTCGGCCAGGTCGAAGGTGTCGCTGCGCGTGCGCGACGCTCGGCGTAGGCCCGATACACCGGGGACTCGGCAACACGCGTTCGCATCCAGATGCCGATGCCGATGAGCAGGCCGGAGGCGAGGAAGGCGGCTCGCCAGCCCCACGCGGCGAAGGCAGCCTGCCTAACGACAGGCCCAACAGCGCGAGCACGATCGAGGAAAGAACGTTGCCCGCCGGGCCGCCAATCATCGGCCACGCGGTCCAGTATCCGCGCCGCGGAGCGGGCAGGCTCTCGGCGACCAGCAGCAGGGCACCGCCAACTTCGCCACCGACGGCGAAACCCTGGATCAGTCGAAGCAGCACCAGGAGAATGGGTGCGAGGAGGCCGATGGCAGCATAGGACGGCACGAGCCCCACGCCCATCGTCGCAACTCCCATCAGCAGGAGACTCCACACGAGCGCGCGTTTGCGGCCGAATCGGTCGCCGAGCACACCGAACACGAGTCCGCCGAGCGGTCGCGTCGCGAACCCCAAGGCGTACGTCATCAGGGCGAGCAGAACGCCGCTCCACGGATCGACGGCGGGAAAGAACACGCGATCGAAAACGAGCGCCGCGGCGGAGGCGAAGACGAAGAAGTCGTACCACTCGACGATCGAGCCAATCGAGCTGGAGACCAGCAGGATGCGCTCGCCGGCCCCGCTGCTGTTTGTCATTCGGTCATGGAGAACCGGCGAGCAGCTGGAGCTTGTGCTGAATGTCGCCACGCCGATAATCGTCCTGGGTGACGCGCTGGAGGAACTGCACATACGCGTTCGCGGCGGTCGGCTTGTCGCCTTTGGCTTCCAGCGCCGACGCGAGTCGCAGGTACGGTTCGGCGTATAGTGGTTCGAGCTGGATGGCTCGCTGAAATTGTATTGCCGCATCCGCCGGGCGGTGGGCGAGCAGGTACGCGCGGCCCATACCGAGGATCAGCTCGACATCAGTGGAGTCGGTCTCGGTAGCAAGACCGTACTCCAACAGTGCAGTCGTCGTGTCACGCGCGTTCATGGCGAGCTCGCCGAGCATTGCGTGAGCGGGGGAGAACGCTGCGTTCTCGACGAGCGCGCGACCGAACGCATCGCGTGCCGCGGCGCTGTGGTTTCTTCGCAGCTCGACGAGCCCCAATGCGTATTCGAGGAGCTCCTTCGATTCGTAGCCGTTGCCGAGCGATTTCGCATCCTGCGCATGCAGCTGCTCGAGAAGCTTCGTAATCTCGGCGGCGGCACTGTCGGGCTTCCCGCTGTTGACGAAGGCGGAGGCGCGGACGAAGCGCAGGTAACCGAGGCGCTGCGGATCGCGCGAGATGACCGTCGCGAAGAGATCGAGCGCTCGGGGGAGATCTCCCTCGCCTAACGCGAACCAGGCACGCGTCAGCGGCGTGTCGCGAATGTAGCCGGGCAGCTTCTGGTACAAGTAGACGATCATGCCCTGATGGACGAACGGATTTCGTCTGAGGGCGCGATCGCGCAACGCCTCGGCCTCGGCAACGCGCGGATCGTGCAGGGTCCTGTCGTCATCGGCCAGATATTTTTCGAATTGCCTGATGTCGCGCGCCCAGAAGGTTATCCAGCGTGCGAACAATGGCTCGGCGCGGTCTGGTCGAAGCCTCGACGACCAGAGGATCGCCGAATCCGACGCCGTCAGATCCTTGGCGAGGTGCTCGGTGCCCCAATCGAAGTAGGCTTCCCAATCGAACGGGTCGACACCGGTGGGAAGCCGGGGTTTCCCTCCGTCTGCGCTGAGGTGACTGTCGGAGCGATGAGCACGGCCGCCGCGACGCACAGCAAGGAGCGCCAACCGTGGACGAATAGGTCCTGCATTCGTTCGATCACGGCATCGGCCTCGTGTTTGGGAGGCCGCTAACCTAACCGTGCTCGACTGGTTTCTCCAGAAGTCTTGGAGGACTCAACCTCTTTTGACTATTGACGCTGATCTTCGAGAAGGTCGACAGAATCCTCGACGCGGCGCGTTAGGCAGCCATGCTCCCGCGCCAAACGCCTAGTGTCAGTCGCGAGCGCCGACGGTTCGTGCGCCTACTCTGTCGTTCAGCACCCGCTCGTCTGGCAGGATGTTGTCCGCGCGCGGCGCCTTGCGGCGCTTCTGGAAGAGGAACTCCGGCGCGAGCGCGATGCCGAGGATCGTCACCGGCAGGATCTGCTGCGTCTGAATCAAAAACGCGACGGCGATCGCTGTATTCTCGTCGAAACCGAACGCCGTAGTGGTCGCGGCGTAGAGCATCTGAAAGAGGCCGACGTTGCCTGGGGTCGCGCGAATGGCGAACCCGATATTTACCGCGAGGATAGCGGCGACGGTGCCGACGAGGGGCAGAGGAAAATGCGCCGCGGCGGCGGTGAGGGCGTAGGTCGCGACCTGCAGTGCCCAGATCGCGACTGACAACAGAAGGGCCGCGGTGAAGCGGGGGCCGGTCGAGATCCCGGCAAGCGCATGCATGAAACGGCGAGCGTACTGCCTGGCCTTGGCGCGCCAACCTACTTCGGTGATTTCAGCGGCGTGCTCGACGCCCTCCGGCCGTCGAAGGAGATACACGAGCATGCCAAGAATCGCCACGAGCGCGAACCAGGCAAATGGCCGCGTACGCTCGAGCGCCGAGGGCAGGGGGAGGAATGACACGGCGGCCACGAGCATCACGACGTAGCCGATCAGCTCGAACAACCGTTCCAGGGCGAGCGTCGCCAGCACCTTCGCGCTGGTGAGGTGCACCTTTCGCGAAACGAAGATGACGCGCGCCGCTTCGCCGCTGTTCGCGACGAGCACGTTGTTCAGCCCCGCCCCGGCGAAGGTCGCGCGCAGAGCCAACCAGAGCGAGTTAACGCCGATGGGACGAAGGAAGATCCACCATCGTACGCCCTTGAGCGCGAGGGACAACAGATTGACGACTGCCGCCGCGAGCAGGAGCGAGATTGAGGAGTTCTCAATCGCTGCCCACGTCGAGTGCCAGTTCACTTTGGTCGCGAACACCACCAGCATCGCCAGAATGGCAACGGTGATCAGCAGTCGCAGAGCGCGCGTCAGTGTTCGTTTCATGCGGCGTCTTCGAGAGTGACGAATCGGAGTCCAGCGTCGCGTACCCGGTCAGCAATCATCGGCACTGCGTGTGCCGTTTGCATGCGATCGCCCAAAGGATCGTATCCGTCCCCATCGTGCAGCAAGAGAATCGCGCCGGGATGAGCGACGCGAATCGTTCGCTCCACGATGACGTCGACGCCGGGAAGGGCCGTATCCCATACGCCATGTCCCCAGCCGACGGTGCGCTGGCCGAGCGACCTGGCGATCGCGGTCACCCAGGGGCTACGGAAACCGTGGGGCGCCCGGAAGAATCGAGGGCGTACGCCACACGCGTCGGCGATCGCGCGCGTGCCCAGTTGCAAATCACCCCGCACGTACGACGGCGACTTGAGATGCAGCTTTCGATGGTGATAGCCGTGGTTGCAGACGGAATGGCCCTCATCGGCCATTCGACGGACCAGATCAGGCCAGCGTTCGGCGTGCCGTCCAAGAATGAAAAACGACGCCTTCACTCCGCGCGCGCCAAGCGCGTCGAGGATCGCGGGCGTCGCATTTGGATTGGGACCGTCGTCGAAGGTCAGGGCGACGCGCGGCTCATCGCCAGAAA
The DNA here is from genome assembly GCA_036493735.1 of Gemmatimonadaceae bacterium. Taxonomy (GTDB): domain Bacteria; phylum Gemmatimonadota; class Gemmatimonadetes; order Gemmatimonadales; family Gemmatimonadaceae; genus AG2. Next base: position 60,919 of record DASXPH010000010.1, read on the forward strand.
GGTGACCGACCACAGACCCGAAGATCGGGCTGTTGGGATAGAACGCACCATGCGCGAGCGCGCCGGCGACAACTGCGCCGAGCGCCGGCGCAACGATCATGCGACTTCTGCGGCCACGTGTCCGAGGACGCTGCGATAGACGTCGAGCACCTGGGACGTCACGTGCGCCCACGAGTAGGACAAGGAGTTCTCACGGCCGGTCACGCCGAGTCGCATTGCCAACGAGGGATCATCGAGGATCTGCACGAGCGAATCGGCGAGTGCGCGATGATCACCGCAAGGCACCATCAGAGCTTCTCGATCGTGCTCGACGACGTCCTGGAACCCGAGAATATCGGAGCACACAACTGGCGTCTCGCACGCCATGGATTCGAGAAGTGTGATCCCGAAGGACGCCTTCGTCGTCGGGCAGGCGTACACGGTGCTGTGCGCATAGTAACTCGGCCGACCCTCGAGCACAGCGCCGACGAATACGATGTCCGGATCGCCGCCGGCGAGACGATAGTAGTGATCGCGCAGTGGACCGTCGCCGACGACGATGAGCTTGGCCTCGCGCGACGCACCCTTCACGAGGCGGAACGCGTCGATCAGTGTCGACAGGCCGTTGCGGGGATCGAAGCGACCGAGGAAGAGGATCGTCGGGACATCCCGTGGGAATCCTCGCGGAGGAGGAGCAGCGGGATGAAAAACGTCGGTATCGATGCCGTTTGGAATGATCTTCCAGTCGGCATCGAAGTAGCGATCGAGCGCGACGGTGGTGCTACGCGATACGGCGATCGCGCTGCTCAGCATGTCGAGCCGCTTCTGGAAATAGCGGCGGGCCAGCGTATAGCCGACAGACTTGTCGAAATACGTATGGAAGGTACCAATGACGGGACACTCGGCCTCCTCAATGGCGAGGAGGGGAAGCACGGGCGTCAATGGGGAGTGCACGTGCACGACATCGTAGCGCCCGCGACGCAGGACGTTACGCATCTGTCGCCGTAACCCGAGGCCGATCGTGATGCGCGCCTGCGAACCATTACAATAGACTGGCTGACTACGGCCAATCCTTATGACGTGTGGCTGTTCTTGCGCGCCGGGAATGTGCGACGTGATGACATCGACATGGTGTCCCCGGCGTCGCGCCTCGCGCGCGAAGAAATGCACGTGCTCGCACACCCCACCGAGGTGCGGATAGTAGTACTCCGTCACCAGGGCAATGCGGAGGGAACGGTCGTCCCGAACAACCGGCAGATGCGGCAGCTCGGGAAGAGTTGGGTGTCTAAGCGCGCGGGGATTCTTGAGGGCGAGATTCAAGAGCGGCATGGGCTGCGGCGAGGCGGGCGATAGGAACGCGGTAGGGAGAGCAGGAGACGTAATCCAGGCCGATTTGATGGCAGAACTTCACAGAGCGCGGCTCGCCGCCATGTTCACCGCAAATGCCAACCTTCAACTGCGGACGGACGCTCCTACCGGCAGATACGGCGATGCCAATCAGCTTCCCAACACCGTTCTGATCCAAAACTTGGAACGGATCGTCGGAAAGTATACCATGTTCGACGTAATTAGGAAGGAACCGACCCGCATCATCTCGGCTGAGTCCGAAGGTGGTTTGGGTTAAATCATTGGTCCCAAAGGAAAAGAATTCCGCCGACTTTGCGATCTCGTCCGCAGTGAGTGCGGCTCGCGGCAGCTCGATCATCGTGCCGATCGTATAAGGCACGTCTTCGCCCATCACACCCAGCACCTGCTGCGCGACTTGCTCGAGGACTCCACGCTGATTCTCGAATTCCTTGGAGGTTGCGACGAGCGGAATCATGATCTCAGGACGTACGTCGATGCCCCGGCGTTTCGCCCGGACAGCGGCCTCGAAGATTGCGCGCCCCTGCATCTCGGTGATTTCGGGATAGGTGATGCCAAGACGGCAGCCCCTATGACCGAGCATCGGATTCGTTTCACGCAAGCCTTCGACAATGTGAAGCAACTCGGCGCGCGAAATACCCAACGTGCGCGCCAGGAGCTTGCTCTCCTCACCTCCGTGCGGCAGGAACTCGTGCAGCGGTGGATCGAGAAGACGGATCGTAACTGGTAACCCGTTCATCGCCTCGAAGATCCCTTCGAAGTCGCTGCGCTGCATAGGCAGCAGCTTCTGCAATGCGCGCCGACGGCCCGCGATGTCACGTGCGACGATCATCTCGCGCATCGCCGTGATGCGATCGCCCTCGAAGAACATGTGCTCGGTACGACAGAGTCCAATGCCCTCGGCGCCGAAGCCGCGCGCCACACGCGCATCGGCCGGCGTGTCGGCATTCGCGCGCACTTTGAGACGGCGCACGTCGTCGGCCCAACCCAACAATTGCGCGAACGACGTGTAGGTCGGCGCGCTCTGCGGCTGTCGCATGCCGCGAATGACTTGCACCACCTCGCTCGGCGTCGTCGGCAAATCGCCGGCGTACACTTTGCCACTCGCGCCATCGACGGTGATGTAGTCGCCCTCGGAAATCGTCACGTCACCGACAGTGAACTGGCGCTTCTGCAGATCGACGTGCATGTCCTTCGCGCCGACGACGGCGCACTTGCCCATGCCGCGGGCAACGACGGCGGCGTGACTCGTCATGCCCCCTCTCGCCGTGAGCACGGCCTTCGCCGCGACGATGCCATGAAAGTCTTCCGGCGTCGTCTCGTCGCGCACGAGGATGACGGCGGTGCCGGAGCTTGCGCGCTGCTCCGCGACGTCGGGATCGAACACCGCAATTCCGCTCGCCGCGCCGGGGCTCGCGGGCAACCCGCTCGCGATCGGGGTCGCGCGAACGCTGACATCGATGATCGGGTGCAGCAGCTGGCCGAGCTGGTCCGGGGGAACGCGCAGTACGGCTGTTTTCTCGTCGATTAGACCTTCCTCAACCATCTCCGTTGCGACGCGGACGGCGGCCGTCGCCGTTCGCTTGCCAGTGCGCGTTTGCAGCAGATACAACGCGCCGCGCTCGACGGTAAACTCGATGTCCTGCATGTCGCCGTAGTGCTTCTCGAGCCGATCCTGCGTCGCGAGCAGCTCCGTGTAGGCGTTGGGCAGGCGCGTCGCCATCTCGTCGATCGAGAGCGGGGTGCGAATGCCGGCGACGACATCCTCGCCCTGCGCGTTGACGAGAAACTCGCCGTAGAAGGTGCGCTCGCCCGTGGATGGATTGCGGGTGAAGGCGACACCGGTGCCCGAGTCGTCGCCCATGTTGCCGAACACCATGGCGACGATGTTCACGGCTGTACCGAGGTCTTCGCTGATGCCGTTCACCCTGCGATAGTCGACCGCCTTCTTGAGCGTCCACGACTGCCACACGGCCTCGATCGCTCCCCAGAGCTGGGCGGCGGGATCCATCGGGAACTCCTTGCCCGTCGCGGCCCGCACGAGGCTCTTGTACTCCTCGACGAGGTTGCGCAGCGTGCCTTCGTCGAGCTCCGCGTCCGTCGTGACGCCCGCGGTGAGGCGCTTCGCCTTTAGTAATTGCTCAAATTGCGAGAAGGGTACGTGCAGCACGACGTCGCCGTACATCTGGATGAACCGGCGAAACGAGTCGTACGCGAAACGGGGACTGCCGCTGTGATGCGCCAGGCCCTGAACGGTGAGGTTGTTGAGCCCGAGATTGAGGATGGTCTCCATCATCCCCGGCATCGACACCGGCGAACCGGAGCGGACGGAAACGAGTAGCGGATCGTTGGGATCGCCGAATCGCTTGCCCGCGACCTGCTCCAGGCGTCGCATGTGCTCCGCGACTTCCTGCTCGAGGCCAGCGGGACGGCGCTTCTCGCGCAGGAATTCGATGCAGCAGTCGCAGGAGATGGTGAACCCCGGCGGCACCGGCACGCCAAGATTCGTCATTTCGGCGAGGTTGGCGCCCTTGCCACCGAGAATGGCCTTCATGTCTTTGGTTCCTTCGGCGTCGCCGCCACCGAAGAAATAGACATGCTTCGCTGAGGCGTGCGCCGCGGAGCTGGAGGACGCCGCGCCTGACGACCGCTCGGTTGTTGGAACGCTCATGTGCACGCGGGTTGGGCGTGTGCTCGTTTTTCTACGTCAGCAACCGCACCCGAAGCGCAGCTTGTCCGGATCCGTTGGCGGTGCGGTTGGATAATCACCGGAGAAGCAGGCATGGCAAAAGCCCTGCGGACCTCCGGGCACCGATGCGAGCATGCCTTCGAGCGAGAGATAGCCGAGAGAATCGACGCCAAGATCTCGCGCGATCTCGTCTGGGGTGAGGCGAGCCGCGATGAGCTCATCGCGGCTCGGCGTGTCTATACCGTAATAGCATGGACCCGTGACCGGCGGTGAGCTGACGCGCATGTGTACCTCGCGCGCTCCCGCGGCGCGCACTAGGGCAACGAGTCCGCGCGTCGTCGTACCGCGGACGATCGAGTCGTCCACCATGACGACCTTCTTGCCCTCGAGCACTTCATGCACGGGATTGTACTTCACCTTCACCTTGGCGTCGCGTCCCGCCTGCGTCGGTTGAAGAAAGGTCCGACCAATGTAGTGATTCCGAATGAGTGCCAACTCGTACGGCACGCCGCTCTCCTCGGCGAAGCCGAGCGCCGCGGAGTTGGAGGAGTCCGGTACGCTGAACACGAGCTCCGCGTCGGGTGCAGGGCACTCGCGCGCGAGCTGTCTGCCTAACGCGCGGCGCGCGCGATCGACGGACCCGCCGAAAACGCGGCTGTCAGGGCGGGCGAAATAAACGTGCTCGAACACGCATCGACGCAGCTCGCGTCGAGGCAGGGGAAAGCTCGAGCGCACGCCGTCGCTATCGACCGCGACGATCTCGCCTGGCTGCACCTCACGATCATAGGTCGCGCCGACGATGTCGAGGGCGCACGTCTCCGAGGCGAAGACCGGTGCATCACCGAGGCGACCCATGACGAGTGGACGCCAGCCGCGCGGATCGCGCGCCGCGAGCAGCGTCTCGCCGATGGTCACGATGAGCGAGTACGCCCCTTCCACCTCGCACAGTGCTTCCGCGAGTCGCTCGTCGGGCTGCTCGGCATTGGAGCGGGCGAGGCGATGGACGATGACTTCGGAATCCATCGTCGACGCGAAGATGGAACCGCGGTCCTCGAGCTCCATCCGCAGCTCGGCGGCGTTCGTCAGATTGCCGTTGTGGGCGAGCGCGACGAATCCGCCCTTCGTTCGGGCGAGCACCGGCTGCGCATTCTCGATCGTCGAAGACCCGGCCGTGCTGTACCGCGTGTGGCCGATGGCGGTAACGCCCGGCACGCGCTCGAGCTCGAGAGACATCGCGTCGTTCATGGTGCCCATCGAGCGAACAGCGCGCGCCTCACCCTTCTCGTTGATCGACACGACGCCAGCGGATTCCTGGCCGCGGTGCTGGAGCGAATACAGTCCGAGCTGCGTGAGCCGAACTGCCTCAGGGTGACCGTGAACGCCAAAGATGCCGCACATGGGCTTAGACTGGGCTCTCCGATGCCGCGCTGACGAGCGCAGCGGTCGATTTCGTCATGATGTCAGGGATCGTCTCATAGTATAGCCGGTCCAGCCACGGCAGTGATGCGCTCAAGCGCGTATCGCCGACAACGATCTCGAGCGGATCGTCGGCGGACGCCACTTCACCGAGGATGGCGCTCGTGACGCCATGCTTCAGCGCGATCTCGCGAAGCGCGGCTGGATCGGGAGTGGAGACGATCACGCGGCCCTGCGTCTCGGCAAACAAAATTGCGCGCGTCGGCAGGTGACTGAAGCTCGACAGGTTCACGCGCGCGCCGAGTGGCCGGTTGCGATCGATGATGCAGCACTCAGCGAGTGCGACCGCGAGTCCGCCATCGCTGCAGTCATGCGCCGAGCGCACTACACCGGCGCCGATGGCGGCAAGCACGGCCTCGATCAGATTGCGCTCTTTGGCGAGATCGCAGACGGGCGGCGCACCAGCGACGGTGCCGTGAACGCGAGCGAGGTATTCGGAACCGCCGATCTCGTCGCTCAGGTCGCCGAGCAGCACGATGGTGTCGCGCTCCGCAGAAAAATGCGCGCGGGTGATGCGATCGATGTCGTCGATGAGACCGACCATCCCAATCACCGGCGTCGGGAATACGGCGCCGCCGGGATTCTCGTTATAGAGTGAAACGTTGCCGCCGGTGACCGGTGTGCCAAGCGCCTCGCACGCCTCCGCCATGCCGGCGGTGGCCTCGCGCAGTTGATAGTAGACCTCCGGTCGTCGTGGATTTCCGAAGTTTAGATTATTGGTAATCGCGAGCGGACGACCGCCGGTGCAGGCGACATTCCGTGCCGCTTCCGCAACGGCGATACGCGTGCCCACTCGCGGGTCCAGATAGCAATAGCGCCCGTTGCAATCGGTCTTGAGGGCGAGCGCTCGGCGTGAGTCGCGCACTCGCACGACGGCCGCGTCACCTCCCGGCCCAACGACCGTGTTCGTGCGGACCGTGTGGTCGTATTGGCGATAGACCCACATCTTGCTCGCGATCGAGGGCGAGGTGAGGAGCTGCTCGAGGGTCCAGCGCGGATCTGCTTCTTCGGGGCGCTCCGGTATGGACGAGACATCGCGGCCGCGGAGCGCGGTGATCGCCGTGTCTTCGCGCGCGTCTGGAGTGTACGTCGGGCAATCGGTGACGAGCTGCGTTCCAGGAAACTCGGCGACGACGCGCTCGCCTTCGGTGACACGATAGACGGGTTCGGCGATGACCTCGCCGATGACCGACGCCGTGAGATCCCACTTCGTGAGGATCTGCGCGACGTCGCGCTCGCGTCCTCGCTTCGCGACGACGAGCATCCGTTCCTGCGATTCGCTGAGCAGAATCTCGTATGGCGTCATGCCGCTCTCGCGGACGGGCACCTTCGTGACGTCGATAGTGACGCCGACGTCCCCGCGAGCCGCCATTTCCGCCGAGGACGATGTGAGACCGGCGGCGCCCATGTCCTGGATGGCGACGATCGCGCCGGAGTGAATGAGCTCGAGGCTGGCCTCGAGGAGCAATTTCTCGGTGAATGGATCGCCGACCTGGACTTGTGGTCGGCGCGCTTCACTCTCCTCCGACAGATCCGCGGAGGCGAAGGAAGCGCCGTGAATTCCATCGCGACCGGTGCGCGCGCCAACGGCGATGATCGGATTGCCAACACCCTGGGCGACGGCGCGAATCAGATCCTGCTCGTGCATCAAGCCGACGCACATGGCGTTGACGAGCGGATTGCCCTCGTACGAGGGGTCGAAGCCGACTTCACCGGCAACGGTGGGCACGCCGACGCAGTTGCCGTAATCGCCGATGCCCTTTACGACACCAGCGAAGAGGAATCTGACGCGCGGCGAGTCGAGTGAGCCGAAGCGCAACGAATTGAGAAGCGCGATCGGGCGCGCGCCCATTGTGAACACGTCGCGGAGAATTCCACCGACGCCCGTCGCCGCGCCCTGGTACGGCTCGACGGCCGAGGGATGGTTGTGCGATTCGATCTTGAAGGCGACGGCGAGCCCATCGCCGATCGCGATGACCCCCGCATTCTCACCCGGCCCCTGTAACACGTACGGCGCCTTCGTGGGAAGGCGCCGCAGCAGGGGACGCGAATGCTTGTAGGAGCAGTGCTCGCTCCAGAGGGCGCTGACGATGCCTAACTCGGTGAAGGTCGGCGCTCGCCCGAGCATTCGCTCGATGCGCTGGTACTCCTCGGTTGTCAGCCCATGCTCCGCGATGAGCGGGGGGGTGATCGTCGGATCACCGGGGCGTGGTAGTGGCGTCACCTGTCTTGGGATGATGGAAGATCTCGAGAATGTCGTTCATGATGCGGCTGAACGGCCCGCGCGATTCGTGAATGTGCCGGAGCAACCCGATCTCGCCCTGATCGATCCAGATGCCGTGACAGTCAGGGCAGGTATCGACTTTCACATTCTCGTAATCCCGTTCTTTCAGATCCGCCCCGCACTTCGGGCACTTCATGAAATGTTCACGGCGCTCGATCTCCTGACGCTGGTCGTCGAGGAGCGAGCGCATCTGCTTGATCAGCTCAGCGTTCGCGCGGGCAAAATATTCGTCTTCGTTGCGTGTAGGGTGATCCTCGCTGTGACGATGCATACTCCTTCGACTCCTCCGTTCGCCATCAATCCTCGTGCGGCGGCCTCTTGGCGACAGTGTCCGCCCGCAAGGAATCCGCATGCTTCGCCGACATGACTGGCGGCTTCACCGGAATCCGCAGCGTTCCCGTCACCGTATCGTGATGCATCGAGTCCGCCGCGGCGTTGGTTTTCGACACCGGCTTTCGCTTTGGCTGCTTCACACTCGGCGCGGGCTCGGTCGCCGAGTCGTGCTTGGCCTCAGCCGTCGCCTCATGTTTGGCAGTGGTGTCCGGTCGCGGATTCCCAGCTTGAACGACCTCTCCTGAAGGTACATCGCGTGCGCCGGGTCGAGTACGCGAGGCAACTTCGGCCGGAATCGCCCGTGGCGAGCTGCTCTTTCCGCTGTACGCACGCTCGGAGGACCTGAACATCGCGTCGACGACGGAATCCTTTTGCAGGATCACCACATCGTCCATACCGCACTGTTTGATGCAGCTGTTGTGATAGAAGAGGTACTTGAAATCACCAGCCGAGCGCGACGCGTCGGCCGCACCCAGCCGTTCGACCACCTTCGTCTCGGACATTCCTGGATCGATGGATTTCGGCGCCTGTGCCGCCGCCGGCGCGGCGAGCGCGCAGAGCAGGGCGAGAGCGGGGGCGAGACCGACACGGGACATGGACGTACCTCCTGAATTACGCGGCAACGCGCGAAAGGATGGACTCGAAGACGCCCAACCCGTCGCTGGAGCCGAGGAGATCGTCCACAGCACGCTCGGGATGAGGCATCATTCCGAGGACGTTTCCGGCGCCGCTCACGATGCCCGCAATCGCGTTCATCGATCCATTGGGACTCCACCACTCGTCCGCATCGCCGGGTCCGCCCACGTATCGGAAGACGATTCGACCCTCCCCTTCGATTCGGGCAAGGGTGTCGGCGTCGGCCGTGTAGCGGCCATCACCGTGGGCGATGGGAATTGTGATTAACTGACCGTCCGCGTAGCGGTTGGTGAACTGGGTGTCAGTATTCTCGACACGCAGCCGCACCGCCTCGCACACGAACCGCAGGCTCGCATTGCGAAGGAGCGCCCCCGGGAGCAGCCCCGCCTCGCATGCGATCTGGAATCCGTTACAGATGGCCAGCACGGGGGCGCCGCGTTCGGCGTGGGCGACCACTTCGCGCATGATGGGACTGAAGCGCGCGATTGCTCCAACGCGGAGATAATCACCGTAGCTGAAGCCGCCGGGGAGGATGATCACGTCGCTGCCACGAAGATCGTGATCCTTGTGCCATAGGTACACGGCCTCCTCGCCTAACGCGTCCACCACGGCGTGATAGGCGTCGTAGTCGCAATTGGAGCCGGGGAAGGTGACGATTCCGAATTTCATAATGTGCTCACGCTGGCGATCTCGAAGTCCTCGATAACGGGATTGGCGAGCAGCTTCTTGCACATCTCGCGCGTCGACCGCTCGGCGGCGGAGCCGTCCGGCGCGTCCATTTCGACCACGACATGACGTCCGACATGGACGTCCTGGACGGCGGAAAACCCCAGGGTGCGCAGGGCGTCGCCGACCGCCTTGCCCTGAGGATCGAGCAAGCCGCGACGCGGCACGATATGAACGGCGACGCGAAAGCGACTCATTCTTTGTCTTCCTTGGATGCTGGAGATGGAGGTGTGCCAGGAGGCGGAGACGTCGGAGACGATGGCGGTGTCGCCGGTTTCTGGGCTCCGGCAGACGTGTCCTCGGGCCGCGCATTGCCGCGGTGGGGCCGTGCCGGGGTATTGCGACTGGGGCGGTCACCCCGATCCATGCGCTCCTTTCGAGGAGGAGACGACATTCGTTCCGACGCGTCGCTCGTCAGGTCACGTTCCCCGCGACGTCCCTCGCCACGACGACGCCGGCGACGGCGGCGCCGCGACGGCGTCGTGCCGTCCGTTTCGACGACGGGCGAGGACTGCATGCCAAAGGATGGCGTTCGTCGCAATGACGATGGCGGAATGGCCGCGGCGAGCTCCTCCTCCGGCTCGAGCTGGAAGTAGATCTCCTCCGGCTTGGAGCGCGTGCCGATGAGTCCCAGCACCAACCACTTCAGCGCGCCATAGAGCACGTAGGCGAGCAGGGCGGGGAAGAAGAACTGACGCGGACGGAAAAAAAGGCCAATGACCGCCGCGAGGAGTACGAGGCTCGCGCCAATCTGCCGAAGGGAGCGCCAGCCGAACGTCGGCACGGCGGGATAGGGAACGTTGCTCACCATCAGGGCGGCGAGCAGTCCCATCAAGCCCGGCAGCATCGTGTGCCAGGGCAGCGCGGAAAGCGTCTTGTTGTCGGTGAAGAGGATGATCGCCTGGTTGTACAGCGGCGTCTGGCTGAACCAGTAGTAGGTCGCGAGGGTGAGGCCCGCGGCAGGACTGGGGAGCCCGTGAAAGTACGTCTTCGCACGACCTGCCTGCTCGACGTTGAAGCGAGCCAGCCGGAGCACGGCGCAGGCGGTGAACATGAAGACGAACAGCCATTCCCAGTTCTCGGTGTTGAGCACGGCGAAATACATGATCATCGCCGGAGCGAAGCCGAAGGAGATGGCATCGACGAGCGAGTCGAGCTCCTCGCCCATGCGACTGCCCGAGCCGGTCGCGCGCGCGACACGTCCGTCGAGCGCATCAGAGATACCACCGATGAAGACGAACAGCGCCGCCTTCCCGAAGTCCTGGCGCGCGGCGAGGACGATGGCGTAAATGCCGCAGAACAGGTTGAAGAGCGTGAATCCGTTAGGCAGGTAGACCACTGCCCGGCGGATGGTGGGACGTCGGACGCGCGGCGTCATTGGCCCGCGAGCTCCGCGACGACGGTGACGCCGGCGAAGGTGTTATCACCCACCTTCACCCGCGGGCGCGCCGTCGTCGGCAAGAACACATCGACGCGAGAGCCAAAGCGAATGATGCCCATGCGATCGCCCTGCTGCACGCGTTGACCATTCGTGCTATAGGTGACGATACGGCGCGCGATGAGGCCGGCGATCTGCCTCACGAGCACATGGTTGGAGCCGCTCTCGATGCCGACGGACGACTGCTCGTTCTCCAGACTCGCCTTGTCTTCGGCGGCATTGAAAAATTTGCCGGCGTTGTACTGCACATAGCGCACGACACCGCTCACCGGATATCGATTGACGTGCACGTTGAAGACGTTCATGAAGATCGAGATGCGAATCGCTTTCTCCTTGAGGAACGCCGGCTCGTCGACTTCGGAGATCTGCACCACCTTGCCGTCGGCTGGAGAGATGACGAGACGCTCGCCCCGTTCGCCGGTGCGCTCCGGATCGCGGAAAAAGTATGCGACCCAGATTGCCACCGTGATGAGAACAACGGCCGCGAGCCAGAGCGGCCACGAACGCCGATTCAGAGCCAGCGCGAACGTCCCAACCGCGATCAGGGCGGCGATGGCGATGAAGAGAAAACCTTCTCGGGCGAAGCTCACGTCGATTCCGTCTTGAGGGTGTGGCCGGTGATCCGGCGATACGCATCGAGGTAACGCGCGCTGGTGGCGGAAACCACTTCGTCCGGCAAGGGAGGTGGCGGCGCTTCGCCATTCCAGCGTCCGGCGCGGCGTTCGGCGTCGAGATAATCGCGCAATGGCTGTTTGTCGAAGCTCGGCTGCGAACCACCCGGTGCATAACGATCCGCCGGCCAGAAGCGCGAGCTGTCTGGAGTCAACACTTCGTCGATGAGCGTGATCTGGCCTTCGCGGTCAGCGCCGAACTCGAACTTGGTATCGGCAATGATGATCCCACGGCCGGCAGCGATGTCGCGCCCCTGGGTGTATACGAGAAGGCTCAAACGGCGCAGCTCCGCCGCCGCCCCGGCCCCGATCGTATCCGACATCCGCGCGAAAGTGATGTTCTCGTCGTGGCCGACCTCGGCTTTCGTTGCGGGGCTAAAAATCGGTTGCTCGAACCGCGAGCTCTCCTGCAGGCCGGGAGGCAGTTGCTCCCCCGCGAGTGTTCCAGTCGCCCGATATTCTTTCCATGCGGAGCCGGACAGGTAGCCGCGGACGACGCACTCCACCGGGAAGACCTGGGTGCGGCGGCAGAGCATCGCGCGGCCGGCCATCGTTTCGCGATGTGCTTGGAGCCCCGGCACGAGGGCGACGATCTCCTCCGCGTCGGCGGAGATCATGTGGTGTCTCACGACACCTTCGAGCTGGTGCAGCCACCACGCAGTCAGCTGGGTGAGCACCGCACCCTTGAAGGGAATGCGTTCGCGCATCACGACGTCGAACGCACTGACGCGGTCGCTGGCCACGAGCAGCAAGCGCCCCTCGTCCACCTCGTACACCTCGCGGACCTTGCCGCGGCGCAGATGTTTGAGCGGCAATTGCGTTGAGCTGGCAGATACGGTCATCACACGCGTACCTCGTCAGAATGGTCGTCACCCCCGCCGCGGCCAATGAGCGGCTCGACGATCTCGTTCAGAAACTCGTCCACCTGCTGCGGCGCCCGCCCAACGAAGCGATGTGGATCGAGCGTGCGTTGCATGTCGTCGATGGACATGCCGAACTCTGGATCGGCAGCGAGTCGCTCGAGCATGTCGTTCCGCGCCGCGCCGTCTTTCAGCGCTCGGGACGCGGCGATGCTCGCCTGCCGAATGCGCTCGTGCGCGTGCTGGCGGTCGCCGCCGGCGCGGACGGCGTGGACAATGAGCTCCTCGGTCGCCATGAAAGGCAGCTCGTCGCTCAGGCGCCGCAGAATCCGCGCGGGGTGCACCTCGAGTCCGCACACGACGTTTTCCATCAGCACGAGAATGGCGTCTGTCGCGAGGAAGGACTCGGGAATCACGAGCCGCCGGTTCGCGCTGTCGTCGAGCGTGCGCTCGAGGAACTGTACGCTGTGCGTCTGGTTGGCGTTAGGCTCGAGACTCGACACGAAACGGGCGAGAGAGTTGATTCGCTCACATCGCATCGGATTCCGTTTGTACGCCATCGCGGACGAGCCGACCTGCTCCTCCTCGAACGGCTCCTCGATTTCACCGACCGACTGCAGAATGCGAAGATCGCTCGCGAATTTCGCGGTGCTCGCGGCAATGCCGGCAACCGTCGACAGCACCTGCGCATCCAGCTTGCGGGTGTAGGTCTGCCCCGATACGGGTATAGAGGTTTTGAAACCAATCGCCTGCGCGACATGGCGATCGAGCTGACGGACCTTCTCGTGATCGCCCTCGAAGAGCGCGAGGAAGCTCGCCTGAGTGCCAGTCGTGCCCTTCACGCCGCGGCAGGGCAACGCATCGATGCGGTAATCGATCTCGCCGAGGTCTATCACGAGGTCCTGCATCCAGAGCGTCGCGCGCTTGCCGACAGTCGTGGGTTGCGCCGGCTGCAGATGGGTGGACCCGAGCGTCGGCTCGTCGCGCCACTCGCGAGCGAAGGCGCCGAGCGCGCGCAGGACGCGGATGATCTTCGCGCGCAGCAGCTGCAAGCCCCGCCGCATGAGGATCAGATCCGCGTTGTCCGTCACGTACGCGCTCGTCGCCCCGAGATGGATGAATGGCCCGGCCGCCGGGGCGACATCAGCAAATGCTCGAATGTGCGCCATGACGTCGTGGCGGAGCCGCCGCTCGTAGGCGGCGACCGCGCCGAGATCGATATCATCCAGATGCTGGCGCATCTGATCGATCGCGTCATTCGAAATCGGTATGCCGAGGGACTTCTCTCCTTCGGCGAGCGCGAGCCACAACCGACGCCACTGCCCATATCGCGTGCGCGGCGACCAGAGCTCGAGCATCGCGCGCGAGGCGTACCGTTCCGCGAGCGGTGACGAGTAGGTCTCCCCGCTGGAAGGACTCATCGAATGATGAAGTCCGTTATGAAGATCTGTCCGTCGCGCTCGAGGAACATGCGGATCGGTCCGCGGCCGCCGTAGTAGTTGAGTGCTTGCGCCGCGTCTTCCGCCGAGCGAATGCGCGTGCGGTTGATCTGTACGATGACGTCGCCGCGTTGGATGCCGAGGTCGTTTGCGACGCGGTCGCTCACGTTGAAGACCAGTGCGCCCTGAGAGGAGCGCACATTGCGTTCGGCGCGAATCGCCGCGGTGACCGTCACCAGCTCGAGCTCCTTCAACACCTGAACCTTCGGTGCCGTGACTTCCGGTTGATCGGCGACGGGCACCTGGACGTTCATCTCACGTGAACCGCGGCTGATCCGCAGCGTTGCGGGTTGACCAACGTGGAGATCGAGCAGGGCCGCTTCCCAATCGAACTGATTACGCACGGGACGCGTGCCTTCTTGCAGTATGACGTCACCTGGCTGAAGTCCCGCCTTCTCCGCCGGCGAGCCCGGGACGACGGTGCCGATCACCGCGCCCTGAGCGATGGCGGCGCGCACGTTGTCATTGCCCGTAACGCGCAACTTCACGCCGATCCAGGGACGCCTAACGGCGCCATGCTCGAGCAGGTCTTCCACGACGCGCGTGGCGCGGTTGATCGGGATGGCGAAGCCAAGGCCGATCGAGCCGCCGCTCGTGGAGTAGATCGAGCTATTGACGCCGATCACCTCGCCGTCGGCGTTGACGAGCGGGCCCCCGGAGTTGCCGGGATTGATGGAGGCGTCCGTCTGAATCATGTCGAAGTACGCCGCCGCGCCCTCGGCGCGCGCCACGAGATTGCGTCCCGTGCCGCTGATGACGCCAGCGGTCACACTTGGTTCGGGGTTGCCAAGCAGAAAGCCGTAGGGATTTCCGATGGCGATGGCCCATTCGCCGACGAGCAGGTTGTCGGAGTTTCCAATCTTCGCAACAGGCAATGAATTCGCGTCGATCTTGATCACCGCGAGATCATTGGTCTCGTCGGCGCCGAGAATCTTCGCGGGGAATGTCTTGCCGTCGCGCATCATCACCGAGACCTGGGTCGCGCCGGCCACTACGTGGGCGTTGGTGACGATCACGCCGTTGGGACGAATGATGAATCCGGTCCCGAGGCCCGCCGAACGCTGGGACTGGTCGCCACCACCACCAAAGAACCAATCGAATGGATCGGGCGCGACACGCTGGACGATTTCCGTCTGAACCGTCACGACCGCGGGCGCGACGAGCGCGACAGCCTCCGTGAGCGCGGTGCGGCGCGATGCGGTCACCGTCGCGCTCTTGGGCGGAACGAACGACTGCGCCGGCGCTGCCTGCGATTCGGGGGTCTTTCCGCACGCAGCCAGGAACGTCAAGGAAAGAAGCGCGAGTGCGCTCTTGATTCGAGTCATGCTGGAGTCCACGCCGAGTGATGGCGCGCTAGATCGCTGAGGAACTGATCGATTCCACGGTCGGTGAGCGGATGGACGAGCAGATGTCGAAGCGTGCTTGCGCCAACCGCAACGGCATCCGCGCCCGCGAGCGCGCACTCCGCGAATTGGATCGCCGTGGACGGTGACATCGCGATGACGTCACACTCCGTACCGGACGCATCGAAGGCAGCGCGCAATTCGCGGACGATCTCGATACCGCTGTGGCCGACTTGATCGAGCCGATCGATGGTCATGATGACGGAGCTGGCACCAGCCTTCGCGGCGAGCAACGCCTGAGCGGCGTTGAAGACGAGCAGGCTCGCGATGCGAATGCCGTCGCTGTTGAGGCGTCGAACGGCACCGACGGTGTCTTCGACGAGTGGAATCTGGACGACGATTTGATCCGAGAGGCGCGCGAGCTCCTTGCCGTCGCGGTACGCGTCCTCACCGTCGAGCGCGTGCACGGTGACGTAGACCGGTACATCGACACTGCGGCAGATCTCGACGAGGAGGTCGCGTTCGTCGCGATCGTGCTCGCGGAGCAACGCCGGTGTCGTCATCACCCCCTGAAGAAAGCCGCAGCCGGCGGCCCAGGCGATGTCATCCAGATCGGCGCTCGCGAGCAGGATCTTCATACTTCCTGGAGGTACAGGTCGCGCGGATACGCGACGTGGTCGAGAAAGAGCGCATTCGCGGGGGCTGGTGGCGAGACGGCGCGATTATCGCCCGCCTCGAGCAATGCCGCGAGATCGGAAAGCGGACGCCGACCGGTGGCGATGTCGATCATCGTGCCCACGAGAAACCGGACCATGTGATGAAGAAATCGGTTCGCTTCGATCTCGAACAACAAACCGCCGGCTCGATCACGCCAGCGGGCGAGGTGTATCGTGCAGCGATGGTCGTCATGCGCGGGCGCGGTTCCGTACACGGCAAACGCGCGAAAGCAGCGGTCGCCCTCGAGCATCGCGGCACACTGATCGAGCAACGTTCGGTCAAGCCGGCGGTCGATCGGGAGCTCGCGTGGACGGCGGAAGGGCGAACGAGCCTCGTCGTCCGTACCGATGTAATAACTATAGCGTCGAGAGACGGCGCTGTATCGCGCATGGAACTCGGGACGCATCTCGTGCGACGCGACGACCCACACGTCATCGGGCAAGATTGCATTGAGCGCGCGTCGCACCCGCAGAGCATCCCAGCGTTCGGGCAGTCGGACGCCGACCGCTTGGCCTCGGGCGTGCACACCGGCGTCAGTTCGTCCGGAACCGAGTGCCGGAATCGGGCCTCCACACAATTGCTCGAGTGCCTGCTCCACGACCCCCTGAACGGTGCGCTGGTCGGGCTGTCGCTGCCAACCGCTGAATCGTGCCCCGTCGTAGTGCAAAACGAGCTGCACGGTACGCTCGGCCATTGCAGGAAAACTACCAGTGACGGGGGGAGTGTCAACCGCAAATCGCGCAGCGATTTGCGGTTGAATTCCACCTGGAGTCATGCGTGCGCTTTGCGCTCGCTCCCGCCCCGATGGCATTTTAAGTTGCGCGCGTTGCGCGCTTCGAACACGCCAGTCAGCTTTTCGCCTCCCACCAACTCCTCGCCGCAACAAGTCATCGATGCCTCCGCGTACGCTCGCGTCACTCGCTCACGCCCTCACCGTCGCCGCCAATGTCGAAGCGGCGTTGAGCGCTCTGGGTGAAGCACTGGCGGACATCGATCGCTTCGCCCAGCTGGCCCTCGTCACGTACGATCACAAACGAAGCATGCTGCGCGAACGGCTCGTCCCACGCGGGAACGATGTGGAGGTCACGGCGCTGGAGACGACGATCGATCATCTGCCGAATCGTGAGCGCGTTGGGGTCGTCGGCGGCGGCCAGTTCGTGGAGTTTTCGGACAGCGTCGATGAATTCGCACGATTATTCGGCCTGCGCGGTTTCGATGAACCGGGATGGCTCTCGGTCCGCGGCATTCGATTCGAGGGCCAGTTGAGCGCGATTCTCGTGCTTTATGAAACGCGCAAGATCTTCGGGACGCGCACGTCCGAGCGCTTTGGGCCGTCCGCCGCGCTCTTCGATCTCGCCGTCATTCGCTTTCTGGAGCACGACGCCCGCGCTGAAGCGGTGGAGACTCTCGAGGGCGTGACCCAACGCGTGCACGGCGAGTACGAGCGTCGATTGGCGCAGCTACAGGCGGGTCTCGCGCAGGCGCGGGACAGCGAATCGTCCGCGGCGTCGGAGCGAGTCGTGGCGTTGGAACGTGAGCTGGCGCGCTCCGAGGATCGGGCGCGTCAGGCAACGCGTCGCGCCGAGGCGGTGGAGGCGACGGTGACGTCAGCCGTCGAGCAGCTCGAGAAGGCGCATATCGAGCTCGCGAGACGAAACGAGCTGCTCCGACAGAAGACGCGAACGTTGTACCTCATCGATCGCGTTCTGAACCTCGACGCGAGCACCGACGATCCGCGTCAACTCGTGGACGGATTGTTGTCGCTCGTCGGCGACGACATGCAGGCGCAGCGATGCTCGGTGATGCTTCGCGCGCGCGAGCCGGGTTGGTTATACCTCGCGGCCGCGCGCGGCATTGCGCCCGGGGTCGTCGAAGGCGCGCGGATTCGCATCGGCGACGGCGTGTCGGGGCGGGTGGCGGCTTCACGCGAGCCGCTCCTCGTTAGGGACGTGACCGAGGCCAAGCAGCATCCGTTGCTGCGAGATCAGTATTTCACCACCGGCTCATTCATCAGCTTCCCACTGGTGTATCACGATGACCTCGTCGGTGTCGTGAACTTGACGAATCGCGCCATGTATGGCGTATTCGGCGAGGAGGACGTCGAGCGCGTCCGATTGCTCGGGCTCGTGATCGCGCTCGTGGCATCGCGGGCGCGGCTGCCGGAACGACTCGGCGAGATGCTCAGTGTCCGCTGACGCAAGCAACGCACTCATCACGGCCATCCGGGGACTCGCGCACGGCGAAGTGATCCCGAGTGACGATCTGACGCGCGCCTTCGACCGCGTCATGGCTGGCGAGGCGACGTCGGCGCAGATCGCGGCCCTTCTGATCGGGCTCCGCGTGCGTGGCGAGAAACCGGAAGAGGTTGCGGCGGTCGTTCGGGCGATGCGGAATGTGATGGTCGTGCTCCCCGCCGACCGGCCCGAGGATCTCGTGGACACCTGCGGTACCGGTGGCGGGACGCTCGTGACATTCAACATCTCCACCGCCGCCGCGCTCCTTGCCGCGGGCGCCGGCGTGCGCATCGCGAAGCACGGCAATCGATCGTTCACCTCGTTATGTGGCAGCGCCGACGTGCTCGAGGCACTTGGCGTCTCGATCGAAGTGCCGCTGCCGGTAATGGAGCGTGCGCTTCGCGACGCGGGCATCGTCTTCATGTTCGCGCCCGTGATGCATCCGGCGATGCGTCATGTGGGCCCCATCCGGCGCGAGCTGGGGATTCCAACGGTGATGAACATCGTGGGCCCGCTGGCAAATCCAGCGTTCGCGGGACGCCAGGTCGTGGGGGTCGCCGACGAACGGCGCATGTCGCTGATTGCGGGCACACTCCGCGAGCTCGGGACGATGCACGCGCTGGTCGTTCATGGCGCTCCGGGCCTGGACGAAGTTTCACCCCTGGGCCCGACGCGCGTCATCGAGATTCGGGACGGGATGTTGCGCGAGTGGACGATCGAGCCAGAGCGTTATGGATTCGAGTCCCCGCGAGAGGAACATCTCGCCGGCGGTTCGCCGAAGGAGAACGCGGATCTCGTCGTCTCCGTACTGAGCGATTCCGCGAGCAGCGGCGCCACGTCAGCTGTCGTGCTGAACGCTGCAGCCGCTATTTATGTCTCGGGTCGCGTACCGACGTTCGACGACGCGGTGGAGGTGGCGCGCAGCTCGATTCGCGAGCGATCAGGACTTCAGGCGCTGGAGCGATTGCGGACGGCGTTCGCGCTGGGATCTGCTGGTCAGTAGCGCCGCATGACGCCGACGACGACACCCTGGATCATGACGTCGTTTTCGCTGACGTAGATGGGTGGCATCGTGTCGTTGGCTGGTTGCAGGCGGATGCGCCCGTCGCGCTCGCGATAGAATTTCTTCACCGTCGCGGAGGAGCCATTCGTGAGGGCGATGACCATCTCGCCGTTGTCAGCCGTCCGACGCTCGTTGATGACGACGAAATCACCGTCGCGAATCTGCTCGTCGATCATCGAGTTTCCGCGGACGCGCAGCACGTAGTGGTTGCCGCCGCGGCGCACGAAGGTGTCGGGCACGCACATCGTCTCGCCGTGCTCGATCGCTTCGATCGGGACGCCAGCCGCGACGCTACCGAGCACGGGAAGCTCGATGGCTCGTGGCGTCGCTTCTGTCGGAAGGATCTCGATCGCGCGACTCTCGTTATAGGACCGCTTGATGTAGCCCTTGCGCTCGAGATTCGAGAGGTGCTCGTGCACCGTCGCCAGCGAGGAGTAGCGGAACTGCTCCGCGATCTCCTCGAAGCTCGGGGCATAACCGTTTTGCTCCGAGTAGCTCGAGAGGTAGGTTAGTATTTCGCGCTGGCGCTTCGTGAGCGGCATGGCTGACAATCCAGTCTGAGTTTCCGGCTGAGTGTGCGCTCGGGGGCGTATCGCTAGAGCTCCCGAACAAGCACCGAATCTTACGATATCCGAAGAAGGACCGAAGTGCAAGCATCTTCTGCCTGGACACCGCCGTCGGGAACGCTCGGGCGCATCGTAGGCGAGGCGCGCGAGCGAGCTCGAGCTCTCGCGCTCCGGTCCCATGAGCTGGAGCGAAGTGCGCGGGCCATGCAATCGGTGCCTCCATTCGCATCCTCACTCCGCGGCGATACCGTGGGCGTCATCGCGGAGGTGAAGCGGCGCTCGCCTTCGAAGGGATGGATCCAGCCTTCCATGAATGCTGCATCGCAGGCTAGCGCCTACGCCGCGGCCGGAGCGCGGGCGATCTCCGTGCTGACGGAATCGGCGCATTTCGCTGGATCCAACGAGGATCTGTCGGCGGTTCGCGCAGCCGTGAGTCTGCCCGTCCTCAAGAAGGATTTTCACGTCGATCCAATCCAACTTGTGGAAGCAAAGGCGCTGGGCGCCTCGGCAGCACTGCTCATCGCGCGTGCCCTCGGTCCGAGTCTGTTACCGCAGCTCATGAAGACCGCCAACGAGCTCGCGCTCGAGGTTCTCGTGGAGGTACGTGACGAGGTCGAGCTCGCGCTCGCGCTCGAGGGGGGCGCGAACGTCGTCGGAATCAACAACCGCAATCTCGAAACGCTGGCGATCGATACGGGAACCAGCGAGCGACTTCTCGCGCGACTCCCCGCGCGTGTGATCGCGATCGCCGAGAGCGGCGTATCGGGACGCGTCGACGTCGAGCGCGTAGCCCGGGCAGGCGCCGACGCCGTGCTCGTGGGATCGAGCGTCTCGGCCGCCGCCAATCCAGAGCAAGCGGTACGCTGCCTAACGGGAGTGCCGCGCGTCGCTCGTGTCAACTGAGATCAAGTTCTGCGGTATGACGCGCGCGGAGGACGCGCGTGAGGCGGCGTCCCTCGGCGCCGCATTCGTGGGCGTGATCTTCGCCGGCGGTCCTCGGAACTTGACCGTGGAGCAGGCCGCGGACGTACTTGGAGGGCTGCCAGCTTCTGTTCGTCGCGTCGGGGTCTTCGCCAACGCCGATGACCAAGTGGCGGACCATGCGGCGCGACTGGGACTCCATGCCGTTCAACTGCACGCTGAGTATGACCCCGGCGGCATCGGCCGGATTCGCCGACGCTTTCACGGCGAAGTGTGGAGCGTAGTGCGTATCGGGGACGCTCGGCTGCCCTATTATGCGGGCGAGTTGTTCAGCATCGTCGACGGGGTGCTTCTCGACGCGAAGGTACCCGGTCAGCTCGGCGGAACGGGCGTGGCGCTTCCATGGCAGGAGCTCATCGATCAGATCCAACCGCTGCGAGAGGGGAGCAGGTCGAGGCTGATACTCGCCGGCGGTCTGCGTCCGGAAAATGTGGCGGAAGCGATTCGACTATTGCGGCCCGATGTGGTGGACGTCTCCTCGGGTGTGGAGACCGAGCCCGGGGTCAAGGACCGCGCGCGCATGCGCGCCTTCAGGGATGCCGTCAATGCCAGCTCATGACCTGACCGTTGCCCCACCCGCCACGGACCGCTTCGGCGCGTTCGGCGGCCGGTACGTTCCAGAAACGCTCATTCCGGCGCTCGACGAGCTCGAGCGAGCCTACGACGAGGCGCGCACCGATCCGACGTTCGTCACCGAAGTTGAGCATATGCTCACGACTTATGTCGGTCGGCCGTCGCCGCTGAGCGATGCGCCGCGACTCTCCGGGTATGTCGGCGCCCGGGTCTGGCTCAAGCGCGAGGACCTCAACCACACGGGCGCCCACAAGATCAACAATACGGTGGGACAGGTGCTTCTCGCGCGTCGCATGGGCAAGAAGCGCATCATCGCCGAGACCGGTGCGGGCCAGCATGGTGTGGCGACGGCAACGGTGTGTGCCCGTTTCGGGCTCACGTGCGTCGTGTACATGGGTGAAGAGGACATGCGTCGTCAGGCCCTGAATGTCTGGCGGATGCGACTCATGGGAGCGACGGTCGTGCCCGTCACGAGTGGTACTCGGACATTAAAGGATGCGACGAGCGAGGCGATCCGCGACTGGGTGGCGAACGTCGTGGAGTCGTACTACGTGATCGGGTCAGTAGTGGGACCTGCCCCCTATCCACGCATGGTGCGCGATTTTCAATCGGTGATCAGTCGCGAGGCGCGACTGCAGATACTCGCCCAGGCGGGTGAGTTGCCGAGGACGGTCATCGCGTGCGTTGGCGGCGGCTCGAACGCAATCGGCGCTTTCTACGCGTTTATTGACGATCCGGAGGTTCAACTCGTCGGAGTAGAGGCGGCTGGGGAGGGACTCGACACGGAGCATCATGCCGCGTCGCTCTCGAAAGGGACGCCCGGAGTGCTGCACGGAACGTTGAGTTATCTGTTGCAGGATTCCGCGGGGCAGGTGCATCCGGCACACTCGATCTCCGCCGGTCTGGACTATCCGGGTGTTGGACCGGAGCACGCGTATCTCAAGGACATTGGTCGCGCGACGTACGTGGCTGTAACCGATCACGAAGCGCTGGAAGGATTCAAGCTGCTGAGTCGTCTGGAAGGAATCGTTCCCGCTCTCGAGAGCGCGCATGCGGTGAGCTGGCTCGCGTCGCAACGCGGACGCTGGCGCGCCGACGATTCCGTGCTGGTGTGCGTGAGCGGTCGCGGCGACAAAGACGTCGCTCAGGTCAGCGAAATGGGTATTCTTGCGCCGTGACAGCATTACCTGTGCACGCAACTTCCGTTTCCACGGAGGCAGTGGACGCGCCCTTTCCGCCAGCGCCCGTCGAGGAACTGCTGCGCCTCGTCGTGAAGGCCGGTCGTGCACACCAGCTGTATCTGCCGAACAATCCGATTTACAAGGCGGCGCTCGATGCGCTGCGCGCGGGATTCTCGCCGATATGGGCGCAAGTCGATGAGCTGACGCTCACTTTCTCCGAGAGCGACATCCGCTGGTATGATCACGTGGTGCTCGCCGAGCCGAGCAAATCGTCGGACAGTCTTCCGTGGCTGTTCTTCAAGGACGGAATTCGTGAGCTCACGCTGCTGAAAGGCTTCGAGGAGAAGGAGGTCATCGCCTTTCTCGGCGTTCTGCAGCGCGCTCGCAAGGCAGCGCCTGACGAGGATGACCTTCTCACCATGCTGTGGGAGGCCGATTTCGTCCACGCGCGTTATCGCTATCAGGATCTGGGCATGGACCCCGCCGCGCCGGTGCAGGACGCCAGCCAAAAGACGGAGGTCTCACGCGAGCAGATCGAGAACGCGACACACAGTGCGGTCGCCGAGACGCAAGCGTCGGGCATCGTCAACCTCTCCGACTTCGACGCGACGCTCTATTTCCTCGACGACAACGAGATCGAATACCTGCACGGTGAGATCAATCGGGAATACGAGGACGACCTTCGCTCGAGAGTTTCGTCGACGCTGCTCGACATCTTCGAGCAGCAGAAGGTCGAGGCGACGCGGGCGGAAATTCTCGGGATTCTGGATACGACCCTCGTGAACCTGCTGGCAACGGGACACTTCCGCGGCGTCGCGCATCTGCTGCGCGAGGCGCAGGTGACGATTCAGCGCGCTGCGGACCTTTCTCCGGAGCACAAACGCGCTCTCAGCGACCTGCCGGTGCGATTGAGCGCGCCGGAGGCGTTGACGCAGCTGCTACAATCGCTCGACGACGCTGCGGATCTGCCGCCACAGGCAGAGCTGATGGAGCTCTTCGATCAGTTGCGGCCAATCGCCCTCGGAACCGTATTCAGCTGGTTGACGCGGATGCACAACCCGCGGGTGAGGCCGTTGCTCGAGGCCGCGGCGGAGCGTCTTGCTTCGTTGAACACCGGTGAACTGGTGCGGCTGATCCTTGCTCAAGAGCGCGAAGTCGCTCTGGAGGCGATCCGCCGCGCCGGGGCGTTGAAGACGCCAGCCGCCGTGCAATCTCTCTCGAAAGTGCTTGCGGGTCCCGACGTCGAGCTCCGACAGATGGTCGTACACGCGTTGACTGAAATCGGCTCGCCGAGTGCGCTGCAGGCGCTCGAGCGCGGCGTCGAGGATTCGGATCGCGAGGTCCGCATCTCGACAGCGCGCGCATTCACGGCGCGGAATTATCGCCTCGCTATCTCTCGCATCGAGGCGGTGGTGAAGGGAAAGGCGATTCGCGATGCGGACCCGACGGAGAAGAAGGTGTTCTACGAGGCGTACGGGGCGCTCGCGGGAGATGCGGCGGTCGAGTACCTGGATTCCGTGTTGAACGGGAAGGGCTTTCTCGGACGTCGTGAGGACACCGAGATTCGCGCGTGCGCCGCAATTGCGTTGGGGCGCGTGTCGACGCCCAACGCCACCGCGGCGCTACGGAAAGCGTCGACAGCCGAGAAGGATGTGGTCGTGCGCAACGCCGTGAACCGGGCGTTGCGAGGCGCGACCACATGAGCGCGCCGCGGACCGCGCCGGCCCCGACCTCGCGTGCCCTCACGAACGCGACTTCCGACGCGAGCACCGGCGACTCGTACATTCGTCGTGCCGGCCGCAGTTTGATCTATGCGTATCATGCGGCGCTGCGTGCGATCAAACTGTATCCCGTGGAGAACGCGGCCGTACAACGCGCCCTCGAGGAACTGACGACGCTCAGTCGCGAGATCATCACGGCCGAGGGCGAGCTGGAGATCAAGACCTCGGGCGAGTTCATCTTCGTCAACGCGACCCGCCTGCGACTCGATCTCGACAACTACGCGAGCTTCAGCCACTTGCTTTCGCTCTGCCGGCGCGCTGGTCTTGGCGCGCAACACATTGCGTCGACGGTGACGTCGCGGGATTGGCTCGTTTTCCTATCGCTGCTGCAGGCGGCGCCGGGCAGCGAAGAGCCCGAGCAGCGCTTCGAGCAGTTGCTCTCCAAGCTCGACGCCACCGGTGTTCATGCCTTCACCCTCGCGCGGCCTGCCGAAGCCGAAGAAGACGACAAGGAGAAAGCGAAGGAGCGGGCGAAGCGAACCTATGCGCAGTCCGTGGCGGTGACGAAAGATCTCATGACCGCGGTGCGCTTCGGAAAGAGCCCGAACATCAAGAAGATCAAGCGCGTGGTTCAGGGCATCGTCGATCAGATCCTTAACGAGGAGACGTCGCTGGTCGGCCTCACCGCCATCCGCGACTACGACGAGTACACGTTCACGCACAGCGTCAACGTGTGCATCTTCTCGGTGGCGATAGGCAAACGACTCGGTCTCACGAAGCTGCAATTGTACGACCTCGGCATGGCGGCACTCTTTCACGACATCGGCAAATCGCGCGTGCCCGCCGAAGTGCTCAACAAGGTGGATGGTCTCACGGACGATGAGTGGAAGCTCATCGCGGCTCACCCGTGGATGGGCGTGCTTTCCCTCTTTCAGCTGCGGGGCACGCAGGATCTCCACTACCGCGCAATGGTGGTGGCATTCGAGCATCACATGAAGATCGACCTCACCGGCTACCCACGGCCGGTCCGCGACCGCCGGATGAGCGTGTTCAGCAAGATCGTGGCAGTTGCCGACGGCTTCGACGCGGCCACATCGCGACGCTCGTATCAGACGACACCGCTCAACCCCGCCGATGTGATGAAGGAGATGCGCGACAATACGCGGCGCGGCATGGATCCCGTGTTGGTGAAAGCGTTCGTCAATCTCACCGGCATCTACCCCGTGGGAACGATGGTCGTCCTCGATACATTCGAGCTGGGCCTCGTGCACGCTTCGAACCCGATCGCCGAGATGCTGTCGCGACCCATCGTGCGCATCGTCAGCGACGAGAAGGGCAACGTTCTCTTTCCCGGCTATCTCGTGGACTTGGCGGACCGCGGCCAGGACGGTCAATTCAAGCGGACCATCATCAAGACGGATCAACCCGATCGGTACGGCATTCGTGTCGGCGATTACTTCATCTGAGCGCATCGCGGAGCGGTTCGCGCAATTGCGGGCGTCGGGACGACGCGCGCTCGTGCCGTATGTGACGGCGGGTCACCCGTCGCCGGAAGCGACGGTGGAATTGCTGCGTGGGCTCGAAGGCGCGGGCGCCGACGTGCTCGAGGTAGGCGTGCCGTTCTCAGATCCGATGGCCGACGGTCCAATCATTCAAGCAAGCTCCCAGAAGGCGCTCGCGGCGGGCATGAACTTCGACCGCGTTCTCGATCTCGTCTCGCGGGCGCGGCTCGCCGTACCGGCCGTTCTGTTCACCTATTTGAATCCGCTGCTCGCCGCCGGTCGCGACGCGTTGTCGCGCGCCGCAGATGCCGGCTTTCACGGTGTGCTCGTCACCGATCTCCCGGTGGGCGCGGATCCAGCGCTCGAGAATTGGCTCGGTGAGGGGCCGCTCGCCTTCATCCGGCTCGTTGCGCCAACGACGCCACAGTCGCGGATGGCGGAGATTGCGCAGCATGGCAGCGGCTTCGTGTACCTCATCAGCCGCCTGGGGGTCACTGGCGTGCGCGACGAACTCCCGTTGGAGCTGCCAGAGACCGTAGCGCGTTTAAGGCAGGCGACCGATTTGCCGATCTGCGTCGGATTCGGGGTATCCAGACCCGAGCAAGCACGTTCCGTCGCCACCCTTGCCGATGGCGTCGTCGTCGGCAGCGCGATCGTCCGCGCCGCTGACGTGAGCGTCAACGACGCGGTCACACTGGCTGCGTCATTGCGCGCAGCCATCGATACGGTGTCGCCATGAAGATCTTCCTGTCCGGATTCTCGCGCGCCCTCGGCGTCATCGGCATGTTGCTGGTGACAGCCGCGCTGGCGTACGACCACCGCTGGATGGGTACGTGGGTCGGCACGATCCTCGTCTTCTCGGTGACAGTCCTGCTGCGCACCTACCAGGTCCCGCTCACGAAGTACGGCGCGCTCAACTTCCTGGCGTTCCCCGCGATTGCAGGCTCGATCATCAACGGCGTGGGGAGTACGACGCTCGGCATGTATGCGGGCGTGTTCGTTACGGATTTGCTGATCCTGCGCAAGAGCACGGAGCCCAGCTGGATCAATGCCGGACGCGAAGCACTGGCGCTCATCAGCGCGTACGGCTTCTTCGCGTGGGCGTCCGTCGCCACTGGCTCGTCCCACGCCGCGGGGATGTCGACCGAGGGGCTGCCAGCATTGACGCTTTTCGCGCTCTCGTACTTCATTCTGAGCCGCGGCCTCCTGTATTTCAGCCTGCTCTGGCGCGACAAGCTCCTCGAGGAGGAGAAGTCGCTCATCCTGCGTTACGAGGTAATCGGCTTCGGCGCCGGCCTCATCGCTGTCGCCGTCGTCCTCGCGACGATCAGCTCCATCGGCCCCGTAGGCTGGGTATTCGTCGGGGCCACCCTGGTCGTTGTCGGGGTGCTCGTAAAGCGCATCTTCGAGGAAGCGGTTTCGGCCGAGGAGTTGAACAAGATCCTCGCGATGGAGCAGGTCGTGTCGTCGGACATGAGCCTGGGCGACGCATTCCTTCGCATCGAGGCGCTCGCGCATCGTCTGGTCGATTGGCGCGAGTTCCGGGTATTCCGGGTCACGACGACCGGGCCGCAGCTCGCCTGGAGCTCCTCGCTCGGCTATCTCTCAGCCGTGCAGCCGCAGCCGCCGATCGGCGGGCGGCTGCGGCGTCTCGCGCTCGAGTCGGGGCAGGCAGTCATCGTCACCGACGCGACCCAGGACAGTCGACTCGAATCGCGACCGCGCGATGTGATGAGCATTGTCGTATTGCCGATGCGTTTCGGCGATCGGAACGTCGGTCTGCTCGAGCTCGAGCACCACAAGCGCGCCGCCTACAGCATCAAGGACGTCGCGATGATCCGGCGATTTGCCAATCAGCTCGCGACCACCCTGCACATCGACGAGCTGAAGACCCCGCTGCTCGAAGCGATGCGCCGCGTCAGCTCCCAGCTCGAGACCTTGAACGAGTCGGCGCAGGCGCTGCGGGGTGGTGGCGAATCGGTGGCAAAGACCATCGGCGACATCTCGCGCGGGATCATAGAAGAGAGCGAGCAGCTGGGTCGCAGCCTCGACGCGACGCATTCGCTGCACGAGGCGACGGCGCAGGTCGTGGAGCACGGCAGCACCGCCGCCACTGCGAGCCAGAAAGCGACGGAGATCGCGGCCGAACATCGCCTAACGATCGGCACCGCCATCGAGCGCCTCGTGAGCGCGAAGGGATTCGTGGCCGAGAGTACCGCGCAAATCGACCAACTGGTGCGAACCACGAAACGGATCACGGAGTTCATCGCCGTCATCCGAGAGCTGGCGGACCAGACCAATCTTCTCGCACTGAACGCCGCCATTGAAGCGGCGCGCGCGGGCGAGCATGGCCAGGGCTTCGCCGTCGTCGCTGACGAGGTACGGAAGCTCGCCGAGCAGAGCGCGCGGGCATCAGACGAGGCAGGTGACATCGTTCTTGGATTCGAGGAGCAGATGCGGCGCGCGGCGTCGCAGATGCAGCGCGGCCAGTCGATCGTGAGCGACGTCGAAACGTTGTCCGAGGAAGCGCGCCAGGCGCTCGATCAGATCGTAGAAGCAACGGCCACCGCTGCGCAGGGTGCGCAGCGCATCGCCATGACGTCACGCGACCAGGAGCTCGAGTTCTCCCGGCTGCGGGATCGCGTCATGCGCGTCGCCGAGATCTCGCGGCGAAACCGCGCGGGCGCCGAGGACGTCACGTCCTCTGCCAAGGACCAGGCGCAGGCGCTTCGTGAGCTGGAGGGGGCGGCGCACGAGCTGAAAAGCGTCGCCGTTTACCTCAGCGATCTCACCCACCGGATAACGAGCGTCGCATGACCCCGGAGGGCAGTCCGCGGCGCACGGACCCCGCGCGCCGCCGAGCAGCGGCGTCAGCTCGCGCGGAGGGCACACCGACGGGCCTCCGCGAGATCACGCTCCGTGGGATGCGCTTTCACACCCTGGTCGGAATCCTCGAACATGAGCGAACTACTCCCCAGCCGCTCGAAATCGATCTCACGGTGCAGGCGTCGGCCGAGGGCGGCATTCTCGACTACCGCCGGCTGTACGAGCTCGTCGCACAGACGGTCGGTGTCGGTCCCACCGACTACCTGGAGACGCTCGCCGATCGCATCGCGCGCACGGCGCTCGATGATGGACGCGTAGAGCACGTTCGTGTGGCGGTGCGCAAGCCGCACGTCGCCCTTCCGGGTCCACTCGCATACGCCGAAGTCGTGGTTAGGCGTGAACGTGGTCGATAGCCGCACTCGGACCGTCGAGAAGCCAACCGACATCGCGTATGTCGCGCTCGGATCGAACCTCGGCGATCGCGACGAGCACCTCGCGCGTGCTCGCCGCGCCATCGGCAAAATGCCAAGGAGCCGGGTGCTTGCCGCATCCAGCGTCGAGGAAACCGAGCCGCTCGGTCCGGTGCCGCAGCCGATGTATCTCAATCAGATGATCGCGCTGGAGACGGAGCTCACGCCACGTGAATTGCTCGTCGAACTGCAACGAATCGAGCAGGACGAAGGGCGCACTCGCGAGGTTCGCTGGGGACCGCGGACGCTCGACCTCGACATCGTGAGATATGAGCGACAGTCGACGCAGGATCGCGATCTGATCGTTCCGCATCCCGCCGCTGACGTGCGAGATTTCTGGCGCCGTGAGCTGGCCGAGCTGCGAGAACGACTGGGCCGCGGCTGAGCAAATCCCGACCAAATCCGATGATCGTCGAACTGCCTCCATGGGCGCAGGTAAGCGAAAAGCGCCGCGCCCACATCACGCGAGTCGCCGAGTTGCTCGAGCAATGGGCGGCGGCGATGCATATCAGCCCCGAGGAGCGTTGCGACTGGATCGATGCAGCGCGATATCACGACGCCTTGCGCGACGCGCCTCGCGAGTTGCTCCGAACCCTTGCCGGCGACGCACCGTATGAGCCCGAGATGCTCCACGGACCTGCCGCAGCGGAGCAGATGTCGCGGGCGGGAGAGCGCCGGCAGAACGTCCTCGACGCCGTCCGGTTCCACACCGTCGGATCACCCAGCTGGGCTCGTCCGGGCAAGGCCCTCTACATGGCCGACTTTCTGGAGCCCGGCCGCTCATTCTCCCGGGAGGACCGTGCCTTTCTATCGGCCCAGGTCCCCCACGATTTTGACCGGGTGTTTCGTCAGGTGGTACGTATGCGTCTGGTGTACGCCCTAAACGAGGGGCACACTCTGTTTACCGAGACCGTGAAGCTGTGGAACGGGATTCGATGACGCGGAAGACTGTCGGACTTGTCCTGATCGGAGCTCTGTTGGCCGCCGCTGCCACGGCGACGGCGCTGCCGGCGCGAATTTCCCTGCGACGGGCGAACACGTCACCTCGTGAAGGTGCGCCGCGCGTGCGCGTGCAGGTGCTCAACACGACGAAGACACGCGGCCTCGCTCGACGCGCCATGCTCTATCTGCGCGATCAGGGATTTGATGTCGTGGAGGTCGGGACGACGTCACCGGCGCGCGACACCACCCTCGTCCTCGACCGCTCTCGTCATCCGGAATGGGCGCACAGCGTGGCGACTTCGTTAGGCACGGCACGCGTCGAAACGCGGCCCGATACTTCACGCTACCTGGACGTGACCGTCCTGATTGGGTCCTCCTGGCGGCCGCCGGCCCAACCGTTCTACCCGTAGCTGACCGCACGCTGCGGCGATGTCCACGCCGCGGCTCTTTCGAATCGCCACCTCGACGTCGTGTTGGCGCAGCTCGTGGGCGAACTCCCGAATGCGCTCCGGCGCGGTGGGAACGAAGCCTCTCGCGCCACCGGGATGCAACGGAATCAGGTTCACGAAAGCGCGACACTCGCGCGCGAGCTCGGCTAACCGAATGGCGTGCTCGATGGCGTCATTGACGCCGCCAAGCATCACGTACTCGAAGGTCACGCGCCTGTCGAATTTCTTCGCGGCTTCGACGACGTCGTGGAGCGGATACTTGATATTGACGGGCATCAGGTCGCGACGGAGAGAGTCCGTCGGCGCGTGGATCGAGATCGCGAGACGGAACTGTTCCGGCCGTTCGCCCAGCGCGACGATGCCCGGGAGTACGCCCACGGTCGAAACCGTGATGTGGCGCGCCCCAATGCCGAGTCCAAGGGGATCGTTGAGGAGCGTGAGGCTGGGATCGACGGCCTTCCAGTTCATGAGTGGCTCGCCCATACCCATGAACACCACGTTCGTCACCGAAATCGGAGGGTGCAGTAGGCGCATCTCGCGAACCTGACCGGCGATCTCGTGGATGTCGAGGTTTCGCTGGAAGCCCATCGCGCCCGTTGCGCAAAAGGCGCACTGGAGCGCACAGCCAGCCTGCGAGGAGATACAGAGCGTGAGCCGGTCGTTCTCCGGAATGGCGACCGATTCGATCGCCTGACCGTCTCGCAGCAAGAAAAGGAACTTCTCCGTTCCATCTACCGAGCGTTGTCGAGCGGCAATCGAGAGACGGGGAAGCTCGAAGGCCTGAGCAAGCTCGGTCCGCAGACTCTTTGGAAGCTCAGTCATAGCCTCGAAGTCGGCGGCGGGCGCGTGCCAGAGCCGTCGCACAATCTGTTTGGCGCGATACGCCGGCAGACCGCGATCTGCGAGGAAAGCGCGCAACGTCTCTTCGGCCTCGGCGATGGTGAGGTTTAGGAGATTCGTACGTTCTGCAGCGGTGGCGGCCATTGTCATCGAAAGGTTCCGAGGCGCGTCGGTGGAGCGTTGGAATCTTACAGCAGTCGGCAAGCGAGAACGAGCGGGCCACGCCGACGCCAAACGATAGACAAGCGACGGTCTACCATGAACTTCGGTCGACGGTTAGACTTCGGAACGCGAATGAACCCCTCCCTGAAGCAGCACGCGCTCGCTTGGCCAACCAGCCGCGATTCCCGACGGGCTCATTCCGATCGTGACCCTGGCTCGCTGAAATCGGAGGAGACGTGTCCACCTGATACGTGGAGCGAAATCCCCGCCAGCGTCACGACTCAGAGGCGCGCCAGCTCCAGCGTGCCGCGATTCCATGACTGCCGCTGATCGAGCCGACCTGAAACCGGCGATCCGCGGCAATTCGTACCATGACCACACATCTCTGATGGCGCCCTCTTCTTCACTGGCAACAACACTCAGAACGCATACCTGCGGGGCCCTCCGCGCGGCAGACGCGGGAGCCGACGTTCGGCTGGGCGGCTGGGTTCACCGAAAGCGCGACCTTGGCGAGCTGGTATTCGTCGATTTGAGAGACCGCACTGGACTGGTACAGATCTCATTCGACCCACGCTTCACACCGGCGGAGACCGTGCGCCTGGCGGCGACGTTGGGACCAGAGAGCGTCGTGCTCGTGGAGGGAGAAGTGGTGGCGCGCCCGACGGAGATGCGGAATCCCGAACTCTCCACGGGCGACGTCGAGGTGCGCGCGAGAGCCATGAAGCTCGTCGGGCCCGCGGCGGCGCCGGCCATTCCCGTCGCACGCGTGCGCGGCGAACCGCTGCCCGCGGAGGAGTTGCGCCTGCGGCACCGCTATCTGGATCTGCGCCGGGCCGAACTTCAGCAAAATCTCATCCTCAGACACCGGTTGCTGCAGGCCTCGCGTCGGTTGCTGAGCGACCGGGGATTCCTCGAGATCGAGACGCCGATCCTCACCAAGCCGACGCCGGAAGGGGCCCGCGACTACCTCGTGCCGAGCCGCGTGCATCCGGGCGAGTTCTACTCGCTGCCGCAGTCGCCGCAGCTTTACAAGCAACTTCTCATGGTGTCTGGCTATGATCGGTACTTTCAGGTCGCGCGCTGTTTCCGCGACGAGGACCTGCGAGTCGACCGTCAGCCGGAGTTCACTCAGATCGACATCGAGGCGTCATTCATCGCCCAAGACGATATCATGGCGCTCACCGAGGGCCTCCTCGCGGCCCTCTGGAAGGAGGTTGGCCTCGACGTTCCGGTCTCGTTCCAGCGAATGACCTACGCTGATGCGATGGAGCGCTACGGTTCCGATCGCCCCGACCTGCGATACGAACTGCCGATCTTCGACGCGAGCGATGCCTTTCAAGAGACGGAGTTCTCGATCGCGCGAACGGCGCTGGCGCAGGGCGGCCGCGTACGCGGCATTCGCATCCCGGGTGGGGCGACGTTATCGCGAAAACAGGTGGATGAAATCGAAGCCGGGGCAAAGAGCGCGGGGGCGGGCGGTCTCGTTCGGCTCAAACGCACGAATGGCCAGCTCGAGGGTCCGGCGGCGAAGTTCCTGCATGAAGGAGCGATAACCCGGCTTGCACTGGCCGAGGGTGACCTTGCGTTGCTCGTCGCCGGTTCGAACCAGGTGTCGAGCCCGGCGCTCGATCGCGTGCGTCAGGACGTTGGGCGGCGGCTCGCGCTGATCAACGAAGAAGCGAGGAGCTTTCTCTGGGTGACGGACTTTCCGCTGTTCGAGCGAGATCCGGCGACGGGTCGTTTGCAGGCGGTGCACCACCCGTTCACCGCGCCCAACGCGGCCGATCTCGAGCGACTGGAGAGTGCTCCGGAGACGGTTCGCGCACAGGCGTATGACGTCGTGCTCAATGGGACGGAGCTGGGCGGCGGCAGCATTCGTATCGGCGATCCGGCACTGCAATCGCGGATCTTCGGTCTGCTCGGCATCGATGAGCAGACGGCGAACGCGCGCTTCGGGTTCCTGCTCGAGGGCTTGCGTTCGGGTGCGCCGCCGCACGGGGGCATCGCATTCGGGTTCGATCGTATCGTCATGCAGCTCTCCGGCGCGGGATCGCTGCGTGACGTTATCGCGTTTCCAAAAACCACGGCGGCGCGGGCGTTATTCGAGGGCGCGCCCTCGCCGGTGCCAGCCGATGATCTGGAGGAACTGCATATCCGCGTCGAGGAATCGAAGGCGTGAGCGACAGTAGCGTTACACAAAGACTCAACACCGAAGGCGCCGACCTGCTGACGCTGGCCGGCGTCAACGACGGCAACCTCGTCGAGCTGTCGCGCATTGGAGGCGTGAAAGTCGCGCTCCGCGGCGATACACTGAGCATCACCGGCCCCGGCGAGTTCGTCGAGCGTGCTACGGAGATTGCCCGGCGCATGATCGAGTCGGCGCGTCAACAGGTCGAGTTGTCTTCCGACGACGTGTTGCGGATCAGCGATGACGTCGATCGCGGCCGAAATGGGAGCGGCGACGTCCGCGACCATGACTACAATGGCAACGGCGATGGGCCCGGCGTGGGCGTCGACGGGCAACGCATCGCGCTGCCCGGCATCCGCCGCGTCATCCAGGCAAAGACCCCCGGTCAGGCCGAGTACCTCCGCAAGATGCAGGAAAACGACATCGTCGTCGGTATCGGACCCGCCGGGACTGGGAAGACGTATCTCGCCGTTGCCGCCGCCGTCGATGCCCTGACGCGGAAGCGAGTCCGGCGGATCGTGCTTGCCCGGCCCGCGGTGGAGGCAGGCGAGAGCCTCGGCTTTCTGCCTGGCGACATGCAGGCGAAGGTGGATCCATATCTCCGACCGCTTTACGACGCCCTCGATGAGATGATGCCGTTCGAGCGCATCCAGCGTGCGCTGGAGACCCGGACGATCGAGATCGCGCCGTTGGCGTTCATGCGGGGCCGCACGTTAGGCGACGCCTTCGTGATCGTCGACGAAGCACAGAACGCGACCGCCGTACAGATGAAGATGCTGCTGACGCGACTCGGCGTGAATTCAAAGATGGTCATCACCGGCGATAAGACGCAGGTTGATTTGCCGAAGCGCGAGGAGTCCGGGCTCTTCCAGGTCGAGCGCATTCTGCCAGGCATCGAAGGCATCGGTTTCCATTACTTCGACGAGAGCGACGTCGTGAGGCATCGACTCGTCCGCGACATCGTACACGCGTACGATCGGCACGAGGCTGACCGAGCGGCCGGATGAACCTGGCGGAGGAGGGCGGAGAACGGGCGAGCGAGCCTCCACCACGGAAGCGACTGCTCGGCTTCCACGGGAGGCGCGTTGCGCTCGCCGTCGGGCTGGCCATCTTCACCTACCTGCTGTTTCCGGCCTCTCCCGTCGTCGACTTTCCCGTCTATGAAGTCGGCTCCGTGGCATCGGACAATGTCATCGCGCCGTTCGCCTTCAGCGTTCCGAAGTCGGAAACCGAGCTGTTGAAGGAGCGTGATGCGGCGGCCGCCACCGTCGAACCCGTGTTCGACTTCGTGCCAGCGGCGCTGGATTCGACTCGTCGCCAGCTGGCCGCATTGACGGACACGCTCGACGTCAGCGCCGCCAGCCAGGGCAACGTGGTGCTCGCGATTCAACAGGCGGCTGCGGCGCATGGAATCACCCTCACCGCACCGGAGGGCGCGTATCTCGCGCAAGACCGCCGTCGCGGCGCGGTCATGGGTGCGGTGAAGCGCGTGTTCGACAAATGGTTAGGCGACGGCGTCGCATCGCGCGGTGCGCTCGACAACGTGCGCGGTGACGTGATCCTCAGAAATGGCAAAGACGAACGTCGCCTCTCGTCGGACAGCGTCCAGACCTTCTCGATGCTCGTGAGCCGGGCGCGGCTCATTCACCCGGACCCGACGTCAGTCGTCGGTGACGCGATCTATTCGCGCTTGCTGGGAGCGCTCTTTCATCCGACGATCGTTCCGGATGCGGCCGCCACGGAAGTAAGGAAGGATGACATTCGCCGCTCGGTACCGACGGCGAAATACGAGGTGCGGGTCGGGGAGAAGATCATCGGAGCGAACGAAGTCGTCGGGCGCGAAGAACACGACAAGTTGCGCGCTCTGCACGACGCGGTCGATCAGCGGCGCGCGACGGAGCGCGCTGCGCGGCGCATCGTCGGCGCGATCATGTTCAATTTCCTGATCATCTCGCTCCTCGGGCTGACGATATTGATCTTCCGTCCGACGGTGTACCGCAACGTCCGCTGGCTGCTCATGTTCGCCGGCGTCACCGCGCTCGTCCTGATCGGAGCGGCGATCGTGGGGCACGGCCGGCCCGTGCATCCGGAGCTCATCCCCGTCACGATCGCGGCCGTCGTACTCAGCGCGCTCTTCGATCAGCGAATCAGCATGATCGCGGCGATGGTCATCGCGACGCTCATCGGCGGGCAGAGCGTCTTTCGCGGCACCAACGGGCTGTTCATCAATCTGGTTGGTGGCGCCGTGGCCGCGTTCAGCGTGCGCGTGGTGAGCCGGCGCAACCAGACGTATCTCTGGATTCTGGCCATTGCTGCGGCGTACCTGACGACCGCGATCGCGATCGGTCTGACGCTCGACCTGCCGGGACACGACATCTTCGTCTCGGCAGGGTACGGAGCGCTCAACGCGGTTGTATCCGTGCTCGTGGCGTTGTTGCTCCTTCCCATGGCGGAGTCGTTCACGGGCATCGAGACCGATCTGACGCTCCTCGAATGGTCGGACCTCAACCGCCCCTTGATGCAACGGTTGAGTCTCGAGGCGCCTGGCACGTACGCGCATACGATCGCCATCGCGAACCTCGCCGAGGCGGGCGCGCGCGCGATCGGGGCGAATGCCCTGCTCGCGCGCGTCGGTGCGTACTATCACGACATCGGCAAGATCGCGCGTCCCCAGTACTTCGTGGAGAATCAAGCCAAGGGTCGGAATCCGCACGACAAGCTCAAGCCAGGCACCAGCGCGCAGATCATTCGCAATCACGTGCGAGAAGGTCTCGAGATGGCTGAGCAGCACAAGCTGCCGCGTGCGCTGCGCGCGTTCATCACCGAGCATCACGGCACGGGAGCAATCACGTATTTCCTCGAGAAGGCGAAGGAGCGTGCGGGTACGGTGCCCGATCTGCAGGAGTTCTCGTATCCTGGCCCATTACCACAGACCGCGGAGACGGCGGTGGTCATGCTCGCTGATGGCATCGAGGCGGCGACGCGCGTGCTCGGCGATCCCACGTCCGAGAAGATTCGCGATGTGGTCGATCACATCGTCAGACAGCGGATCGAGCAGGGACAGTTGCGAGAGGCGCCCCTCACCCTCAAGCAGGTCGACATCATCAAAGACGAGTTCACGCGCGTGCTGACCGGCATGTACCACAACCGCATCGATTACCCGACGTCGAGCGGTGGTGTCACGTCCGAATTCGCCTCTGTATGAGCCATGTGGTCGACGTCGATGCCCAGGGGGTGCGGCTCCCGCTGCCGCGAGAGCGCGTGGTCGACATCGCGCGTGCGGTACTGCGCGCCGAGCGCATTCGCGATGCACGGGTGTCCATTGCCTTCGTGGACAATCGGCGCATCGCGCAATTGAATCGACGTCATCTCGCGCATCGCGGGGCGACCGACGTCATCTCGTTCGCTTTCGCCGCGGCATCAATCAACGCCCCACTCGCCGGCGACATCTACATTGCCCCCGACGTTGCGCGACGGAACGCGACCATGCATCGCGTTCCGATTCGCGAGGAGGTGACGCGACTTGTCGTCCACGGCGTGCTGCACGTGATCGGGTTCGATCACCCGGAGGGCGAGGAGCGGAGGGCGTCGCCGATGTGGCGCAAGCAGGAACGGCTGGTGCGCTCGCTGGCGAAGGTAGCGAAGCGGGACGTGCGCCGAACGAGGGCCACGGCGTGATGATCACCCCCTGGCTGGTCTGCGCCCTGTCGGCCATCGTTGGCGGCGCCTGCTCCATGGCCGATGGCGCATTGCTCTCTTTCGATCCGGCGGGTGCTCCCGCCGAGCATCCCGGCGGCGCGATTCACGACCGAGAGCGCGCCCATCGAGCGCTGTCGGCGTTGCGAGTGCTGGCGCACGTCAGTGCCGGAGCCGCCATCGCCGTCGGCGTCACCGTGACGGACTGGTCGTTCGCGACGCGGGCGCTGGTGGCGACGGTCGTGGCGATCGCGCTCGTCGCGTTGATCGAGGGGATGGCGCGGTCGATTGGGTATGGACTCGGCGGCCGGGCCTTCGACGCGCTGCGCGATTTCGTGCGCGCGACGGCGCTCCTGCTTCGCCCCGTTGTCTCGTTAGGCTCGATGCTCGAGCGTTCGCTCCAGCGCGTGCTGCCGGTGGCCGCCGGCGCTCGTGAGGAAGAGACGCGCGCCGAGCGATTCCGCGAAGTGATCGCCGCCGAAGCGGAAGTGTCCACTGCCGAGGAAGCGCTGCTGCACGGCGTGTTTTCGTTAGGGGACACCGAGGTCCGTGAAATCATGGTCCCGCGCGTGGACATTGTCGGCATCGCCGCGACGACGCCCTGGTCGGAGGTGATGGATCGCGTCCGCAGCTCCGAGCATGCGCGTTTTCCGGTGTACGACGATACGCTCGACAACATCATCGGAATCCTCTACGCCAAGGACCTCCTCGGCGCGGTCGTCGCCGAGCACGAGCCGCAGGGCGGATGGCTGCGCCTCGTGCGCGGTGCGGTTTTCATTCCGACGACGAAGACGATCGACGCGCAGCTGCGCGATTTCAAAGCGAGCCGCACGCACATCGCCATCGTGAGCGACGAGTACGGCGGGACGGCGGGACTCGTTACCATCGAGAACGTGCTCGAGGAGATCGTCGGCGAGATTCGAGACGAGTACGATGTCGAGGAGCAGGACATTCAACGCGAGGGCACGACCCGCTTCTGGGTGGCCGGCCGCGTGCCCGTGGTCGAGCTGCGCGAGCTGCTCGGCGTGGACTTCAAGGTGGACGACGTGACGACCATTGGCGGTCTGGTGTACGCGCTCTTCGGTCGTGTGCCGCGCTCGGGCGAGTCGATCACGCGGTCGGGCGTTCGCATCGTGGTCGAGCGCGTGCGTCGGCGGCGTATTGAGCGCGTGTACTTCGAACGCTTGCAGGCGGCATTGAGCGCCCATCGATGAGACTCGACCTCCTGGACCGTGTGTACGTCTTCGCGATCCCGCTGCTGGTCGTCGCGTGCCTAACGGCTGGCGCGATGACGGTGCGGTCGGTGAGTCGCATCTGGCTGCGACACTGGACCGAGCGTCGGTTGCGCGGCTTCGGCGCGGCGGTGACGTATCTGGAACGGCCCCACCGGCTGCTGATCGGCGCGAGCACCGGCGTCGCGCTGACGCTGATACTCTCGGGCGTCATGATCGGTCTGAAGCACAGTGGCACGCAGCTGGTCGTCGACGTCGGCGTTTTTGTTATTCTCGTCGTACTCGTAGGACAGGTCCTGGCGCGTGCTGTGGCCCGGCAGTGGCCAACCTATCTGGTGCCGATCGCCGCGCCCATCCTGCGTGTCGTGGAGGTGATCGTCTCCCCGATCGTTGCGTTAGGCAGACGTGCCGCGGCGCCCTTCGAGCGACAGCGCGGACGCGCGTCGGTCGACGTGGAGCGCGAGGCGCTGCAGGACCTCCTGCGCGAAGGGGAGCTCGAGGGCGTCGGCGAGCACGAGGAAATCGCGATCATCAATGGCGTCGTCGAATTCGGCGCGAAGCGCGTTGCCGACGTCATGACACCGCGTAGCGAGATCTTCGCGCTCGACGACACCCTCGATGCCCGCTCGCTCGCGTCACGCATCGCCCAGTCCAACTACAGTCGCGTGCCGATCTATCACGGAACCATCGACGACGTGCGCGGCATGGTGCACGCCTTCGACGTGCTCAAGGCAGGCGTCGAAACGCTTCCGCCCATTCGACCGGTGGCAACAGCGCTGGTCGACGCGCCGTGTAATGAGCTGCTATTCCGTATGCTGCGCGAACGGCGGCATCTCGCGGTTGTCCGCGATGCGGCGGCCGCCACAGTAGGCCTGGTGTCACTCGAGGATCTCCTCGAGGAGCTCGTCGGAGACATTCGCGACGAGCACGATGAGCCGGACGCCAGCCGTGCGTCCGCGACGATGCGAGGCGGCACATGACGG
The DNA here is from genome assembly GCA_036493735.1 of Gemmatimonadaceae bacterium. Taxonomy (GTDB): domain Bacteria; phylum Gemmatimonadota; class Gemmatimonadetes; order Gemmatimonadales; family Gemmatimonadaceae; genus AG2. The sequence goes on from DASXPH010000010.1 coordinate 100,544, forward strand.
CGACCGCCAAACCGTCAGGCCTGGATGCCCTGCTCGCCGAGTTCGAGGCGGGAAAGAAAGCCGCGCTCGCACGGGCGGTGAGTATCGTCGAAAACCATCGGCCCGGGTTCGAGCGCCTGCTCGCCACCTTTCACGGACGTCTGGGACGCGCTCGCCGTATCGGCATCACCGGTCCACCGGGCGCGGGCAAGAGTACGATCACGACCCAGCTGGTGGCCTCCTATCGAGCGACGAGCCAGACCGTCGGGGTGATCGCGGTCGATCCCACGTCGCCCTTCACCGGCGGCGCCTTGCTTGGCGATCGGATTCGCATGGAGTCAGTCGCCCTCGATCCGGGCGTCTTCATTCGCTCCATGGCGACGCGCGGATCACTTGGCGGACTCGCAGCGGCAACGCGCGAGGTTGCCGACGTCCTCGACGCGTTCGGCGTTGAGCAGATACTCATCGAAACGGTGGGCGTGGGGCAGAGTGAGCTCGACATCGCGCGCACCGCCGACAGCAGCGTCGTCGTGCTGGTTCCGGAGTCCGGGGATTCGATCCAGACGCTGAAGGCCGGCCTCATGGAGATCGCCGACATCTTTGTCGTGAACAAGGCGGATCGCCCTGGGGCCGACCGGCTGCGCCACGAGCTGGAGCTCATGCTCGGACTGCGCGCCGGCAACACGCTGAAGAATGTGCCCACGCACCACGGGGTCGACCTCGGCCGGGTGATGACGAGGGAGGAGAAGCTCGCGATGAATCCCGCGAGAGCCGCCCGTGCGGCGGCGGCAAACGATTCCGGTACATGGACACCACCGGTGCTGCGGACCGTCGCGGCCCAGGGTGAGGGAATCGCCGATCTCGTAGCGGCCATCGACAAGCACTTCCATTATCTTGAACGCAGTGGCGCGCTGCGTACGCGACGACGTGCCCGACTACGTGCGCGGGTCGTCGAGGTTGTGGAGAGCCTGGTCCGTCGTCGGCTGTGGAGCGATGACGCGACGAAGCTTTGGCTCGATGAACGGATGGCGGATCTCGAGAGTGGGATGACGAATCCGTTCGCCGTCGCAAAGGAGTTGCTGGCGCGCAGCGCGAGACTACTGTCCGAGGGAGATTGACGTACGATGACGTCCACGCGAGATCTTCGGAGTGTGAACAGGAGCGACGATGACGCGCGTCGCGAGCTCGAGCAGCTGCGCGCCGAGGTCGCCGACTGGCGCCGGCGTTATGCTTCAGGCGAGTTGCGCGACATCGCGTTCACGAACTCCGCCCGCGAGGTGGATCCGCTCTACACCGTGCTCGACGTGCCGCCGCAGTCGTCGGTGGAGCTCGGAGTGCCCGGCGAGTATCCCTATACGCGCGGCATTCATGCTACGGGCTACCGTGGTCGCCTCTGGACGATGCGGCAATTCGCCGGCTTCGGCAGTGCGCGCGACACGAACGAGCGGTTCAAGTTCCTGCTCGAGCACGGCCAGACGGGACTGTCGACGGCGTTCGACTTCCCGACTCTCATGGGCTACGACTCCGATCACCCGCGGTCCGAGGGCGAAGTCGGCAAGACCGGGGTGGCGATCTCCAGCCTTGCGGACATGGAAATGCTCTTCGAGGGCATTCCCATGGATGAAGTCTCGACGTCGATGACGATCAATGGCCCAGCGATCATTCTCTGGGCCTTTTACATCGCCGCCGCAGAGAAACAGGGAGTCCGCGCCGAGAAGCTGCGTGGTACGATACAGAACGATATTCTGAAAGAATACATGGCGCAGCACGCGTGGTGCTTCCCGATCGAGCCCGCGCTGCGCCTCATTGTCGATTGCTTCGACTGGGGCGCGAAGCACGCACCGCAATGGAATACCATCTCCATCTCCGGCTATCACATCCGTGAGGCGGGAGCGACCGCGGCGCAGGAGCTCGCGTTCACCCTCGCCGATGGCTTCACGTACGTCGAGCGCGGCATCGCGCGCGGACTCGATATCGATCAGTTTGCGCCGCGACTCTCGTTCTTCTGGGATATCCACAACGATTTCTTCGAGGAGATCGCCAAACTGCGCGCCGCACGCCGGATCTGGGCGCGGCACATGCGCGAGCGCTATCGGGCGCAGAGTCCGCGGTCCTGGATAATGCGCTTTCACTCCCAGACGGCGGGGGTCACGCTCACGGCGCAGCAGCCGATGAACAACGTCGTACGCGTCGCGTACCAGGCGTTGGCGGCGGTGCTCGGCGGCACGCAGTCACTGCACACGAACTCGATGGACGAAACGCTCGCGCTGCCGACCGAGGAGGCCGTGCAGGTCGCGCTCCGTACTCAGCAGCTGCTCGCCTACGAGACGGGCGTGCCGAACGTGATTGACCCGTTAGGCGGTTCGTATTACCTGGAGTCGCTGACGGATCAGCTCGAAGACGAGGCGGAGGCACTCTTTGCCGAGATCGATCAGGTCGGCGGCGTGGTTCGCGGGCTCGAGACCGGGTGGCTCCAACGCAAGATTGCCGAGTCGGCAGCGCGGCAGCAGTGGGAGATCGAGCAGCATCGCCGCGTGATCGTCGGCGTCAACGAATTCGTCACCGACGAGCCGGAGCTGACGATCCCGCTGCTGAGGGTTGGCGAGGATGTGGATGCGAGCCAGCGCGAGCGGCTTGCCAAGCTGCGTCGGGAGCGCGATAACGCCGCCTGTCAGCAGGCGCTGGAGGAATTGCGCACAGTCGCGCGTGGTAAGGAGAACACGATGCCGTACATCCTCGAGTGCGCCCGGCGCTATTGCACGCTGTACGAGATTCGTGCGGCGCTGGAGAGCGTATTCGGCGCCTATCGCGAGCCGGTTTTCTTCTGAGTCGAACGGACAATTGGTGGGAGCACTACTTCGACGCTCTCTACCTGCGAGAATACGAGCCACTGTTCACACTCGAGCGCGATAGACACGAGGTCTCCCGCCTGCTCGAGATTCTCGGGCTGCCAGACGGCGCGCGCATCCTCGATGTTCCATGCGGCCAGGGGCGCCATGCGCACCTGCTGGCGGAAGCCGGCTTCGATGTCGACGGCCTCGATCTATCCGCCGAGCTTCTCGCGCGCGCCAGGGCGCGAGGGATGGGCGAGCGGCTGCGCTATCACCGCGGGGACATGCGCCGCTTGCCGGCGGAATGGACCGGACAATTCGACGCAGTCCTCAACCTGTTCACATCGTTCGGGTTTTTCGCCGACCCGGCGGACGATCGCGCGGTGATCGCGGAATTCGCGCGGGTGCTCCGACCGAGTGGCATGCTCGTTTGGCACGGCGGGAGTCGCGACGGGGTGATGGCGCAGTTTCTTCCGCGCGACTGGTGGGAAAGCTCGGATGGCACGATGCACGCCCAGGAGCGGAGCTTCGATCCGCTCTCAGGTGTGCTTACGGTCGAGTCCCATTGGCGTGGAACAGGGGGAGCCGGCAAACGGGAGCATCGAATCAGGATATACACGGCGACCCGCCTCGCCGAGCTTTGCGCGGATGCCGGTCTGATCGTCGAAGCGGCGTACGACGGCTGGCGCGACCGGCCATTGACGCGCCGCTCGAGCGAGATGCTCCTCGTCGCGCGAAAGCAAAGCGCGGCTCACGAGTTGCCGCCGCGCAAGCCGCGCCGCTAGCTTTTCCCTGCGGCAGGCCGCAGGGAAATGCGTCCATTTGGAGTGGTTCGCGAGATTCGCTCGCACTCTCCGTCGCCATCACATCGTCCGAATGCGGCTCGCCGCTTTGTTGACCCGCTGAATGCGTCCAATACGTGTGCTCGTCGCTAAACCCGGTCTCGATGGACATGACCGTGGAGCGAAGGTCGTCGCCGCCGCGCTGAGAGACGCGGGAATGGAGGTCATCTACACCGGTCTTCACCAGACACCCGAAATGATCGCCAATGCCGCGATCCAGGAGGACGTTGATGTCGTCGGCCTCTCCATCCTGAGTGGTGCGCACATGACACTCTTCCCTCGCGTACGGGCGCTACTCGCCGAGCAGGGACGTGATGACATACTCATCACCGGTGGGGGCATCATCCCGAAGGAGGACATGGAAGAGCTCAAACGCGGCGGGATCGGCAAGTTGTTCGGTCCGGGAACGCCGACGAGTGATCTCGTGGACTACATTCGCGGCTGGTTCGCGGAGCGCGAAAAGCAGGAAGCGTGACAGGGACTGCGGGCGGCGTGGGTCGCAAGGCAACTGGTGGTGGAGACTCGCGGCTGCGAGAGCTCGTCGCCGCGGTGCGGGAGCTCGAACAGAAGTTGCGGCAGGGAGGCGGCGCGGAGCGCATTGCCCGCCAGCACAAGCAGGGCAAGCTCACGGCGCGTGAGCGCGTCGCCGGGCTTTGCGATCCAGCTACGCGTTTTCTGGAGATCGGACTGCTCGTCGCCTACGATCAATACGACGAGGCGGCGCCGGCGGCCGGAGTCGTGACGGGCATCGGCATCGTGGAGGGCCGTAGCGTCGTCATAGTGGCTAACGACGCGACCGTAAAGGCGGGTTCGTGGTGGCCCGAAACGATCAAGAAAATGCTCCGGGCCCAGGAGGTCGCGATGCGCTGCCGCATCCCGATCATCTATCTCGTCGACTCGGCCGGGGTGAATCTGCCGTACCAAGGGGGTGTCTTTCCCGGACAGTACGGCGCGGCGCGACTGTTCTATTACAACTCCATCATGCGGCGCTATCTGCGCATTCCTCAGATCGCGGCCGTCATGGGACCCTGCATCGCCGGTGGCGCCTATCTCCCGGCGCTTTCGGATCTCATCGTCATGGTGAAGGGAACGTCGTTCATGGGCCTGGGTGGCCCCAACCTCGTGAAGGGTGCCACGGGCCAGACGATCGACTCGGAGACGCTTGGCGGCGCCAGCACGCACACCGAGACGAGTGGTGTCGCGCATTACTCTGTAGACGACGACCCTTCTTGCCTGACCAAGATCCGCGAGCTCGTCTCGATGCTGCCGCCGCAGCGCAGGGTGACCTCTGGCAATGCGCCCGAGGCCGAGGCGGAGCATCTCTATGACGTGCTGCCGTCCGACCACCGAATGTCCTATGACATGCACGAGGTCATTCGCACGCTGGTTGACGACGGCAAGATCGACGAGTTCCAGCCGAAGCTCGCGAAGGAGATGATCTGCGGTGACGTTCACATTCGGGGAATTGGCGTTGGCCTGATCGCGAATCAGCGAGGGCTCATCAAGGGACGTGCAGGGGAGAAGCCGCGCTTTGGCGGCATTCTCTACGCCGAGAGCGCGGAGAAGGTCGCTTACTTCATCGAGCGCTGCGACCGTCAACACATCCCATTGCTGTTCGTACAGGATGTATCCGGCTTCATGGTCGGCCCGGAAGCGGAGCACGAGGGGATCATTCGCGCGGGCGCTCGCTTCGTTGAGGCGATGGCGACGGCGCGCGTACCGAAGCTCGTTCTCACCGTGAATCACGCCTCGGGCGCGGGCTACTATGCGATGGCGGGCCAGGGCTTCGATCCCGACTTCATATTCAGCTGGCCGACGGGTCGTATGGGGGTGATGGAAGGTGAGTCGGCCATTCAAGCAGTGCACGGGCCGGCGATCGAGGACGCGAAGCGGCGCGGCAAGCCGTTGGATCGCGATACCACCCAGGCTGTCGAAGACATGCGTGAGGACTACGAGCACCAGCTCGATGCTCGTTATGCAGGGGCGCGCGGGTTCATCGACGCGATCGTGGCGCCAGAAGAGACCCGCGACATCCTCGTCATGGCGCTGACAGCCGGACTCCAGAACAGCGGCCCACACCTCGGCGCCTTCGTTCTCCCCTCGACCTGTGCAACGGATGACCGCTGACCGAACGAAGGAGCTTGTCAGAGTGGCTGCGGGTCAGGGCTTCTGGGGCGACTGGCTCGAAGCGCCGCGGCGACAAGTCGAGGGGGGCGAGATCGACTATCTGATGCTCGACTATCTCGCCGAGGTCACGATGTCCATTCTGCAGAAGCAGAAGGAACGCGACCCCCAAATGGGCTACGCGCGCGACTTCGTCGGAGCGATCGAGAGCATCCTGCCGGCAATCGCGAAGCGCGGCGTACGCGTTGTCGCGAATGCCGGCGGCGTGAATCCACCAGCGTGCGCGGACGCCATTCGGGCGGTGTCCGAGCGCGCGGGTCTGAAGCAGCACGTCCGCGTCGGTGTCGTCACCGGCGACGACCTCCTTCCGCGATTGGACGAGTTGTTGGCGAGTGGCCACGAGCTGCGGAACATGGATACAGCAGAGCCGCTGTCGATGGTGCGCGATCGCGTGCTTTCGGCCAACGCCTACATTGGTTCGGTACCGATCATGGAAGCTCTCCGCCGCGGCGCGAACGTGGTCATCACCGGCCGTTCCACCGACACGGCGCTCACCATGGCGCCGATTCGCTACGAGTTTGGTTGGGGCGCTGAAGAGTGGGACAAGCTCGCCGCTGGCATAATCGCTGGCCACATCATCGAATGCGGCGCGCAGTGCTCCGGCGGCAATTGTCTCTACGATTGGCGCAATATTCCCGATCTCGCGAACGTCGGGTACCCCATCGTCGAGGCGCGTCGGGACGGTACGTTTGACATTACCAAACACCAGGGCACTGGTGGCCGCATTTCCGTGCAGTCGGTGACGGAGCAGTTGGTGTACGAGATGGGCGACCCGCACTCGTACATCACGCCCGACGTCATCGCCGACTTCACGACGATCGAGCTCGCACCCGCAGGCCCGGATCGAGTTCGTGTCTATGGAATCAAAGGCCGTCCGCCGACCGACAAGCTGAAGGTTTCGATCGCTTACCGCGCGGGATTCAAGGCAGTGGGGACGCTCGTCTATGCGTGGCCCGACGCGCTGGACAAAGCTCGTAAGGCAGACGAGGTGCTCCGCGCGCGTCTCGCGAACCTCGGCCTGAAGTTCGATCAGCTGCTAACCGAGTTCGTCGGCGTTTCCGCGGCACATGGACCGCTCACCGGTGTCGTCCAGGAGGCGCCCGAGGTGCAGCTGCGGGTCGGTGTTCGCTCGGCGGATCGGGCGACGGTCGAGCGCTTCACCCGCGAGCTCGCGCCACTGGTCCTCAACGGGCCGCCGACCGTGACGGGCTTCGCCGGCGGCCGGCCGAAGGTCGAAGAGATTGTGGCGTACTGGCCGGCGCTGATCGACAAGCGTGTCGTCGAGACGAACGTGGAGGTGGCGTGATGCGCGTGCAGCTGGTCGACATCGCACATGCCCGATCAGGCGACAAAGGAGACACGGCCAACGTCGGTGTCATCGCGCTTCGCCCCGAGTGGTACTCGCTGCTCGAGGAGTACGTGACCCGCGACCGCGTGCGCGAGCATTTCCGTGGCGTCATTACCGGAGACGTCGAGCGGTACGAACTTCCGAATCTCAAGGCACTGAACTTCCTGCTGCATGGCGCGCTCGACGGCGGCGGAACGCTCTCGCTCAAGACCGATGCCCAGGGCAAGGTGTTCTCCACGGCACTTCTTCGCATGTCCATCGATGTTCCCGACGGGGAGGCGCGGCGGCTTTCGCTTCCGGCGGCTCGCCAATGAGCGCGGTACGCGTCGAGCGTCGCGGTGTCGTGGGTTGCCTAACGCTCACGCGCGCCGAGGTCCAGAACGTCATGGACCAGCAGATGGCGGAGCAACTTTTCGCCGGGCTGCAGCAGCTCGAGTCGGATAATCAGGTGCGCGTCGTCCATCTCACGGGTGAAGGGGATGACTTCTGTGCCGGTGTGGACCTGGACGCAATGTCGCGCCTCGGTACCGAATCGGGCGACGCCCAGCGCCAGGACGCCGAAGCGGTAGGCCGCGTCTATCTCGCGATTCGGGCATTGATGAAGCCGGTGGTGTGCTCCATCCGTGGCCGGGCCCTGGGTCCTGGCGCCGGGTTGGTGCTCGCCTGCGACGTGTCACTTGCGCATCAGGATGCGGAGTTCGGATTTCCCGAGGTTCGAATGGGATTCGTTCCCGCGATTACTCTGCCGATACTTCGTCGCACCCTCGGCGAGAAGCGCTCCGCCGATCTCGTACTCAGCGGCCGGGTAATCGACGCAGAGGAGGCTGGCGCCATCGGTCTCGTGAGCCGCGTCCTTCCAGCACCGAGCTTCGAGGCTGATGTGAATGCCATGCTCGCTGGCCTCTCTGGTTCCTCGGCCACATCACTCGCGTTGACGAAGTGGCTGCTCTACAAACTGGACGCGCTTTCGTTCGACGATGGTATTGCCGCGGGAATCGTCACCGACGTCGAGGCACGCGCAACAGAGGATTTCCGTGCCGCGTTGCGCCGGCGGTCGGGAAACTCCGGCACCTAGCCCAAGGCAAGAGTAGCAGCGGAGCGACGGTGGTTTTCTTTCCTCGATATGATCGCGACCGGTCGCGACGCCTGCGAACGGAACCATCCTGGCTAACGCAGCTGAAGCTGGGGCTGGCCATCGCGGGCATCATCTTGTGGGGTTACGGCGCGCGCGCGGACATCGAGTGGCTCCGCTGGACCGGCATTGGCTTTCTGGCAGCTTCGGTCCTGGTGCGTGTTCTCTTTCGGCGGATCTCGCATTCGGACGACGCGCCTCGTGACGACGAGAGCCGTCAGTGAAACGCCTTTGAGAATTCTTGGCGCAGTGGGGCGTTAGGCTCCCATCGCCTGTGCCGGGCCGGACGAGCGGCCATGCCGCGCGAGCAGCGAGCGGAAACGCGTCGCGAGGGCGACGTAGCCCATGTCGTCGGCGCGGCCCGAGAACCGCCTAACGAAATCCCAGAGATCTGCGCCAGCGGCGATGAGCGACGAGGCGCACTCCGCGGCAAGCCATGCCGCGCAGCGTGCATCGCGCGGCTCGGTGTGGGCCAACGCCGTCCGGAAGCGCTGTTCGGCCTCGTCGCGCCGTCCGAGCTCGAGTGCGACACGGATGCTCAGCGCCTCCACAAGCTCGCGGTTCTGGAACCACCAGTCGAATCGCTCGCCAACCATCGTCTCGGCGTTGCGCGCCGCCGTGTAGGCATAATCGCGACGATTGAGGTCGAGCCCAGCCAGCCCGGCTCCCGCGATGGCCCCGATTTCCATGTCGAGCTGACCGAGGCGGCGGGCGCTCGTCGCGGCCTCCTCGTACAGCTCCAGTGCCCGCGTGGGATCGCCAGTTTCGCGCGCGAGGTGCCCCATGTTGTAGACCGTCGCCACGCGGTGCAGCTCGTTTTTCAGCTTGATGAACAGCTTCCGCGCTTCATCGAAGCGCTGCCGCGCCTCCTCGAAGCGGCCACTCCACATGAAGAGCACGCCGAGATTGAGCGCGGCCACGCCGGCCCAGTCGGGCGCGCCGGCCTGCAGACTCAACTCCACCGCGCTGCGGAACGCATCGATCGCCGCGGCGGTGTTTCCAACTTTCGAATAGCTCACGCCGATGCTGATCTGGCAGCGCACGTAACCGTGGCGGTCGTCGATCTCGCTGCAGATCTCCTGCGCGCGGCGATAGAAGACGATCGACTCCTCGGAGCCGAGCTCGAAGAGTGTCCAGCCGAGTCGCATGAGCGCGTGCGCGTGCAACAGTCGCTCGCCAATGCGCTCCGCCATCTCCGCGCTCTCGCGTGCCAGGCGCTCCGCGGTTGCGGGGTCGCCGAGGCTGCCGTAGGTCGTGGACATCATCGTGAGAAGCGACACGCGCTCCTTCTGGAGATCCATCTCCTCGGCACTCTTGAGCAGTGACTGATACGCCTCGAGCGTCTGGGTGAGCGGTTTGCCAAGGAAGGCCTGGGCGCGTTCGTAAAGAATCAACAACGGCAGCTTTTCCTTCTCCGTTAGCTCTTCGCCGACGCTATTGATCGCGGTCTTACAGAGCTCAACGCCTTCGGCGTAGCGGCCGGAGACTTCGGCAACCTTCGCCGCTCCCAGATAGGCGTCGAGCTTCTGCTGCGGTGTCGCCGCGTGGCGAAGCGCCATGGTGAAGAATGCCGCCGCTTCGTCGTGGGCATAGACGTTCGTGGCGCTCTCACCAGCCTGCATTGCGTAGCGATACGCTTTGTCGCTGACGCCGGCCTGGTCGAAGTGACCCGCCAGCTCGGCGATGGCGTTCGAGTTACGCTTCTCCAGCGCCTCACCGACAGCGTGGTGGATGCGCTTGAGACGACGGGGGTTGGCGGTGTTCTTAATTGCATCGAGGAGCAGCGTGTGCGTGAACGCGTACGAATCGGCATCGCCGCGCGACGGCTCGAGTACGGCGGCAGCGACGGCTTCATCGATGACGTCGAGCAACTCATCCTCGCTGCCAGCACCCGCGGCGAGCGCGAGATCGATGTCGAAAACGCGACCGATCACCGCCGCTGTCGTGAGGATGTTACGCGTACGCTCCGACAGACGGTCGAGACGTCGCGCCATCAGGTCGCTCACGGCAACGGGGAGGCGTAGCTCGGACGTTTGTTTCCAGATCCAGCGCTCGCCCTCGTAGCGGATCTCTCCTTCCTCGACGAGTGCACGCAGCACCTGGACAACGAGGAAGGGGTTTCCTTCGGTATGCCGGTACAGCACCGGAAGCAGCTCGCGGCCGAGCTCCTGGCCTCGCGACGCCGCGGCGAGCCACTGTTCGAGCTCCGCCCGCGTCAGTCGCTGTAGCGAGAGCTCGCTGAACCGCTCGTCACGGGATAGGCGGCGGCGCCGATCCATGACATCCTTGCTCTTGTCCTCGGCGCGAATCGTGAGGCAGATGAGGATGTGATCCTGATCGAGCTGCGGCACGAGGTGCTCGAGTGTGTCCCACGTCGCCGAATCCGCCCATTGCATATCGTCGAGAACGAGCACGAGCGGACAGGTGGCCGCAGCGAGGCGAACATATTCGACGATTTCCTCGTACAGGGCATACTTGCTACCGATGTTCTCCGGGCGCGGCTCCGAGCCGTCGGAGAGCGCGGGCACGAGTCGCGGCAGCTCACGCCAGACGCGCCCTGGCGCATTCACCCGCTGCTTGATCGCGGAGAGAATTTCCGCCCACGGACCGTAAGGGGGTTTGACGTCCGCCTCGAGGGCGCGACCCATCACGAGCGACCCACCACGCAGTCGCACCTCCGGCAGCAGCTGGCGCAAGAGCGTGGATTTGCCCACGCCTGCTTCGCCGACGACTGCAACGACGCGTGGCTCGCCGCGGAACGACGTGTCGAGCATGCGCACGAGTCGCTTCAGTTCCTCGACGCGACCGACGAACCGATTGAGGTTGAGCTGTGGCTGTGACGCCTCCGGCGCCGTGCCAGCAAGAGCGACTGCGTTTCGGCCAGCGCGCTTTGCTTCGTATAGCGCGCGGTCGGCCGCCGCGAAGACGGCTTCGACGTGGTCGGCGTGCTCGGCCGTCGCGACACCGATCGAGAGCGTAACGGACACCGTCTCGCTCGGCGTGCCGCGCAGTGGGACTCGCTCGCGCTCGACGGCAGCGCGGAGGCGATCGGCGACCTCGCGCGCCGTTTCCATGGTCGTGCGCGGGAGCAGCACGACGAACTCGTCGCCTGCGTAACGACCGATGACGTCGCCCGCTCGCACGCCACGCTTGAGGAGCGCGACGACGGCCTTGAGCACGTCGTCGCCCTGGAGGTGGCCGTAGGTATCGTTGACCAACTTGAAGTGGTCGACGTCGATGACGAGCAGCGCCGATGCCGGATCGTTGCCGCGGCGGCGGAGCAGAGCGGTGTTCGCGGCGTCGAGGAAGGCGCGGCGGACCAACACGCTAGTCAAGTCGTCCAGCTCTCCCGGAACGTCGGTCGGTGTCGTCTGCGCTGTCTGCTCGGCGGAGGGGGGCTCGCTCAGCCCGCGACGCGGTGGTCCCATGCGACTCATCACCGCCTCGAACAACGGAAAGAGCTCCGGATCGAACTGATGGCCGACGTCACTCCGCATCATGTCCAGCGCCTGCTCGTGCGACACCGCTTTCTTGTAGCTGCGCTCCGATGTCAGCGCGTCGTACACATCCGCGACGCAGAGAATGCGCGCTGTGCGCGGAATCTCCTCACCCTTGAGTCCGTGCGGGTAGCCCGCGCCGTCCCAGCGCTCGTGATGGGACTCGACGATCGGGCGCACGTCCCAGGGGAAGTCGATGTCGGCCAGCATCTCGACGCCCCACACCGGGTGCCTCTTGATCATGACCCATTCTTCCGCCGTGAGGCGCCCAGGCTTGTTCAGTATCTCCGGTGGGATCATGAGCTTGCCGACATCGTGCAGCAGGGCGCCAATGCGGAACCAGAAGAGCGATTTCTGATCGAGACCTGCCTCGGCGGCGAGGGCGCAGGCGAGGTCGGCGACGCGCTCGCAGTGACCCTGTGTGTAGTGATCCTTCGATTCGATCGACTCACCCCAGCGTCGCACGACATCCAGGAAGTCACTTTCCAGGCGAGTGGTCTGCCGATCGATGTCGGCGAGGTCTGGACGCGCGTGCAGCTGAGTGAAGAGACGGTGAGCGCGGTTCAGGCTCTGCAGCGTGTCGCGATTGCGTCCCTGCAGCCGATACAATTCCGCGAGCTCGCGCGCGATTTCCGCCGAGAGGAGAAGATCCTGACGGGCATCGGCGAGGTCGACCGCGTTCCGAAATGCCTCCTCGGCGGCGCTGAAATCACCGGTCTCGCGGAAAATCACGCCATAACACTTCTGGATTTCACCGATCGCCTCGTTGTGCCGCGTCTCCTCGGAGATGGCAAGGCCTCGATCGCATGCCTGGCGCGCCTTGGCAAACTCTTTCTTGGCAATCCAGAGGATGGCGAAGTTCACCTCGAGAATCACGCGCACGCCGACGTCGCCGATCTGCTGACTGAGCGGAATCGCTTCCTCGTACGCGCGCTCGGCGGTCTCCCAACGCTCCATCCGGGTGTAGAGCATGCCGAGGTTGTTCAGCGTGATGCAGATGTACTTCGTGAGGCCGAGCGCACGATAATCGGCGAGACTCGCCTCGTAATGCCAGAGCGCCTGTTCCAGCTCACCGCGGATGTTGGCGATGACACCGAGGTTCTGCGACGTCATCGCCGCGAGCTTCGCCTCGCCGGCGCGTCGCGCGCTCTCGCGCGCCTTCAGATAGAGCCGCTCCGCCTCGTCCAGCCGGCCCATCTTGTAGTTGAGCAAACCCTGAACGTTGACAGCGTGACCGACGGCGGCTTCGTCTCCCAGCGCTTCGGCGACGGCCAGCGCCGCCTCGAGACAATCGAAGGCGGCGTCGAGATTCAGCTCGACGCCGTGTGTGATGCCAATCCAGCGGAGCAGGGAGGCGGCAATTGGCGCCTCCTCTGCGCAGCGCAGTTGTGAGAGCGCCTGTTCGTATAATGCGCGCGCTTCCTGCGTGCGGCCCTGCCGTTCGGCGAGCTGCGCGCGGTCGATCAACGCCGCTGTCGACGTGGCCGAAGACAGCAACCGCGATTGCAGCGGATGCTCCGACGTGTCGGACAGAGGTTTGGGTGAGTCGCTCATGCGCTCTCGGGTCGCGCCGTCGTCGGGTTGCGCCGATGCACTATCAGGTACGCATACGTTGGGACAGAAAGGCCACGCCGGGAACGGAGTAGCTGGGCAAGGTGCAGAACGGCATTCGACTTAAGACGCCCGGATGGCCGGAAAGGTCATCGGGCCAGCCGGAAATCCCGGACTGGCCCGATGTTTATGGTTCCCTTCGAGATAGCATCATCCAACTGCGATGATGTAGCCGGAAAGAGAGTTCGTCGTGGGCAGATGCCCGTCGGGCATGCTTGCGCTCTCGTAGGCCGCTTGGCCGGAGAGCGTCGCGCTGGCACTCGCCACTCCGAAGAGCGCGGCGCACAGCAGCAGCCGGACCAGCACCGGCATGGTTACTCGGGACATGAATCGAGCCTCCGTCGGGGTTCGATAAAGGGTTAGTGGATGGATGTCGTTATGCGGAGGCTCAGTAGCCGACCAGGAAGCCGGCGAACGACATTACAGACGCACAGGACGCATCGGACCACGCATCGCAGACTTCGCCGGCCGAAACCAGGTAGCCGCTGAAGTGCTTGATTCGCCGCGTGACCTTGTTGCCATTCAGATCTTCCCACGATCCGAGCGACGGATCGTTCACACTCTCATCAACCCACAGCCCGTCGGTCGGACGGTACCAGTAAATCGGATAGCTGTAGTTGGTGTTGATGTCGTAATAGTCCTTCATCGTGAGCGTCACGTACTGTGACGGATCGCTCGTCGGCACGAAGCGCATTGCGGGCTCGAAATCGACGTAGGCATGGCCATACTTCGAGTTCCAAGTCGCGGTAATCGTGATCGGCGACGTCGCCGGCGTGCACGACTGATCCCATTGATCTTGGCCGTAGCTCGACGACAGATCGCAGATCGAGTTGGCCGGGAAGTAGACGCTATGGTCGCCAACCTTGATCGTGGTGGCCTTGGTCGGATCGACCACGAACGTCTTTGCCCAGACTGAATCCGTTTTGTTGGTGCGTCCGCGACCGTCGCGGCTCGCACCACCGTTGTCGAGCAGCCATTGCTCGAACTGCTTATCCGAGAGATGGGGTCGTGCCGCAGGCGCCGAAGGAGGCGCCGTCGCGGTATCAGAACACGCCGCGAGCATGAGAGCCGCGGTGAGCGCTGTACCCCAACGTACCAGCATCGATACGCGCATAGTTGCCATTGCCTCTGAAGTCTGAGCTTGCCTTTCTAGTAGAGTTGGTCGGCGGTAGGCCAGCTCGGAGAAGACCGCCCGTATTGAACGCGGTAAAACTGCACCAAACAGTTGCGCTTAACCGTGACCCCCCTCACACGCGGCGCTGAGAACGCGACGAAAGTGTTCGCATTCTTGTCACTCGCGCTATTGAGTGTTGTCTAACATCATGACAGCAGACACACTCGTCGCGCGTTAGGCGAAAAGGAGGCAAGGCTCATTCCGCCACGTTGCGTGCGCTCGAGTGCAGAAAAGGCGACCGAGAATCCGCGGCCGAATCGGACAGGGTCACCGAATTGTCCGACTGTCGACGTCCCCTCTCGCCGTGGCGAGGACGCACCGAGACCGTTCGACTCGCGCGATTTGCACGCAATCCTCGCGAAATGCGAAGCGACATCGGCGTCGCGTCAGGATCCGTGTATCGCTCGGCGGAATTGCCCTGGTCGGTGAACGGTGGTCGGTGGTCAGTGGTCAGTGCGAACGGTGATCGGTAATCGGCGGTTGTCAGCTCGAGAGCTTACCGACCACCCTTCACGGTCGCAAGCGAGCGCGGCACACGCTGCGCGTCGGTTCCCGCTGATACCCGTCGGGTACAATGGGTCCTCGCAAAGCCGTATCTTTATGGCTTCATGAGAGCCAACCGTCCAATCCCCGAACTTCTCTCCCCGGCAGGGTCGCTGGATGCCGTTCGCGCCGCCGTCGCGAATGGCGCTGACGCCGTGTATCTCGGCGCGCAGCGGTTCAATGCCCGGGACGAGGGCGCGCAGCTCTCGCTCGACGAGCTCGGCGAAGCCTGCCGGATCGCGCATAGCCGCGGCCGACGCATCTACCTGACGTTGAATATCCTGGTCAAACCTGGTGAGATCGCCGAGGCGCTCGCCTTTCTCGGCGAAGCGGTCGACCGCGGTATCGACGCCGTCATCGTGCAGGACCTCGGGCTGGTGGTGTTGATCCGCGCACTCTATCCCGATCTCGAGATCCACGGCTCGACGCAGATGACGGTGCACGACGTCGCCGGGGCTCGCGTTCTCGCGCAATTGGGGATAACGCGCGTTGTCCTTGCCCGCGAGAATACCCTGGAGGATCTCCGCGCAATCCGCGACGCGGTTCCCAATCTCGGTCTCGAGACGTTCGTCCATGGCGCGCTCTGTATCTCGTACTCGGGACAGTGCTTCATGTCGGGCATGATTTCGGAACGGAGCGCCAACCGCGGCTCGTGTGCGCAGTCCTGCCGGAAAGATTACGTCCTGAAGGACGCGACGACCGAGATCGAGCTCGATCGTGGCTATCTCATTTCGACGAAGGACCTCGCTGCCTACGAGCATCTGCCAGCCATCGCCGATCTCGGTATCGTCTGTCTGAAAGTCGAAGGCCGCAAGAAGCGTCCTGAATACGTCGCGACCGTAACCGCCAGCTATCGGCAGTTCCTCGATCGCATCGCGCGAGGCCTAACGACTTCGCCGGTCGAGGCGGAGATCGAACCGCTCGTGCAGATCTACAGCCGAGGCTTCACCGGTGGCATGTATGGCGGCCGCGCGGGGCGTGAATACGTCACGCGCGACCAGCCCGATAATCGCGGTATCGACATCGGCGAGGTGGTAGGCTTCGAAAGGGGCGAGCTCCTGATCGATACGACCGTCGAGCTCGAAGTCGGAGACGGCGTCGCGTTTGCTCCTCCCAACACGGTGGGCGGGCCGACCACGGGTTTTGCCGTCACGGCCGTTAGGCAAGTACGGCCCGCGCCGCGGCTTCGCCAGGCCTTGCGGACGCGAACAACGGTGCCAAAGGGTTGGCGCGTCAGCCGGACATCGCACGCACGCCTTCTCGCCCGTGCGCGCGAGAGCTTCGCGTTGCTGAGCGCACCGACGAAAGCACGCAAGGCGCGGCTCGAGGTTCGCGTTTTTGGATCGGTCGGCGCGCACCTCAAGATGCTCTTCACGAGCGCCGGCGAGACCGTCGAGGTGCGGAGCGAAACGCAGTTGGCACCGGCCGCCAACCGCGCGCTCGAGCACGCGGTGCTTCGCGAGCAGCTTGGCCGACTCGGTGAGACGCCCTTTGCGCTCGCCGAAGTTGACGATCAGGGACTCGACGCGGATCTCTTTCTTCCCATTCGCGAGCTCAATCACATGCGCCAGCAGGCGATTGAGCAACTGCTCATGCGACGCGATTGGGCGCTCGGGGCAGCGCAAACCGAGCGTGGCGCGCGCATCGACCACGCGGTGGACGCTCTCGATGTGATACCCCGGCCAGCTCCGCCCGGCGTCTTCACGCTCGCCGCACAGGTCTACGCGCTCGAAGACGCGGAGCGCGCCGCTGCCGCTGGCGCTACCGAGATAGTCTTCGATCCGTTCCTGCGCCATCCGCCGACGCCGCTGGCCCGTTTGCGTGCGCTGGCGCAGTCGCTGCGAGAGCAGGGCATCGCGCTCCGGCTCCGCACGCCGACGATCGTCCGCCCTGAAGAGCGGAAGGTCGTCGACAAATGGCTCGGCCTCGGTCTGCCCATCCTCAGCGGACATCTCGGTCTCGTCGCCGAGCTTGGACAGGCTGGTCGTGATGTGACTGCCGATTACGCTGTGAACGTCATGAACCAGCACGCCGCCGCGCAGATCTTCAAGCTCGGCGCGAGACGACAAGTGCTGTCAGTCGAGCTCACCGTTGACGAGGTGGCGCAGGTCGTCGCCCCCTGGCAGGCCGGCGGGTTCGACGTCTTTCTCTATGGTCGGCCGGAGGGCATGACCATCGAGCATTGCGTGCTCTCCGCTGCGTTCGATCGGGAACCAACGACCTGTCGCGATCTCTGCGTGCAGAAGCACACCAATGTGACCCTCACCGATCCTGCTGGTTACGATTTTTCCGTCGCCACGGACTCGGCGTGCCGCAACCGCCTGCTGCATTCGCGCCCGGTGGAAGGATCCGAGTATTTGCCCCGACTCTGGGCAGCAGGCATTCGCGGATTTCAGCTCGTTTTCAACGTGCCGAACGAGCCCGTGACCGAAGTCGTGGCCGCCTATCGACGCATGCTCGACACCCTGGCGTTGGGACGGGAGATCTCATATAACGACAGCGAGGACCTTCGTCAGCTGTTAGGTGGTGCCTTCACCCGTGGCCACTTCACTCGCGCGGTCTGATGCGCGCACATTCGGTACAACGCATCGATTCCAGATGACGATTCCCAGGGCGGCCGGCGCGAGCATCCGCTCATGAGCGCTTCCTCCAACATCGAGAGCGCGCGGGCCGCCCTACAGCAGCATTTCGGCTACGGCGATTTTCGTCCCGGACAGACTCAGGCGGTCGAGGCCATTCTGAATGGACAGGACACGCTGGTCGTGCTGCCGACCGGCGGCGGAAAGTCGATCTGCTATCAGGTGCCCGCGCTCATGCTGCCGCACCTGACGGTAGTCATCTCGCCCCTCATCTCGTTGATGAAGGACCAGGTCGACGCCCTGACGCGACGCGGACTGCCCGCGACCTTCGTCAACAGCTCGTTGACCGCGTCGCAGGTGTCCGACCGCCTTGCTCGTGTCCAGCGTGGCGAGTTCAAGCTGCTGTACCTCGCTCCCGAGCGGTTCGACGTCGGCACCACAGCCGAGAGACTGAAGGAACTTGGCGTCTCGTTGCTTGCGGTGGACGAGGCGCACTGCATCAGCGAATGGGGACATGATTTTCGTCCGAGCTATCTGCGCATCGCCCAGGTTCGGGAGCGTCTCGGATGGCCGCCCGTTGTCGCACTGACGGCGACGGCCACGCCGCACGTCCGCGCCGACATCGTGCGGCAGCTCCGCCTGGAGAAGGTGAAGACCATCATCACCGGCTTCGACCGGCGAAACCTGCGCTATCATGTGGTCGCGGCCCGCACGGAGCAGGACAAGGATGCCGCCCTCGTGCGCATTCTTCGCGAGAAGCCGGGACTAGCCGTCGTCTACGCTTCGACGCGGCGCACGGTGGAGCGTATTACAAATGTGCTCAACGACAATCGAGTCGCGGCGGTCGCGTACCACGCCGGCCTCGACGACGCTCACCGGCGCGAGGTCCAGGACTCCTTCATGAAGGAGCGGGTTCGCGTCATCGTTGCGACGAATGCCTTCGGGATGGGTATCGACAAGCCCAACGTGCGACTCGTGGTGCATTACGCGATGCCGGGCACGCTCGAGGCATACTATCAGGAGGCGGGCCGCGCTGGACGTGACAGCGAGCCAGCTGATTGCTTTCTCCTGCATTCATTCCAGGATCGCTTCACCCACGAGTTCTTCATCAAGGGCTCGTACCCGGAGCGTCCGCTCGTCGAAGATGTGTACCGTGTGCTCGCGCACCACGCCGATAACACGGGCCGCGCGGACGTCACTCCGGACGAGATCGTGGCGCGTGTGCGTGGCAAAGTGAACGCTCGCGAGATCGAGGGCGCGCTTCGTATCCTCAGCTCGGCAGGCGCTTATCGGAAACAGCCGGAGAATGCCTCCCGAGCTTACATTCGGCTGCTGGCGACGCCGCAGCGCATCAAGCGCGAGCTTGGTGGCGAAGGCGACGCCATGGAGCTGGGGCTACTTCGCGCGCTCTGGCGGGTCGCGGGTGCCGCGCTCGAGCAAGGGAGCAACGTCGATCTCGACGGCCTGCCACCGGGTTTCGGTGGCGCCAGCGGCGTCGGGTCGCTGCTTGATGCCTTGCAGTCGCGACAGTTCGTTGAATGGCGACGAATCGGGGGCGGCAGCTATGTCGAGCATCGCGATTTGGGCATCGATCGCTTCAAGATCGATTGGGATACGCTGGATCGTCGGCGACGCGCGGAGTTGGCGAAGTTGGACGCAATGCAGCAGTACGCCTATCTGCGCAACTGCCGGCGTGGCTTCGTACTTCGTTACTTCGGTGATCCGGCCGCGCGGTCGCAGTGCGCCGGCTGCGATAACTGCCTCGGCACGCACGTGCCGGCCAACGACAACGCCCCCGCGCGTCGTGGGAAGGCAAAGCAAAGGGTAAAGAGCCGCACGGCCGACTCCACTCCAGGCGATGAGATTTCCCTCGATCCCGCGGATGGCCTGCTGCTCGATCGTCTGCGTGCGTTGCGCCGGACGATTGCCACGGAGGAACAGGTGCCGGCATACGTCGTATTTCCAGATCGGACGCTCGCGGAGATGGCCGTTCGTCGTCCGAGAACGCGTTCTGCTCTTTCGGGGATTCGTGGGGTAGGACCAACCAAGCTCGATCGGTACGGCGAGCGATTCCTCGTCGTCGTCCGCACCGCGGACGAAACCGAAGCTGCCTAACGATTATCATGGACGATTCCCTTTATTTCAGCGAACAGCATCTCGCGACGCGCGAGATGGTGCGCCAGTTCGCCCGTGACGAGGTTGCGCCCACCGCGGCGCACTGGGACGCCGAGGGCAAGTTCCCCTGGGAGAACATCAAGAAGATGGGCGAGCTCGGACTCCTGGGTGTGCCGTGGCCCGAGGAGCTCGGCGGCGCGGGGCTCGACATCATCAGCTTCATGATCGTGATCGAGGAGCTTGCGAAGGTCGACGCTTCTCACGGTCTCACGGTCTCCGCGCACACCACGCTTGGTACCTCGCCGATCGTTCGGTTCGGCAACGACGCGCAGAAGCGACGCTACGTGCCCGTATTGGCATCAGGCCGCGTAATGGGCGGCTTCGGGCTCACCGAACCAGACGCTGGCAGCGACGCCGGCGGAACGCGCACAACGGCCGTCCGGAAGAATGGTTATTACGTGCTCAACGGTGTGAAGCGCTTCATCACTCACGGCAGCGTCGGCGAGATTTTCGTCATCACCGCCGTCACTGATCGCGCGCAGGGCACAAAGGGGATTAGCTCCTTCATTCTCACCAAGGAGACGAGCGACATCAAAACCGCGCAGTCGCTCGGTGTCGGTACCGAGCCCAGCCTGTCACGGATGAAGGGATTCCGGGCGGGAAAGAAGGAGGACAAGCTGGGATGGCGCGCCTCGGACACCGCTGAGCTGATCATGGAGGACGTCGAAGTCCCCGCGGAGAATCTCTTGGGCGAGGAGGGGAAGGGATTCGTCAACTTCATGAAGACTCTGGATTCTGGCCGCATCGGCATTGCCGCGCTCTCACTCGGAATAGCCGAGGGCGCCTTCGAGCACGCGCTTCGTTATGCGGCGGTGCGTCGCCAGTTTGGCCAGGCGATCGCCAACTTCCAGGGCATTCAATTCCAGCTCTCGGATATGGCGACGGAGATCGAGGCGGGGAAGCACCTCATGTTCCATGCAGCGTGGCTCGCGCAGCACGGGAGGCCCTTCGGCAAGGAAGCGGCGATGGCGAAGCTGTTCTGCTCGGAGCTTGCGATGCGCGCAACCATCAAGGCCGTGCAGATCCACGGAGGCTACGGCTACACCAAGGACTACCCGGTCGAACGCTTCATGCGCGACGCCAAGATTTGCGAGATCGGCGAGGGGACATCCGAGATCCAGCGCATCGTCATTGCGAGACAGTTGCTGAAGGAGCTGGCCGACTAGCGGGTAGAGGGTAGAGGGTTGTGGGTAGAGGGTGAAAGCGGAACAAGGAAGGCCGACGGCCGAGCCGTCGGCCTTCCTTGTTCCCACCCGCGACCCGCAACCCTCTGCCCCTAGCCCGTAAGGCGGTGTCCCTCTTATCATTTCGCACGTGACGACGAGTGTTGTCTTTCCTGCTCGTTGGGCGCCCGGCGACTCGGTGCGCTCCTCGAGTCCATCGCAGCTCGTGGCAACGATCCTGGAATCGTTGCTGCGTGCGCTCGCCTTCCATCCAGTGCACGACCTCGTGAGGAGAGTCGATCGCATGTCGGTCCGATCACTGCTGACGCGCTTCCGTGACGCGCTTCAGCCGGATTTGGCGTGGACGATCAACTGGATGCGCTTGGCTCCGACAACTATTGCCGAATGGCGGACCGCTGCGCCTGTGCGTGGAAATCCGCTGGGCATCAACGACAAACCTCTGAGCCGCGCCCCCTGCTTCGTCGAGTCGCCGAGGCAGAGGATAAGTGCGGACCTTGATGAAACGAGAGCTCTTGATCAATGCCGCGCCACGCGAGACGCGTGTCGCGATTCTGGAGGACGACGAGCTAGTTGAGTTGCTGGTCGACCGGCCAGAAGCTCGACGGATGGTCGGCGACATTTACCTCGGACGCGTAGAAGCCGTATTGCCTGGCATTCAGGCCGCGTTCGTCGACATCGGCACCGAAAAGAGTGCCTTTCTCCATTCGTCGGATCTCGTCTTTCCCGAAGACGATGTCGATCGCGACGACGACGCCGACGATACCGAGGACGACTCGCGCGACGAAAAGGACGAGGCGCGCGGCCGTCGGAGCAAGGCGCCTCCGATTCAGGATTTGTTAAAGCGCGGCCAGGATATCGTCGTTCAGGTCTCCAAGGAGCCGATTTCGACGAAAGGACCGCGGGTCACCGCGCAAATCTCACTGGCGGGACGTTTCATCGTCTACATGCCATTCGCGTCGCGCGTCGGCGTCAGTCGAAAGATTGGCGATCGCGCCGAGCGGCAGCGTCTTCGCGAGCAGATGCAGAAGCTGCTGCCGGAGGATTCAGGCGGCATCATCGTCCGAACCGTGGGTGAAGACGTCACGGAGGAAACATTCGAGCGTGAGATGAGCACGCTGATGAATCAGTGGAAGCGCATCAAGCGAAAGACCCATTTCGTGCGCGCGCCATCGCTGATTCACCGAGAGACCAGCCTGACGCGCGGCCTCATGCGCGACGTATTCAGCACCAAGGTCGAGCAGGTCACCGTCGACTCGCGCCAGGTGTTCAACGAGATCGTCGAATACCTGAAGGCCATCGCCCCGGAGCTGATCGATCGCGTGAAGCTCTACGAGGACGTTGTTCCGCTGTTCGACAAGGCGAACATCGAGCACGAGATCAGAGACCTCTTCAAACGTCGCTGCGACCTCCCTTCGGGCGGCTATCTGATCATCGAGCCAACGGAAGCCCTCGTCTCGATCGACGTGAATTCCGGTCGCTATACGGGCAAGCGGGATCCCGAGAAAACGATCCTCAAGACGAACCTGGAGGCTGCTCGAGAGGTAGCGCGGCAGCTCCGACTTCGGGATATCGGCGGCATCATCGTCTGCGATTACATCGACATGGAGACGAAGGCGAACCGCGACCGGGTGCTACAGGAGCTACGTACCCACCTGGGTCGGGACCGTGCGCGAACGAAGGCGTTTGCGGTGAGCGACCTTGGCCTCGTGGAAATGACGCGCCAGCGCGTGAGGCAGAGTCACCTGCAGAATATGACCGAGCCATGCCCGACCTGCCACGGCACCGGCCGAGTCTTCACGGCCGAGACGATAGTTCGCCGCGTCGAGCGCTCGGTGCGACGAATGGGTGTCGAAGGGCGGCGCGATCACCTGATCGTGAAGCTCCATCCCGAGGTGGCAATGTACGTCCTCGAGAATGAGAAGGATTTGTTGAAGAAGCTCGAGAAGCTGGCCGGTTTCGCTCTCGAGCTACGCGACGATCCTCTCCTGCGACCTGACGAGTTCAAGCTGGTCGTGAAGTCAGCCGGCCGAGACGTCACCCAGCAATATGCCGTCGCTTAGCGGCCCCTAGACCCTAGCCCCTAACTGGTTTAGCTTTTGAGGCTCTACCAACTTTTCATTCCATGCCGTACGCAATCATCAAGACCGGTGGCAAGCAGTTCCGTGTCGAGCCGGGTCGCACATATCGAATTCCGTCGCTGGTCGGCGAGGCTGGCAGTGACATCGAGTTCAACGAGGTTCTCCTCGGCTCCGATGGCAGCAACGTTCGCACGGGTGTGCCGGCGCTGAAGGGTGCCAAGGTCACGGGCGAGATCGTCAAGCACGGACGCGGCGAGAAAATCATCGTCTTCAAGCACAAGCGCCGAAAGAACTACGCACGGAAGCGTGGCCACCGACAAGGCTTCACTGAAGTTCGTATCAACGACATCAGCCTCGGCTGAGCGAGGGATAGACAGATGGCACATAAGAAAGGGGTCGGTTCTTCGCGTAACGGCCGCGACAGCAACCCCAAATTCCAGGGCGTCAAGCGGTTCGGCGGCCAGCGTGTTCGGGCGGGCAACATCATCATTCGCCAGGATGGTACGAGGTATCATCCGGGCACGAATGTCGGATTGGGCACGGATTACACGATCTTCGCGCTCGTCGACGGAGTCGTGAAGTTCGAGCACAAGAATCGGAAGCGGTACAAGGTGAGCGTTCATCCGGAGCCGGCCGCAACAGGCACTAACGGCTGAACTGGCGAGACAGCCAGGGAGCGTGCGCAACGCGCACGCGACGCCAAATAAGCCCTCGCGAGCGTTCGAGCCCCTGCCGAATGGCGGGGGCTTTCGTTTTTTCCTCGCGTGCTGTTCTCTTCGAGAGAAGTTCACCGTGAGCGAACAATGGCTCTCTGGGATCGCGTCAGAACGGAGCTCGATCGCGCGGGCCGCGTCGCGCAACATGCATTCGATGAAGGCCGGCTCCGGCTCGAGATGCTACGGCTCCGGCGGCAAGCGGATGTCGCCGCGCAGCGGCTGGGATATGCTATCTATCGCGCGAAGCGTGAATCGCGCGAGCTCGCGGCCGATGAGTACACCGCGCTCGCCCGCGGGATTGAGATGGCCGAAGCAGAAGTGGAGCGGTTTCGCCGTCTGATCGATGAAGCCGCAACGCGACGGCGGAAGAGCCTGACGTTCGAACCGACGGATCCTGGTCGCGGGACTCCGTAACTCTCGACGTGAAGCGACGTTCGGGTCGACCGGCGTCACGTTTGTGAGGTGTGGAGTCACGTTTGTGATCTGAAGAGCTCCGTTCGTGTCGTACAAAGTCGCGTTCGTGTCGTACAAAGTCGCGTTCGTGTCGTACGAAGCCGCGTTCGTGTCGTACAAAGTCGCGTTCGTGTCGTACGAAGCCGCGTTCGTGTCGTACGAAGCCGCGTTCGTGTCGTACGTTGCGGCGTTCGTGTCCGACTTTGGCGCGTTGCACTCCATCGGAGCAGCTTTCGCCTTCAGTTTTGCGAGCTTCGCCTCACGAGGTGTTGCCTTCGCCTCCGGTTTTGTCCCGGATGCCTCACGATCTGGCAGGTGATACTGCGGATCTGCTGACGAAGCGAATGCTTTTGCCGCGTTCGCCTTCAGAAATGGAGCGTTCGCCTTCGACTTTGGAACTTTCACCTTCGGAGTTGGAGCGTTCGCCTTCAGAATTGGACCGTTCCGAGAGAGTTTCTCTCCCGCTTGCCCCAAACACGTGCTCTTTGTCGCAGAATGACGCAGATAACGCAGACGACACTGTACCTTGCACGAGCGGTTACAGCGTCTTCTGCGTTATCTGCGTCATCTGCGTTGAAGATTCTTCAATCGTTGCTCGAGCGCCTGAACCGAGGGCCCGGAGCGTTGCGCGCGAAAACCGTCACGGCGCTCGGTAATTCGGCGGTAGCGTCTTGTATCGCTGCTCCAACAGATCCTGACGCGTGGGCCCGCGCACTTCGCGTCCGCGAATGAAGACGTGCTCCGGCTGGGTCGCGAACTCGAACGGATCGCCACTCCACACCACGACGTCCGCGTCGCGCCCGGGCTGCAACGACCCGACGCGGTCGGCAACGCCGAAGATTTCAGCTGGGGTCAGCGTGATTGCGCGCAGCGCGTCGTCATGCGACATCCCGTACGCGACGGCGTTGCCCGCCTCGTACCGCACGTTGCGAACGTTGAATGCCTCCTCGTCACCACCGCCGGCGTTACCGATCAGCGCCACCGCAACGCCAGCGCGACGTAACAGCCCCGCATTCTCCTGCCGCGTGCCCAGACGTGAGAAGGTCATCGGGATGTTGTTCATCGCGCCGGTAAGCACCGGCACCTTCGCCGCGGCAAGCTTGTCGGCGACCATCCACGCCTCGTCGCCGCCGGAGATGATCAGCTTCAAGTTGTAATCGCGCGCCAGCTTGAGCGCGCTTTCGATTTCACTGGCCTGATCGACGTCGAGCATCAGCGGCACGCGCCCCTCGAGCACGGGGATCAGTGCCTCGAGATCGGCGCGACTCGCCGCGAACTGACGCGTCTGCGCTCGCTCGTAGTCGGCTTTGCGCCGAGCGTATGTGCGCGCGTCGTCGAGCACCTCGCGCAACCGCAGCATGACTTCGCCGCGTGATTGGGCGCCGACTTGCTGCCCGTTGCTGATCTGCCCGACCATCGCCACGGGCGAGCGCATCACCATCTCCGCGGCGCTTCCATCGACGAGATGGAGGACTGCCGCCTGTCCGGCGATGATGCCGCCGCGAGGTGCGATAACCACCGACGTGATGCCTGCCGCGCGCGCGGGGGGAAGGAGGACGGAGAGCGGGTTGAGGCCATCCCAAACCGTGAAGGCGGCAGCGATGCCTTCGTGACCCCGGGCCGACGAGTTCCGTGTCGACGCCACCGCGCCAACTTCCGTGATCGTGAGCTGCGTCGCCGCGTTCACGATCCCTGGCGTGACGATCTTGCCCGTGGCGTCGATGCGTTGCGCGTCACTCGGCACCGAGACGTTGGCGCCCACGGCAACGATGCGACCATCGCGCATCACCACCGTGCCATTCTGGATGGCGGGGCCGCTCACCGGATAGACCGTACCACCGGTGATCGCGATCGTCTGCGCTCGTGCCGGCGCGGCGATCGCCAGCGTCAGCAGCGCGTATGTCGTTAGACGATTCATCGGTTGCCTCCAGCATTGTCGGGGACGAAGCCAAGCTCGAAATCAGTTCGCCAGCGCTGCGCCGGATCGAGTCTGTCGAAGAGCATCGCGCCATCGATCCAGACCTTCTCTGGGCGTGAGTAAACGCTGAACGGATCGCCCGACCAGAGCACGACATCCGCGTTCTTGCCCACCTCGATCGAGCCGATGCGATCGTCGAGGCCCAGCGCCCATGCCGGGTTGATCGTGAGCCATTTGACCGCCTCGTCCTCGCTGACCGGCACGCCGATCCGATTGCCTTCCGCCATCGCCTTCGCGGCTTCCTGATTCAGGCGCTGCTCGCCCGAGGCGTCATCGGAGTGCATGATGGTACGCACGCCGGCTCTGTCGAGCAGCGCCATATTCGCACGCACGGCGTCGACCGCTTCCATCTTGAACGAACCCCAGTCTGCCCACACCGACGCACCGATCCCCTCACGCGCGAGAAGGTCGGCGATCTTGTACGCCTCCACGCCGTGATGGAAGGAGCGGATCTTGTACCCGAACTCGTGAGCGATGTCGATCATCTGCGCCATCTCGTCCGCACGGTAACAGTGGTTGTGCACGAGGATGTTGCCGCGGAGCACCTCGGCGAGCGTCTCGAGACCGAGATCGCGGGCCGGGGGATCGCCCTGATGGGTCTCGTTCCACTTGTCCCATTGCCGGCGATAACGCTCCGCTTGAATCCAGGCCGCACGATAGCCGGCGACGTTGCCCATGCGCGTGGATGGGCCGCGATTGGCATACACGCGTTTGGGATTCTCACCGCAGGCCATTTTGAGTCCGTACTTGGCGCCGGGGAATTTCATCCCTTGCACCGTGCGCGACGGCACGACCTTCAGGACGACACTTCGACCGCCGATCAAGTTCGCGGAGCCAGGCAATACCTGCAGGGTGGTCACACCGCCGGCGAGCGATCGGGGAAACTGCGGGTCCTGCGGCCACACCGAGTGCTCGACCCAGACGTTCGCCGTGACAGGATTGGTTGCTTCGTTGACGTCGTCGGTCTGGGCACCCTGCTCGGAGGGCACACCGCCCGCGCCAATATGTGAGTGCGTATCGATGATGCCCGGAGTGACGTACTTACCCGTGCCATCGATGACCACGGCGTCGGCCGGCGCGCTCACGTTCGCGCCAACCTGCGAGATCTTGCCGTTCACGAGCAGGACCGCGCCGTTCCGAATCGATGGTCCGGCGGCGGTCATGATCGTGACATTTCGAATGACCGTCGGTCGCGACGTGAGCGGGCGATAGGTGCTGGGGAAGGGATTGGCGTTAGGCAGCGAGAGCGCGCCGTCACCGGCGGCGGTCGAACGGGTCGTCGCGCTGTCGCGCCGGACCTCGGCGGCCGGCGGATTCGCGCTCTGCGGCGCCGCGCGCTCCGGCGCGGGAGCGCTCTGCGTCGAGCGCGTTCCCGACGAACAGCCGGCGAGAGTCGCGATCGAGGCGATGATCGTGAACGATCGTCTCATGTGTCTGGTTTTGAGAAGCGAGGGTCGCGGGAGGGAGGTACGAGAGTCGGCGTGAAGGTAGACGAATTACGACGCGACGCCAGAGGAACAACGGATCTATCGAGGGAACTGCGAGATGTCGTCGCCACAGAGCCCATCGACGTCGAGCCGCACGAGCTGTTCGGCGTCGTCCGTCGTATTGACAGTCCATGCAATCACGCGTCCGCCGGCCGCGTGCACCTGATCCACGAGCCGTTCGTCAACGAGCTGCCACTGTGGCCACACGTCGCGCGCGGATGCGTCCCGCATCTCCCGGACGACGTCGCGCGGATAGCTGTCGAACAGAAGCCCGCGCGGGATCTCCGGCGCCCTGCGCGTAGCTCGCTTGACGGCCTGGTGATCGAAGCTGTGCACGGCACAGCGAGCATGCGCCGCGCGAATGACGTCGAGTGACCGCGCCTCGACACCGCTGCCTTTCAGCTCGACGTACACCGTTCCGCGATCGCGTGCGAGCTCCAGCACCTGTTCGAGAGTCGGAATGGTGATACCGGGCGATGTCTCGACGCGTGAGAGCTCCCTCCAGCTCATCGTCGCGATGGGGCGAGTTATTCGTCTCGGCCTGACCTGGATGGTAACCTCGGGATCGTGGTGCACGACCGGCGTGCCGTCCGCGGTGAGATGAACATCCAGCTCGACGCCGTCCGCACCGAGCTCGAAAGCACGTCGGAACGAGGGAAGGGTGTTTTCCGGGAACTCTCGCGGCGCGCCCCGATGACCGATTCGCTCCACACGCGGTCTGGAGGGAGAAGATTCCGCGGCCCTCATGGCAGAAGGGGGATTCGCAGGCATGGGGGTGTATATTCACCGCCGCGCCCGCCAGGCGAAAGCGCGCATTAATTGGCCTTAACGAGCGAGAGGGTGGTGGCGTCTACCCTGCGGACCGGATGACTGACGCTTCGCGAGGTGGCGATGGCCAATCGGATCTGGAGCTCATCGCGCGTTGGCAGCGAGGGGACGAACGGGCGGCAGCAGAGCTCGTGGCGCGGCACGCGCAGGCACTCGCTCGCTTTGCCGGCAGTTTCGGGGCGGCGGACGACGTCGACGATCTCGTGCAGGACACCTTCGTGCGAGCGTTCCAGTCACTCGATGGCTTTCGCGGTGACAGCTCGTTTCGCACCTGGCTTTTCACTATCGAGCGGCGATTGCTCCTTGATCGTCGTCGTGCGGAAAAGCGGCGTCCGAGCCCGGTCGAGGTCCAGGAGGGTGACGCGGCGACCGAGTACGATGCACTCGACAGCATGGTCGCGGGTGAAGCGGCGGGCCGCGTGCAACAGGCCATGAAGCGATTGTCGCCGACGCAGCGGGAGGTGTTCGCGCTCCGAGTTGCGCAGGGTTTGTCATACAAGGAGATTGCCGAGCTGGTTGGCACGACGGAGGGCGCCGCACGCGTGCACTATCACAACGCGATGCGCGCGGTGAAGGAGTACATCGATGACTGATTGTCCCAACGCGGAAATGCGCGACCGATTGCCCGACCTCTTGCACGAGCGCCTCGATGCGGCGGCTCGGGCACTGGTCGAAGCGCACGTCGGGAGTTGCGCGGACTGTCGTGCCGAGATCGCGCTGTTGCGTGAGACGCGGGTGGCGCTGACGGCGGGCGTTCGCTCCGTCGACATTGCCGCGATCACGCGTGTCGTCGTGGATCGAACGCGGACGACCGTCCCGTCTGGCCGCGATAGTCGGCGCTCCTCGTGGCGATCCTCGTTCCGGGATTGGCGCGTGGCGGCGTCAATTGCGCTGCTTGTCGTCGGTGGTGGTGTGGTGTTGTCGAAGGTTCGCTACTCGGGTTCTCAGCTGTCGACGATTGCCCCCGTGGAGTCCACGGCGACGCGTACGGTGGCCGGCAGCACGTCCTTCGCCGCGCGGCCGCCAGTACGTCACGAGTCCACGACCAGCGCGAGCTCTTCGAGCGCCGAGCTCTCCGCTGGCGGAGAAGTGGGCGATCTGAGTGAAAGCGATCTTCGAGCGCTGCTTCACGATCTGAACGGGATGGATGCCGTCCCTTCGACCGAACCTGAGCCTGTGGTGGTCCGAGTGTCGGTGCCGGGCAGCGGAGGGTCGGAGTGATGCGGCATGCGGCAATCGCGCTCGGATTGGGACTCGCCGTGCTAGAGATCGCTCCGTCGGCGCGCGCGCAGGTACGGTCGCGTGCCGAAGCCGCCATGCCGCGCAATCCCGGCGTCAGTCGACGTCAGCAGCTGCCTGACGAGGGGACTGGGGTGGGCAACCGCGCCCAGCTCGAGCGGCGCTTTCAGCAAACGCTCTTTCAGGTGACGCGCCAACGGGTGGGGCTCACCGACGAGCAGATGAAGCGGCTCGTGCCGGTGAACCAGCGGTTCACGACGCAGCGACGAGCCATTCAACGACAGGAACGGCAGACGCGTCTGGCGCTTCGCGACGCGATTCGCGATTCGTCGCAGGCCGATCAGGCGAAAATCACGGAGTATCTGGCCCGGCTGATTGACCTGCAGCGCCAGCGTGTGGAATTGCTTGCCCAGGAGCAGAAGGATCTGGCCGAGTTCATGACGCCGCTCCAGCGCGCAAAGTACACGGCGCTCCAGGAGCAGGTGCGCCAACGCATCGAGCAGATGCGGCGACAGAAGCGCGCGGCGGCCGACACGGCATTTGCGCCACCAACGAAACCCTGAGCGCGTTGAGGAAGACGCGGGGGCGCTGTACATTGCGTGACCCGCCCGGGTGGTGGAATTGGTAGACGCAGGGGACTCAAAATCCCCCGACCTTCGGGTCTTGCGAGTTCGAGTCTCGCCCCGGGCATAACGACTTAGGCGACTCCGGGCATTGAAGCGAGTCGTCAATTCGGGAAGGTTGTGAGGCAACGCACGGAACGAGACGTCGAGCAGCGTTTGCTTTAGTAGTACGTGGAGATGCGGTGTCGCGCCGTAGCTCGCCGCGCACGATCCACGAGACGCCACGGCAAGAGAGGCGTCGTCCCTCCCGTCTCTGAAGCACCGACGTCGGCAGGATCGCATCCCCACGAAGGGGCCGCGACAAAGGCAAACCCGGCGAAAGCCGGCGACGCAAAGCTACGAGGCTACCGCGTCCAGCAAGGCGGGACGCCAGGCCAGTCGAGCCGCCGCACCGGCGCAGGATTTCCCCACCATGCGCTCTGTCCTCTTCGGCCGAGCCGCGCGCTTCGCGGCTATTCTCGCCGCGCTGGCGGCGTGCTCTCCACAACCAACGCAATCGTGCACTTACGGCGCCTCTGGCTGTCAACCTGGCGGTGGTTCGACGCCGACGACACGGGTGGCCATCTCGCCGGACAGTGCCAGTATCCAGGACACCGACAGCCTGCGTTTGCTCGCACGCTTCTATCGAGATAATGCGGTGGACAGCAGCGTCGCGATCACCTGGTCCACGCGCGATGCGAACATTGCGACCATCGGCATAAATGGTGTCGTGCTCGGCGTAGGCAGCGGGACCACTCGCGTCATCGCGCGGGGCGGCGGGGCGGCCGACAGTGCCGTAGTCACTGTCGCTCTTCGGCCAGTTGCAGGAGTGACGGTTCAGCCGTCGAGCGCGACGGTCGACACGGGGGCGAGCTTTCAGTTCTCGGCGCTTGTTGTCGACGCGAAGGGACGCACGCTCAGCGGTCGCGCTGTCGCATGGTCTTCCTCGGACCTGACAATCGCGACAGTGTCGTCGAGTGGACTCGTTAGGAGCATCAAGTCCGGAAGCGTGACCGTAACAGCGACGAGCGAAGGGAAAAACGGCGCTGCGTCGTTGACGGTCGCTTCCACGCCACCGCCGGTGGCGAACGTTGCCATTCAGCCATCGAGCGCCGGCGTCGATGTCGGAAAGACGCTGCAGCTCGGTGCAATGCTGACTGACGCGAGTGGCAGCGTGCTCTCCGGACGGCAGGTGACGTGGTCGACGTCGAGCGCATCGATCGCGACGGTTTCATCCGGCGGATTGGTAAGCGGGATAGGCGCCGGAACGGCTACGATCACCGCAACCAGCGAAGGTAAGAGCGGGACGGCGAGCATCACCGTCAATGTCCCACCGGCGCCAGTAGCCACCGTGACGGTTTCACCGGCACCAGCCAGTGTCACCGTTGGTCAATCGATTCAATTGCAGGCGACGCTGCGTGACTCGGCGAACAATGTGCTGATGGGGCGCACGGTCGCGTGGGCATCATCGAATGTGTCTCTTGCCACCGTATCGTCGACAGGACTCGTGCAGGGCGTCGCCGCCGGTACGGTAACTGTCACCGCGACGAGCGAAGGAAAGAGCGGCAGTAGCGCGGTTACTGTGGCCGCGGCCGCGCCAGCGCCCGTTGCGACGGTGGTCGTCAGCCCGAGCAGCGCGAATCTCTCCACTGGTCAGTCGGTCGCGTTGCAAGTCACGTTGCGCGACGCGTCGAACAATGTGCTCACGGGTCGCACGGTAACGTGGGCGAGCTCGAATGCCGCGGTCGCGACGGTGTCTTCTACGGGAGTCGTGCAAGGCGTGGCGGCGGGCTCGGCGACAGCGACGGCAACCAGTGAAGGAAAGAGTGGCAGCTCCAGCATCACCGTAACGTCGTCGACGACGACGAGCGTCGCCGAACTGCCGCGCAGTTATCTGGACACCCACTACGCACCACCGACAGGGAATACCATCTCCGTACCGGCCGGCGGCAACCTGCAAGCGGCGCTCAATAACGCGCAGCCGTGCGACGTGATCGTGCTCCAGGCGGGCGCGACGTTTACCGGAACATACACGCTGCCTAACAAGAGCGGCTCGTGCTGGATCACGATTCGCTCATCGGCGGCCGACGCGAGTCTCCCCGCGGAAGGCGCGCGCATGACGCCCGCCTACGCGTCCCTCCTGCCGAAGATCGTGAGCACCGGCAACACGGCCGCTCTGCAGACCGCCGCGGGCGCGCACAACTATCGGATCATGTTCGTTGAAATGACCGTCGCGACGAATGTGACGACGAACTACGGTATCGTCGCACTCGGCGACGGCAGTGGCGCCCAGAGCTCGCTCTCCGTGGTGCCGACGAATCTCATCCTCGACCGCGTGTACGTCCACGGTCATTCGACACTCAACACGAGTCGTTGCGTCGCGCTCAACAGCGCATCGACGGCGGTAATCGATTCGTATCTCTCCGAGTGTCACGCGAGTGGTTTCGACAGTCAGGCAATCGGGGGCTGGAATGGTCCTGGGCCGTTCAAGATCGTCGACGACTATTTGGAGGGATCCGGTGAGAACATCATGTTCGGCGGGGCTGACCCCAAGATTGCGAATCTGACGCCGTCGGATATCGAGATCCGGCACAACCACTTCACGAGACCGACATCGTGGAAGGGTGTGTGGACGGTGAAGAACCTCTTCGAGCTCAAGAATGCGCAACGCGTCCTCGTCGAAGGAAACATCTTCGAGAACCACTGGCCGGATGCACAGGCTGGCGACGCCATCCTGATGAAGTCGGTGAACCAGGATGGCACCGCGCCATGGAGCGTCACGCGTGACGTGACCTTCCGGTACAATCACGTGCGGAACGTGAGTGGCGGCATCAACCTCGCCGCGCATCCCGAAGCCTCGCCGGTTGTGCCGATGTCGAACATTCTCATCAGCAACAACCTGTTAGAGAACGTGAACGTCGGCGTCTTCACGGGACCGGGTCGATTGCTCGAAATCCTCAACGGCCCAGCGAACATGACCATCGAGCACAACACGCTGTTGAATTCCGACGCGTCGAACGCGGCCGTCATGATGGACGTCACGCCACCGCAAATGGCAAGCTTCGTCTTCCGCAACAACATCATGTCGCACGGGCAGTACGGCTTCGAAGGCAGCGGCGCGGGCTCCGGGACGGCGGCGCTGAACTACTACGCCGCGCCGGGGTGGATCTTCCAGGGCAACGTGATTTACGGAGTGAGCGCTTCGCAGTATCCGAGCGGCAACGGGTACCCCGCGACCTCGACGCTCATTGGATTCGTCGATTTCACGGGCGGGAATTATCGTCTGCTGGCTACGAGTCCGTACGCGAAGCAGGCTACCGACGGTGCCGATCCGGGTGCGGACCTCGATACGATCGACCGCCTAACGCAGGGGGTTGTCATCCCGTAGGTCGCGGGGATTTGGGGAACGCTCGAGGTCAGTGGGGCAGACGGGAATCAGCGTCTCGGCGACATCGAGATGACAACTCTCGATGCGGTCCAGTTGCCGCTCCCAACGGCGCTCCCTAGCTTACTCGGCCCGCGCGGCATTCGCCGCGCTTCCCCGACACAGCTTCCGTCAGCATGACCACGTACAAGTTCGCAAAGGCGCCCTCGAGCGGCGAACGCATCGGCTACGAGGGCGGCGCCCTGCGCGTCCCCAATAATCCGATCATCCCCTACGTCGAGGGCGACGGCACCGGCGCCGATATCTGGCGCGCTTCCGTCCGCGTCTTCGACGCTGCCGTCGAGAAGGCCTACGGCGGCGAGCGCCGCGTTCAATGGATGGAGGTTTACGCCGGCGAGAAGGCGTACAAGAACTTCGGTGATTGGCTGCCTCAGGAGACCGTGAACGCCATGCAGGAGTTCCGGGTCTCGATCAAGGGCCCGCTCACGACGCCCGTTGGCGGAGGGATCCGCTCGCTGAACGTCACGCTGCGCCAGGTCCTCGATCTGTACGCGTGCATACGGCCCGTGCGCTACTTCGAGGGCGTCGGAAGCCCCATGCGGCAACCGGAGAAGCTCAACATTGTCGTGTTCCGCGAGAACACCGAAGACGTCTACGCAGGCATCGAGTGGAAAGCCGGAAGTCCCGAGGCGAACAAGGTTCGCGAGTTCCTCGTCTCGAATTTCGACGTCGATATCCGCGAAGGGTCGGCGCTCGGGTTGAAGCCGATGTCCGAGTTCGGGTCGAAGCGCCTCGTCGACATGTCCATCCGCTATGCGCTCAAGCACTGCCTCCCCTCGGTGACGCTGATGCACAAGGGGAACATCATGAAGTTCACGGAAGGCGCATTCCGCGATTGGGGCTATGACGTCGCGCGGAGTCGATTCGCCGAGAGCACCGTGAGCGAGGGCGATCTCGCCAAGGGAGGAGCGAGCGCGCGGGCCGATGCCGTTGTCGTCAAGGATCGCATCGCCGATTCGATGTTCCAGCAGCTGCTGCTGCGGCCTGATGAGTATTCTGTCATAGCGACGCCCAACCTGAATGGCGATTACGTCTCGGATGCCGCCGCCGCGCAGGTCGGTGGCCTGGGAATGGCGCCGGGCGGGAACGTTGGCGACGGGTTGGCGGTATTCGAAGCTACTCATGGCACGGCGCCGAAGTACGCCAATCTCGACAAGATCAACCCCGGCAGCGTGATTCTCTCGGGTGTCATGATGTTCGAATACATGGGCTGGAACCAAGTGTCGGAGCTGATCGTTCGCGGCATCGAGAACGCGATCCGTTCCCGGCGGGTTACTTACGATCTCGCTCGTCAGATGCCCGGTTCAACCGAGGTTTCGACGTCGGAATTCGGGAACCAGGTGATCAAAGGGATGGGCTCCTGAGCCGTAGCCCCTCCTTGCTCTCTGCTCGCATGACCACCACCACATGAGCCTCGCTCTTTCGGTGAGCGCCCCGGACTTCGCGGCGCTCGATATCCCCTTGCTCGTTCTGGCGCTGCCCTCCGGCGCCACAGTTGATGACACGCTAAACCCACTGGACCGACGCGTTGGCGGAGTGCTTCGACGGAGTCTGGACCGCCGCGACTTCAGAGGGAGCCGCGACGAAATGCTGCACCTGTCCAGCACCGTCGCTGGCGTGGAGCGCATACTGCTCATCGGCCTGGGCAAAGCCGAGGACCGCGCGCTGGCATTGCGCCGGGCATCGGCACTCGCGGCCCGGCAGGCTGGCAAACTCGGTGTGCGCCGCATGGCGTTCTTCAGCGCGGGGCTCACCGAGGGGGAAGCCGAGGCGATCGCCGTCGGGCTCATCGCGGGAGCATGGGACTTTAAGGAGCTCAAAACTCCTCCATCAGCGGAAGAGCGTCGAGATACACTCGAGGAGGCAGTGGTGCTCGCCGGCACCCCGGGTGCCCAGCGTGGTGTAACGACAGGCATCGCGATTGGCGAAGGGCACTCGCTCGCTCGTCGGCTCGGCATGTTGCCGGGCAATATCTGCACGCCCGACTACCTCGCCGAAACTGCCCGAGGAATCGCTCAGCGCTTCGGAATGAACGTCACAGTGCTCGGGCGGGCCGAGATGGAGCGCGAGCACATGGGATCATTTCTGTGTGTGGCGCAAGGAACGCCCCAGGATCCAAAGCTCATCGTGCTCGAGCATCGCAAGGGGCCGCGTGACGCCAAACCAGTCGGCCTGGTGGGCAAAGGGCTCTGCTTCGACTCCGGTGGCATCTCCATCAAGCCCGCGCAGGGAATGGAGTGGATGAAGTTCGACATGTGCGGCGCGGCTGGCGTCCTCGGGGCGATGGAGACGATCGGTCGTCTGCAGCTCCGGGTGAATGTCGTTGGTCTGATCGGCTCCACGACGAACATGCCGTCCGGCACCGCGGTGAAGCCGGGCGACGTCGTGCAGGCGAGCAATGGCAAGTACATCGAGATCATCAACACCGACGCCGAGGGACGTCTCGTGCTGGCGGACGTGTTGGCGTACGCCGCGCGCTACAATCCATCCGCCGTGATCGACGCCGCCACCCTCACCGGCGCTTGCGTCATCGCGTTAGGCCACACGGCAATGGGTGTCATGGGAACGGACGAAATGCTCGTTCAGGAAGTGCTCAACGCCGGCAAGCGTGCCGGTGAGCCAGGCTGGCCGCTGCCGTTGTGGGATGATTACAAAGAGCTGATCAAGTCGGACGTGGCCGATATCAAGAATTCGGGAGGCCGCCCCGCCGGTACGATCACGGCGGCATTGTTCCTCAAGGAGTTCGCGGAGGCCTATCCGTGGGTGCACCTCGATATCGCGGGTACCGCCTATACCGAATCAGACCTCGGCACGATTCCGCGAGGTCCGACGGGCGTTCCAGTGGGGACGTTCGTCGAGTTCGTGCGAGGACGGACGCGCTGATCGCGCGGCTGCGTCGGCTCGTCGCGGTGGTCGGCCTCGGCCTGGTGGTCGGGGCCGTTTTGCACGAGAATGCGAGCGCGCAGGCCGACACCGCGCGCGCCCGT
Source organism: Gemmatimonadaceae bacterium (assembly GCA_036493735.1). Lineage (GTDB taxonomy): Bacteria > Gemmatimonadota > Gemmatimonadetes > Gemmatimonadales > Gemmatimonadaceae > AG2. The sequence goes on from DASXPH010000010.1 coordinate 137,436, forward strand.
CGCGACACCTCTCGCGCTCGGCGCGATACAATCGTCGTTCCCGCACGGCCGACGGCTGATTCGATCCTTCGCGATTCCTTGGCGAAGCGCGACTCCCTTCATCCGCCACGCCCTCAGCCCCGCGATTCGATCAAGGCATCCTTCGCCCACGCGCCGGCGCCCGTGCCGCTGGAGATCGGTCAGACGCTGATCTATGATCAGGCCGCACTGTCGGCGAGCGGCGCAGTGACACTTCAGGATTTACTCGACAGAATCCCGGGTGTCACCGGCCTGCGATCGGGCTGGATCGCGGCACCAATGATTTCCGCGTACATGGGAGACATCAAACGCATCCGCGTCTTCTTCGATGGCGTGGAGTTCGATAGTCTCGACCCTCGCACCGGCCAGATTCTGGATCTCACAGAGTTTCCGCTGTGGACGCTCGAAGAGCTGCGAATCGAGCGAGGCGCAACCGAGATTCGTGTCTACTCGCGCACCTGGCGTGTCGTGCGAACCACGCCTTACTCGCGTGTGGATATCAGCACTGGTGACCAGCAGACGAATCTCTATCGCGGCTTCTTCGGGAAACGATGGAATCATGGGGAGGGATTGCAGCTCGCGGCGCAACAGTACGGCACGACGCAGCCGGTGCGGGGCGCTCCGAGCAGCGATCAACTCTCGCTTCTCGGGCGGCTCGGCTGGGCCACGGGTGCGCTCAGCGTCGACGGATTCGTGCTGCGCACGAATCGAAATCGCGGCACGATCTTCCCCGAGCCGATCGTAGGGGTCACGCTTGTCGATACGATTCAGGCGCTCGTATCGAATCGAACGGACGCGTATTTCCGAGTGGCGTATGGCGATCCCGATCGCGGGCCCTGGTTTCAGGCGATGGCCAGCTCGTTAGTCTATACGATTCAGCATGAAACGACGGGCGTTCCGTTGACGCCGAGCGATACGATCAATCCCGATACCACTCGCTCGCGTTCGCAGTACATATTCACCGGCGGACTCACGGCTGGTCCATTCCGTATCGACGTCGGTGGCCGTTATTTCGTGGGCGACAGCCTTTCGCTAGTCACGCCGACAGGACGCGTGGAGTTCGTGACGGGACCGCTCTCGGTGTCGGCGTTCGCGGAGGGGCGCAGCCCCGACTCGATAGCGCGCGCCGAAGTGACCGGCAGACTCACGCCTCTTTCGTTCGTGAGCGTTCTTGGCTCCGTGGGGCGAAGCAAGTCCGGGGTCGGCGAATCGAGTACGACCACGAACTTCGTGCAGGGTGAAGCGGCGCTTCGGCTGTTCGGACTCTGGTTTGGCGGCGGGGTGCTGTATCGCGACTCGCTCCTTCTTGCGCCGCCGCGTGTGTTTGGAAGTCAGTTCACGGCAGCGAGTGAAGGAGCTGCAACTGGCATTATGGGAAAGATCGACGGAACGGTCTACAAAGCACTCCGGGCCAACATGGTCGGAATTCGGTGGAACGATTCAGCGGGCTACTACCGGCCGCGCTACCAAGCCCGCAGTGAGATCTATCTCGCGACGAATTGGCTGAGCCGCTTCCCCAGCGGAAATCTCGGTATTGTGGCTTCGCTCTACGACGAATATCGATCGAAGACTTTCTTTCCAATCTCGGCCGGATCGGGAACCACCGTCACCACCGTTCCTCAGACGCAGATTTTCAACTTTCGTCTAGAAATCCGGATCGTGAGCGCGGTGCTTTCGTACCAATTCCGGAATGTGCTGGGACGTCCTTATGAGCTGGTCCCGAGTTACCTCATGCCGCGCCTCAACCAGTTCTACGGGGTGCGATGGGAGTTCTGGAATTGACAAAGTCGTTGGCCGGCCGTAGCCTGGCGACTTGCCGATGATACGGAGCATGACCGGTTTCGGGTCCGCCGAAGGCGAGGTCGGCGGTGCCCTCGTAGCCGTCGAAGTTCGGTCGGTGAATCACCGGTTCTTCAATCCTTCCCTCAAGCTCCCGTCGGAATTCTCGCGCTGGGAAGGCGACGTTCGCGAAGCACTGCGACGCTCCGTCACCCGCGGGCACGTCACGCTCTTCGCGCGGGTGGCGCGGGACCAGGTTGCGGGCAAGATCGACGAGGCGCGGTTCGCGTCGTACGTGCAGCAGTTACGCGAGCTTCAGCAACGATATCAACTCGATTCGGCGCTCGATGTGGGAACCATTCTGCGGATGCCGGACGTGCTCGGCACGCGAGAGGATGGCGGCGAGGTGGCCGGCACGGCGAACGAGCTCGTCGACATCGTCAATCGAGCGGTGGCCGCATTGAACGCGATGAGAACCGCTGAAGGCGCTCGTCTGTGCGCCTACATCGAAGAGCGGCTTCAGCTCATTGCCGACGCCGTAGAGCGTACTGCCGCGCGGGCACCGCAGCGCCTCATCGAGCAGCGGGATCGCCTGCGAGCGGCGGTCCAGGAGTTAGCGGGAGGAATCGCGATCGACGACCAGCGCCTGGCGCAGGAGGTCGCGGTCTTGGCTGACCGGCTGGACGTCAGCGAAGAGGTCGCGCGCTTTCGTTCGCACCTCGACGCATTCCGCACCACGCTGAAGAATCCCCCGGTTGATGGCGTTGGAAAGCGGCTCGGATTCCTGCTCCAGGAGCTGCTTCGGGAAGCAAACACGACTGGTAGCAAGGCGAACGACGCGGCCATCTTGCAGGACGTGCTTGCCGTCAAAGAGGAGCTGGAGCGGATCAGGGAGCAGGTGGAGAACCTGGAGTGAACCCGTTCCCGATCATTCTCTCGGCGCCGTCCGGGGGAGGCAAGACGACGATTGCCCGGGAGCTCTTGACCCGACGAACGGATCTCGGGTACTCCGTCTCGTGTACGACGCGAAGCCCGAGGGTCGGCGAAGTGGACGGAAGAGATTATTATTTCCTGTCTCGCGGCGAGTTCGAGCGGCGGCGGGATGCCGGTGAGTTCGCCGAGTCCGCTGAAGTACATGGCAACATGTACGGTACGCTGCGGTCGGAGGTGGCACGGATTCTCGGAGCGGGGAAGCACGTCGTCATGGATATAGACGTGCAGGGCGCGCGGCAGTTCACGCGAGCGTTTCCCCAATCCGTCACGATCTTCGTGCTGCCACCGACGACGGAGGTGTTGCTCGAGCGGCTTCGGCGGCGTCGAACGGAATCCAAGGAACAGCTGGCGAAGCGATTGCAGTCGGCGCTACAGGAGCTCCAGGCGGTCGATCAGTACGAGTATGTGGTGGTGAACGATGACCTCGAGAGTGCGGTCCGGCGGGTCTCGGCCATCATCGATGCGGAGGTCGTAAGTCGGGAGCGGGTCGCCGGGCTCCGTCAGCAGGTGTCGCAGCTGGTGCAGCGGTTGGAGCAGGAAATCCGGAATTGAGTATTCTCTAATAGCGAGATCGATCCATGCGTGTCTTTACTCCCAGTGACGTCGTCGGCACGGACAAGGCGGCAAACAAGTACCTCGGCGTGTTGATCGCGGCGAAGCACGCGCGCGTGCTGAACGAGTTCCCGCGCGACCGTTCCTCGACGCGCGAAAAGAAGCTCACCACGCGATCGATGGAGGAGCTGGCACAGGGCGGTATCGTCTATCGCGTAGTGCCGCGTCGTCGCGGCGAGTAAGCCCGAGCCTTTGACTGCCCGCTCATCAGAGGTAGTTCCCATTAATCGATGAGGCCGTTCGAGCGACGTCGCGTCCTGCTCGGCGTCACGGGCGGCATTGCGAGCTACAAGTCGGCGTGGCTCGCGCGCTTGTTAGGCAAGGCGGGCGCCGAGGTCGACGTGGTACTCACGCCCTCGGCGACGGAGTTCATCGGCCGCGTCACGTTCGAGGCACTCACCGGTCGCCCTGTCTACACGGGACTGTTCGACGCCGGCCGCGCTCTCGATCACATCAAGCTCGCGCGCGATGCGGAGGCGATCGTTATCGCGCCCGCAACGGCGGACTTCATCGCGCGCGCCGCGATGGGGCAGGCGGGTGACCTGCTGAGCGCCGTGCTGCTCGCCACGAAGGCGCCTGTGCTCATCGTGCCGGCAATGAATGACGCGATGTGGGCACACCGACAAACGACGGACAATGTCAAGCATCTCGAACAGACGCTCGGCTATCGAATATTGCCGCCCGATACAGGAATGCTCGCCGCCGGAGAGGGCACGGGCCCTGGCCGCATGCCGGAGCCGGAAATGATTCTCGCCCACGTTGGCCGCTTGCTCGAGCAGCCGTCGGCGCTCAGCGGAAAGCGGATCGTCGTCACGGCAGGGCCAACACGCGAAGCGATCGATCCGGTTCGGTATATCAGCAATCGCAGCAGTGGAAAGATGGGTGTGGCAATCGCGGCTGCCGCGTGGCGCCGCGGCGCCGACGTCGTGCTCGTTGCCGGCCCAATGAGCGTGACGCCTCCCCTCGCCGTGGCGATTACGGAGGTTGAAACTACGGAGGAAATGGCCCGGGCGGTCGAAGCGGAGTTGCCACGGGCCAGGGCATTGATCATGGCGGCGGCTCCGGCGGATTTCCGCGCCGCGGCACCTTCGGATTCGAAGATCAAGAAGAAGTCGGCGCCGTCGGCTCTACAGCTTGCGCCGACGCCGGACATCCTTGCGACCACGCGAAAAGCACGCACGAAAGGGGCGGTGATCGTCGGATTCGCGCTAGAGACCGATGACGTGCTACACGGCGGACGCGAGAAGCTCGCGGCGAAGGCGTTGGACCTCATCGTGGTCAATGATGCCCGCGAGCCGGGCGCGGGCTTCGGCGTCGACACGAATCGCGTGACGATGCTTGGCCGCGACGGGAAGGAGGAAGTTCTGCCATTGCTCAGCAAGGACGAAGTGGCTGACGAAATCCTCGATCGCGTGGAGGCGATGCTTCGTGACGGATCCTAGAGAGCAGTTGCGGCGGTACCTGGAACAGCGCCGCGAGCTCGGCGAGCGGGAGTTCGTGCTCGACGGTCTCACTGTCGAGGAAGCCCTGCGCATTGTCGCCGGACCGCGAGGGGGTGTCGCTGCTGCGCCGACGACTCCAACGGCGGGCGAGCGCGCAGACGAAGGGCCGGCCGGAGCTGTTGCGCCTAACGACTGGCGGGCGGCCTTGCGGGCCGCTGGCGCCGCGCCGCGTCCGTCGCAGCCTCCGCGTCCTTCTCTAGACTCGGACGACACACCGCAGGTGCTCGCCTCACCAGCTACGCGCGAGAGCGACAAACCAGAGGTGACGCGTGGCATCCCGGCGTCGACTCCGGAGGTGGGCGGAGAGCTCGCACCGGCTGGCATCGTCGTCGGAACTACGTCCCGAGATCTCTTCGGCGCCGGAGGTCCAACCCTGAATTCACTCGACTCGGTCGTCAAGGCGATCGCGACGTGCACGCGCTGTCCCCTCTACTCGACCGCAAAAAACCCGGTGCCGGGAGAGGGAAATCCCAACGCGGAGTTCATGCTCGTCGGTGAGGCTCCTGGCGCGACCGAGGACGAAACCGGGCGCCCATTCGTTGGGCAGGCGGGACTGCTGCTCGAGAAGATTCTCGCCGCGATCAAGTTTACGCGGGAGGACGTCTTCATCGTCAACGTGCTGAAGCACCGACCACCGGGCAACCGAAATCCGCTTCCGGATGAGATTTCCGCGTGCAGTCCTTATCTAGTACGTCAGATCGAGCTGATTCGGCCGAAGGTGCTCGTCGCACTCGGGACGTTCGCGGCGCAGACATTGTTGGAGACGAAGCTTTCCATCAGCAAGCTGCGGGGACAGATTCATCGCTATTATGGGGTTCCCCTGATCGTCACGTATCACCCCGCCGCGCTGCTTAGGAATCCCGCCTGGAAGCGCCCCACCTGGGAAGATGTCCAGCTCGCCCGTCGAATACTCGATCGCGCCGCCAGCGGCGCGTGATCCCTATCGCGATCGTCGTCCCCCGTACTCCGAGGATGCCGAGCAAGCCGTTCTGTCGGCGATGCTCATGGATCAGGACGCGGTGCTCCGTGCAGCGGAGACCGTGGACGACACGATGTTCTACGCGGAACGCCATCGCCGAATATTTCGTGCGATGATCGCGATCGCAGAGCGGGGCGCGGTCGTGGACCCGCTCACGCTCTCCGAGGAGTTGTCGCGTCGCAGTGAGCTCGAAGCGTCTGGCGGCAAGGATTACATCGGCTTCCTGGTCGATGTCGTGCCCACCGCCGCCAACATCGACTACCACGCGCAGATTGTAAAAGAGAAGGCGTTGCGCCGGCGCTTGATCGAAGTTTCGACGGTCATAGTGCAGGAGGCGTACGAGAGTCAGCTCACGAGCTTCGAGCTCCTCGACGACGCGGAAGCAAAGATTTTCCAGGTCGCACAGGCACGCGCGAAGGAAGGCTTCACACGGATCAAGGAGCTGCTCTGGCCGACGATGGAGCGCATCGAGGCGCTCCAGCATGGTGGGAACACCATCACCGGCGTGGCGAGCGGATTCACCGATCTCGACGACCTGACCTCGGGTTTCCAGCCCGCGGACCTCGTGATCATCGCGGCGCGGCCATCGATGGGCAAGACGGCGTTCGTGCTCAACATCGCGCAGCATGCGGCGATCGTCGATCAGGTGCCGGTGGCGTTCTTCTCGCTCGAAATGAGCAAGGAATCGCTCGTTCAGCGTATGCTTACCGCGGAGGCGCGCATCGATGCCCAGCGCCTCCGCAAGGGAATGCTCCGCGACGATGACTTTCCGCGCCTCGCGCGCGCGGCCGGCATATTAAGTTCGGCGCCAGTCTGGATCGACGATACACCGGGCATCACGCTGCTCGAGATGCGCTCCAAGGCGCGGCGGCTCAAGGCGGAATCGGGCGTGAAGCTCGTGGTCGTGGACTACCTGCAGCTCATGCAAGGGCCGGCGCACTCGGAGAGCAGACAGCAGGAAGTGAGCATGATCTCACGCGGCCTCAAGGCGCTCGCCAAGGAGTTGAGCGTTCCGGTAATCGCGCTGTCGCAGTTGTCGCGGGCCCCCGAGCAGCGCACTGGTGAGCACAAGCGGCCGCAGCTCTCCGATCTCCGCGAGTCGGGCGCCATCGAACAAGACGCCGATCTCATCATGTTTCTCTATCGCCAGGAGATGTACGACGGCCCCGTGGACAAGGACGGCAACGCGCTCGAGGGTAAAGCCGAGGTGATCGTCGGAAAACAGCGCAACGGCCCGACGGGTGTCGTCAATCTACATTTCCATAAGATGTACACGCGATTCGAAAACTACTCAAAGCGCGCAGAGTAGGACGCGGGGCGCGAGAGGCGTCGGAAAGCAGATCCTTCGCTTCGCTCGGGATGACAACCATCCTGCGTCCCGCGCCCCTCGCCCCGCATCCCGCTGGCCATGGCAAAAACCAAGACCGTCTACCGCTGCACCGAATGCGGCGCGGAATACTCGAAGTGGCAAGGCCGCTGCGACACGTGCGGTGAGTGGAACACGCTCGTCGAGGAGATTGTCGCGCCGAAGGTGGCGGTCGCGGCCGGCGGATCGGCGCGGCGCATCGGTGGTGCGCGCTCGTTAGGTGAGGGCGGCAATGTCGTGACGACGCCCCGGCTACGCGACGTGAGCGGTTCTGAAGCACAGCGCTGGACGACCGACCTGAACGAATTCGACTTCGTCATCGGCGGCGGCATCGTGCCCGGCTCCATGCTACTGATCGGCGGTGAGCCGGGCATCGGCAAATCCACCCTCCTGCTTCAGGTCGCGGCGCGGCTCCAAGCCGGCGGACACCGCACGCTCTACGCTTCCGGCGAAGAGTCGGCATTGCAGGTGAAGCTGCGGGCCGATCGATTGAGCAGCGACGCTGGAGACGTCGAGCTGCTGAGCGAGACGAACCTCGAGACGATCCTCGCCACCGCGGCAGCGGCGGCGCCGTCGGCACTTATCGTCGACTCTATTCAGACGGTGTTCACCGCCGATCTCGAAGGGGCGCCGGGCAATGTCGGGCAAGTGCGCGAGTGCGCCGCTCGACTGATGCGATTCGCCAAGGAGAGCGGCACGACCGTGTTCGTCGTCGGCCATGTCACGAAGGGCGGCGGAATCGCCGGTCCCAAGACCCTCGAGCACATTGTGGACACCGTTCTTTACTTCGAGGGTGAGAGCACGCTGGATCATCGCGTTTTACGAGCAACCAAGAATCGCTTTGGCTCAGTTGACGAGATTGGCGTGTTTCGCATGTCCGAAACAGGCCTCGATCCTGTCGAGAACCCATCCGAGCTTTTCCTCGGCGACCGCAACAGCCACGCATCCGGCAGCGCCATCACGGCGCTCCTCGAGGGAACGCGCCCCGTGCTGATCGAGGTGCAAGCGCTCGCCGCCAAGGCTGGCTTCGGTACCCCGCAGCGCGTCGCGACCGGTTTCGACGGTCGGCGCTTGGCGTTGCTGCTGGCCGTTCTGGAAAAGCGCGCCGGTCTGTCGTTCGCCGCGCTGGACGTATTCCTCAACATCGTCGGCGGCGTTAGGCTGGAGGAGCCCGGCGGCGACCTCGCCATCACCGCAGCGCTCGCGTCGAGCGTCTACGACCGAGCGCTTCCTGCTGACGCGGTGTTTATTGGCGAAGTGGGCTTGGGCGGCGAAGTGCGCCCGGTATCGCAGGTCGAGCGACGTATTGCCGAGGCGGCGAACATGGGAATGAACCGCGTCTTCGTCGCCGAGCGTGGCGTGCCGAAGCGTCCCGGCGGGTCGCGCGACGTGCGGGTGGTCGGCGTGCGGACGATCGCCGATCTCTTCCAGCTCCTCTTTGCGTGATGGCCAAGCGCGGCGACCCTCGATCAGCGACGGTGCACTCGGAAGCTCGTGACGTCGGGGTGGTGATCGTCGCCGCCGGATCGAGCACGCGGGCGGGCGGCCCATCCACCGAGCTCAAGCAGCTGCGCTGGGTCGCCGGGAAACCGATGCTGCTTCACAGTCTTCAGACATTCATGGCGCGTGCGGACGTCGTCAGCGTCGTCGTCGTCCTGCCGCCTCGTTATGCTGGCGATCCCCCACCATGGATCTTTCAATGTGACGTCGACCGTCTCATGATCGCGCCAGGCGGTTCGACGCGCACCGAGTCCGTTGCCAACGGCCTCGACGACCTGCCTGATGAGGCCCAGGTCGTGCTCATCCACGATGCAGCACGTCCGCTCGTGGAGGATGCGACTATCGAGCGGGTGGTCCAACACGTCCGGCAAGTGGGCCCCGCGATCGCGGCGCTCCCCGTTACCGATACCCTCAAAGAAGTAGACGAGTCGAGCACCATCGTGCGCACTGCGGAGCGCGCGCGGCTCTGGCGCGCGCAAACGCCGCAGGGATTTCCCCGCGAAGTCATCGTGCGCGCCCACCGCGAGGCTGCGGCGGCGCGCCTAACGGCAACCGATGACGCCGCGCTGTGCGAGCGGATTGGCATTCCCGTGGCGGTCGTTGCCGGCAGCGAACGTGCGTTCAAAGTGACGACCGAAGAGGATTTCGCGCGCGTCGAAGCCCTCGCGAGGGCCCTCGAGTGACGACGGTGCGTCGCGAGGCCATGGCGGTTCCGTTCTGGTCGCCCGAGGAAGTAATGTCGGCCACTCGTCTCGCGCTCGCGCACATGGAGATGCGCCGAGTGCTCGCCTATCCTACCGAGACGGTCTACGGGTTCGGCGGGGCCATCGATCGCGACTCGGTCGATGCGCTCGTGGCGATGAAACGACGCCCGCCCGGCAAACCCTTTCTGCTCCTCGTTGCCGGAAGCGACATGATCGAGCGGCTGTATCTGTCGCTACCCGCATACGCTGCGAATCTCGCCGCGCGACATTGGCCTGGACCACTCACACTCGTGCTGCCCGGCGGCGAGAAGCGTGTGCCGGATCGGCTGCGCGGACCCGAGGGCGGAATAGCGGTCCGCTGGACAAGTCACGCCGGGATCGCCCGCCTTATTCGAGCGCATGGCAACGCCATCACCTCCACGAGCGCCAACCGTCCGGGGGTTCCCCCGGCCACGTCGGCGGGAGAGATTCTTTCGCAGTGGAGCGACGCTGTCGCGCGCGGTCAGCTGCGGGTGCTCGATGGAGGACGACTCAAGCCCTCGCCTCCGTCCACGGTGGTCGATTGCACGGGACGCCGGCCGCGAGTGATTCGCCCGGGAGCAATCTCCGCGGCCAAGCTGCGCGAGAGCGTTCCCAACCTGATTGGAGACGCGTGATCGCATGAAGGTTCTGTTCGTCTGCACCGGCAACACGTGCCGTAGCCCGCTTGCGGAGGCGATCGCGCGCAAGATCGGCATCGAACGCGGACTCGCCGATGTCGAGGTTGCAAGCGCCGGCACGAGCGCGTGGGATGGTGCGCCAGCGTCTGACGGGTCGCTGCTCGTCGGAATGGAACGCAACATGGACCTGAGCGGCCACCGCGCACAGTCGCTCAATCGCGACATCGTGCGAGAGTCTGATCTCATTCTTGCGATGGGCCCGCATCATCTTGAACGCATCGAGGCGCTCGGCGGCAGCGGCAAGGGATTCCTGCTCTCCGACTTCGCGTCGTATGGCGCATCGGTACGACCGATCAGTGATCCCATCGGAGCCGAGCTGGATGTCTATCGCGCGACGACTGACGAATTGGAGGAAGAGATTCGTCGGGTGATGGATCGGATCATGGCCGAACGGTCCTCCTCCGGAACGACATGATCAAGCGGCCCAAACGGCTCGTGCTCCTCGGCCGTTCACTTGGGCATTCGCTGTCGCCGATTTTTCAGAACGCTGCGTTGCAACAAGCGCAGCTCCCGCTGCGTTACGAGACGCTGGACATACCCGCCAGCGCGATCGACGGCACGCTCGAGGAGTTGTCGGCACAGGATGCGGCAGGCAATGTCACTGTCCCGTACAAGCAGGACGTGTTTGCTCGCTGCGACCGCTTGATGGATTCGGCGAAGCGTGCGGGCGCTGTGAATACGTTCTGGTTCGAGCGGGGGGAGCTCGTCGGCGACAACACTGACGTCGCCGGCTTCGACGCCGCGGCCAGAGAGCTATTGCAGGGCGAGCCCGCGGGACTCACGATTGGTCTGATCGGCGCCGGGGGAGTTGCTGGCGCCGTGCTCGCGGCGATCGAAGGGTGGAGAGAGAGCAAGGCGCTCGTCAGCAACCGCACGACCGAGCGGGCACGTGCGCTGTGCGCGCGTTTTTCGTCCGTGGCGCAATTGTCCGATGTCGATTGCATCGCCCGTGAGGCGGATCTTGTGGTAAATGCAACCACGGTAGGGCTGCGCGATGACGCTTTGCCAGTCGATCCAGCCCGTCTCCGACCGTCGGCGGCAGTGCTCGACGTCGTCTATCGCCGCGGAGAGACGGCGTGGGTCAGAGCGGCCCGCTCGCGCGGTCTTCGCGCGAGGGATGGACTTCTAATGCTCGTGGAGCAAGGCGCAGTCGCCTTCGAGCGGTGGTTCGGCTTCGCTCCAGATCGCGATGCAATGTGGCGATCAATGCAGTAGCGCGCCGCGCGCGACCAGCCATCGAGCGCGCCCTCGCCGCCCTCGCGGATCTATTTCTTCCCATCGCTTGCGCCGCGTGCGGGCGTGCGCTCGATCATGGCGAGCCAGGTATTGTCTGCGGGCGCTGCTGGGCGCGGATCCGGCTTCTTCCGTCGCCGCGCTGTCCCCGCTGCGGACATCCAGTTGGAGGACGCGAGTGCCGCTGGTGCGCGAGTCTTCCGGCCTACGTGCGCTGCGTGCGTAGCGTTTGCTGGGCGACCGTGGACACCGGACATCGAATCGTGCACGCCCTCAAATATGATGGCTGGTGGCGCATCGCCGATGGCGCGGCCGCGCGGATGGCACGGCTCGACTGGCCGCTCGACGTCGTCGAAGAGCGAGCGGCGCTCGTCCCCGTTCCGCTCGCCGCTTCCCGCCAGCGCCAGCGTGGTTACAATCAGAGTGAGAGTTTGGCGCGCGCGCTCGCGCCGTGGTGGAATGTGCCTGTGAGGACGGATGTGCTGGTGCGAAGCCGATCGACAGAAACACAGACGCGCCTAACACCGGAAGAGCGAGTGCGAAATGTCCATGGCGCGTTCACGGCCACGCCAGCGGCGCGAGCCGTGATTCGCGGTGCGCACGTCGTCCTCGTCGACGACGTCGTGACGACCGCGGCGACACTCAATGCGTGCGCGGCAGTGCTTCACGACGCCGGCGCCCGTATCGTCAGCTACATAACATTTGGTCGAGCACCGGCAATCGGCGACCGCGTATAACCAGTGAGGAATCTCAGGATGGCCATTCGCGTCGGCATCAATGGCTTCGGCCGCATCGGACGACAGGTCGTGCGGGCGGCGAAGCTGCAGGGTAGGAACGACATCGACTTCGTCGCCGTCAACGATCTCACGGATACGAAGACGCTCGCGCACCTCTTCAAGTACGACTCGGTGCACCGCACGTACAAGGGGAACGTCGGCGTGCGGAACGGCTCGATCGCGATCGATGACGACGAGATCAAAGTGCTGGCCGAGAAGGATCCCGCGAAATTACCCTGGAGCGATCTCGGTGTGGACATCGTGCTCGAATCCACCGGCCGCTTCACGAGCGCGAGTGATGCGAAAAAGCACATCGAAGGGGGGGCGAAGAAGGTGATCATCTCCGCTCCGGCCAAAGGCGAAGACATCACGATTGTGCTCGGAGTGAACGAGAAAAAGTACGATCCGGCGAAGCACACGATCATCTCGAATGCCTCGTGCACCACCAATTGCCTCGTGCCGATGGTCAAGGTGATTCGGGACAACTTTGGTTTCGTGCGCGGCTCGATGGTGACCATTCATAGCTATACCAACGACCAGAACGTGCTCGACTTGCCGCACAAGGATCTGCGGCGCGCCCGCGCGGCCGCGATGTCCATCATCCCGACGACGACCGGCGCGGCCAAGGCGACGTCACTGGTGATTCCGGAGCTGAAGGGAAAGATCGACGGCATCGCTATCCGTGTTCCGACGCCCGATGTTTCCCTCACCGATCTCGCCGTTGTCGTCGAGAAGCCGGCGACGGTCGATGCGATCAACGACGCCTTCCGCGCCGCCGCGTCGGGGCCGATGAAGGGCATTCTCGAGTACACGGACGAGGAGCTGGTGTCGTCGGATTTCATCGGTAATCCGGCGTCGTGCATCCTCGACGGCAAGAGCACCAACGTCGTCGACGGGATGCTGCTGAAGGTCTCGGGCTGGTACGACAACGAGTGGGGCTACTCGAGCCGCTGCGTGGATCTCCTGCGGTTCGTTGGCAAACAGTTGGGCGATTGACGTCGGTGATCGGTTAACGGTGATCGGTGGGTAACCACTGATCACTGCTCACCGACCACTCACTCCATAGCATACTCAATGAACAAGAAAACCATCCGTGACCTGCGCGATTCCGATCTGCGCGGGCGGCGCGCCCTCGTGCGCGTCGACTTCAATGTCCCACTCGGCGCAAAAGGCCAGGTGGCCGACGACACGCGCATTCGCGCGGCGCTCCCAACGATTCAATACCTGCTCGACAAGGGCGCGCGCGTCATTCTGCTCTCGCACCTCGGACGGCCGAAGGGTAAACCCGAAGCGAAGTACTCGCTCGAGCCGGTCGCGCGGCGACTGGCAGAGCTGCTACCTAACGAGAGCGTCACCTTTGTCGAGAGCACAGACACGGACGAAGCGATGAAAGCGACGCGCGAGGGCGGACGCGTCGTACTGCTCGAGAACACGCGTTTTCTCGGCGGCGAGGAGAGTAACGACGAGCGTTTGGCCCGCGCCCTCGCCGAGCTCGGCGACTTCTACGTGAACGACGCCTTCGGCTCGGCGCACCGGGCGCATGCATCCACCGAAGGCGTGGCGCGCAATCTCAAGCCGGCGGTTGCTGGCCTCCTGATGGAGGCCGAGCTGCAATATCTCGACGCCGCGGTGACGAATCCGAAGCGGCCGTTCGTCGCCGTCCTCGGTGGGGCAAAAATCTCGGGAAAGATCGACGTCATTCAGAACCTCTTGCCGAAGGTCGATCAGCTGATCATTGGCGGCGCGATGGCGTGCACGTTCTTCAGGGCAATGGGACTCGAGACCGGCAAATCGCTGGTCGAGCAGGATCGGGTGGACATGGCCAAGCAGCTGCTCGAGAAGAGCGACAAGAAACTCGAGCTGCCGCGCGACGCCACCGTGGCTCCCTCACTCGACGACACGGCGAAGGCCCATCCCGTATCGCGCGACGGTATCCCGCCTAACGAAGGCATGTTCGACATCGGGCCCGTCGGCGCGAAGCAATTCGCGCAGATCATCGGGGAAGGAAAGACGATCATCTGGAATGGTCCCATGGGCGTTTTCGAGAAACCACCCTTCGACGCAGGCACGCGCGCGGTCGCCGAGGCGATGGCGCGCGCAACCAGGAATGGGGCGACGACTGTTGTTGGCGGCGGCGACTCCGCCGCGGCAGTAGCAGAGTTGGGGCTCGAGAGCGCGATGAGCCACGTCTCGACTGGCGGTGGCGCCTCGCTCGAGCTTCTCGAAGGGAAGACGCTGCCTGGCGTCGCCGCGCTCGACGATCGCACCGGCGGAGGCTCACGCGCCGCATGATCCAGCGCCCACTCTTCTTCGCGAATTGGAAGATGAATCACGGGCCCACGGAGGCCCGTGCTTACATTGCGGCCTTTCTGCGCATCTTCTCACCGCACGATGACCGCACGGTGGCGATGTTTCCTCCGGCGTTGTCGCTGGCGACGGTTCGGGATGCGCGCGCCGATCGCAGCGACGTCCTTCTTGGCGTTCAGAACATTCATACCCAATTGAAGGGAGCCTTTACCGGCGAAAATTCCGCACCGATGGCGCATGACGCGGGAGCGACGTTATCGCTCGTTGGTCACTCGGAGCGGCGCCACATTTTCGGTGAAACGAACCTCGAGACAGCCAGAAAAGTCGCGATTGCCCAGCAATGCTCGCTCACGCCAGTACTCTGTGTCGGCGAGACTCTCGAGCAGCGAGAGCTGGGCGATGCCGAACGTGTGGTGATCGAGCAGCTACAGGTGGGACTCGCTCAGATCGAGCGCTCGGCACTGCCGACGATCATTGTCGCGTACGAGCCCGTCTGGGCCATCGGCACCGGCAAGAGTGCGACACCGGCGGACGCGTCATCGATGCATGGGGTGATACGTGGCATGCTGCGCCAGCTAGGCACGGATACAGACGCAGTGCCGATTCTCTACGGTGGAAGCGTCAATAATAAAAATGCGGAATCGCTGGTTCGCGCGGACGGAGTCGACGGTCTGCTGGTCGGAAGCGCCTGTCTCAACCCCGAGGAATGGGCGGAGATCTGCCGGACTTGACGTAAGCCGCTAAGTCGCGTGATATTTATGGCTTACATCGCCTATCGCATTCCGAGCAGAGAGAAATGCTGTATACGATCTTGATGGTCCTCCTCGTCATCGACAGTCTCGTTCTCATCATCGCCGTACTACTGCAGAGCGGCCAGGGCCAAGGTCTCGCCGCATCGTTCGGTGGTGTGAGCAGCTCAGCCAGCACGCTGTTTGGAACGCGCCAGACCGGCAATCTCCTGACGAAAGCCAGCTGGTGGAGCGGGGGACTTTTTCTCTTTCTCGCGTTCCTCCTGTCGCTCGCATCGTCGCGCAGTCGCGCGCCACGTTCCGTTCTCGATCAGGCTTTCCCGAACACGCCAGCGGCCCCGGCTGCGCCTGCCAAACCTAGCACGCAGTCGCCAGTACCACTGACGCCGGCGCCGCAGCAGACCGCCCCGGCCACGCCGAACCAGGGAACGAAGGCCCCGACCAAACAGCCATAACAAGTGGATTCTTCAGTGAACGATCTGTCTGCGCAGCCGGGGTTCCTTCTTCTCGAAGATGGAACCCTTTTTCACGGCGGCTTGCACGCCTCCACCGACGCGACCGTCGCCGAGGTTGTGTTCACGACGAACATGAGTGGATACCAGGAAGTATTCACGGATCCTTCGTATCAAGGCCAAATCGTCGTGATGACGGCACCGATGATCGGCAACTACGGAGTGAACGACAGTGATCCGGAATCGGCTCGGCCTCAGGTAGCTGGGGTCGTAATGCGCGAGCTCTCGAAGAACTATTCGAGCTGGCGCGCCGATGGCGATCTCACGAGCTGGCTTGCCGCGAACCGGATCCCTGTTCTGGAAGGGATAGACACGCGCCGATTGACGAAGCACCTGCGCACGGTCGGGGTAATGCGCGGTGTGATCGGGAAGGGCGAAGCACCGGATGTCGAGGCGCAGGCGGCGCTCGAGGCCTGTCCGTCGATGGAAGGACTAGATCTCGCCTCCCGTGTCTCGACGCGAGAGTCGTACGTGTGGGGCGATCCGCGCTCCGAATGGCACATCGTTGCGTACGACTATGGAATCAAGCGGAACATCCTCAGGCTGTTCAGCGATCATGGATGCCGCGTGACAGTTGTGCCTGCGACGATGCCCGCCGATGCGGCGCTCGAACTCGAGCCCGATGGCGTTTTTCTTTCAAACGGACCCGGCGATCCTGCGGCAGTCGAGTACGCGCCAGGCATTGTGAGATCGATCGCGGCCAAGGGCGTGCCGATATTCGGCATCTGTCTGGGCCACCAGATCCTCGGTCTCACCTACGGCGCGAGCACCGTGAAGATGCCGTATGGGCATCGGGGGGGGAATCATCCGGTGCGCGACATTTCAACTGGTCGCGTGCTGATCACATCGCAGAACCACGGGTTTGCGGTGGAAGGCGGCGAGCGTGGGATCCCGGGCGTAAGCGAGCTCGAAGTAACTCACGTGAACTTGAACGACGGCACGGTGGAAGGTCTGCGCCATCGAGAGCTGCCGATTTTCGCGGTGCAGTATCACCCCGAGGCTGCACCCGGACCGCACGACGGCCGACCGCTCTTCAACCAGTTTCTGGATGTGGTTCGCAAGCCGGCGGCGTAAGTGGCACAAACTCTTGACACACAAGAGTTAAGGGCGATAAGTTCGGCTAGCGTCCACGGCTGAAGGCGCGCTCACACGAGGCACATTCATGACCAAAGCAGACCTGGTCGAGAGAGTCACGGAACAGATCTCCCGGACCGCGGGTCCGATGATCTCGAAGAAGGACTGCGCGCGCGTCGTAGATGCCTTTTTGGAGGCCATCAAAGAAGCGCTGCAGAATCAGAAGAACATCGAAGTGCGTGGCTTCGGCACTTTCAAGATCCGGCACCGCAAGACCCGTATGGCGCGAAATCCACGCACGGGCTCGCCAGTTGAGGTCTCCGCGCGGCCGGTCCCGGTGTTCAAGCCATCCAAGGAATTGCGCGCGATGGTTGCGGGGGTCGACGAGCAGGACATCGAAGACGAAGCAGAGGAGATCGCGCAATAAGTTGCGCGAGTACAATTTGAGCCCGGTGCGTCTGCACCGGGCTTTTCGTTTCTGGAACGCTCTGGTGCTTTCGGATTCAGGACCGCACCTGTAGGATCATACGAGTAGCACATGACTGTTACTGTTCTTCTCTTCGCGTCATACGCCGAAGCTGTCGGACGCTCGACGATCGAGCTCGAAGTCGAGTCCGGTGCGACCGTTCGCGATGTCATCGATCGGATACGCGAGATCGGCAACGCCACGCGATTGCCCCCGACACCGATGGTCGCCGTGAACGAGCAGTATGCTTCGCGGGATCGCGAACTGCGACACGGAGACGAAGTCGCTCTCATTCCTCCAGTTGCCGGCGGCTGACGATGTATTCCTCGATCGTGGATCATCCCATCGACGTCGCTGCCATCATCGAACGCGTCGGGCGGGCTGCCAATGGCGCAGCAGTGCTGTTTCTAGGAAACGTTCGCGAGGTGAACGAGGGCCTCGAAGTCACGGGCATCGAATACACCGCCTATCGATCGATGGCAGAGCGTGAGCTCGCTTCGATCGTGGAAGAGGCGGCGGCAGTCGGAGACACGAATGACGTCGCTGTCGAGCACAGGCTCGGCGAGCTGGTCGTCGGCGAGTGCAGCGTCGCCGTCGCAGTGGGCCATCCACATCGTGGTCGCGCGTTCGAGACGGCGCGATACGTCGTCGAGGAGCTGAAGCGTCGGGTGCCGATCTGGAAGCGCGAGCACTACGTCGACGGAACGCGTGAGTGGGTGAGCGCAGCAACCAGCAAACCGGAGACCCAGCTCGTCGATATCGGAGATGAGCGATGACCGACGCGCTGCGCGATCAGTTCGGACGCAGCATCGAGTACCTTCGCATCTCGGTGACTGATCGCTGCAACTTCCGATGCGTGTATTGCATGCCTGTCGACGGACTCACGTGGCTGCCGAAGCAGGATATCCTCAGCTACGAAGAGATCACGAATGTCGTGCAGCAACTCGCGCCGCTCGGCTTGCGACGACTTCGCATAACGGGCGGCGAGCCGACGATCCGTCCGGATATCGAGCGCTTGGTAGCGATGTTACGGGGGGTGCCGCACGTGGAGGATATTGCCCTCTCGACGAACGGCGTGCGGCTGCCCGAGCTGGCGCGTCCGCTGCGTGAGGCAGGGCTCGATCGTGTGAACATCAGCGCGGACAGTCTTCGAGCCGACCGCATTGCGGCAATCGCGCGTCGCAATCTCGGCTTCGATCCGGTGCACGCGGCCCAGGCGGCGGAAGCCGCGGGACTCGCGCCCATCAAGCTGAACATGGTCGTGATGCGCGGCATTAACGACGACGAGATCGTGGACTTTGCGCGACTCACGCTGAATCATCCGTGGCACGTCCGTTTCATCGAGCTGATGCCGGTCGGCAACCTGCGCGAGCTGACGGCCGAGCACATCGTGCCGAGCGACGAGGTGTTGGAGCGCGCGTCCGTTCTCGGATCGCTCCAGCCGGGCGGCGGGCCACCTCGCGGCAACGGCCCAGCGGCATACCATCATTTCGCCGGCGCTCCCGGGTCCATCGGTGTGATCACACCGATGACGCATACGTACTGCGGCTCGTGCAATCGCGTGCGGCTCACCGCCGACGGACGATTGCGCACGTGTCTCTTCGGCGATCACGAGATCGATCTCCGCACGCCGCTGCGAGGTGGCGAGGCACTCGAGCCGCATTTCCGCCGCGCACTCGCCGAAAAGCCGAAGGAGCACGCGCTTTTGCAGTTGCGCATCGGCGGGCTGAAAGCGCTCTCGCAAGTTGGCGGCTAGCACCCGGCGTCGGGACGCGCCCGCGTCCGGTGTCTCGCGCTATTAGGTTTCCTTCGCACGATCTGTTCACCTCATCAACAACCGAACGACATGGTCAACAAGATTACGGTCGTCGGCGCCGGAAACGTCGGCGCGACGACTGCGCAACGAATCGCCGAGAAGGAGCTCGCGCGCACGGTCGTGATGGTCGACGTCGTCGAGGGCGTTCCGCAGGGTAAGGGGCTGGACCAGTGGCAATCTGCGCCGATCGAGGGCGTCGACTCGCGCGTCATCGGGACCAATGGCTACGACGAGACGAGCGGCTCGGATCTCGTCATCATCACCGCCGGCATCGCGCGCAAGCCCGGCATGTCGCGTGATGATTTGCTCAATACGAACGCCGGAATCGTCAGGGACGTCTCGGAGCAGATCAAGCGCAGCTCGCCTAACGCGATCATCATCGTCGTCTCGAACCCGCTCGACGTCATGTGTTACGTCGCGAAGCAGGTGACGGGATTTCCGCGCGAGCGGGTGATCGGGATGGCGGGCGTGCTCGACTCAGCGCGCTATCGCGCTTTCCTCGCGGAAGCGCTCGATATCTCGGTGCGTGACATCCAGGCGATGGTGCTCGGCGGTCATGGCGATACCATGGTGCCGCTGATCAGCTATACGACTGTCAGCGGAATTCCCGTCACACAGTTGATCGAGCGCTCGCAGCTCGACGCCATCGTCGACCGAACGCGCAACGGCGGCGCCGAGATCGTGAAGTATCTCAAGACCGGCTCGGCGTATTACGCGCCGTCGTCTGGCGCGGTGCAGATGGCCGAGGCGATCGTGAATGATCAGAAGCGCATTCTGCCCTGTGCTGCGTGGCTTGAGGGTGAGTACGGTATGAAGGGACTCTACCTCGGCGTGCCCTGCAAGCTCGGGCGACGAGGCCTGGAGCGGGTCATCGAAGTGCAGCTGACGGCCGATGAGCGCGCGGCGCTCGCCAAGAGCGCGGACGCGGTGCGCGAGCCGATGAAAGCCGTGAAGCTGTGATCGCGGAAGACGCGGTCGATGCTCGTCCAATTCTATCGCTCGACGATCGGTAAGAAGATCATCATGGCCGTCACGGGGCTGATTGGTATCGCCTTCGTGATCGGCCACATGGCCGGAAACCTCCAGGCCTTCGTCGGGCGCGACAAGCTGAATGCCTACGGCGCCCTCCTGCACGGCCCACTCGGGGAGTTGTTGTGGGTCGTGCGGCTGGTGCTGATCGTCTCCGTGTTGTTGCATGTGCTGATGGCTTATCAACTAACGATGCGTGCGCGGACGGCGCGACCCGTTGGCTACAAGCAACGCGAGACGCAGGTCTCGACGTTGGCGTCGCGCACGATGCGCTGGGGCGGCGTGCTCCTGTTGTTGTTCATCATCCTGCACATCCTGCATTTCACGACGGGTCAGGTGGATCCAGCAAGGTGGCGCGGCCAGCTCGACACCGCCGGCCGGCGCGATGTCTATGGGAATCTCGTGGCGAGCTTCCACATCTGGTGGGTCGCCGCGTTCTACGTGCTGGCGATGATCTTCCTCGGTCTGCACCTCTACCACGGCGCCTGGAGCTCCGTGCGCACTTTAGGCTTCGCCCAGCCGTCGCCGCATCCGCTGCACCGCCGCATCGCACTGGTCGTCGCCGTCGTCGTCTGGCTCGGATTCACTCTCGTACCGCTCGGCGTGCTCGCCGGGTTGATTCGTTAGGCGCATGGAACTTCGAGCACGTATTCCTTCGGGTGCGATCGAGCGCAAGTGGGAGAAGCAGCGCTTCGACATGAAGCTGGTGAACCCGGCGAACAAGCGACGCTACACCGTGATCGTTGTCGGTACGGGTCTCGCCGGCGGCGCCGCGGCAGCATCGTTGAGCGAGTTGGGATACCGCGTCAAGGCTTTCTGCTTCCAGGACTCGCCGCGCCGCGCCCACAGCATCGCGGCGCAGGGTGGGATCAACGCGGCGAAGAACTATCAGAACGATGGCGACAGCATCTACCGCCTCTTCTACGATACCGTGAAGGGCGGCGACTTTCGGGCGCGTGAGGCGAACGTCTACCGCCTGGCCGAGTTGAGCGTTCGTATAATAGATCAGTGCGTGGCGCAGGGCGTGCCCTTCGCGCGTGAGTACGGTGGCTTGCTCGCGAATCGCTCCTTCGGTGGCGCCCAGGTCTCGCGGACCTTTTACGCACGGGGGCAGACGGGTCAGCAACTTCTGCTCGGGGCGTATCAGGCGCTCGAGAAGGAAGTCGCCAGGGAGGGCGTGACGATGTACCCCCGCACGGAGATGCTCGACGTCGTCGTCGTGAATGGGCGAGCGCGGGGAATCGTGACGCGGAATATGGTGACTGGTGCGATCGAGGCGCATCTGGCGGATGCCGTCATTCTCGGCACCGGCGGCTACGGGAATGTCTTCTTCCTCTCGACAAACGCGAAGGGGTCGAACGCGACCGCCATCTGGCGTGCGTACCGCCGCGGCGCAGCGTTCGCCAATCCGTGCTACACGCAGATCCATCCGACCTGTATTCCGGTGAGCGGCGACTATCAATCGAAGCTCACGCTGATGAGCGAATCGCTGCGCAACGACGGTCGGGTGTGGGTTCCGAAGCGTGGCGGGGACGGCCGGGCACCTAACGCGATTCCTGAAGCGGAGCGCGACTATTACCTGGAGCGCAAGTATCCGAGCTTCGGGAATCTCTCGCCACGCGACATCGCGTCGCGGGCAGCGAAAGAAGTGTGCGATGAGGGTCGCGGCGTCGGTCCAGGCGGCCGGGGCGTGTACCTCGATTTCGGCGACGCGATCCAGCGGCTGGGCGTAGAGCGCATTGCCGAACGCTACGGCAACCTGTTCGAGATGTACGAGCGCATCACGGACGAGAATCCGTACCAGGTGCCGATGCGCATCTACCCAGCCGTGCATTACACGATGGGTGGGCTCTGGGTCGACTACAACTTGATGAGCACGATCCCCGGGCTGCACGTCGTTGGCGAGGCGAACTTCTCGGACCATGGCGCCAACCGGCTCGGCGCAAGCGCGCTCATGCAGGGGCTGGCCGACGGCTACTTCATCGTCCCGTTGACGATTGGCGACTATCTGGCGTCGGCGAAACCCGAGCAGATTGACGATGGTCACGCCGAAGTTCGAGCGACGTTGGCCGCGGTTCAAGAGCGGACACGACGCCTAACGTCGATCGGCGGTAAGCGATCGGCATCGTCGTTTCATCGCGAGCTCGGCAAGATCATGTGGGAATACTGCGGCATGGCACGTAGCGCCGAAGGACTCCGGACGGCACTGCAGCTCATTCCTCAGCTGCGCGAGGAGTTCTGGCGCGAGCTGTATGTGCCGGGCACGGGCGAGGAACTCAATCAGGAATTGGAACGCGCCGGCCGCGTGGCCGATTTTCTGGAGCTGGGTGAGCTGATGTGCATCGACGCGTTGCATCGCGAGGAGTCATGCGGCGGTCACTTTCGGATCGAGCACCAGACGCCGGATGGGGAAGCACTCCGTCACGACGATCAGTTTGCATACGTGGCGGCGTGGGAGTTTGCTGGCGACGGCAACGCACCGATCCTGCACAAGGAACCGCTGGTGTTCGAGAATGTCGCGTTAGCGACGCGAAGCTATAAGTAGGTGGTAGAGGGTAGAGGGTGAAAAACGGCGCGAGGAGCAGGAGCGACCGCGATAGCGCGAGCGACATCAAATGAACTTACGGCTGCATATTTGGCGACAACCGTCGGCGGACAGAGCGGGCTCCTTCGTCACCTACGAGGCGAAGGAGATCAGCCCGGAGATGTCCTTTCTCGAGATGCTCGACGTCGTGAACGAGAATCTCGTCGCGAACGGAACGGAGCCTGTCGCCTTCGATCACGACTGTCGCGAGGGGATCTGCGGCTCGTGCGGCATGATGATCAACGGCGTCGCGCATGGTCCGATGCGAGCGACGGCGGCCTGTCAGCTGCACATGCGGCACTTCAAGGACGGCGACGTCGTATGGATCGAGCCATGGCGCTCGCGCGCCTTTCCCGTCGTGAAGGACCTCGTCGTGAATCGCGGTGCACTCGACCGGATCATCGCGTCCGGCGGATATATCAGCGTCAACACGGGTAGTCCTCAGGAAGCCAATACCACTCTCGTCCCGAAGCACGATGCCGACGAGGCCATGGACGCTGCCGCGTGCATCGGGTGTGGTGCGTGCGTTGCGGCATGCCCTAACGGCTCCGCGTCGCTCTTCACGGCAGCGAAGATTTCACACTTGGGACTTCTGCCTCAGGGACAGCCGGAGCGAATGCGGCGCGCGCTTCGGATGATTGCGCAGATGGACGCCGAAGGCTTCGGGCACTGTACGCTCTTTGGCGAGTGCCAGGAGGCCTGCCCGAAGGAGATCAGTATCGACACCATCGCACGGATGAATCGCGATTATGTCCGCGCCGCGGTGACTCAGCGCGAAGAGAAGGCCGTCGGCGGCGCTGGATGACGGCCCGGTTGCTGCAGCACACCAACCGACTTGGAAGCCGAGGTGAGTGTGGCGCAGGAGCAGCCTGAGGAGAATCCAGTCCGGCGCGATCGACTTCGCGATCCTGAAGCCCAGCTCGGCGGCGCGGACGCTGTCGAGAAAACGACGTACGTGGTGGGCAAGGGAACAGATCCACGCGCGCGCAAGGGAGAAGGGCCGAGCGCAACGGTGCGGAGCGCGGGGCCTCCGCTGATGGTGATCGGCGTTGTTGTCGTGCTCGCGTTGCTCGTGCTTGCTGCTTATTTGATTGGAATTTTCCGATGAGCGGAATGCAGGTTCGGCGGACGGACAGGAGGGAACGCGCGACTCAGATCTTGGGAAGAGTCACGCCCAGCTGGCCTTGGTACTTGCCCTTCTTGTCCTTGTAGGAGACGGCAGGCTCCTCGTCGCCGCGGAAGAAGAGGACCTGCGCAATTCCCTCGTTAGCGTAGATCTTGGCCGGGAGGGGCGTCGTGTTCGAGATCTCGAGCGTCACATAGCCCTCCCATTCCGGCTCGAACGGCGTCACGTTCGTGATGATGCCGCAGCGCGCGTACGTCGATTTCCCGACCGTCACCGTCAGCACGTTGCGCGGTATGCGGAAGTATTCGACGGACCGCGCGAGCGCGAAGGAATTCGGGGGAACGATGCATACATCGCCCTCGAATTCGACGAAGGACTTGGGATCGAAGGCCTTCGGATCGACGATCGAATTGAGAACGTTGGTGAAGATGCGGAACTCGCGCGCCACCCGCATGTCGTAACCGTAGGAGCTGACGCCGTACGAGATGACGCCGGCGCGAACCTGGCTCTGCTCGAAGGGCTCGATCATGCGCTGCTCTTCAGCCATGCGCGTGATCCAGCGATCGGACATCAGCGACATGTGGGTCGCGCGGCGCGGCGCGCGAGAAGAACGGCGCGTGAGCGAGAAATCGGCATGGCGCGAAAAGCTAGACGACCCTGATCACCGTGCCAAGCGTGGCACGACAATTTCTCGCGCAGTTGCGTCTTCGTGCACCCACGCGCGCGTAACGCGCCGCGGTTGACACTGCGTCCGCGTCCCGGATAGCTTTCGGGCACTTAGTGAAAGTTTTCACGAAGTCGGGAGATTATGGAACGCGCGTACGTGCCGGTTCTGCTGCTTCTCGGGTTCGTGGTGTTCAATGCAGTCTTGATGTTGGGCTTGTCGGCGCTGACGCTCCGCTCGCGACCGACGCCGGTGAAGCAGACGGCGTATGAGTCCGGCATTCCGCCACTTGGAGATGCGCGCGAGCGTTTCTCCGTGAAGTTCTACATGGTGGCGGTGTTGTTCATCATCTTCGACATCGAGACCGTGTTCATGATTCCGTGGGGCGCGCACTTTCGAGAATTGTCGTGTGCGCGGCCGCTCCTCGGCGGCGCGTGTCCCGCCGGATCGGTGTCGCTTTTCGGTCTGCTCGAGATGGTAGTGTTCATGGTGATCCTGCTCGTCGGCTTCGTGTACGTGTGGAAGAAGGGAGCATTGCAATGGGATTGAGCCGACGACCGGACCCGGCCATCACGCAGCTTTCGAGCGGCGGGGATCCATGGACAACGACACGACTGGACTTCGTCGTCAATTGGGCACGCGCGAACTCGCTGTGGCCGATGCCGTTCGGGACCGCGTGCTGTGCGATCGAGTTCATGGCGACGGCAGCGAGCCGATTCGATCTCGCGCGGTTTGGCATGGAGCGTCAGAGCTTTTCGCCTCGTCAGGCAGACGTCCTGATCTGCGCGGGGCGTGTGCCGTTCAAGCTCGCGCCGGTGCTGCGTCGCATCTGGCAACAGATGCCGCAGCCGAAGTGGTGCATCTCGATGGGATCGTGCGCGTCGAGCGGCAACGGCATTTTCGACAACTATGCCGTCGTGCAGGGCATTGACACGATCATTCCGGTGGACGTGTACGTGCCCGGCTGTCCGCCGCGGCCTGAAGGCCTGCTCTACGGCATCATGCTTCTTCAGAAGAAGGTCATGAATGAGCGCTCCGCCGACAAGTCGTTGCGGAACGAGATGGAACCGGATCCTCGCAGTCAGCTGTACATTCCGGCGCCGATGATCGACGAGGTCTCGGAGCCATTCGGCAATTCAGTTCATCAGACGCGTAGCGGGCTGTGAGCACGAGCTTCACTCCAGTGGTCGCGGGAAGCGCTCTGGCGTCTGACGCACCGGCGCCTGCGACGGCGAAATCGGTACCGCGGCAGGGCGAAACGCCGAACCCTAGTGCGGCCGCGCTGCAGGCGCGCTTTCCCACGGCGGTGAAACAGGTCCGCGTTGTCTGGGGAGAAACGACGGTCATCGTCGATGGCGGTCAGCTGCTCGAGATCGTTCAGTGGCTGCATGACGATCCGTCGCAGCGTTACGACTTTCTGTCGGATGTGACCGCGGTCGAGTTTAGAGATCTCGAACTGCCGATCGAAGTCGTGTGGCACCTGCGGTCGCTCCCGTATCGGCGATTCCTGCGTCTCAAGGTTCTGCTCGAAAAGGGCTCGCCGCTCGAGGTGCCGAGCGTCTGGAGTGTTTACAGGGCCGCGGATTGGCTGGAGCGGGAGTGTTACGACATGTTCGGTATTCGCTTCAGCGGCCATCCGGATCTGCGGCGCCTGCTGATGTGGGAGCAATACCGGGAGGGGTACCCGCTGCGGAAGGATTTCCCGCTCCGCGGCCGCTTCAGCCGCTCCGAGCAACTGCGGCAGGCGCTGGCCGCGAATCCAGAAGCACGCTACACCAAGGAGGAGCTCTCGATCGCGCAGGCCTTCGAGGATCTGCCTGACGATATGCGCCGGCGTCTGAGTGCGGGCGAGAAGACGGGAGAATAGACGGCGACATGGCGACGAAGCGAACGGTGGAAGTCGAGCTGTCGACGACCGGCCTGGACGGGCAGGGGCGGCCGCAACGCGTGCCGCTCGTGGTGGACGACGGCGGCTCGCCTGTCGCGCTCGAGGCGCCCGCGGCGATCGAGCCCGATCTCGCCGGTGACCACATGCTCATCAACATCGGGCCGCAGCATCCGGCAACACACGGCGTGCTGCGGCTCGTGCTCGAGCTCGACGGCGAGACGGTCGTACGCTGCATCCCGCACATCGGCTACCTGCACTGCGGGTTCGAGAAGTCCGGCGAGTACCGCCAGTACAACCAGATCATTCCGTACACCGACCGCGAGGATTACCTCAACTCGCCGGGGAACAACGTTGCTTTCGCGTTAGGCGCGGAGCGATTGTTCGGAGTCGAGATCACAGAGCGCTGCAAGGTGTTGCGCGTCATTCTTTGCGAGCTGTCACGCATCATCTCGCATCTCGTCTGGCTGGGCACGACCTGCATCGATATCGGCGCATTCACACCCTTTCTCTGGTCTTTCGAGAAGCGGGAGAAGATCTACGAGTTGTTCGAGGCATGGATCGGCGCGCGCCTGACGACGACATTCACGCGCGTCGGCGGCATGGGCGCGGACATCCCCGACGGCTGGCTCGTGGGATTGCGCGGCTTCCTCACGGATTTCCCGAAGACGATCGACGAGATTGACCGCGTCGTGACGAGGAATGGCATCTGGGTCGGGCGCACGATCGGTCTCGGCGTCATGACGGCGGAAGAGGCGATCAACCACGGTTTGTCTGGACCGATGGTTCGAGCGTCGGGTGTCGCCTACGACGTGCGCAAGGACTTCCCATATCTCGATTACGAGACGTACGACTTCGATGTGCCGGTCGGCACGAACGGCGACGTGTACGATCGGTACCTGGTGCGCATGGAAGAGTTGCGTCAATCGGTACGCATCCTCGAACAGGCCGCCGCGCGGCTTCCCGAGGGGCCGATCAACGTGAAGGACCACCGCCTGATCCTTCCGCCCAAGAGCAAGGCGACGAGCGATATGGAGTCGATGATCCATCACTTCAAGCAGGTGATGGAGGGCCCCCGCCCACCGCTCGGCGAGGCGTACGTCGCTGTGGAAAGCCCGAAGGGCGAGAAGGGCTACTACATGGTCTCGGACGGCACATCAAAGCCAGTGCGCTGGCGCATTCGTCCGCCGTCGTTCGTGAACCTCTCCGCCATCTCGAAGATGGTCGAAGGGCACCTATTGTCGGATGTCATCGCGATCAACGCGAGCATCGATATTGTCATGGGAGAAATCGATAGATGATCGTTGCGGTAACAGCAGATCCTTGGTCGCTTCGCTCCCTCGGATGACACCCAATGAGCATTCGTGAAATGGGCGGCGTGGAGGCGCCGGCGGATACATCGCACGGACGCCACGGGGAGCCGCATCAGCCGGTGTTCGTCGGCACGCGCAAACAGGAGCTCGATGAGTTGCTGACGCGCTATCCGTCGAAGATGGCGGCGCTGCTTCCCGCGCTCTGGATGGTGCAGCACGACCGTGGCTGGGTGAGCGAAGACGCGATGGCCGAAGTGGCCGGGCTGCTCGATCTCACGCCGGCGTACGTGAAGGGCGTTGTCACCTTCTACACGATGTACCACCAGCATCCGGTCGGGACATACTTCGTACAGGTTTGCACGACGTCGCCCTGCCAGGTGTGTGGTGCCGAGGAAGTAGTGGAAGCATTCCTCCGCCACACCGGATGTCAGGAGCTCGGTGTTACGTCGCCGGACGACAAGTTCACTGTCATCGAAGTGGAATGCCTCGGCGCTTGCGGCTTCGCAACGCCGGTGATGGTCAACGAAGACTTCATCGAGTCCGTGACGCCCGAGGGCGTTGCCGAGCTCCTCTCGCGATACAAGTAACGATGGGCTATCCCCACAAGCCGCACGCGCGCGAGACGCCAGTTCTCTCGCAGTACTTCGGCGACTCGGACGCGCGGACTCTCGATGGCTGGCGCACGCGCGGCGGCTACGCTGCGTTCGAGCGGTCGTTAGGCATGGCGCCCGCCGACATCGTCAGCGTCGTCAAGGATTCCGGCCTCCGCGGACGTGGTGGTGCCGGCTTTCCGACCGGCGTGAAATGGTCCTTCATGAAGCCAGGCGACGGCAAGCCCCACTACCTGTGCTGCAACGCCGATGAGTCGGAGCCGGGGACGTTCAAGGATCGCGAGATCATGCGCTGGACACCGCACGCCCTCGTCGAAGGCTGCGCCATCGGCGCGCACGCGATTGGCGCCGAGACCGCGTACATCTACATCCGCGGCGAGTTCACCGAGCCCATCGCGCGGATGGAGGCTGCGATCAAGGAGGCGTACGCGGCCGGCATCCTCGGCAAGAACGCGATGGGCAGCGGGAAGACCGTCAATGTGTGGGTGCATCGCGGCGCGGGCGCCTACATCTGCGGTGAAGAGACGGCGCTCATGAACTCGCTCGAGGGCCGTCGTGGAAATCCGCGCATCAAGCCGCCATTCCCCGCGGTTGCGGGCGTATTCGGACAGCCGACGACGATCAACAACGTCGAGACGCTGGTCGCCGTTCCGCCGATTCTGAACAATGGCGCCGACTGGTACAAGAAGTTCTCACGCTCGGACAACCCGAAGAGCACGGGCACGAAGCTGTATTCGGTCTGTGGCAACATCGCGCGCCCCGGAAACTACGAGGTGCCAATGGGATTTCCGTTCAAGGACTTCCTATATGATCTGTGCGGCGGCCCGCTCCCGGGTCGGAAGTTCCGCGCGATCATTCCGGGCGGGATCTCGGTTCCCATACAGACAGTGAGCGAGGCGGAAGCATCGCTCATGGATTACGAGGGCTTCGTCGCCCAGGGCACGATGCTCGGCTCGGGCGGCGTGATTGTCGTCGACGACGCGCAGAATCTGGTCAAGTTCATCGCCCGGGCGGCGCGCTTCTTCGCCCACGAGAGTTGCGCGCAGTGCACGCAGTGCCGCGAAGGGACGGCCTGGACGACGAAGATTCTCGAGCGCATCGCCGCCGGCGAGGGAACGACGGAAGACCTCGACACGCTGCTCGAGATCGCCGACAACATGACGGGAAAGACGATCTGTGTGCTGAGCGACTCGTGCGCGACCCCGGTCGTTTCCGGCCTGAAGAAGTTCCGCAGCGACTTCGAATCCTTGATCAAGAAGAAAACGCATCACCTCGTGCCGGCCGTCGCATGACGACCGCTGCGCCCGCGACGATTCTAGCGAAGACGCACAACGATCGATGACCTCGCCATCAGCTCAGACCGTCAACCTAACGATTGAAGGACGCCCGGTTTCGGTGCCGGCGGGGACGTCGATCCTCGAGGCGGCGAAGGCAGCGGGCGTGCTCATTCCGCATTACTGCTACCATCCGGGACTTCCCGTCGCCGGCGTGTGCCGGATGTGCCTCGTCGACGTGGAGAAGGCGCCAAAGCTCGCGCCGGCCTGCGCGACGTCAGTGGCGGAAGGGCAGGTCGTGCGCGTTCATACGGAAAAGGCACTCGTGGCGCGTCAGGGCGTGCTCGAGATGCTGCTCATCAATCATCCCCTCGACTGTCCGATCTGCGATCAAGCAGGCGAGTGCGAGTTGCAGGATTACACGTATCAGGAAGGCCGCGCCGAGGGTCGTTACCGCGAGCCGAAGCGGTTCAATCCAGTAGAGGACTTCGGTGGCGACGTCATCTACGTGGCAAATCGCTGCATTCTCTGCACGCGCTGCGTGCGGTTCATGGATGATGTCGTGCACCATCCGATACTGAACGTCTCCGAGCGGGGCGACCGAGCCGTGATTGGCAAGTTCGAGGGTGAGGACATGACGCATCCCTGGGCGGGGAACGTCATCGAGCTCTGTCCTGTCGGCGCGCTGCTGTCGAAGGACGCATTGAACAAGGCCCGCGCATGGGAGCTGGATCGTGCGGCGTCGGTTTGCCCCAACTGCTCTCAGGGCTGCAACGTGATGATGGAGGCGCGCGACAACACCATCGTGCGCATGCGGCCGCGGCCTAACGAGGAAGTCAACAAGTATTTCATGTGCGACCACGGCCGCCTGAACTATCGATGGCTGAATCGTCGCGATCGGGTGGACGTGCCGATGGTACGCCAGGGCGCGACGCTCGCTGGCTGTGACTGGGATCGAGCATTGGCCGAGGCGGCCCGCATTGCGGCCGGCAAGCGCGTGTTCGTCCTCGCGTCGCCCATGCTCTCGAATGAAGCACTGTTCCTTCTCTCGGAGATCGTGCGACGCTCTGGCGGTGCCGGCGCATTCCGCGTGGCCACCGGTCCCGAGTCGCCGCTGGCAGGTGTCGAGGATCTGGCGCTCCGCGCCGATCGAGCCGCCAACGTGAAGGGCGCGGAACTGCTCGGCTTTGTGCGTCGTGAACGTCCACTCGAAGGGCTCGGCGCAGGTGACGTGCTGCTCGTCGCGGACGAGGAGCTCGTGGGCGAAGACGCGTCGGGCGCCGCGAAGGCGGGCGCGACGATCGTCGTTGGGACGACTCTGCCGTTCTGGGCGCGACACACCGCGGCGGTCGTGCTGCCGATCGCGAACATGAGCGAGGAAGAGGGCACGTTTACTAACATCCGTGGTCGAGTCCAGCGGTACACGCAAGTGAAGGCGGCGCCGGGCTTCGCGCGGCCCAGCTGGTTCGTCGTTGCTGATCTGATGACTGCGTTAGGCGGAACGCCGATCACGGGCGGCCTGCCAAGCGATGTTTTCGCGGCACTGTCGGCGGCGCGGCCGGAGTTTGCGGGAATGTCGTACGACGGATTGGGCATGCGCGGCGCGATGATCGCCGGCGCGATGGCGGAGGCGTCCGCATGATTCACCTGCCGTTGTGGCTTCAGGCTGCCGCGCCGACTCAACCACTGCCTCCGCTGACGATCACAAGCTCAGGACCAGAGCAATTCGGCTGGTGGCTGCTATTTACGATCATCAAGATCCTCGTGCTCTTCACCATCTATCTGGTGGGCGTGGCCTTTCTCACGCTGCTGGAGCGGAAGGTAGCGGCGTGGATTCAGGACCGGCTCGGCCCGAACCGCGTCGGGCCAAGCGGTTTGCTGCAGCCGGCCGCTGACGGGCTGAAGAACATCATGAAGGAGGAGACGTATCCAGGCGCAGCGTACAAGCCGCTTTTTATCCTGGCTCCGGCGCTCTCCTTCATCCCCGCGTTGATGACGATGGCGGTGATTCCGTTCGGCGCGCCGTGGTACTCGCGCTATGGCGTCATCGACATGGCCATCGCGCCGATGCCGATCGGCTTTCTCTACATTCTGTCGATCTCGTCGTTGGGCGTGTACGGTATCGTGCTCGCCGGTTGGTCGTCGAACAACAAGTATTCGCTGCTCGGCGGATTGCGCTCGAGTGCGCAGATGGTCTCGTATGAGATCGCCATGGGCATGTCGACCATCCCAGTGCTCCTTCTCTCTGGTAACGTCTCGCTCAGCGCGATTGTCGAGCAGCAAACAACCGGGCAATGGCGGCTCGCGTGGAACGTGTTCGGCTGCACCGTCGCCTTCTTCATCTTCATGGTTTCGGCGTTCGCCGAGACGAATCGCTTGCCGTTCGACTTGCCGGAAGCGGAGTCGGAGCTCATCGCGGGATATCACTCCGAGTACAGTGCGATGAAGTTCTCGATGTTCTTCATCGCCGAGTACGCGAACATGGTGACGGCGAGCGCGCTGATGGTGACGCTGTTCTTCGGCGGGTGGGACATTCCGTTCACTCTCTGGGACAACTACGCGCACAGCCTGGCGGCGACGTTGGCGACGTTCGTGTTCTTCCTCGTGAAGATCATGTTCTTCGTCTTCCTCTACATGTGGATTCGCTGGACGCTGCCGCGATTCCGGTACGACCAGCTGATGTCGCTGGGTTGGAAAATCTTACTGCCGCTCGCGCTATCGTACATCGTGGTGTTGGCGACGGCGATCCTCGGGCTGAGCTACGCCGGCTATGTGCGCGGCTCGTGGCAATTCGGCGCGACGCTGCTCGTGCTCAACATCGTGTGTCTGGCCATCGTGTTCCTGATTATCGACCGCGGACGCATCGTGAGCCCGGCGTACTCGCGACTGGACCGACGCAATCTCGACAAGCTGCGTCGGGCGACACTCGACCGCGCACGCTTCACTCCCGCGGAGGCGGGCGACTGATGGCTATTGGTGTGAAGGTTCTGGAGCGTCCGATCGCGCAGACGAGTTACGTGCGCGCGACGCTGAGCGGCATGGCGGTCACGTTGAAGCATCTCTTCTCCGACAAGGTGACGATTCAGTACCCGGAGCAGAAATGGGCGCTCTCGCCGCGCTGGCGCGGAACACATCGGATGCTGACCACCGAAGATGGCAAGGCGAAGTGCGTCGCGTGCGGTTTGTGCCCGACGGTGTGCCCTGCGAACTGCATCAAGCTCGTGCCTGGCGAGGACGAGAAGGGCAATCGCTATCCGCTGCTGTTCGAGATCGACGAATTTCGGTGCATCTTCTGCGGCTACTGTCAGGAGGTTTGCCCCGAGGAAGCGATCCATGTCGGCCGCCATTTCGAGAATTCTGAATACAGCCGCGAAGGTTTCGTATACGATCTCGAGCGGCTGATGGCGCAAACGCACCCGGTCTGTGAGATGTGGGATCCCGCCGATCCGAAGGGGGAATAGGGCTGTGCGTTTCTTGTGCGTGGTTCGTTCCGAGTAGTCCGTTAGGCATCCACTGATAGCTTGCGATGGAACCCAACCTCCCGCTCTTCTACACGTTCAACTTCTACGTCTTCGGCATCCTTGCCGTCGTGGCGGCGATATTGTTCGTGACCCGCAAGAGCCCCGTGGCCGCCGCGATGTGGCTGGTGACGACGATGTTCTGCCTCGCGGCACTGTACGTCATGATGGATGCCCAGTTCATCGGCGCGATTCAGGTGCTGGTGTACGCCGGCGCCATCATGGTGGTGTTCCTGTTCGTCATCATGCTTCTGAACCTGGGCCATCCGAGTGAGATCGCCGACGCACGCGGGCGAGGATGGAAGCTCCTCGGCGCCGCGGTCGGCGTGGCGCTGCTGGCTCAGATCTTTGCGCTCACGCGCGTACACGTTCAACCGCACATCCCGCCTGGATATCTCGGCCGGCAGATCGAGTACACCGGCGCTCTCGCACCAGTCGCCGGGCCGTTGTTCAACGAGTACTTACTCGCGTTCGAGGTCACGAGCGTGCTGTTGCTCGCGGCGGTCGTGGGCGCGGTCGTGCTTGGCAGACGACGAACGCAGGCGGAAGAGGAGGCGGCGCTCAATGCTCGCTGAGGCACTCTTCTTCTCCGCTGTGTTATTCACCATCGGCGTTGTCGGTGTGCTCACGCGACGCAACGCGATCATTGTGTTCATGTGTGTCGAGCTAATGCTCAACGCGGTGAATCTGACGTTCGTGGCCTTCTCGCAGATCTACGGCGTCGCGGGCCAGGTGTTCGTGTTCTTCGTCATGACGGTCGCGGCCGCGGAAGCGGCGGTCGGTCTGGCAATCATCATCGCGCTGTTCCGTCATCGACAGACGGTCAATCTCCAGAACGTCAATCTCCTGAAAGGCTGATGCTTCTCCAGGAAGCCGCGGGCGCCGTGCACCCGCTCTCCGGCACGATCGCGCGGTGGATGTGGCTGCTGCCCCTGCTGCCGCTACTCGGGTTCGTGCTCAACGGCCTGCTGTCGATCCTGAGCGCGTACCATCCCGGAACATCCGACCCCGGGGCGCAACCGCACGACATGCATGCCGCCCCCGAAGAACGCCACGAGACGGACTCCGGACACGATGTCACAGGGGGCGGCGCGCACGGCGACGATCATCACGTCGTTGTACGGCATCGCTTCGCGGCACTGACGACGATCATCGGACCGGGCGTTATGGTCCTCGCCTTTGTGCTCGCCGGGGCGATCTTCTTCGCGATGCGCAACGCTGGTGAGGCGGCGTTGCACGCGCCCTTCATTCAGCGCTACTACGAGTGGATGCCGGTCGGCGACCTGCACGTCGACGCGGCCTTCCAGCTCGACCAGCTCTCGATGGTGATGATCCTCGTGATCACCGGCGTCGGGATGCTCATTCATTTCTTCAGCGTCGGGTACATGCAGGAGGATCCGAGCTACCCACGCTATTTCGCCTATCTGAATCTGTTCGTTGCGTTCATGCTCGTGCTGGTGATGGGCGCGAGCTATCCGGTGATGTTCGTTGGCTGGGAAGGCGTAGGCCTGTGTTCATATCTGCTCATCGGCTTCTGGTACCTCGACAAGGCCAACGCCGACGCGGGAAAGAAGGCGTTCATCATGAACCGCATCGGCGACTGCGGGTTCCTGATTGCGATGTTCATGTTGTTCGCCAACCTCGGGACATTGGAATTCGAGGGTGTACGCACGCAGGCGACGGCGCTCGCTCCCAATGTCGTCACCTGGATCTGTCTCTTCTTTTTCCTCGGTTGCACCGGCAAGAGCGCGCAGATTCCCCTCTACACGTGGTTGCCTGACGCGATGGCGGGACCGACACCAGTGTCGGCGCTCATTCACGCGGCGACGATGGTCACAGCGGGTGTGTACCTGATCGCGCGCAGCAGTTTCCTGTTCTCGCTATCGCCTGTCGCAAGTCTCACGGTCGTGGTCATCGGCGCGCTGACGGCGATCTTCGCGGCGTCGATCGGTCTGAAGCAGTGGGACATCAAGAAGATGTTGGCCTATTCGACCGTGTCGCAGCTCGGTTACATGTTCATCGGTGTGGGCGCGGGGGCGTACGTCTCCGGTGTGTTCCATCTCGTGACACACGCGTTCTTCAAGGCGCTGCTGTTCCTCGGATCCGGGTCGGTGATCTTCGCCATGCATCGCGCCTACCACGCAACGCATAACGAGGCCGACGCTCAGGACATGCGGAACATGGGCGGCCTGAGTCGGTACATGCCGTGGACGTTCTGGCTCATGGTGATCGCGACGCTTGCTATCGCCGGCATCTTCCCGTTCGCCGGTTTCTTCTCCA
Organism: Gemmatimonadaceae bacterium; assembly: GCA_036493735.1. Taxonomy (GTDB): domain Bacteria; phylum Gemmatimonadota; class Gemmatimonadetes; order Gemmatimonadales; family Gemmatimonadaceae; genus AG2. The sequence goes on from DASXPH010000010.1 coordinate 172,825, forward strand.
AAGATGCCATCCTCGGGACGGTGTTCCTGCGCGCGCGTGAGTCGACGCTCGCCGAGACGCACTGGTTAGGCATACCAGGGAGCATCGTTCTGTACGCGTGCTACGCGCTCGGTCTCGCGGCCGCATTGATGACGGCGGCGTACATGACCCGCATGCTCATCTACACCTTCCTCGGACCGAATCGGACCGGCGAGAGGGAGCGCGATAGTCTCGCCGAAGCTCCGTGGATCATGACCGGACCGCTGGTCGTCCTCGGCGTGTTGAGTGCGATCGGCGGCTGGCTGAATCTTCCGGAGTCGGTCCCGCTGGGACGTGTGGGTCTGCTCGATCGGTGGCTCGAGCCGGTCGTTGGGCAAGCGACACTCCGCATCACGCATGGTGTCGCGGCCGAGGCATCGAGCACGATTGAGTACTCGCTCATTAGTGCGGCCGTTCTCATTGCCGTCGCCGGCATCGTGGTCGCCTGGCTCGTGCTCAAGCCCGAGCAGCTCGTACCGAAGCGCCAGGCCAAGCCGGAAGAAGGGTTCGAGCGCGTGCTCGCACACAAGTATTATGTGGACGAGATTTACGATGCTGGCATCGTGCAGCCCACCGTGAAAGTGTCGCGTGGGCTACTCTGGCAGGGTATCGATGTCGGCCTCATCGACGACGTGATGGTCAAGTTCTTCGGTACCTGGATACCGCGCCGCGTCGGCTGGCTCGGCTCTCAATTGCAGTCTGGTCAGGTCGGCACGTACGCCTGGGTGCTCGTCGTTGGCGTGCTGCTGGTCCTTGGCGCTTTCACGATCCGCTGATCATGAACGGTTTCTTGATGTCGATCGCATATGACCGCTGGATCCTGCCGGCGCTACTGGGGATCCCGCTGGCTGGCACGGTCGTAATCTGGTTACATGCCGCGTTAGGCGGACGAACGGCCGGCGCCGCCGTGGCAACGCCGCAGGAGTCGGCCGTCCCGGCCGCCGGCGCAGAACTGAGTACGGCGGTGGACGAGATTGCCACGGGGGTGGCCGGGCCGGCACGCGTGATCGCGCTCATGACATTCCTCGTCGAGTTCGTCGTATCGTTAGGTCTATGGCCGATGTTCGACGCGGGCCAACCCGGTTGGCAATTCGCGGTCGATGCGGCGTGGATTCCGTCGTGGGGAGTGCGTTTCACGATTGGCATCGACGGCATGGCGCTCATGATGATCTTGTTGACGACGTTCATCATGGTGCTGGCGACGCTCGGAAGCTGGACGTACATCAGAACCCGCACTCACAGCTTCTACGCCCTCATGCTCGTGCTCACGACGGGCATGCTGGGCGTGTTCATGAGCCTCGACCTCTTCCTGTTCTACGTCATGTGGGAGGTCATGCTCGTACCGATGTACTTCATCATTGGCATTTGGGGTGGCGACCGGCGTCTGTATGCGAGTTTGAAGTTCTTCATTTATACGATGGTCGGTTCATTGCTGATGCTCGCCGCCATCGTGTATCTGGGACTCGCGGCGCGTAGCCCGGCGACGGGCATACCGTCGTTCAACTACGATTACATCCTGCAGAACGTCGTCGTGTCGCCGACGGCGGCGCTATGGCTCTTCGGTGCCTTTTTCATGGCGTTCGCCGTGAAGGTGCCGATGTTTCCATTTCACACCTGGTTGCCCGATGCGCACGTGGAAGCGCCAACCGCCGGTTCGGTCGTCCTGGCGAGTATCATGCTGAAGCTGGGCACGTTCGGCTTCCTGCGCCTGGCGGTGCCGCTTTTTCCGTCGGCGGCGCTCAATGAAACGGTGCGTTCCATCATCCTCGGGCTCGCCGTCATCGGTATCGTCTACGGCGCGCTGGTGTCGATGGTGCAGACCGACTTCAAGAAGCTCGTTGCGTACTCCTCGGTGAGCCACCTTGGCTTCGTGATGCTCGGTATCTTCGCGCTGACCGTACAAAGTGTACAAGGCGCGCTGATGGTGATGATCAACCACGGAATCTCGACCGGAGCTCTCTTCCTTCTCATCGGCATGATCTACGAGCGTCGTCACTCGCGCCTCATAGAATCGTATGGCGGCATCGCGCGAGTCGTACCGATGTTTGCGGCGCTTCTGACGCTGGTCTCCTTGAGCAGCATCGGCCTGCCCGGCACCAATGGCTTCGTCGGGGAATTCCTCGTTCTCATTGGTGCGTTCAGGACCGTGCCGATTTTCACCGTGATCGCGACGACGGCCGTCATCTTCGCCGCCGCCTATCTGCTGTGGGCAATCCAACGCATCCTGTTCAACGCCTTCAACAATCCGGAGAACGAGCATCTCTCCGATCTCAATCCACGCGAGCTGTTGATCATGGCACCGCTCGTCGCCGTCATCATCTGGTTAGGCGTTTATCCGGCGCCGGTGCTGCGCCGCATGGAAGGTTCCGCTGAGCGATTTGTCAACGTCGTGCAGGCGAGAGCTTCGTCACGCTCACGGGTCGTCAGCGCGGGAGACATCCGATGACGCTGGCCTTGCCCGCGGTGTTCGATCTCTCGAAACCACTGCAGCTCACCGCAGCGCTGACGCCGGATCTCGTATTGATGGCCGGCGCGATGATTCTCGTTGTCGCGGCGGCGTGGCGTCCCGATAGTCCGAGGCATCAACGTGCTATCGGGTGGGCAAGCATCGTCGTGACGCTGCTGACGCTCATCGCGGTGATTTACTTCCTGCTGCATGGCTTCAGCGCGACGCTCGGACCGATCGCGGTCGACAACTTCCGGTGGATGGTCGACGTCGTCATCCTGCTCGGCACTTTGTTGACGCTGATGCTGGCGATCGACGACAATGATCGGGAGTTCATCACCGCGCCCGAATCGCACGTCCTCATCCTTCTCGCCTCGTCAGGCATGATGTTGCTTGCGGCGGCGCGCGATCTCATGATCGTGTTCCTCGGCATCGAATTGATGTCGATCTCGGTGTATGCGTTGGCCGGGATCAACCGGCGAAGCATTCGCTCGGCGGAGGGCGCGCTGAAGTATTTCCTGCTCGGTGCGTTCTCGACCGCATTTCTGCTGTACGGCATCGCGCTGGTGTACGGCGCGACAGGCGCGACGAATCTGCAAACAATCGGCGCCAGCGGCGCGAGCGGCCCATTGTTCTATATTGGCATCGCGATGCTCTTGATCGGCTTCGGCTTCAAGGTCGCGACAGTGCCATTCCACATGTGGGCGCCGGACGTCTATGACGGGTCGCCGTCGGCAGTAACGGCGTACATGGCGGCGACGGTGAAGACCGCTGCCTTCGCTGCCTTTCTTCGTGCATGGCTCGAGGCGTTTCCTTCGGCCTTCAGTGCCTGGCATCCGGCTGTCGTCGGAATCGCGATTGCGACGATGGTGCTCGGCAACGCAATCGGTCTCTGGCAGCAAAACATCAAGCGAATGCTCGCCTATTCGAGCATCGGGCACGCGGGCTATATCCTCGTCGCGCTGGCGGCCGGTACGACGCAGGGCGCCTCGGCAATGATTTTTTATTTGCTCATCTATACCCTCGCGACGTTCGGGTGCTTCGCCATCGTGAGCGCCCTCACCCGTCCCGGGGCGGGAACGGTGCTGCTCGACGAGCTGGCCGGACTGTGGAGCGTGCGCCCGTGGACCGCGTTCGCGATGGCCGTTCTCATGCTGGCGCTCCTCGGATTCCCAATCTTTGGTGGAGCGGGTTTCTTCGCGAAGTGGTACGTGATTCAGGCGGCCTTGCAGTCTCCAATGCCGCAGACGTTGCTCGTCGTCGTGCTCGTAGTTACCACGGCCGTGTCGGCGGGCTACTATCTCTACGTGATTCGCGTGATGTTCATGCGGCGACGCGTCGAGGGTCTCCCGCTACCGCCGCACTCGGGTACGCTGACACAAATCGTGCTCGTCGCGACGGTCGCACTGCTCCTGGTGCTCGGCGTCGTACCTGACTTCGTCATTCGCCTCACGTGGGCAGGTCGACCGCAGCTCGCGCCCTATCCCGTGTCGACGGCGCGGCCGGAAGCGACCACCGGAGGGAGGTATTCCATCTCGGGTCCCACTACAGTAGCTCCCATATCGCAGCCGGTCAGGTAGGATATGGTGGCATCCTAGGAGCAACGAAGGATCTGCTTGCGAGAACGAACAGCAGATCATTGTGCTTCGGTCAGGGTGACATCGCACATTCTCAACTGAGAGTCGCATGGCCGTCGCAGCTGGCATCTTCAGACAGTATGACATTCGCGGCATTGTCGGCCGCGATCTCACATCCGAAGCCGCTCGCGCCATCGGAGGCGCATACGCTGCGTATTTACGCGAGCATTCAGAGAAGAGTGCCCAGCGCATCGGCGCCGTGGCGGTGGGCCGTGACAACCGCCCCAGCGGGCCGGATCTGCGCGATGCGTTGGTGGAGGGCCTAACGAAGGCGGGAGCAGACGTCATCGACATTGGGGTCGTTCCTACTCCACTCAATTATTGGAGTCTCCACCACCTCGACGTCGTCGGCGGCATCCAGATCACGGGTTCCCACAACCCGCCGGAGTACAACGGATTCAAACTGTCAGTGGGCAAGGGGTCGATGCACGGGGCGGAGATTCAGCGGCTGTACGAGATCATTCGTGCTGGCTCATACCCGAGTGGCAAAGGCTCGGTGCGCAACGAGGCCGTCATTGACCGATACATCGACGACATCGGGCGCCGGGTTGGGAAGCTCTCACGTCGCATCAAGGTCGTTTACGATTGTGGCAACGGCGCGGGCGCGCTCGTCGCACCGCAGCTCTTCGAGAAGCTCGGCACCACCGGCCGTGGCCTGTTCTGCGAGAGCGACGGCACCTTCCCGAATCACCATCCCGATCCGACGGTGCCGGAGAACCTCGAGGACCTCATCGCTGCCGTGAAGAAGGACGGTGCCGAGATCGGCATCGCGTTCGACGGCGATGCGGACCGGATCGGCGTCGTCGACGACCAAGGCGAGATCGTCTGGGGCGACCGCATTCTCATTCTGTACGCGCGTGACGTCCTCGCGCGCACCGGAGGCAATCAGCCGATCATCTTCGACGTGAAGTGCTCGCAGGCGTTGCCCGATGCGATCACGCGCGCGGGTGGCAAGCCGATCATGTGGAAGACAGGGCACTCCCTCATTAAGGACAAGATGAAGGAGACGCACGCACCGGTCGCTGGTGAGATGTCGGGCCACATGTTCTTCAGCGAGGGTTTCTACGGCCACGACGACGCGCTCTACGGCGCGGCACGCCTCCTGCGCATTCTCGCCGACTCCGGCAAAACCGTTAGGCAGTTGCTCTCGGACGTGCCGAACTTCGTCTCGACACCCGAGATTCGGGTCGAAGTGCCGGAGGAGAAGAAATTTGGCCTCGTCGACCAGGCGGTGAAGCACTTCCGCTCGAGGCACGACGTCATCGACGTCGACGGCGTGCGAGTGCTGTTCGGCGATGGCTGGGGACTGATTCGCGCGTCCAATACTCAGCCGGCGCTCGTGGCGCGATACGAGGCATCTTCGCCGCAGCGGTTGGCGGCCATTCAAGGCGAGATGGAGGGATGGCTGCGGTCGCAGGGCGTGCAAGTGTGACGAGGGGCTGATGCCTGCCCCTACGCGGCGCTGGGTACTGCTGGCCGTCGCCGGCGTCGCAATATTTCTGTTGGTGGCGCGCGCCGTCGCCCAGGTCTACGTGGACTACGAGTGGTTCGAGTCGGCGGGCGCGCTCGAGGTCTGGCGGGCGCGCGCCGCTTACATCGTCGTCACGCGACTCCTGTCGGGCGTCGCCGCCGGGCTATTCGTATTTGTGAACCTGTATGCCGTGCGGCATTCGGTCGTAGCGCTCGTGCTGCCACGCAAAGTTGCGAATCTGGAAATCGGCGAACAGGTGTCCGGCCGGAACTTGATGCTGGCGGTGCTGTGCATCTCGATCTTGCTCGGTGGAATCCTGAGCTTGCCGCCGAGCGACTGGACCACGTTCGCCGCCGCGCATTGGAATGTTCCGTTCGGGGAGTCGGACCCCTACTTCGGCAGTGATCTGGGCTTCTTCGTATACTGGCTGCCGCTGGAGCAGACGCTCTACTACTGGATGCTGATTGCGTTGCTGATCGTCACAGCGCTAGTCGTGTTTCTCTATGCCCTGACGCCGAGCCTTCGCTGGGATCGCGGCCGCCTCTACATCTCAGGCTACGTGCGCCGGCATCTCACGGTGCTCGCCGGCGTGGTGCTGCTCGTGTTGGCGTGGAGTTTTCGGCTCGACATGTACGATCTGTTGACGAGCGGCAGCGGTCCCGACGGCGCCTTCGGGTATGTCGACCATAAAGTTCTGATCCCGGGCAATCTGATTCTTTCGATTGCGACGTTAGGTGCTGCGCTCATTGTCGTCTGGTCGGGCTGGACGGGGCAGGGACGACTTGCCGGCGCGGCGATTCTCGGCATCATGCTGCTCGGACTACTGACGCGCGAGGTCGCCCCGTTCATTGGGGAGCGCATCGCGGAGGAGCAGGACGCGCAGCTCCGCGAGCGGCCGTACCAACAAACGCGGGCCGGTTACACGCGGCGCGCCTACGCGTCCGATGCCGTGCGCCGCGCCGACACGAGCGCATCCTTCCCGTCGGTGATCGCGCTTTCCCGCAGCGTGGCGATCTGGGACGCGCCGGCGATCTCGCGCGCGCTCGAGACGACGATGCGGGCCGATGTTGGCTCGTTAGGATGGCATGCCTCGCCCGCGGGAATCATCGCCGATGTCCCGGAGCGTCCGCCGCGTGCCGGCAGCGACACGACGCGGGCGACCTTCGGCCTCAGCCGCATCCTTGGCTGGGATGTGGACGATCATGGCGGGATCGTGCACGCGCCACCCGCGTACACGCGCGAAGACGAAAGTCAGCTCGTGTCGGCGCTCGTCTTTCCGGGCGCGCGTGGCTACTTGATTGTCGCCGATTCACTGGCGCGGATAGTGGGCGCACCAATCGAAAATGACGCGTCGCGGTTCGCGCATGCGCTGAGCTTCCAGCGACTGCGCTGGGCATCGAGCGACCTGCCGCGACCCCGGCCGACGGTCGTCGCACATCGCGATGTGCACGAGCGACTCCGGACCTTGATGCCCTTCTTCACGCAGGGCACCGTCGTCACGCCGATCGTGCTGGGCGATTCGCTCTTCTGGACCGTCGATCTCTACGCGGCGTCGGATGCTTATCCGCTGAGCAAGCACATTCAGGTCGCGGGCGACGAGCGCACATACTTTCAGCACGCAGCCACCGCGGTTATTTACGCGGCAACTGGAGAGACCTTCGTCGTCGCCGACTCGGCCGCCGGGCCGCCAGCGCAGAGCTGGATCAAGCGATTCCCGACGCTTTTCGTGCCCTGGACGGTGCTTCCGGCGAATCTGCGAGCGGCGATTCCGCCAGCAATCGACGGCCTCAAGGCGCAAGCGGCGGCGTACGCCGAATACGGCACACGCTCCGATAGCGACGTTCCGCGGCATCTCGTCGCGATCGACGGCGCAGACAGTGCACTCGCTGGCTCGACACCGGTATTCGTTTTGCCGCGAGGCAATGTTACCGCGGTTGGTCTCGTGTTGCTCGACGCGTCCGACCGCGTACGAGGGATGGTTATCGGCACTGGCGGCGCGGAGCGAAAAACGCTCTGGTATGAGACGGCACAGCTTGGCCCGAAATGGTCGGCAGTGCTCGACCGCCTGCATAACGTGGACACTACGTCGAATAGCACGACGCGCGATGCGACGATCGCGCGCGGACCTATTCGTGCCATTCCGCTCGCCAGCACGCTCGCATTCGCGCAGCCGGCGTACAGCTGGCGTGCGCAAGCCGCGCCGACGCTGCTGCACGTTGGTCTTCTCGTAGACGATTCCCTACTCATCGCGCCATCCATTGCGCAGTCGGCGGGAAACCTTCCGCCGCTCACCACGCCGGTGTCGTCGACCCCCGGAGTAGACGTTCGTGCGCGCGCGGCGGTCCTTTACGGGCGGATGCGCGACGCCATGCGCCGCGGCGACTGGACAGCTTTCGGGCAGGCGTTCGACGAGCTCGGCAAGTTGCTCGGAGGTGGAAGTCGGTGACGGCGGTGTCGATACCTAACGAGGCTTCCGGAATGGCCGTCATTGCGCTCGGCGGGAACGCGCTCGCGCCGTCGGGCCAGCGGTCGAACGTCTACGATCAATTTCGTCACACCCGCGCCAGTCTCGGGCCGATCGTCGATCTCGTGAGCGCGGGCTGGAATGTTTGCGTCGTCCACGGCAATGGGCCCCAGGTTGGTGACGAGATGGTTCGCAACGAGATCGCGCGCTATGATGCGCCTCCTCTGCCGCTCGGCGTCCTCGTTGCCGCGACCGCCGGTTGGATCGGCTACATGGTGCAGCAGTCGATCGACAATGCGTTGCGGCGCGCCGGAACGCCGCGCGACGTGGCGACGATCATCACTCAGGTCGTGGTCGATCCGAATGACCCCGCGCTCCAGACTCCGACCAAGTTCATCGGCCGAGAGCTGCCACCCGAGCGAGCCGACGAGCTCGAGCGCGAGGGGCACGTGGTGAAGCCGGACGGCCACGGTCGGCCGCGGCGCGTTGTCGGCAGTCCGCGGCCACTCGCGATTCACGAGCTACCATCGATTCGGCGCCTCCTCGACGCCGGTTCCGTCGTGATCGCCTGCGGCGGCGGCGGGGCACCCATTTACGACGATCCTCGACTAGGTTGGGAGGGGCTCGACGCGGTCGTGGATAAGGATCTCGCGGCGGCAGTCCTGGCGCGCGATCTCGGCGCCGACTTGCTGTTGATCCTGACGGACGTCGACGCGGTGTATGCCGACTGGGGCACGCCACAGCAGCGGCCGCTGCCGCACCTTACGATCGAAGAAGCGGTACAGATGGACCGCGACGGCGCCTTCGGAGAAGGGAGTATGGCGCCCAAGATCCGGGCTGCGGTGGATTTTGCGCGTCGGACAGGCGGGCGCGCCATCATCACGGCGTTGGAGAAGGGACGGGAAGCAGTGCGTGGAGAAGCAGGAACTACCATCTCGACAATGGCACAGACAGCGGAGCACGTGTGAACATTCACGAATACCAGGCGAAGGAAATCCTGCGGAGAGTGGGAGTACCAATTCCGCCAGGGCGAGTTGCGAAAACAGCTGACGAGGCAGCAGCGATCGCACGCGAGTACGGCGGCACCGTCGTCGTCAAGGCACAGGTGCACGCTGGCGGACGCGGTAAGGCGGGCGGCGTGAAGTTGGCCAAATCGCCTGACGAAGCGAAGGCAGTCGCGTCGAAAATTCTCGGCATGCAGATCAAGGGGTTGACTGTCCATCAGGTTCTCGTGACCACGGCCGCCGATATCGCTTCCGAGGCATATGTTGGCATCATCGTGGATCGCGCGGTCAAGAAGCCGGTATTCATGGTCAGCCCGGCCGGTGGCATCGACATCGAGGAAGTCGCGGCAACAACGCCGGAGAAGATCCTCAAGCTGCCCGTCGACACTCGGTATGGACTGATGCCATTTCAGGCGACGCAGCTCGGCTTCTTCTTGTTCGACGATGTGAAGAACGTGCGGGCGGCGAGCAAGATCATGCAGCAGCTCTACACCGCCTTCATGCAGACGGGGTGCTCGCTGGCGGAGATCAATCCGCTCGTGACGACACCTAACGGTGACGTCGTCGCGCTCGACGCGAAGATGGTCGTGGACGACAATGAGCTCGAACGCCATGCGGAAATCGCAGGCCTCCGCGATCCGACCGCCGAGGAGCCGAGCGAGGTGCAGGCGCGCGAGGCGAACCTGACGTTCATCAAGCTCGATGGAGACGTGGGCTGCTGCGTGAATGGCGCTGGGCTCGCAATGGCTACGATGGACCTCGTGAAGTACTACGGCGGCGAGCCCGCGAACTTCCTCGACATCGGGGGCTCGTCCAATCCGGAGAAAGTCGTCAATGCGCTGCGGATCATAACGAGCGATCCGCAGGTGAAATCGATCCTCTTCAACATTTTCGGCGGCATCACGCGCACGGACGATGTTGCCACTGGCATCGTGACCGCGACGAAGCAGAACCCGCTCAGGCTCCCCATCGTCATTCGCCTAACGGGAACGAACGAGGAGATCGCGGTGAAGATCCTCAAGGAAAACGGCTTTTCCGCAATGACGGACATGGACGAGGCGGTGAGGCGCGCCGTCGAGTTGGCAAAGGGAGGTAAGGCCGCGTGAGTATCTTCATCGACAACGACACCACGCTCGTCGTGCAAGGCATCACCGGCCGCGATGGATCCTTCCACGCCAAGCAGATGATGGAGTACGGCACCTGCGTCGTCGCTGGGGTCACTCCGGGCAAGGGCGGCCAGAAATTCGAGAACCAGGTACCGATCTTCAATACGGTCGCGGACGCGGTTCGCGAAACTGGCGCGAACACCTCCGTCATTTACGTACCGCCAATGTTCGCCGCCGACGCGATGATGGAAGCGGCGGACGCAGGCATCAAGCTGATCGTCGCGATCACCGAAGGGGTTCCGGTGCTCGACATGACGAAGGTCTATCCTTTCGTGCAGGAGCGCGGCTCGCGTCTCATCGGCCCCAACTGTCCGGGCCTCATCACACCGGGCCGCTCGAAGGTTGGAATCATCCCTGGTCGCATCTGCACGCCGGGCAACATCGGCGTCGTCAGCCGCTCGGGTACACTGACGTACGAGGTTGTATATCAGCTCACCCGCGCCGGGCTCGGGCAGTCCACCTGCGTTGGGATCGGCGGCGATCCGATCAACGGCACTAACTTCATCGACTGTCTCGCCGCCTTCGAGAAGGACCCCGACACGCATGCCGTCGCGATGATGGGCGAGATCGGCGGCACCGACGAGCAGGACGCGGCTCGGTTCGTGAGGGAGAAGATGAAGAAGCCCGTCGTGGGTTTCATCGCCGGCCAAACAGCGCCGCCCGGTCGTCGCATGGGACACGCCGGCGCGATCATCTCTGGCTCCTCAGGTACTGCCGCGGAAAAAATCGGCGCATTCGAGGCGGCAGGAATCGGGGTCGCGAAGCGCCCGCGCGATTTCGTGGACCTCCTGCGCGAGCGCCTCGCCTAACGGCTCGCGTCGCGGTATGAAGCTCAGCGATTTCGTAGCCGTCGAACGCATCCTCGTTCCGCTGGCCGTTGACACGCTGTCGGCGGCGAGCGAGGCGCTTCTCGGCTGCATCGAGGCCTCCGCGGCCGTTCGCGACCCCGCCAAGCTGCGGCGCCGCATCGACGAGTCGCGAAGTGAGGATCTCGTCGTCGTCGATGGACGAGCGTTCGTGATGCATTATCGGGCCGAGGCCGTCGGCGCGCTGCGCGTAGCGATCGGCGTATCTCCCGAGCCGATTGCCCGCGACGACGCGCGCGGACGGGTCGTCGTGCTCGTGGTCGCGCCGCCGCGTGAAGCGGCCCGCCATCTTCAGCTCGTGCGGGCCTTCGCGCGAATTCTTTCGCAGGGCGATGTCGTCGACGCATTCACGAGGGCGCTCAGCGCACCGGAGATCGCGGAGCTCGACGCCCTCGCGGAATTCACCCTACCCGAAGAGCTCACCGTCCGGGACCTGATGACGGAGCGTCCGCGCACGACCACGCCCGAGATGCCGTTGCGCGACGCCGCGCGGGAGCTGCTGTCATCCGGCCTCAGCGCGCTACCCGTAGTCGACGAGAACGGCGGCCTCCTCGGCTTGTTGAGCGAACGTGAATTGATGCGGCATTTCATCTCGATGACCCTTCCGTCGGCGAGCTCGCGATTCACGCCGCCGAGCGCGCAGGGGAGACGTACCGTTCGCGACGTCATGACCCGTCAGGTACTGTGCGTTGCTCCAGAGCAGCCGCTCGCGGATGTCGCGGCGCTCATGACCAATAAAGACGTCGAGCGCGTTCCGGTCGTTCGCGGCGGCCGGCTCGTTGGCTTTCTCACCCGCGGCGATATCGTTCGCAAACTCATTGCACCCTGACCTCATCATGGCTGGCAACTACACGCTCACCATCATCAAGCCCGACGCATTCGGCGCGAATAAAGCCGGTAAGATCATCGCGCTTCTGGAACAGCAAGGATTTCGAATCCGCGCCGCGCGCGTCGTGCATCTCGGCGAGGCGGAAGCAAAGGAGTTCTACGCCGTTCATCGGGAGCGCCCATTCTATGGCTCGCTCGTGTCGTTCATGACGTCGGGACCGTCGATGCCAATGGTGCTCGAAAAGCGCGACGCCGTGGCCGAGCTCCGCAAGACAATCGGCGCCACCGACCCAAAGGAGGCGACTGAGGGAACGGTGAGGAAGCTCTATGCAGAGTCCAAGGAGCGAAACGCTATCCACGCGTCCGACAGCGACGAGAACGCCGCACGTGAAGCACGGTTCTTCTTCAGCGAAAGGGAGCTGATTGGTGCAGGGTTCAGGGCCTAGATGGCCCAGCAACAATCCTAACCTCTAGCCCCTACTTCACTTGTAACTCACTGGCGGCCTTGGTAGTTTTCTCGGCTATGCTGTCCTTTGACATTCGCTCTTTCGAGCATCACGGGATCGCCGTCGATGGTATGCTGTCGCCGGACGACGAGATCTGGCAGGAAGACGACCCCCGGCCATCGGGTCCGCTGCATGTCACCGGACGGCTCTCCACTGCGGGTGCCGGACGCTACTACTGGCATGGCCGACTCGAAGGGGATGTGGTCATGCCGTGCCGGCGCTGTTTGAACGACGCCTCCGCTCACGTTTCCGGAGAGGAACACGTCATTTTCGTCGAAGCCGATGACGAGGAGGCGGACAATCCGGACGTCTACGCGCTCGACGAGCGCGCCGACGAGATCGACTTGCGGCCGGCGATTCGCGAGCAGTGGCTTCTCGCCGTGCCCACGTTCGTGCTGTGCAAGGACGACTGCAAGGGGCTGTGCCCGAGCTGCGGCGCCGATCTCAACGCTGGCGAGTGTCATTGTCCGCCGCAGGTTTCGGTGGACTCCCGCTGGGACGCGCTGCGCTCGCTCACGCCGGTGGACGGCGCGGACGCACCAGCGCAGCAGATGAAACAGAAGCGGCGCAGTGGCGGGGATTCGCGCTGATCACGCTTCGACGTTGTTATCAATACTCTAACTTATCGATTTGACATGGCCGTTCCGAAGAGACGTACCTCGAAGCGAAAGAAGCGCGCGCGCAACACGCACAAGACTGCGCCCGCCATCGCGCTACAGAAGTGTCCCCAGTGCCAGGCAATGAAGCGGCCGCACCACGTCTGTCCGGAGTGCGGTTATTACGCGGGTGAGCAGCGGGTCGCGGCGCGGGAAGCGTAGCCTTGGCGCGGATCGCGTTGGATGCCATGGGCGGCGACTTCGCCCCTCGTGCGACAGTCGCCGGCGCGCTCCAGTCGCTCGCTGAGCTCGATCAAGCGCATTCGATTCAGCTCGTCGGTCAAACGAGCGTCATTGAAGGCGAGTTGCGAACCCTCTTGGCTGGTGAGTTCGGTGGCCAGGGGGGACGCGGCGTGCGGCGGGAACGCATCGAGATCATCGAAGCACCCGACGTCATCGAGATGGTAGACAAGCCCGGCGCGGCCGTCCGCGGCAAGCCGAACAGTTCGATGATCGTCGGCTTGCGTCTGCAGGCCGAGGGCAAGTCCGACGCGTTCGTATCCGCCGGTAATACCGGCGCGCAGATGGCCGCGTCCATGCTTATCCTCAAGCTCCACGAGGGCCTCAAGCGGCCCGCGATCGCGACGGTGTTTCCGACCGCGCGCCAGCCCGTCGTCGTGCTTGATTCGGGCGCGAACGTCGACTGTTCCGCAGACGAGCTCACTCAATTCGCCCGTCTCGGTGCCGTTTACGCGGAGGATATCCTCGGCCGAAGCAATCCGGCTGTCGGTCTGCTCAGCATCGGCGAGGAGCCGGAAAAGGGCAACGGCGTCGTGAAAGAGGCCCACGAGATGTTGCGCGAGTCCGGTCTCAACTTCATCGGCAACGTGGAAGGACGGGACCTGCCGGCTGGTCAGTGTGATCGTGGTCCGATCGACGTTGTCGTCTGCGACGGCTTCGTCGGAAACGTCGTGCTCAAGTTCTATGAGGCGGTCGCGCCCATGATGCTTGGCATCCTCAAGAAAGCCGGCGTCGAGCCCGAACGTTTAACGGCAGCCCTCAAGGACCTCGATTACTCCGAGCATGGCGGCGCGCCACTGCTTGGCGTTCGCGGTGTCAGCATCATTTCACACGGCAAGTCGTCGCCTCGCGCCATCAAGAACGCCATTCGCGCCGCCGTGCGCGCCGTGGAGTCTCACATGGACGAGCACATTGGCCGCGGGTTGCAGTCGGTCGCGGGCGAGGGAGAGGCGGCATGAAGCGTCCGATCGCGGCAATCGCCGGCACGGGTCGCGGTCTGCCCCAGTCCGTGATGACCAATTTCGATTTTGCGAAAATTGGCATCGACACCACCGACGAGTGGATCACGGAGCGCACCGGCATCAAGCAGCGGCACATCGCGCGTGACGGTGAATCCACGACCTCGATGGCGGCGGCCGCGTCCCGTCAGGCCATGCAGCGTGCCGGTGTCACCGCGGGTGAGATCGACGCCATCGTCCTCAGCACCGCCACACCGGACAGATTGTTGCCCGCGACCGCCGTCGACCTACAAGCGGAGTTGGGCGCGACGCGAGCCGCTGCCTTCGATATCGGTGCCGCTTGCGCCGGTTTCATATTCGCGGCCACGGTCGCCGAAGGCATGATCGCGACGGGCGTGGCCGAAACGGTGCTCGTCGTCGGCGCTGAGAAAATGAGCGCAATCGTGGACTGGAAGGACCGTTCGACCTGCGTGCTCTTCGGAGACGGTTCCGGCGCCGCCGTTCTGCGGCGCGCAAAGCACCACAAGGGAATCCTCAGCGCGTACATGCGCAGCGACGGAACCCTCGCCAACCTGCTATATCGGCCCGCGGGCGGCGCTTGTATGCCCTTTGACGAGAACGTGCTCAACGACCGCAGCTTTTACGTAAAGATGGCCGGTCGCGAGGTCTTCAAGCACGCGGTACGCTCGATGGCCGATGCGTGTGATCGGGCTCTGGACGGCGCGAAGCTCACCGGCAAGGATATCGACCTGCTGATTCCGCACCAAGCGAACATGCGCATCATCGAGGCGACGGCGAAGCACGCGAACGTCTCGATGGACAAGGTCTACGTGAATGTCGATCGCTACGGCAACACCTCGTCGGCGTCGGTTCCGATTGCGCTGGACGAGGCACTCGAGAAGGGGCGCATCAAGGAAGGCATGAACGTACTCCTCGTTGCCTTCGGCGCCGGGTTCACGTGGGCGTCCATGGTCTTGCGCTTCTAGATGGACATCGTGCTGCTGTTTCCCGGCCAGGGATCGCAGAAGCCCGGCATGGGGAAGGATCTTGCCGAAGCCTTCCCCGAGGCGCGTGCCGTTTTTCAGCAGGCCGACGACGTGCTCGGCGCGCCCATCAGCCGGCTCTGCTTCGAGGGTCCGGCCGACGAGCTCACGCGTACCCACAACGCGCAGCCCGCGCTCCTCGCGCATGGCGCAGCCGTGTGGTCGATAGCCCGCGATCGAATCGGATCACGAGTCCGTAGCGCCGCCGGCCACTCGTTAGGCGAGTTCACCGCATATCACGCGGCCGGCAGCATTGCCCTCGACGGCGCGTTGCGAGTTGTTAGGCGTCGCGGCGAGTTGATGTACGAGAGCGGCGTGCAGCAGCCTGGTGCGATGGCGGCCATCCTCGGTGACATGGCCGAGCCGATCGAGACCGTCTGCGAGCGCGCCAGCCGCGAGGCTGGTCTGGTCGTCCCAGCGAACTTCAACGCGCCCGGCCAGGTTGTCATCAGTGGTGAAAGCGGCGGCGTCGAGCGTGCGATGGCCCTCGCAAAGGAAGCCGGCGCAAAGCGCGCGATGCGTCTCAACGTCAGCGGCGCGTTTCACTCGCCATTGATGCAAAGCGCCGAGGATGGACTGACGGAGATTCTCGCGGTGACCGAGATGCGTGAGCCGCGATTTCCCGTGTACGCGAATGTGGACGGCCACGCGGTCACACAGCTGGCGACAGCACGTGAACGTCTGGTTCGTCAGCTTACGAGCCCTGTTCGCTGGACCGAAGAGGTTCAGAGCATGGCCAAGGCCCATCCAAGTGCACTTTTTGTGGAGATGGGTCCAGGCACTGTTCTCGTCGGTCTCGTGAAGAAGATCGCGCCGGGCGTCAAGACAGCTTCGTGCGGAACCGTCGCCGAAGTCGAGCAGTTGCTTGGACTGGTCGCATCATGAGGATAGACCTGTCGGGCCGCTCCGCTCTAGTCACTGGCAGCACGCGCGGAATCGGGCGCGCGATCGCGGAAATGCTTGCACTTGCTGGCGCCAAGGTGGCGATTGTGGGACGGGATCTTTCTCGCGCCGAGGAAGTCGCTTCCCAACTACCGGGTGGCACGGCGAAAGGGTTCGCGTGCGACGTGGCCGATATTCCATCAGTCGCCAAGCTGGTAGAGGATGTTGAGAAGGCTTTTGGCGGCGTGGACATTCTCGTCAACAATGCCGGCTTGACGCGAGACAACCTATTGATGCGGATGAAGGACGACGACTGGGATGCGGTGGTCGACGCGAATCTTCGCGGTGCCTTCGTCGCCATTCGTTCGGCGACGAGGGGCATGATGAAGCGCCGGTGGGGACGGGTTATCAACATCGCCAGCGTCGTCGGCATCGTCGGCAACAAAGGACAGGCAAACTACGCGGCGAGCAAGGCAGGCCTGATCGGGCTCACGAAGTCAGTCGCCAAGGAGCTCGCCTCGCGAAATATTCTCGCCAACGTCGTGGCGCCGGGTTTCATCGAGACTGACATGACGGCCGCCATGACACCCGAAGCACGTACGAGCCTGTCGCACCAGATCCCGCTCGAGCGCCTCGGTACGCCCAACGACATTGCCGGCCTTGTTGGCTTTCTCGCGTCGGAATACGCGACATATATCACCGGACAGGTATTCGTCGTCGACGGCGGCATGGTCATGTGACATCCCTCGTCGTGACGCTGTAGATTTCCCATAACCAGTCAAACCGCAGACGAGAGGACGCACGCCCATGGCCGACAACAACGCCCAGAAAGTCCGCGACATCATCGAGAAGGAGCTTGGAGTAGAGCGTGAGAAACTTTCCGACGATGCGAGCTTTATCGAGGACCTCGGTGCGGACAGCCTCGATATCGTGGAGCTGGTGATGGAGTTCGAGAAGGAGTTCAACATCGACATTCCGGACGAGGACGCGGAGAAGCTTCGGACGGTCGGCGATGCCATCAAGTACCTCAACGACAAGGTCGCGGTCTGATGAAGCGTCGGGTCGTCGTCACCGGTCTGGGGGCGATCACGCCCGTCGGCAACGACGTGGCGGCGACCTGGCGCGCGCTGATCGAGGGTAAGCCAGGCGCGGCTCCTATCACGAAGTTCGACGCCAAGAACTTCCCCGTGCGCTTCGCGTGCGAGGTGAAGGGATTCGATCCATTGCAGTACATGGATCGCAAGGAAGCCAAGCGCGCCGATGCCTATGCGCAGTACGCGATCGCTGGCGCGACGCAAGCCATGACCGATGCGGGTCTTACCGATCCAGGGATGTACGACTCGGATCGGGTCGGCGTCATCCTCGGCAGCGGCATCGGTGGGTTGAAGAGCTTCGAGGAGCAGCACGACATCTATCGCGAGCGCGGACCGAGCAAGATCAGTCCCTTCTTCATTCCAATGTTCATCGCCGACATCGCCGCCGGCCTCGTGTCCATGCGCTTCAATGCCAAGGGACCGAACTACGCGACTATCTCCGCGTGCGCCACGAGCGCGCACGCGATCGGCGACGCGTTTCGCACGATTCAGTACGGCGACGCCGACGTCGTCATCACGGGCGGTTCCGAAGCGACTGTAACGCCGATGGCGATCGGCGGTTTTGCAAACATGAAAGCCCTCTCCGAGCGAAACGACACCCCGGAAACGGCTTCCCGCCCGTTCGATCAGACGCGGGATGGGTTCGTAATGGGGGAGGGAGCGGGTGTGGTCGTGCTCGAGGATTACGATCACGCCGTCAAGCGCGGCGCACACATCTACGCCGAGATTGTCGGCTACGGCGCGACAGGCGACGCATATCATCTCACGGCGCCAGCCCCGGATGGCGAAGGCGCGCAACGTGCCATGCGACGTGCCATGGCCGATGCGAAGCTCGAGCCCACCGACATCGATTACATCAACGCCCATGGCACGTCGACGCCCGCCAACGATCTCAACGAGACGAAGGCCATCAAGGCCGTCTTCGGTGAGGCAGCTGCGGATGTCAACGTCAGCTCGACCAAGTCGATGACGGGCCATATGCTCGGCGCCGCCGGCGCGGTCGAATTCATCATCTGCACCCTGGCGGTGCGCGATTGCGTTGTGCCGCCGACCATCAACTACGAGCATCGCGACCCGGAGCTCGATCTGAACTACACGCCCAATCGCGCCGTCCGACGCGACGTCGAGATTGCGCTCAGCAACAGCTTCGGGTTCGGTGGCCACAACGTAACGCTCGCCATTCGCCGCCTCAGAGGCTGACGCATGCTGCTCGCTGTTCCGCTGGACCGAAGGCTGCTCAGCGACCCATCACTCGGCCCCATCGCCGATAAGATCGAGGGCGGCGAGCGCCTGTCGCCGGAGGATGGGATCGCGCTGTTCGCATCGCCCGACATCCTCGGCATCGGCGCGATGGCAGACGCGGTCAATCGTGCGAAGCACGGTGACCGCGTTTTGTTCGCGGCGAACCAGCACATCAATCCGACGAACGTCTGCATCCTTCGCAAGACCTGCGTCTTCTGCTCCTATGCGCGGCTGCCGAAAGAAGAGGGGGCCTATCGTTATACCCTGGAGCAGGTGCTCGATGAGGCCGCGACGGCAAACAGCACACTGACACGTGAGTTTCACATCGTCGGTGGCTTAGATATGAAAGCAGGGCTCGCGTATTACACGGCGATGTTCCGGGCGTTGAAGGAGAAGTTCCCCCACGTGCACATCAAAGCACTCACGGCTGTCGAGATCGCGCACATCGCGCGGATCGAGAAGATGACTGTTCGTGAAACGCTCATCGCCCTCCGTGAAGCCGGCCTCGACACCATGCCCGGCGGCGGTGCCGAGGTGTTCAGTCCCGGTGTGAGAGCGACCATCGCCGACAAGAAGCTCGCGGGCGAGGAGTGGATCGCCGTGCATCGCGAGGCGCACGAGCTGGGCATTCACTCGAACTGCACGATGCTCTACGGACACGTGGAGACGTTCGCGGATCGCATCGCCCACCTGTCGATGCTTCGTGATCTGCAGGACGAGACCGGCGGATTCCTCGCCTATATCCCGCTCGCCTACCATCCCGATAACAACGAGCTGGGCCACACCCTGCATCGGGAAGGCACGGCGACGAGCGCCTTCGACGATCTGAAGAATCTCGCTGTCGGCCGGCTTTTCCTCGACAACATCGACAACATCAAGACTCACTGGGTGATGGTCACGCCCTTCATCTCGCAGACCTCGCTGCATTTCGGTGTCAACGACATGGAAGGCACGATGGTCCGGGAGAAGATCTACCACGAGGCGGGAGCACACACTGCGCAGGCGATGACGCTCGACGCCATTCTCAAGCTCATTCGCGGAGCCGGGAAGATTCCCGTCGAACGTGATTCGTTCTATCGCGTGATACGAACCTTCGACGGCGCGCCGTCACCCGACGGGGTTCCCGCGCCGAGCACAGCAACCGCGGCCGCCTGACAATGACGTCGCCTAACGGCAAGCTTCGCGTCGGTCGCATCCCGTACATCAATTGTTATCCTGTTTACGGCGCCATCGACCGCGGTGCGGCACGGCTTGACGCTGCGCTGGTGGATGGTGTGCCGACAGAGCTGAATCGGCAGATGGCGGCCGGCTCGCTCGATGTGAGCGTTGTCTCCGCCGTCGAATATGCACGGGATGCCAAGCGGTACGTTCTGCTGCCCGATCTCGCGATCTCCTGCGACGGGCCGGTGCGCAGCGTGTTGCTCTTCTCGAAGCGCCCAGCCACGGAGCTCACCGGCCGGCGCGTGCTCGTGAGTCGAAGCTCGATGACGAGCGTGGCGCTGCTCGAGCTCCTCTTCGAGAATGTCTGGAAGGCGCGTCCAGTCTTCGTGCCAGCCAATGCCGAGATCAGCGACGTCGAGCGATTCGGCGAAGCCGATCACGACGCGCGCCTGGTAATTGGTGACGCCGCGCTGCTCGTTGGCTCGCGACTTCGAGCGCACCGCTCCGTGCCCGCCGGTTATCAGCATGCGTATGACCTCGGCGACGAGTGGAAACGCTGGACAGGACTTCCCTTCGTCTTCGCCGTCTGGGTCGCACAGCGCACGACGCCGGTCGCCGATGCGTTAGGCGTCCACGCCACGCTCATCGAGTCCCGTAACTGGGGCTTGCAGCACCTCGAGGTACTGGCTGAACAGGCGTCCGGCGCGACGGGCGTCGAGCAACCGACCTGCCTGGAATACCTCTCCGGGCTCGACTACGGTCTGTCATATCACCATCTCGCAGGGCTGACCGAGTTCTTTCGGAGGTTGGTGCTCGCCGGCCGCGTGCCTAACGGTTCACTCGCCTTTTTGCCGGCGGCGTAGCCGCCTGGACCCTGAGCCTCAAGCCTACACCCCTAAGCTCCATGCGCGATCTCCTCGACTTATACAGCAATGCGCCTCTCCTCGAGCTCGGTGCCGAGGCCGATCGCGTTCGGCGAGAAAAGCATCCGCATGACACGGTCACGTTCATCATCGACCGGAACATCAACTACACGAATGTCTGCGTCGCCGACTGCGGCTTCTGTGCGTTCTATCGACGACCGAAGCACAGCGAGGGATGGACGCTCTCGTACGAGGACATCGGGCGCAAGATCGACGAGGCGAAAGAGCTCGGCGCCGTCCAGATCCTGATGCAGGGCGGACACAATCCCTACATCCCGTTCGGGTGGTATCTCGACCTGCTGCGGTACATCAAGACTTATCACTCCATTCACATCCACGGATTCAGCCCATCAGAAGTCGATTTCTTCGCCAAGACCTTCCGCATGGACGCGCGCGACGTGATTCGCGAGTTGAAGAGCGCGGGGCTAGACTCCATTCCGGGCGGGGGCGGTGAGATCCTCGTTCAGCGCGTGCGCGACCTTGTCGCCCGCAAGAAAGCGGGCGCCGACCGCTGGCTCGAGATCATGGAGCTCGCGCATCAGGAAGGGATGAAAACTTCCGTTACAATGATGTACGGAATCGGCGAGACGCTCGCCGAGCGTCTCGAGCATCTGCAGCGGGTCCGTGATGTTCAGGCCCGCACCGGTGGCTTCACCGCGTTCATCTGCTGGCCGCTGCAGCCCGAGAACACGCCGCTGATGCGCAACCAGCCGAAGACGGACGCGCTCGATTACCTGCGCACCGTGGCCATCGCGCGCATCGTCCTCGATAACGTGCCGAATCTGCAGGCGAGCTGGGTGACGATGGGAATGAAGATCGGCCAGCTCGCGCTGCGCTTCGGCTGCAACGACTTCGGCTCGCTCATGATCGAGGAGAACGTCGTTTCGGCGGCGAACACCACCCACCGCACGACCACGGGGGAGATGGAGCGTCTCATCCGTGACGCCGGCTTCATTCCCGCGCGTCGTCGTCAGGATTACTCGATCATCCGCGAGCCAGAGGCAGCCGGCGCGGCGGCCTAACGTGCTTGTCACTCTGAGCGAAGCCAGGAAGCTGGCATTTTCCGGTGAGAGGAGCAGTCGCACGCGCCAGGGCGCGTGATGGCTCTCCGCGTCGGCATAGGCTACGACTCTCACCGCTTTGGTGGCGGCGGACCATTGAGGCTCGGTGGCGTCGACATCGAATTTGATCGTCATCTCATTGGCCACTCCGACGGCGATGCTATTGCTCACGCCCTGACTGACGCGGTGCTCGGCGCTGCCGGAATCGGCGACATCGGTGAGCTGTTTTCCGATCTGGATCCCGCTAACCGCGGCCGCGACTCCCTCGAGATGCTCGCCATTGCCGTCGATCGCGTTCGCGGCACAGGGCTTCGGGTGTCACAGGTGGACGTCACCGTGATCGCCGAAGCGCCACGCATCCGCGGGCAGCGCGACGCGATGCGTGCCGCGCTGGCTCGCGTCCTAGCGGTGAAGGAGACCAACGTGAGCGTGAAGGGCAAGACGAACGAAGGGATGGGCTGGATCGGACGCGGCGAAGGCATCGCCTGCATCGCGGTCGCGACACTCGTGCCTAACGACGACCGCGGCTGACGCAGTGAACTCCTTTTTCGCGTGGCTCAATACGGTGCCGATCGGCATGTTGTATGGCGCGCTCGCCATCGTCGCCGCGATCGAGAATGTCTTTCCACCCATTCCGGCGGACACCGTTGTCACCCTCGGCAGCTTTCTCGCCGCGCGCGGGCGAGGCAGCGTCGTCGCCGTCTTTCTCGCGACGTGGGCTGGCAACGTCTCGAGCGCAATGCTCATGTATTGGCTCGGGGCGCGATATGGGTCGGCGAGTCTCCAGCGACGCCTGCTGGGCAACAAAGCCCCCGGCGCCGAACAGCGACTCAGCCGGTTGTATGGCCGGTATGGTATCATGGCTCTCTTCGCCAGTCGCTTCATTCCGGGCGTCCGCGCGCTCGTTCCCCCCTTCGCGGGTGCGCTGCGCGTGCCGCCCGTCCAGGCAGGCCTGGCCATCGCCGGCGCATCGGCGATATGGTACGGCACCGTCAGCTATCTTGGCTTCACTGTTGGCGGCAACTTGGCGCGCGTCGCGCAGGTGATCTCCGAGTATGGCCGCATCCTCGCCGCGGTCGCTGCCACTCTCCTCGTTCTGGGCGCAGTGATATGGTGGACACGGAGCAGAAGGATCAGCCAGTCCTGATCGACCGAGCGATCGCGCGTCCTTTTCTGCTCGACCGCTTCTCCGATTTTTTGGCCCTCGAGCAGGGAGCCTCACCACGTACGTACGAGGCGTACCGACGCGACGTCGCGCGCCTAACGACTTATGCTGCCGCCAGGGGAGCGCGTGCCCCGACGGACGTCTCGAGCCGCCTGTTGCGCGAGTTCGTCTATCACTTGAAGGACCTCGGGCTCGCGCCCGCGTCGATTCGACGCAACATCTCCTCCATTCGGACGTACTTCAAGTTCCTTCTCGCCGAAGGACTCGTCGTCCGCGATCCGAGCGAGCGGCTGGAGACGCCCAAACGTTGGCGCTCACTCCCCGATGTGCTCAGCATCGATGAGGTCAACCGCCTGCTCGCCGCGCCGAGCCTCGACGATGCGATGGCCTTCCGCGACCGCGCGTTGCTGGAGCTTGCCTATGGTGCGGGCCTTCGCGTTTCAGAGTGGATCACCCTCTCCGTACGAGACGTCCTTTTTGAAGAGGGGCTCGTACGAGTTTTCGGCAAGGGCAGCAAGGAACGCTTGGTTCCAATCGGCCGGTCGGCGATCGGCGCTGTCGCGATCTATCTCCGAGAGTTGCGGCCGAAACTCGAGCATGGCCAGGGTAAGGGTGTGCTCATCCTCAATGCGCGCGGTCGACCGCTCAGCCGCATGGGCGCGTGGAAGATTCTTCGCCAACACGTTGAAAAGGCGCAGATCGCCAAACACGTTTCACCACACACCTTGCGCCATTCCTTCGCGACGCATCTCCTGGAGGGCGGCGCCGATCTCCGTGCCGTGCAGGAGATGCTCGGCCATGCTGACATTTCCACGACGCAGATCTACACGCACGTGGATCGTGAGTACCTGCGAACGGTTCACAAACAGTTTCATCCCAGGGCCTAACCGCGAGCAAGTCCCTTCTTCCATGCTCCTCGTCATCGACAATTACGACTCGTTCACGTACAACCTCGTGCAGTATCTCGGGGAGCTGGGTGCCGACGTCGAAGTGCGTCGCAACGACGCCATCACCGTGGATGAGATTGGCGATCTCGCGCCTTCGGCGATCGTTCTGTCGCCTGGGCCGTGCGCCCCAGCGCAGGCGGGCATCACCGTCGACACGATTCGACGCTGGGGCAGTAGCATTCCCATGCTCGGCGTCTGCCTCGGCCATCAGGCGATCGGGGAGGCGTACGGCGGACGTGTCGTCCGAGCCGACCGCGTTATGCATGGAAAGACGTCCAGGATCGAGCACACGGGCGAGGGCGTTTTTGCCGGCTTGCCGTCACCACTCGAGGTCATGAGGTACCACTCGCTTGTTGTGGAACGAACCTCGCTTCCAGACTCGCTCCAGGTTGTTGCCCGCGCCGCCGAGGATCCGAACGAGATACACGGTGTGCGGCATCGCGAGCACCCAGTGTATGGCGTCCAGTTTCACCCGGAGTCGGTCATGACGGAGCACGGGAAGGCTCTTCTCAAGAATTTTCTGGAGCTTGCTCGGTGAGCCTTCGCGCGCGCATCGCGCCGCTGATCCTCGCCGGCGCGATTGCGGGCGCTCATGCTGATGCCCAATCGGTCGTCGTCCGCGATCCTGGACCAGCGCAGGTCGGAAGACGGCTGGCCCGGGCGCTGACAGCGCCCCATCGCCTCATCGCTCCGGGCCCGATTCCGGTGATACTCGCGCGCGACTCGGCGTACGCCGCCACCGTTATCGTGCTCGCTCACAATGTAGTGATTGAAGGACGCGTCCGCGGCGACGTGTTCGTGGTCGGCGGTGACGCCTTTCTCCATCCCGGTGCGGTCGTCGATGGACGCGTCATCGCGATCGGCGGCGCCGTGTATGAGTCCGCCCTTGCGGTGGCGCATGGCGGCACCGAGAGCCACCGCGACTTCACGTACGAGACGCGCCAAGTGCCGGGCGGCTATGCCCTCGACTACACGGTCATTCGCGAGCGCCCTACGAAATTGCTGTCTCTGCCGGGAATTTATGGAGTTCGTATCCCAACGTATGATCGCGTCGATGGGCTCTCGCTTCCATTCGGCCCGCTAATCACTCTCGACACCGGCTACGTCGAGATTGATCCAACGGTGACCTATCGCTCGAATCTCGGCGAGTTCGATCCGGCGGTGCAGGGCACCTTTGCCTTCGGCCGGCTCTCGAGCGTCAATGCGTACGTCGGTCGCGGCACATTCACGAACGACGACTGGATCTGGTCCGATCTCCTCAACTCTGCCGCGACGCTTTTTCAGGGACTTGATACCCGGAACTACTTCCGTGCCGATCGTGCCGAAACAACGCTGCATCATCTATTCGAGAGTACGGATGCCGAATTCGAGCCGTGGATCGGCATACGCGGCGAGCGCGATCGCTCCGTTGGCTACGACTCGGTTGTCGTGCATGCACCATGGAGCCTCTTTAGTCGAAACTCCATTAATCGTATGCGCCGGCCGAATCCGGCGATCATTCCGGGGAAGCTCGGATCCATGCTGCTCGGTGGCCGATTCCAATGGCAGAAGCAGGGCGTGATTACGCAAGTGAATGTCCTGAACGAGGCAGGGGCTTTTGATGTTGGTTCGCTGAAGTTCGTGCAGACCACCTTCGATGGGGAGATCCGATTCCCAACGTTCGGTGTTCAGCGATTCTGGTTGAGCACGCACTTACTTTACACATTCGGCGACGACGCACCGCCGCAGCGGTGGAGCTATCTCGGCGGTCCCGGCACGATCCCGACACTCGACTTGCTGTCGCTCGGCGGCGACCGCCTCGTGTACATCGAGAGCAACTATCTGATTCCGTTCAGCGGCTTGGATCTGCCCGTGCTAGGTCCGCCAAGCCTTACGATTCGCCACATGATTGGCTCGGCCGGCGTCGGGCGACTACCGGCATTCGAGCAGAACCTCGACTTCCGATTCGCCTTGAGCTTTGCGCGCGTCGATTTCGCTCTGGATCCCGTAAGACGGAGTTGGAACGTGGGCGTTGGGTTGTCGCTGCAGCGCTAGCTCGCCGCGCTCGCGGTTTTGTCTGGCCTCGCAAGCGCTCGCGCACGTGCTCCTGCCTTGCCGTTTTCACCATGTGCCCTTTGCGTCTGGCCCTTCATCCCTAGCCCCTAGCCCCTGCTTCAGATACATTGCGCCACGTGATTGACGCGGCCTACCTCCCGCCCGACGAGCGCCGCGCGTGACGACGCTCGCCGTGATCCCAGCCCGACTGGGTGCGAGCCGCCTCCCCCGAAAACCCCTTCGTCTCCTCGCCGGCCTCCCGCTCGTCGTGAGGGTGTGGCAACGAGTGCAGTCCCTGCACGTCGCCGCCCGCTGTGTTATCGCTACCGATAGCGACGAGGTCGCTGACGTGGTCCGGCCGCATGGGGCTGAAGTGATTCTGACGTCGCCGAGGCATCCGTCGGGCACCGACCGCGTAGCCGAAGTTGCGGCGCGCCCCGAATTTCAGACCTTCGACGCCATTCTGAACGTGCAGGGCGACGAGCCCTTCGTTTCCGGAGACGCTTTGCGCGGCGCCGTGAGCCAAGTCACCTCGGGAAATTTTCCACTTGGCACGGCGGCTGTTCGCGTCGGCGAGTCGATTCTCGATGAGCCAAGTGTCGTCAAGGTCGTCGCTGCCGACGACGGACGAGCAATGTATTTTTCGCGGGCAGCCATTCCGTTCCTGCGTGACGCGGCGGAGGCACCTCTGCGTTCGACGCGCGTTTGGCAGCACATAGGCGTCTACGCCTACGCGCGCTCTGCTCTCGCGCATTGGGTGTCCCTTCCACCTCATCCGCTCGAACGGATCGAGCGCCTCGAGCAACTCCGCCCGCTCGCCGCTGGGCTGGCCATGGGTGTTGCCCTCATCGACGAGAAACCGGGAATCGGGATCGACACCGATGAGGACCTGAGACGGGCGAATGCTGACTGGAACGCTTTTGAGGAACGGACTCGATGAACTCGACGCGCCAACAGACGACGAAATACGTGTTCGTAACCGGAGGAGTGGTCTCCTCCCTCGGCAAAGGCATCGCCTCGGCTTCGCTCGGCAGACTGCTCGTCGAGCGTGGGCTTCGGGTGACAATGCTCAAGTTCGATCCGTACCTCAACGTCGATCCGGGCACGATGTCGCCCTTCCAGCATGGCGAAGTATTCGTAACGGACGATGGCGCGGAGACGGATCTCGATCTCGGGCACTACGAGCGGTTCATTGATCGCTCACTCTCGCAGGCGAATAATGTCACGACCGGCCGCATCTATCTGAACGTCATCACGAAGGAGAGGCGCGGCGAGTATCTCGGCTCGACAGTGCAGGTCATTCCGCACATCACCGATGAGATCAAGGCGGCGATTCGTCGCGTCGGACCGGAGAACGATGTCGTGATCGTCGAGGTTGGCGGTACCGTCGGCGACATTGAGTCGCAGCCATTTCTCGAGGCGATTCGACAGATGCGGCATGACGTCGGACGCGAGAACGCGATCTTCATTCATTTGACGCTGGTGCCCTACATCGCGGCCGCTGGCGAGCTGAAAACTAAGCCGACGCAGCACTCTGTCCGTGAGTTGATGGAAATCGGAATTCAGCCCGACCTGCTCATCGTGCGCACCGAGCGGCCGATCTCCGACGAGATCAAGCGGAAGATCGGCCTTTTCTGCAACGTCGAGTTTGGCGCCGTCATCGAGAGCCCCGACGTCCGCACGATTTACGAGATCCCGCTCGTGTTCCACGAGCAGGGACTCGATGCGAAGGTCGTCCAGAAACTCGGCCTCCACATGATGGAGCCCAATCTCACCCGCTGGCGCGATCTCGTTCAGCGTGTGCTGACGCCTCACCACCGCGTGCGCATCGCCGTCGTCGGCAAGTACACCGAGTATGCCGACAGCTACAAGAGCGTCCTCGAAGCGCTCATCCACGGCGGTATCGCGAACGATGTCGGTGTCGACGTACATTGGATCTCCAGCGAAGCGTTTACGAATTCTGAAACAGCGAGGTCGCTGCTCGCGGGTCATGACGGTTTGCTGGTGCCGGGGGGCTTCGGCGTGCGTGGCGTGGAGGGCATGGTGGAAGCCATTCGCTCCGCTCGCGAGAACGGGCTTCCGTTCTTCGGAATCTGTCTGGGTATGCAGACCGCGATCATCGAGTTCGCCCGCAATGTCTGTCACCTCGAGGACAGCCATTCCTCCGAATTCGCTCCCGAGTGCGATAACGCCGTCATCTCGCTCATGGAATCGCAGCAGCACGTGACGGACATGGGCGGCACGATGCGCCTCGGCGCCTACCCCTGTCGACTCTCGCGAGGCTCGCGCGCCGCCGAGGTCTATGGGGTCGCCGAAGTCAGCGAGCGTCATCGCCACCGGTATGAAGTCTCTAATCACTACCGTGACCTGTTCATGCAGAATGGGATGCGCTTGAGCGGACTCTCACCAGACGGTCAGCTCGTCGAGATCATCGAGCTGCAATCACATCCCTGGTTCATCGGGTGTCAGTTCCACCCTGAGCTGCAGTCGCGGCCGACGCGTCCACATCCGCTGTTCGCGGGCTTCATCGCCGCGGCGGCGAAAGCGCGGCGTCGTCGGGAGAGCCAATCGCAGGAACGGCCCTTTGTCGAAGCGGCAGACTGACGAGCAATGGCCCGTTTTCCGACCGATGGGCTCTTCCTCGTTGCCGGTCCCTGCGTGCTCGAGTCCGACGCACTGAATCTGCGCGTCGGCGAGCATCTCGCACGTCTAGCGGAGCGGGTACCTGGCGGAATCATTTACAAGGCGAGCTTCGACAAAGCGAATCGATCCAATCTCGGCGCCGCGCGTGGTCCTGGGATGGACGAAGGGCTCGAGGCACTCGCGCGCGTTCGTGATGAGACGGGATTGCCCATCCTCACGGACGTCCATCTGCCGGAGCAATGCGCGCCGGCGGCAGAGGTCGTGGACGTGCTGCAGATCCCGGCGTTCCTTTGTCGCCAAACAGACCTTCTCGTGGCCGCGGGGAAAACCGGTAAGCCCGTGAACATCAAGAAGGGTCAGTGGTTGCACCCGGAAGGCATGCGCGGCGCTGTTCAGAAAGTGCGTAACGCGCTAGGCAGCCAGGCTTCCACAGCCGCCGTTGAAGTTGCCGTCACGGAGCGCGGTACCTTCTTCGGTTACGGTGATCTCGTGGTCGATATGCGTGGCTTCGCGCGTATGCGCGCCGCGTGCGATGCTCCCGTCATATTCGACGCCACCCACAGCGTGCAGCAACCCGGAAAGGGCGTCGGCGGCGCGAGCGGAGGCGCTCGCGAGTTCATTCCACCGCTCGCCAGTGCCGCCGTTGCGGCGGGTGCAGACGGACTTTTCATGGAAACACACCCCGATCCCGACAACGCTCCGAGCGACGGACCGAACATGATTCCCTTACACGACCTCGATGGGCTCGTGCTACGCCTCGTCGAGCTATGGAACGTCACCAGAGGATGAGCGCACCGCGTAGTGCATTGCCAGCGTTGGACGCCGACCTCGCTCGGCGGATTCGTCTCGTCGGCATCGACGTCGATGGGGTGCTCACAGAGGGCGGTATCTACCTCGGTGCCGTGGACGGCACGCCTCTGGAGTTCAAGCGCTACGACATTCAGGACGGACTCGGCATCTATTTCCTTCGGAAAGCTGGCATTCAGATCGCGATCATCACGGGACGCGTTTCCGACAGTGTTAGGCTTCGCGCCGCGGAGCTCGGCATCGACGATGTCGCCCAGGATGCATACGCCCGAAAACTCCCGGCCTTTCGTCGCATTCTCCAGCGCCATGCTATAACCGCGGACGAAGCCGCCTTCATCGGCGACGACTATCCCGACATGTCGGTGTTGCGAGTCGTCGGCCTTCCCGTCGCGGTGGCGAATGCGGTTCCCGAGATTTCGGCCGTCTGTCGCCTTCGGCTGACGCGTAGCGGCGGCTACGGCGCGGTGCGTGAGTTTGCCGAGACCCTCCTCCGGGCCCGTGGCGAATGGGACGCCCTGGCCGAAGCCTACGTCGCCGAGCGATCAACGGAAGGAAAGAGCCCTCGCGGCGACACGAAGTCCCCGCGGAAACAGCGACCGACGACCTCGGGCAAAGGGCGTCGATGAATCGCGACGAGATCGTCGAACGCGGAAGACGCGTGCTGCGCCTCGAGCAGCAGGCCATAGCGGCGGCGGAGTCGCGACTGGACGAGAGCTTCGCCCGAGCCGTCGAGCTCGTGGCCTCCTCGCGTGGTCGCGTAATCGTCTGTGGCGTAGGCAAGTCTGGGCTCATCGGGCGCAAGATCGCCGCGACGCTGACCTCGACAGGGACGCCGGCTAGCTTCCTTCATCCCGTGGATAGCGTTCACGGAGATCTCGGAATCGTTGGTAAGGACGACGTCGGCATTCTCATCTCCAAGAGTGGGGAATCGGACGAGGTGCTTGCGCTACTCCAGCATCTCAAGGGCTTCGGAGTGCGCAGCATAGCCATTACCGGCGACCTGCGATCCGCGCTCGCCCGTCATTGCGACGTGGCCCTCGACGTCAGCGTGAGCGAGGAGGCATGCCCCCACGATCTTGCACCGACCACGAGCACCACAGTTGCGCTGGCGGTCGGTGACGCCTTGGCCGTCGCCCTGCTCCAGGAAAAGGGATTCCGGCGAGAGGATTTCGCCCGGATTCACCCCGGCGGAGCCCTAGGACGTGCCCTCGTCACGAAGGTCGACGAGATCATGCTTCGCGATCAGTTGCCGATCCTCCGGGACGGAGACACCATGCGGGAGGCAATCGTCATGATAGCGGAGCGCCGTGGCATTGCCGTCGTCGTAGACGCACGAACACACGTGGACGGTGTACTGACTGCGGGAGATCTCAGCCGGCTGGTGGAGCGGAGCGAGGACTTCTGGACGGCGCCTGTTCGTGGAGTGATGACCCGTCAGCCGAAAACGGCGCTCGTCGGTGAGCTCGCGAGCGCAGTCGTCTATCGCATGGAACAGCACGGTATTATGGCGATGCCTGTCGTGAATGTACAAGAAGAACTGGTCGGAGTCGTGCATTTGCACGATCTCATGCGAGCCCGCGTCGTATGATCAAATCCATAGGCGTTAGGCAAATCGCCTTCGTCGTTGCCGCGGTCGGCGCGGCGACGTCAATCACGTCCTGCAAGGAGGGCAAGGAGCCGCCGGTCAGTGTCACCCAGCCGTCGGACACCGCGGAGCAGGTCGGCTTCGGCGTGCGAACGCTCCTGTCGGCCAACGGAGTTCAGAAAGGCGAACTCCAGGCCGACACGATGTTCGTCTACAACGACCAGACGAAGTTCGACTTCCGGAACGCTCGCGTGAAGTTCAATACCGAGACTGGCGCGCCTAACGGGACCATGCGCGCCGATCGCGGCATTTACGACACGCGAACGCAGGTCCTCGAAGGGTTCGGGAACGTCGTCATCACGACGCTCGACGGCAGACGCCTCACGTCTCCCCACGTGAAGTTCAATCAGCTCGCGAACGAGGTGTCGAGCGACACGAGTTTCGTGGTCAAGGCCAGCAACAAGATCCAGACGGGCATCGGGTTCACCGCCGATCCCAACCTCACCCGCGTCAAGTGTCTGCGAGCTTGTGGCGGCAGCGGCATATTCGCTCTTCCGGGTAGCTGATGCGCTGGCGTGTTCTACTCGTGACAATGTTGTTCTCGCCTGTGGCGCTATGGGCGCAGGAGCCGACGCGTTGTAACGTGATACCGACGGCGACGAGAATCGCGCGAACCAACTTATTTCAACTTCCGAGCAAAGAGTACAACACCTTCATTGGCGGCGGCCTGCTCATCAGGTGTCCGAGTCGTGGCATCACGCTCATGGCGGACAGCGCCGAGCTCTACGGCGACGAAAAGCGCAACTTCCTCATCGGCCATGTCAGCTACGAGGAGCCTCGCATAACGCTGACCTCAGACTTTCTGACGTACTACACCGCCGAGGAGAGGATCGTCGCAAACGGCGACGTGCACGGCAAGCTGCCCACCGGCTCGACGCTCGTAGGGCCGATGGTGGACTACAAGCGCGCCGTTCCGCGAATCCGCACGCGCCCCCAAACGCTCGCAACGGGTCGCCCCACCGTCTCGATCGCTCAGCGCGACACCATGGGGAAAGAACAGCCTCCCATCGATGTCGTCGCCAACACGATCTTCATGGATGGCGACAGCTTGATTTATGGCTCGGGCGCGGTTCAAATCACCCGAACCGCGGTCAACGCAACGAGTGACTCTGCGTTCATCAATGCCGGCACCGAATTCATGCAGCTCTTGCGCAACCCCGTCGTTAACGGGACGCGTGGCCGGCCCTTCCGACTCGTCGGTGAGCGTATCGAGCTCTTCTCGAAGGACAAGAAGCTGCAACGCGTCATCTCGCAGTCAAAGGCACAAGCGAATAGCCAGGATCTGACGTTACGATCGGACACGATCGATCTGCGCGTCAACAATGACAGCCTGGAGCGCGCATTCGCCTGGGGGCCGAGTCGCGCACACGCTGTCTCGCCCACGCAGAACATGATCGCGGACTCCCTCGACGTGCACATGCCGGATCAGCGTGTCCGTGAGGTGCGCTTGCTGCGAAAGGCCTTCGCCGAAGGCAAGGCAGATTCGACCACCTTCAAGGCCGATACGACTAATTGGATTCGGGGCGACACGATCTACGCGTACTTCGATACACTGCCACCGGTGGACACGAGCAAGGGGCCCGAGATTCGTAAACTCATATCGAAGGACAGCGCCGAAGCGTTCTACAATCTCGCCCCGTCCGACACGTCGCTCCGCCGGCCCGCCATCAACTACGTTCGCGGCCGGGAGATCACGATCAACTTCGATTCCTCGAAGGTCTCGAATATCGCGGTCGAGGGTAAAGTGGCGGGGATCTACATCGAGCCGTCCGCCGACACGACGCGCACAAACAAGCGGACGAACACCAGAACTCCTGCGCGCACACCGACACGCCCTGTGCCCGCGACGGGTGGAGTGCGTCGACCGTGACGGAGCCGAGTATGCCGCAACGGACCCGCGACCTGCTCGATCACGCGAGACGTGATCGCTCGATTGCGCTCGCCCTGCATGCGCTTATCATGGCGGCTGACCGGCAGGGGTGCTCGGACTTCACCCAGGCCGCGGTCATCTATCGCGACGATCACCTCGCGGCGATGCGCGCGGATGGTAGGGATGCCGAACGCGAAGCCGGCCGCCTCAGTCTCGACGAAGTGCGAAAGCACCTCGCGAGCTCCGTCCTTCCTCGGCTGGTCTCTGACGGTGTCATCGTTCTACCGCAAAGCGGCCTCAGCGCTCCGGACGCTAAGATCCGCATCACAGACGCCTGTTGGCGGGACATCCAGGACATCCGGCGTGAGCTCGCGCTGACCCTACGGCAGACCGGTGAACACCTCACGCCGGCCAAAGATTTCGCCTCCGTCGGGGCTCCGCCCGCGCGGCCGCAGGTATCGAGGACGCCGACCAGCGTGCTCGAAGCTTCCGGTCTGGTAAAGATTTACCGTCGTCGGAAGGTCGTGAACGACGTGGCCCTTCGATTGCAACAGGGAGAGATCGTCGGATTGCTGGGCCCGAATGGGGCAGGGAAGACCACCACCTTCTACATGATTGTGGGGTTGATCCAGCCTTTTGCTGGTCGCATCAGCATGGACGGCGAGGATATCACCACCATGCCGATGTACAAGCGGGCGCGGCGGGGGGTTGGCTATCTTTCGCAGGAGCCCTCCATCTTTCGAAAGCTCTCGGTGGAGGACAACATCCTGGCGATCCTCGAGACATTACCGATATCCGCGGCCGAACGGCGGAAACGTCTCGAAACGCTGCTGGACGAGTTGAGCATCAAGCACCTTCGACAGAGCAAAGCATTCGCCCTGTCCGGCGGCGAACGGCGTCGACTCGAGATCACACGCGCCCTCGTCACCCAGCCGAAGTTCATGATGTTGGACGAGCCATTTGCTGGCGTCGATCCGATCGCCGTGCATGACATTCAGAGCATCGTCGCCAATCTCCGGCACCGCGGTATCGGTGTGCTGATCAGCGACCACAACGTGGAGCAAACCCTGGACATCGTCGATCGCGCTTACATCATGTTCGACGGTCAGGTAAAAGTTTCTGGTACTGTCCGCGAGCTCGTGTTCGACGACACCGTCGCCGACATCTATCTCGGGCCGACGCTCACGGCGCGTCTTCGATCACGTTTTTCGAGCACTGACGGTAACGGCCACGACGGCGAGCCTAACGGGGGTGTTCCTGCTCCCGTCAAGCCAGCCGGTCCGCCGCCGTATACCGGTCACGGAGGATCTGAAGTACAATGAAAGCTGGTCTCCAGCAGAGCACGCAGCTCAAGCAGGAACTCAAGATCAATCCACGCCTCTATCAGGCGATGGACCTGCTCTACATGCCGCTCCTGGACCTCCAGCAGCATCTCAAGCAGGAGCTGTTGAACAATCCCTTCCTCGAGATGGTCGAGATGGAGGAAGAGGAGGAGGACGAGGAGGAGGCACCCGAAAGCGAAGCAGCGACAGAAGAGGACAAAGGCAACGACGAGATCGACTGGGAGGAGATTCTCCTCGACGGCTTCGACGCCGGCGGCCGCCGCGAGGAGCACGAGGAACGCGAGTATTACGAGCCGGTCACCGTTGACACCCGCGATCTCTCCGATCACCTGCGAGACCAGATCGTGCTGCTCGAGCTGTCACCGCGCCAGCAGCTCCTAGCAGAAGAGTTCATCGGCAACATTAACGAGGATGGTTATCTCGCGTGTCCGTTGAACGATATCCTCATTAGCATCAACGAAACCGTCACGAAGGTCGCCGAGGAGCTCGATCCCGATCTGGAGGAGGTGCCCATCTACGCGATGGAGGAAGTCGAGCAGATGCTCGGCGTTATCCAGAGCCTGGATCCGCCGGGCGTCGGGGCGCGGGATCTTCGCGAGTGCCTCATGCTCCAGCTTCGTGAGGCCGGCCTCGAGCAGTCCGTGCCGTACCGTCTCGTTCGCGACTGCTTCGACGAGTTGATCAATCATCGCTGGAGCGAGATCTCCAAGCGCTTCGGCATCAGCCCCGGCGACGTACAGAAGGCCGCCGACGAGATCAAGAAGCTGGACCCGAAGCCGGGTTTGATGTACAGCAGCGCGAGTGACAATTACATCATCCCCGACCTCATCGTCGAGAAGATCGACGGCCGCTACCACGTCTTCCTCAACGACGCGAATCTCCCACGTCTCAAGCTCAGCAAGGCCTATCAGGAGATTGCCCGCGACAAGAAGAAGTTCGAGGGTGAGAGCAAGGAGTTCATCTCCAACAAGCTCAACTCCGCGAATTGGATGATTCAGGCGATCGAGCAGCGTCGTCAGACGATGCTCAAGGTGATGAACTACATCGTCGACCGGCAGCGCGACTTCTTCGAGAAGGGCGTGCAGTACCTCAAACCGCTCACGCTGCGTGAGGTCGCCGAAGTCATCAACATGCACGAGTCGACAGTCAGCCGCGTGACCAACGAGAAGTACGTTCAGACGCCACGCGGCGTGCTCCCGCTGAAGTTCTTTTTCTCCTCCGGCCTGTCCACCACTGCAGGTGAAGACGTGTCGGCGCGTGGTATCAAGGCGCAGATCGAGAAGCTCGTCTCCGAGGAGGACCCAAAGCATCCGCTCACCGATCAGGCGATCGTCAACATCCTCAAGGAAAGCGGCGTCCAGATCGCCCGACGCACCGTCGCAAAGTACCGGGACCAGTTAGGCGTTCTTTCGGCCAGAATGCGGAAGCGTGTGTGAGTAGCGTAACTGCAAGCCCGATGGTGTCCGCCCTAGCGCCTAGTCCCCTAACCCCTAGTCCCCCCGTAGTCGACGTCTCCGTTCTCGTCCCAGCCAAGGACGAAGCGGAGAATCTGCCGCTGTTCATGGAGCAGGCAGACGCGACCTTTCGCGCCACGCCTGACGTCTCGTTCGAGGTCGTCGTAATAGACGACGGCTCAGAGGACAATACCTGGCCCGTCCTCGAGCAGCTCACGCGCCGTTATCCCTTTCTGCGACTCGCGCGTCATCGCACTCGGCGCGGAATCGCCGATGCACTGCGCACGGGTTATTTGCACGCGCGCGGCCGAGTGCTTGTGTTCTATCCCGCGGATCTGCAGTTCAAGCCCGAGGACATCCCGAGGCTGGTCGCGCCCATTCTCGCCGACGAAGCCGACATGGTCACCGGGTACAAGGAGGGGAAGTACGAGAAGGCTCTCGTGTCCGGCGTCTACAACCGGCTAAGCCGGTTGTTATTCGACGTGAAGGTCAAAGACCTGAACAGCGTCAAGGCGTATCGGCGGGAGATAATGGAGGGACTCCCCGTTCGACCCGATTGGCACCGGTACATGGTGGTGATTGCCGCCGCACAGGGTTTCAAGGTTGCTGAAGTCCCAGTCCCGCTGTATGCGCGGAATGCCGGGCGGTCGAAGTTCGCCACCTGGCATCGTATTCCGGTCGGTGTGCTCGACATGCTCTCAGTCTGGTTCGAGCTCAGTTTTGGCCAGAAACCGCTACTGCTCTTTGGGATGCTTGGAGCGGCGATTTTCGTCGTCGGTGTTCTCGCGGGATTGCTCGCCCTGGCGAGGCTGCTGATCTACGATGTCGGCCAACGGTGGGTCTGGACGATCATTCAGACCTGTCTGATTCTTGGTGGAACCTTTGGCGCGGCGGGGTTGCTCGGGGAACAGATTGCTGGTCAGCGCGCGGAGATGAGGGAGCTCCGTCGTCGCCTGGATGAAACGGTCGGCTCGTCGTCGGCGATGCCCGACGACGATCGCCGTGGCCGTTGACCGCTACGGACGGCGCCCGTACTGGGTCTTCACCAGGCGTTAGGCGCGTCGCCTGGCGGGTGGCACAGTACGCGCTTGCCATCGCCTTCATCGTTTTTGCCGCGCGCTCGATATGGCGGCAGTGGCGCGATGCCTCTGCAGCCGATCTCCATGTCCAACTGCATTGGGGTTGGCTGGCGCTCTCGTCGCTCGTAGTGCTGGCGACGTATGCCCTGCTCGTCGAGATCTGGCGCCGTGTCCTGGCGCGCTCCGGCGCTCACGTGTCGTTTCGCCTCGCGGCGCGCGTCTGGTTCATTTCGAACTTGGGAAAGTATGTGCCCGGCAAAGTTTGGCAGTTGACATCGATGGCGACGATGATGCGACGCGAGAACGTCTCACTCACTGTCGCGGGTAGCTCGGCGATCATGGTCGCCGTCTGTAATGTCGTCGCCGGCTTCGTTGTCGTTCTGGCCCTGGGAGCCCAGTCGTTGCGCGCCCTTGGCGAGCGCGCCGAAGCCACGGTGATCACCGCAACCGTGATTCTGCTCCTGGCACTGCTGCTCGCGCCGATAACAGTCAGGTGGGCCGCGGCGCTCGTAGCTCGGCTGATGAAGCGGCCCGTCTCGCTCTCCATACCTTCCCTGGCGGTATGGGAGAGTACGGCAGGTTACATCGTCACCTGGCTGCTTTACGGAATTGCCTTCGAGCTCTTTGCGATCTCCGTCGTCGGGCACGCCGGCGGCAACTGGGAGGCGTATGTCGCGGCATTCACACTTTCTTACCTCATTGGTTATCTCTGGCTTCCCGCACCCGGCGGTCTTGGCGCACGTGAATGGGCCATGTCGACCGTATTCGTCGCGCTCAAGCTTGGCACGCCCGCGGAGGCCGCCGTCATCACCATCGCCTCACGACTCTGGCTCACGGCGTTGGAAGTCGTGCCCGGAGTCTTGTATCTCGTCAGGCGTTCGTGAAGTTCGGCTCAGAACCGGTACGGCTGCGGCACGTGCCCGCGTTTCATCGACTGGCCGACGTGGAAGCTCTTGGCAGCCGAATCCCATAGCGACCCAGAAAAGCAGCCAGTTCCTCGGTCAGTGCGTTTCCCG
>DASXPH010000011.1:0-15404 GCA_036493735.1 Gemmatimonadaceae bacterium
GCCTGCCGCGCGGGATACAGCGTCGCTAGCGCGGCGATGAGCAAGCTCGCGACCACGATCAGCGCGACATCGACCAATTGCGTCGCGACAGGCAGGTGATCGATGAAGTAGACGGACGGATCCAGTGCGATCAGCCGGTAGCGGTCGATCAGGACCGACGCGACCAGACCCAGAAGAAGTCCCGCCGCGGTGCCGACGATACCGATCACCACACCCTGCGCAAAGAAGATTCGGCGTATCGATCGCGCGGGCATTCCCATGGCGCGCAGAATCCCGATCTCGCGCGTCTTGTCCGTGACGACCATCGTTAGGGTGCTCACGATATTGAATGCGGCCACGAGCACGATGAGAAGGAGGATGAACGTCATACCGAACTTCTCGAGCTTGAGCGCATGAAAGAGCGATGAGTTCTGAGCCTGCCAATCTTCCGTGCGATACGGAAAGCCCAGCGTGTCCTCGATGGCGCGCGCAACGGTGGTCGCTTCTGCTCGTGTCCTCGTTCGTACCTCGAGTCCTGTCACCGAGCTCCCGAGTTGTGCGAGCTGCTGCGCCGCGGACAGCGACATAACAATGAAGTTGTTGTCGTACTGGTACATTCCCGTCTCGAAAACTCCCGTCACCTCGAACCGCTCGACGTGTGGAACGAGAGCGCCGGTTACGGGATCGACTTTGCCTATGCCCGCTCCAGCGGAGATCATCGTTATCGAATCGATCCCTGCCGTCACGTTAAGCCGTTCAGCGAGACGGACGCCGAGTACGACTCCACGACGTTTGCCATCGGCCGTCACGAAAGTGAAGTTGCCCGCCTTCGCCGTCGTGCGAATCTTCGTCACCGCGTCGAGTCCGGGCTCGTCAGGCTCGATACCGACGAAGAAGGCACCTTCACCGTATTTATGTCCGGCATTGACCCCTGCCTGCCCGTGCACGAACGGACTCACCGCCTGAACGGCAGGCGTCATCCGTCGCACGCGATCGCGCACTTTCTCCCAGTTCGCCATCGACAGGTCCTCACCATAGGTGAGGATATTGATGTCTGGACTGCCGATGAGAATCTTCTCACGGAGATCGTCCTGCAGCCCATTCATCACGCCGATGGTGACGATCAGCGCGCTCACTCCGACGGCAACGCCGCCGATGGCGATGACGCTGATCAACGAGAGCAACCGCGAGCCCCGCCGGCTCCGCAGGTACCGCCACGCAATCGCCAGCTCGAGCTTTGTCATTCTGCCCTCAGGGAGGGATCAATAAACCAACCCATAGCTCGAGACTCCTGATTGAGTCGACGTCGATCAGCGCACGTTCGGACGATACTCCCTGACGTCGATCACCTGGGTGCCCGCCATGCGATCGCCGAGCCGGCGACCGTCTTTGGATGCGAGGATGACGATCGGCTCGACCAGCCATCCGACGATGGGGATCATCTGCAGAAAGAAGAGATCGAGCTGGCGAAGGGCCGACTCGCCTTTGCTACACGGCTGGTTCGTCGTGACGTTCACCACCATCAGGTCGCACTTCTTCTTGCCGATGCTCTGCCCGCCTTCGCGCCCGTCCTTGGTGAAGGTGTAGTAGAGCATCCAGAAGAAGGAGACGATGAGGCCGAGAAATCCGAGAACTGTAAGCACTGTAGCGTCCGCCGCGGCGCCGATCGCGACCAAGATCCCAGAGCCCATCATCGGCAGCGCCGGAACGAAGGTGTCGATGATATGCGCCCAGAGCCGCGTGCCGAAGCTCACCTTCGGGTATGTCGGCGCCACCGGCACTTCCGCCGGCCAGGCGAGCTTGTCGAGCGGATTGATCTCGCCGAGCATGCGCCGCCGCCGCAGCTCGTCCATCAGCGCCTGACGAGCCTCCGGCGTCAGCTGCGTCGTGCCGGCGTCGAGGATGGCTCGGAGGTCGGCGTCCGAGGCCTGGGTATAGCGACTTCGTAATTCGTCGGTGGTTTCCATTGGGCTACTCCAGCTGAGCGCTGCAATTGGCCAACCAATGTGCAGACGAAACGGGTTGCCGTCCATCCGCCGGGCGGACGGACCTATCGCGCGAGTCTCTTTAGCTCCCTGCGTACGGCAAGCTGAAATAGAAGGTCGTTCCCTTCCCCATCTCGCTTTCCACCCAGATACGCCCACCGTGGCCGTCGACGATCGCTTTTGCAATCGCTAAACCTAGACCGAGCCCGCGGCGATCTGTCTGATCTGCCTGCCAAAAGCGGCCGAACACCTGCTGCAGCCGGTCGTTGGGAATGCCAGGGCCAGTGTCGGCGACGGCGATGCGCACCGCGTCGTCCGCCGGTTCCGCTCGAATCTCGATTCGTCCCCCTTCCGGCGTGAACTTCACCGCATTGCCCACGAGGTTCGACAGCACCTGCTGTACTCGACCGGCATCAGCCTCGACGGCCCGCAAGTCAGGCGCGACTTCGGTCGACAACGCGATCGACTTCGCGGCCGCGATCGGGCCGAGCGTCTCGCACGCCTCGGCCACAATGGCACGCACCTCGACGGGGTGCGTCTTGAGGGCGAGCCGCCCCGCCTCGAGTTTCGCAACCTCCAATAGATCCTGAATGAGACGGTTCATCCGGTCGCCGGCGCGTTTGATCGTCTGCAGCTGCTTCTTCCGCATTGCCGGCGTGAGCTCTTCGTCGATCATGAGAGATGCGGCCATGCCGATCGTGCTGAGAGGATTTCGTAAGTCGTGCGAGACGATCTTGAGTACTTCCTCACGGGCCGCGACGGAGGCTTGCGCCTCTTCGTAGCGGCGCGTCATTTCCATCTGACCGATGCCGTGCATCACCAGCCGGCGAATTAGCGTGGGCGCTCGGCCAACCACAAGACCGGTGACGGCCAGTAGAGCAGCCGTGATCAACGCGATGGTGATGTTCACGCCAAGTGCGCGCGATGCGACCAGTGCGATGACCAGAGCGAGGACACCACTCAGCTGTGCCGAGGACCGCGACAGCCGTGGGCCGCCCGAACCGGCGAGAAAGCCACAGAGGGCAACGACGAATCCAAAGATGCCGACGATCGGCCGGCTGCCTAACGACGCGGACCTCGTAGCAAACGTGATGGCGCTCGCTATCATGACCGCGTCGGCGATCGGCAGCCCGTGACGCAACCAGAGCCGGTACCACCCCCGTCGCAGCGCGACGAGAAGCGCGATCGACCAGAGTCCCCACACCACCGCGGTGACTACCACCCCGGCTATCGTGCGCGCGTCCGTTCCGAGTCCCAGGGCAGCGACGCCCAATAGGCCGCAGAGGATGACGACAGGGATCCGGAAGATCGCAATCGAGAGCTCGCCGAGCCTGGCCTCCTCGAGCAGGGCGCGCTGGATCGCCCCGGAGAGCTCCTTCTCGGCATCCTCCGCGTTGCCGTGCCGCAGGGCGCGCTCGATCGAGGCGGCGAGAATGTCGTAGGAGTCAGTCGGCGGCATGATCTACTGGTTGATCAAGTGCGGACAACTTAAGTTTTCCGCCGCATAGATGTAGGAGGCTTCAGGTGGCCGACGTTCCGGTCTCGATGGAGTTCGATTCGGCGTGGCTGGCGCCCTCAGGGGTACTCGGCGACCGCTACGAGATCCAACGTGTGCTCGGCCGCGGGGGCGCGGCGATTGTACTCCTTGCGCGAGATCGCCGCTACGAGCGTGAGGTCGCGATCAAGGTCTTGAAGCCGGAGCTCGCGGGGGTCGTCGCAACGGAGCGCTTTCTTCAGGAAGTACGAATCACCGCCTCGCTTCAGCATCCGCACATCCTGCCGCTCCTCGACTCGGGCGAGGGACGCGGCCTTCCATATTATGTGAGTCCGTATGTAGCCGGCGGCTCATTGCGAGATCGGCTGAATCACTCCCGCCAGCTGCCGATACCGGAAGCCCTGGCCATCGCCGGCGACATCGCCGCGGCGCTGGCCTTCGCGCACGACCGCGGAGTCCTGCATCGCGACATCAAGCCCGAGAACATCCTGCTCTCGGGCGAACATGCACTCGTCGCGGATTTCGGGCTCGCGCAGGCACTCGTCAGAGCCGGCGGCGACCGGCTGACATCATCAGGAATAGCCGTTGGTACGCCGGCGTACATTAGCCCCGAGCAGGCCTCCGGCGAACGCACCCTCGGTCCACCGACGGACATCTATAGCCTGGCATGTGTGATCTATGAGATGATTGCCGGCGTCGCGCCGTTCGTCGGACCGACCGCGGAATCAGTAATCGCTCAACGATTTCGTGGGCCGCCACACGCCCTGCGTCATTATCGACCGACAGTGCCGGAGAGTGTCGATCGAGCAGTGTCGCGTGCGATGTGCTCGACGCCCGCCGATAGGTTCCAGTCCGCGCGAGAGTTCGCCGGAGCGTTGGGAGTGGCGCGGGGAACGCCACCTAACGGTTCGACCGTCGCGACTGTTGCGCCGCTCCCATTGCCCACTCAGCTCCTCGCGAAGGATCCGGAAGAGCGACCGACGCACGTCAACGAAGCCGATGGCAGTTCCGGCCGAAACGA
This sequence comes from Gemmatimonadaceae bacterium, assembly GCA_036493735.1. Taxonomy (GTDB): domain Bacteria; phylum Gemmatimonadota; class Gemmatimonadetes; order Gemmatimonadales; family Gemmatimonadaceae; genus AG2. The sequence continues at coordinate 4,481 of DASXPH010000011.1, forward strand.
AGGCGTCGCTTCCGAGGCCATTCAGGGTAGGATTTCGCCATCCCTCTGGCGTCGTCCATCTATCGTCGGATCCGTGAGTGTTCTTATGATCGCCGTTCTGGCGACGGTTGGAGTGCGATTGGCTCGCGGCAGTGGCGCTCGGCTCGACAACTCGCGCGTCCTCGTGACGCCATTGACGACGGCTAGCAGCGGCTCGCCTTCCGATCAGGTTACTCGTGACGCCACGCAACGGTTAGGCGACGCGCTGTCGCAGTGGACAGACTTGCACCTGGTCGACGAGCGCACCGCCCGCGAGGCGCTCGAAGAGGGCAGTCGCGCGACGCTTCGCACCGATGACGCATTGAAGATCTCGCGCCGGCTGGGCGCCGGGCGCCTTCTCTTGGGCGATGTCGGGAGTGCGAACGATTCCATCGTAGTGCAAGCAACGATGTATGACGTCGAGACTGGCGCACAGATGAGGCACGCTCGAATAGCTTATGTCGCGAGCTCCACGGTGCTCACCCAGCTATTCCGCCAGCTTGCAAACCGACTGCTACGAGATCGAGACGAGCTGCCGTGGAGAAGAGCCGAGCAGACATGGCCAGCATCGGTTGCTGGCTGGTCGGCGTACGACGCCGGCCGCCGAGCGCTGGATTCCTGGGACCTTGCCGCGGCCGAGCAGCATCTGCGTGACGCGCTTCGGGTCGATGCAGATCTCGCCCAGGCACAGCTTTGGCTCGCACAGGTGCTGTGGTGGGAGAGTCGCGCCAAACCACCCGAAGAGGCACGCCGCGCTGTCGATGAGGAGCGGTCCCTAACGACGAAGGCCCTGATCCTCGGTGATCGCCTTTCCGAACGGGATAGCGCTATGGCAGTGGGGCTGAATGCGCTCGGTGGAGGACAATTTCCGGAGGCCTGCAAGCAGTTCAACCGCGTCCTCGAGTTCTCGCCAAATGATTTCTCGGGATGGTACGGCCTCGGAGATTGCCAAAGTATGGATCAGACCGTGCTGCCCGATAAAGGCAGTCCTTCCCATTACGCGTTCCGTAGCGGTTTCGAGAGCGCAGCCAACGCGTACCGGCACGCGCTGCAGCTGCTGACGTCACCATATCCGGACTTTCCGTTCATCAGGTTGGGCTCAATCCTTTATACAACCTCTAATTTCACCCGAGTCGGGCGCGCCCCGGCTCCCTCGGCTGAGACATTTCTCGCATATCCTTCTCTTCGGAACGACACTCTCGCCTTTGTACCGGTACCGGCGACGTTGGTAAGCGCGGGCCACCTCAACGTCGTGCCCCCATCAATTAACGCCGCGGTCTCTCGAAACCAGGAGCAACTGCGGCGTTTGTACGTCATGTGGGTAACGGGCATGCCTGATCGCGCCTTAGCGCACGAGCGCCTGAGCGGAGTGCTCGAGTCGCTCGGCCTCATCAGTGAGACCGATGCCGATGGGTTCTCTGCGCTCAACGAGGTCCGGCGTGCGCGGGGGCTGTCAAAGGATGTGGCAAATGAACGCTGGCTCGCCGTTGCCGAGGTGCGGCTGCTCCTGAAATCAAATCAGATCCCGGCCGCGAAGCGCCTCGCCGATTCCGTAATCGCCGCCAATACCGCATCGTCGCCGGCCGTCGCCGATGCGCTGATTGGCCTGAGCGCGCTCACCGGTCGCGCGAGCGAGACATCGCGGCTGATGCGCCTTGCTGCTTCGCTTACCAAATATGCACCGACGACACCGGACGGCGCGGCCATCCGGGTCCCCAGCACGCTTCTCGGCGAGTACGCGGAAGTGGTCGCCCGTGCGTCGCTGGGAATTTGCGACAGATCCGTCAGAGAATTCGCTGCGCACGTGGACAGTGTGCTGGACAGCTACGTTCCCGACTCACTGGAGCGGCAGCGCGATCGGACCGCCATCCTCGTTAGGCCGCTGACATTGGCCGCGCCTTGCCTGGGACCACGAGCGCTTCGCAACCTCACGAAAACCTCGGAAAGACTCGTCGCGATGGATGCGGACCTGGCTCGAGGAGATCGAGCGGCTTTGCGAAGCCAATTCGATACGTTGCGATTGATCCGGCGATTCAACCGACCCGGGGACATGTCATTGGACTACCTGTATCTCGAGGCATGGCTCCTCGCACAGGCGGGAGACACTGCTCAAGCCGTGCGCTGGCTCGCTGGTTCCTTGCGCGCGCCGAGCATGCTCAGTCCATATCTCCTCTACGACGCGCCCCATGCGGGCGGATTGGTTCGGGCCATGACGTTGCGAGCCGAACTCGCGAATAAGATGGGAGATTCCGTCGAGAGCCAGCGCTGGGCCAGTGCCGTCACCACGCTGTGGGCTGACGCCGACACAGCACTACAGCCCCTTGTTACACACATGCGCGTAATCGCTCGCGTTTCTCAATCGCCTTCAGCGACAGGCCGGCAGAAATGAGAGAAGGGAGTTGCAGCGTTGCTGTCCGTGCAATCTCACGTGTAGACGAGTGCAGGTCGATTCACCCATGCATCGGAGGCTTTCAATGATCTTGGGACGCTCACGTTTCGGCGGCAGTTGGGTCACGCTCTTGGTCGCGATACTCGGCCTCTCCGCTCTGCCCTGCGCACGCGCGCAGACCAAACCTCCATTACTCACTCACAGTGTGTGGCAGGAGTCAGTCAATGAGTTGGACAACGACCTCAATTCAGTCCAGATCGTCTCCGATACGAACCAGAAAAAACCCGACGGCTCCTGGAATCCCCACCACGGGGAGATACATAAAGTAGAGGCGTATCCCGTCAGAATCCTACCCAACGGGACCAAGAAATACAGCTTCACCACCGTGGCGTTCTATCCGGCTCTGGGAGTTGAGAATTTGGATATCACCAGTACCTCTGATTTTCCCAACGGTGGTCCGGGCCGCATCATTGGACAGCTGGCGAATCTTGGTGCCCTGCACACGGTGTACGCCTGGTCCATAGAGCCAGCTACCGTGTATTACGTCGTCGCCGAGCGCGATAGTGACGGGGAGCTCGACATTCTTTTTCTGAGGCCGGGCTACCTGCCGGCAGTAGGCATGGACGTCGTCAACTGTCATAAGCGGACGCCACCTGGCAGCCAAATGACCTTCAAGCCACACACGAACTGCGATCATCCACTCGAAGCGAAGGATTTCCGTCAGCCGGACACAGGAGCACCGTGGTTCACTTGTGCCCAGGGTTGTTGCATGGGCGGTACCGTCTTCTATTTTGTCAGCGATCAGGCCGGCAAGGTCCCTGCGACGCGGCAGAAGCGAAAAATGCCCCGACACCTCCAGTCGCTCTTAATACCGAAGCTTCCGTCCGAGGACGTTATTAAACGATAGAAGCGTCTTGGCCCACCGTCCGCAGGACATCTGTCTGCTGAATCCTGTTCGCCTGCACCTGATGGCCTCGACCGCATGCTGACCGGAGCGATGAGGCAATGCTAAACTACGCTTCCGCGCGCGACACGCTCGTCGCCGAGCTGCGCACGAATGCCGCGGATCACGACGCCGCACGCTACGACGCCATCGGCCGTCGTTTCGACCGCGTCGAGCACGAGTTGCCGACCGGGACCGCTCCGGAGCTGGCGCGCCTGCATATCGCGCTCGCGTTCTGGGACGGCTGGATCGACGCGCGGAACAACGGCTGGCCGCGCGGCCCGATCGGTGTCGCGGACTGGCCAGTGCTCGCGCGGCGGGTCGCGGACGATCTGGAGAAGGATAGCGACGTGTCGGACTCGCTCGTGTTGTCGCGCTTCGATCTCGTCGCGCATCCGCGGCTCAATGAACGGGTGCAGACGCTGGCGGCCCGGCTCCGAAGTCGGCCGCAGTGAAGCAAGATCGTTCGCGAGATCGAGGGCTGACCAAACCGATGTGCACGGCTGCCGTGCACCGCCTGACGTGAGAGGATCCGGAAAATTCACTCGATGAGATCAGCATCTGAGCCCCACCTCTGATACGCAAAGGATGAAACGAGCGCCTCATTCCACTTCTGGAATGGGCGCTCCGCTCGATACCTTCGATCATCGTTGGGACGCCTCCGTGTGGATCGTTGCTGTCCACTCCACAGCGTCCACTAAATCTCCACTTCCGCCCCGAGCTCGATCACCCGATTCGGCGTTAGGCCGAAGTGCGCCGTAGCCGGCCGCGCATTGCGCATCATCACATCGAACAGCCGTTCGCGCCATGGCGCCATGCCAGGCTTTGGCGACGGGATCACCGTGTCGCGGCCCAGGAAGTAGGTGATGTCGGACGCCTTGTAGGGCACGCCCTGGCGCGCCGCGATCTCGAGCATCGCCGGCACATTTGGTTCTTCAGCGAAGCCGTAGCGCGCCGTCACCTGCCAGAAGCCCGGCGTCAATGCAATCACGGTGACACGCTCTTCCTCGCGCACGAACGGCACCTCCTCGGTGTCGATCGTCGCGAACACGACGTGCTCGTGCACCACCTTGTTGTGTTTGAGATTATGAAGAAATGCTCGTGGGATCGCTCGGGGCACGGCGTGCAGGAAGACCGCGGTACCCGGCACCCGCGCGACCGAGCCATGGACAATTGACTCGAGAACGACGTCGATGCCGGGCCGGCTCCCCGCCGCCTCTTCGGCGGCTCGATGTAGCAACAGCCGGCCGCGGCGCCACGTCGTGAGGAGCGTGAGAACGATGGCGGCAATGACGAGTGGGATCCAGCCACCCTCCGGTATCTTGAGGACGTTCGCGCCGACAAAGGCGAGGTCGATCACGAGAAACAGAGCAGCAACGGCAGCAATGCGCGACAGACGCCATTGCCACCGATTTCGTGCGACGACGACGAACAGCAACGTCGTGATCGCCATCGTCCCCGACACCGCCAACCCGTAGGCGGCCGCGAGTCGCATCGACGAGCGAAAGCCGAGCACCAGCGCGAGGCACGCGAGCATCAGCACCCAATTGAGGGCTGGCAGGTAGATCTGACCGCGCTCGGCCGACGAGGTATGAACGGTGTGGATGCGGGGACAGTACCCCAATTGCGCCGCCTGTGAGGTGAGCGAGAAGACCGCGCTGATGAGCGCTTGTGATGCAATGACCGTGGCGGCCGTCGCGAGCGCGACGAGTGGATAGAGCGACCATGATGGTGCGGCGCGGAAAAAGGGATTCTCGGTTGCACCGGGTACCGCGAGCAAAACCGCGCCCTGTCCGAGATAGCTCAACACGAGCGCTGGAAAGACGAGCGCAAACCAGGCGACGCGGATCGGCCGGCGTCCGAAGTGCCCCATGTCGGCATAGAGAGCCTCCGCGCCCGTTAGGCACAGCACCACCGCGCCGAGCACCGGATAACCGCGCCATCCATGGGCGATGAAGAAGCGGACGCCGTGCCATGGATTGAGTGCCGCGACTATGCCGGGTCCGTGCGCCACGTCCCTCAAACCAATCGCGGCGATGACCACGAACCAGAGCGCGATGATGGGTCCGAACATCCGTCCAATGCGGCCCGATCCGAGCGGTTGCACTGCAAAGAGGGCGGCGAGAATGACGACCGTCAGCGGCACGACGTAGGGCTCGAACACCGAGGTGGCGACCGTGAGACCCTCGACGGCACTGAGGACCGAGATCGCCGGTGTGATGACGCCGTCACCATAGAGGAGGGCGGCACCGGTGATCCCGAGCAGCACCACCGCCTTCACCAACCACCGCGATCGCCGCGGGTTGCTGTCGCTCAGTCGCGTCAGACCGGTGAGCGCCAACAGCGCGAAGATCCCTCCTTCACCGCGATTGTCCGCGCGCATCAAAACAACCAGATACTTGATGCTTACTACAACAATAAGAGACCAGAAAAAGAGCGAGAGCACGCCGAGCACATTCTCGCGATTCGCGGCGATCGCGTGCGGTCCGACGAACGTGTCGTGGAGTGCGTACAGGGGGCTGGTTCCGAGATCGCCGAAGACGACACCCAGGGCCGCGAGCGCGGCGGCCGGCAGGCCGCGCGCATCCTCTTTTGTCATGCTGGGCGAAGCTTTGTCATCCTGAGCGCAGCGAAGGATCTGCTGTTACCAGATCCATCATTGAGGAACGGAGTCTCCGGGACTGATCAGCCCGAGTGAGGCGCCAATGAGGAACAGCATCCGCGCGCAGACCGCCCGTGTCAATGGCAAATCGTGCGCGGCACAAGCGCTATCAACTCTCAGGTGAGAGTCAGTTGACGAATCGCCTCCAGGATGTCTGGCAACTCTCGAACGGAGCTGCCAACGATGCGACGAGCCCTATGTTTGACACTCGGGGGATATCGAGGGCACCGCGACTTTGACCTTCGATCCAAACTCCCTCGATTTCCACGGTCTCACCCTTCATAACGCCGGGACGGCCCATTGGTTGGTAACGCGCGGTATCGTGCCCGGGCTCGGTTCCTTCGATACTGAATTCGACAACATGAACTTCTTCGTCGACCGGCCCGGCTCCCCGCTGCTTCGCTCGGCAATGATTTGATACGTGGGCCTGCCGCACCGCATGCCACTATCTGTCCATGCCGAGTGGACAGGTCCGTAGCGGAGGCGGTAGTGTATGGCCATGGCAATCAGCGTCCCGCGGTACACCATTGCCGATCTCGAGCGGTTCCCTAACGACGGGAACCGCTATGAGCTGCTGGACGGAATGCTGCTGGTGACTCCGGCGCCATCGCACGCCCATCAGATCATCGTCAATCGGCTGCAGTCACGGCTCACGCAAGCGGTGGTGATTCCTCGGCAGGGACAAGTAGTCGGACCTGGCGCTATAAAGGTCGCTCCGCGAACGCAGCTGCAACCCGACATACTCGTCCATCCCGACCGCTATCCCATCGATTCGAAGTGGGAAGACATCGACGAGCATTGGCTCGCGGTGGAGGTATTGAGTCGATCATCCCGCGTCTATGATCGCGAGTTCAAGCGCGACGCGTATATCGCCCTCGGTGTACAGGAGGTGTGGCTCGTGGATCGGTGGAATAAGGAGGTGGATGTATCGCACGAGCGCGGTTCAGGAGTGATCGTCCGTCATGTGCTGCACTGGCGGGTGCCACAGCTCGCGGTCGATGTTGAGATCTTACTCGAAGACGTTTTTGCGGGCCTCTGAGGTTTGAGGTCCGTCTTGCCCCATGTCGAAAGGATTGATCTCCTCGCGCAATGCGTCGCCGCCGCAGCTCGTCCATCAGCGCCTGACGAGCCAGCCTGGGCAAGGACGGCGCTAGGTGAGGCAACCTTGTCGTAGACACTGATTGCTACGGGCACCTCATCTCAGCTCACCACGATGTTCGCGTGTTGCGGCCGCGTCGTTCGCGAGCTTCATTAGGCCGCGATGATCCGCCGGGCCATACGTTCCAGCCTCTTTTTGATGTGCGTCCTCCCTTACACGGTGAGGGCGCAGGATCCTGCCGATTCGCGAAACGGCTTTCGCTTTCGCTTCATCGGCCCTATCGGGAATCGGATCTCCGCGGTTGCCGGCATTCCTGGAAATCCACTCGTCTACTACGCTGGCGCCGCCTCCGGAGGCGTATTCAAGACGACCGACGGCGGAACACACTGGGAGCCGATCTTCGATCACGAGCCGGTAATGTCAATCGGTGCGATCGCTGTATCTCCGTCCAACCCGGACGTTGTCTGGGTCGGCACCGGGGAGCCGTTCATTCGCAGCAACGTCTCCATCGGCTGGGGCGTGTATAAGTCCGCCGACGGCGGACGCACCTGGACTTGCATGGGGCTGGAGCAGACCGGCCGGATCGCGCGAATCGTCATCGATCCGCATGACCCAGACCGCGTTTTCCTCGCGGCGCTTGGTCATGGCTACGGCCCGCAGCGCGAGCGCGGAATTTTTCGCACCGTCGATGGTGGCCTGCACTGGACGCAGGTGCTCTTCGTCAACGACTCGACAGGCGCTTCCGACATCGTCATCGACCCTAACGATTCGCAGGTGCTGTACGCGGGGACGTGGCAATTCGTTCTGCACACCTGGAATCGCCGTAGCGGCGGCGCGGGCAGTGGGGTGTGGAAGTCACTCGATGGTGGCACCAGTTGGCATCGCCTCACCGGCCATGGCCTCCCGACGGGAGTGGTGGGCAAGGTCGGTCTGGGAATCAGCCGCTCCAAGCCAGATCGCATTTACGCACTCATCGAGACCGCCGATGGCGTGCCACGAGATGGAGCGCCGCAAGAGTCGGGACGTCTGTGGCGGTCGGATGACGCAGGCGCCAGTTGGCAGCGAGTGAGCAGTGATGTTCAGGTTGCCGGACGAACGGCGTATTACAACCGCACGGCTGTCATGCCCGACAATGCGGACGAAGTCTACTTTGCGTCCGCGGACTGGTCACGGACGCTGGATGGCGGAGCGACGATCCTGTCGCCGCCGCGTGCCGATTATCCCGGCGGCGATCAACACGATATCTGGATCGACCCGGTGGATCCGAATCGCTTCGCGGTCGCGCACGATCATGGAGTTTCGTTGACGCTCGATCGCGGCCGCCACTGGCGTCGCATAGAGCTCCCCGTCGGGCAGCTCTATCATGTCACCGTCGACGACCGCGTTCCGTACCGGGTATACACGAACCTGCAAGACGGTCCGTCGCTGATGGGCCCGAGCAATGCCAAACTTGCTCCGGATTGGTCGGGCCCCGGAATCCCGCGGGGAGAATGGCGGACCGTCGGTGGTGACGAAGACGGCTGGGCCACGCCCGATCCCGTCGACACAAACCTGGTATGGTCGAGTGGATCGGGCTACGGAAGCCTCGCCGGCGCGGTCAATCAGTACGATCTCCGAACCGGCTACGCGCATGAGGTACAGGTGTGGCCCAAGTCGTCACTCGGAAGTCCAGCCGCGGCGCTCCGGTATCGTTTCGGGTGGACGTTTCCGCTGACGATCTCGCCTCACGATCACCATGCCATCTACGTCGGCAGTCAGTACGTCCACCTAACGACTGACGATGGCCAGACCTGGCGCGTCATCAGCCCCGACCTCACGCTCAACGACAAGACGCGCCAGCAATCCTCGGGTGGCCTCACGCCCGACAACGTCGGCGTCGAATATGGCGATGTGATATTCTCCATCGCCGAATCACCGCTGGCGGCTGGTCTTCTCTGGGTGGGCACGAACGACGGATTGGTGCAGCTCACGCGCGACGGCGGGAAGAGCTGGACGAACGTCAGCCGAAATGTTCCCGGACTCCTGCCCTGGTCCACCATAACGAGCATCGAGCCGTCGCAGTGGGACGCAGGCACCGCCTATCTCACTGTGGACGCGCACCAGGAGAACAATCGAGACCCCTGGGTTTACAAGACTGCTGATTACGGCAAAACGTGGTCGCTCATTACGAGCGGACTCCCTCACACGCCGCTCTCCTACGCTCACGTCATCCGCGAAGATCCTGTTCAGCGGGGGCTGCTGTATCTCGGCACGGAGGGCGGGCTCTATGTCTCGCACGACGACGGTTCGCATTGGGCATCGCTACAGCTCAATCTTCCGCGCGCGCCAGTGTACTGGCTCACCGTGCAAAAGCGATTTGGCGATCTCGTCGTGGCAACCTATGGTCGTGGCATCTGGATCCTCGATGATCTCAGCCCCATTCGTCGCGACGCGGAGCCAACGACGACGACGCTCTCTCCTCCACGCCAGACCTACCGCTTCCGGAGTGTCGAACCACCAATCCTCGCGACGGACGATCCGGTGGCCGGGGAACAACCGCCGTTAGGCGCTGCGATTACCTACTGGCTGCCGGCAAGTGCGTTCTCGCGTCCCACGCAAGACAGCATCGCAACCGTGATAGTCCGTGACGCGGCGGGCGGCATCGTACGCATCCTTCACCCAGCGGCCGCGCCGGGCATCAATCGGGTGTGGTGGGATCTCTCCTCTGAGCCGACGACCGAGGCACGCATCCGCGTGCCGCCCGAGTACGCCTCGTGGTTCACTGTCCCTCCAGATGGGCGACCGGCACCCAGCATCCATCGCTTTGCGGAATTGGTTCCTCCCGGGCGCTACACCGTGACGCTGCGATACGCCGGCGTAGAACGGACGGAACCGCTCGTGGTCGTGAAGGATCCCGCCTCGGGCGGGAGCGACGAGAGCATCCGCGTGCAAGCCGAGCTGCTGCACCGCATACGCGTGGATCTCGATACCGCCGCGGCCTCGATCAATTATCTCGAGCGCATTCGCTTGTCGATCGCGACAGTGCGTGGGAAGTTGGGAAGGCCGGATCTCGCGCCGGCGTTTAGAGATCGTGCAACGGCCGCGCTCGACCAGCTCGAGCTCCGCACGGCGGCGGCGGAGCGTTCGTTGTTTCAATCGCGCGTTACCGGTCGCGGGCAGGACTTCCTCCGCTGGCCCATGCGCGTTACCGAGCAGCTCCTGTTCCTCGCCGAGGATGTGTCCTCATCAGATTATGCACCAACCGCCGCGCAGTCGCAGGTTTATGCCGAGCTGCATGCGGAGCTGCTTTCGTCGCTTGCGAGCGCCAACGACATCGTCGAGCGCGAGGTGCCGAACTACAACGCCCTGATCGGTACACAGCAGGACTTCCGCATCGTCGCGGCTCCCTGAGCGGCGACCGTTGTCGGCGCTCGACGGGAGAGATTCAATTGACGCACTCAGCGTGAGGGCAGCACCGACGTCACCGCTCCGTTGGCGTCGAGAAACTCCACACGCGCCGTACCTAACGAGTCGACGACGAGACGCAACCGCGGACGGCCCTGGGGATCCGAGAGCTGGACAACCGACGCCTTATCCGGAGTCTTGCCCGCGAACAGCCGCGTGGCGTTGCCCTGCTTGAACTCGTTCAGCCGCTGCGTCTTTACCGGCCCGTTCGGTAGCCCAAGCACCTCGATCAATCGCCCGAGCGGGTAATTCGGCCGATCCCACACCTGCAGACCCGCCGACCGTCGGCCGTTCTGCTCATCAGAGCGGAGCGCTACGGTTTGATCCTGGTCGTACTGATCGAAGGTGAGAATGCCGTCGGCCGAAACG
>DASXPH010000012.1:0-1807 GCA_036493735.1 Gemmatimonadaceae bacterium
CTAGCCCGGATCATTCGTGACGGACGGTGACACGCCCGGGTTGGGCGTCGAATCGTTCGCGGGCTGGGTGTTGGCCACGACGGGCCGCGATTTCAGTGCGTAGTTCATGCCGCGGGCGCCGGCGATCCGGGAGGCACAGCCTGGATTGTCAAAGAGTGCAGGGTTAGCCGGCGCCCACGTGACGGGCGATCGCGACGAACGTGGCCGCAAGCGGAAATGTGCGCGGCAGGCGGACGACGATGCGGCGGACCGACATCGCGACGTGAGCCGCGACTTTGAGTAGCCGCAAGCGCAACGTATCCATCTGCACGTGACCGAGCGCGGGTGCCACGACGGCGGCGACGCCGCGCAGCGCGTGCATCAGGCGGTACGCGACCGCGTGGAGGAATAGGCGGAACGCGTTGGCGACGAAGCGATGGCAGGAGAGGCGGTCGGCCGCCAACGCGTTTTTGAAGTCCTTGATGAAATTCTCGGCCTGGCCACGAGGACAAAACGCGCGGTCGTAGATGAGTCCCGGATCGAAGCCGGTCAGCGACGTGACGAGGAAGCGCGGATTCTCACCGCGTGCGCTGTGCTCGACTTTGAGCACGATGTCGCGCTCGTGCGGCCACGTCTCGGCCGCATACGACAACCACGCGAACCGACGCACGAAGCGTTTCGTTGTCGCGTATTGCTCGGCGGCCTCGGCGAGCAACGGCGCCGCCAGAGCGAGCAACCGCGAATTCTTGGCGAGGCCGAGAACGTAGTGAACGTTGCCGAGCTCGGTGGAGAGCGCCTCGAGCCGACCGACCAAACGAGGCAGCGCGAACGCCGAGTCGCCGCGCACAACGACCGCGGCGTGCGGACAACGATGTCGGATGGCGCGGATCAGCCGATCGAGGATCGTCGTCGCGCCGCGGGCCGCGTGCGCTTTGCCGGGGCGCAACAGCGCGGTGATCAGCTGTCCGCTGTCTCCATCGAACACGACGATGGGATGGAACATGTGCTGGTCGTAGAAGCCGTGAAAGAACGCCAGCTGCTGAGAACCGTGCGTCTCGTCGTCGGTGCTGTCGATATCGAGCACCACGAACGGTGTCGTCGGATCGAGGCTGTCGACGTACTGCTGCTCGAAGCGGCGCCACAGTCGATTGAGATCGCGTCCTGTGATGCCGTTTTCGAAGCGCGACAGCGTCGGCTGCGACGACAGCGCTTGCTCGCCCGAGCCGCATGCGAGCCGCACGACCGCGTCGTCGCGCAGGACGTCGGCGTCGTTGCAATCTTCATAGCCGAGGCACATCTGATAGACGCGCTGTCGGACCTGCTCGAGTCGCTCGTGCCGGCGCCGTCGTGGCGCGCGTCTGTCTTCCAGAAGCTCGGCGAGCGAGTGTGTCAGCCCCAACCGCTCATCGAGATGTCGCAGCAGGAGCGCGCCGCCATCGCTCGAAATTTGCGGCGCGTCACACGCCACCACCAGCGGTCTCCGCTGGAACTGAAGCTCGATCGGTGGAATACAAGGTGTCGTCGGTGCGTGGGCAAATTCGTTTGGCATCGCAACCAACGAAACCTGCGCACCGGCACCGAAATTCCGCCGAGACGCGCTTCACGGCGCGCTCGCATCACGAATGATCCGGGCTAGTGGAGAGCGTCCCTGGCGCTTGGTTGAGCAAGAGGGGAGTGGTGCTACGGGACGAGCTCTTGCAGAAACGCGATCCCGTCGGCCTGGTTGGCCACGAGCCCGGCGACGAGCTTCGCCGTGAACCGCGCCATCGCGGGCGCGTCGATCTTCTTGAGCGCGGCCTCGCTGGCGGCGCGGCCAGCATCGGTCTTC
>DASXPH010000013.1:0-3873 GCA_036493735.1 Gemmatimonadaceae bacterium
GAATGCCAGCGGTGGGCGAGCCACTGACGTATTGCCGCGCGAACTGAACCTGCCGAGAGCCGGTCGCCGCCGGCGCGGTTACCGTCGAAAGCAGGTCGCTCGCATCATATTGGAACTGATATTTCAAGCCACCAGGAACGATCAGCGTGTCGAGCCGAAATGCGCCGCCGCTCTTCCACGCCAGACGCGTCGTGTCGCCGGCCCGATTGATCGTTAGGCTATGCCGCCCATAATTGTCGAAGACGACGCGAAGATTATTTCCCGCCTGACGAGTCCAGGGTAATGAAGGCATCCCCGGATTCTTGATCAACGTGTCGGGGCGGTCCGGAGAATAGTCCGCCGTGTAGACATCCTGGCCGGAGACCGTCTGACGGTACACGTATTTCCGAAGACTGCCATCACCGTCGACCCAAGCGACCACGCTGTCAGGACGCGAAACAGATCCGGCCTGATTCAACGCGAGTTGCTCGACGCCGGCGAGCCACCAACCAGCACCGAACGAACTACTCACCCGATAGGTGCCCAGCATCTCGCCGTCAGTCTGAGCATTCGTCTGCCACGCGCCCGAGCCGTTCTTGAAGCGAACCTCCAAGCGGTAGAAGAAAATTCCGGTCAGCGCGGTTACCCATGAGATCGAAAGGCGCTCAGGCGAACGGCCGAAGCCATCGACCGCCCATCCATAACTACGGGTGCCGAATAGCGTCCGGGTGCTGTCGGCGTTTCGCTTATAGACATTGAACTGGACGCTGTCCGGTATGGTGGAAATGCTCGTCGGAATGCTGATATTTACGGACGCGCCCATCCCTTGGACCCAATCGCTGTAGTAGAGCAGTGTGGGTACGCGAGCTTTAGCGCGTGTCGTCACTGCTGGAAGAGGATGAGCAATGCGGAACGCGTCGCACTGGTAGGCGACGTCGCGAACGATCGCAATCGCCACACAACTGCTCCGCTCGAGCCCCGTCCAACCCGGGAGCATGGCATTGACCATCACGTTGCTCGGCAGTGCGCTAACGGTAACGGTTGATGACCCCGTGCTGTTGGCGGAAGCGTCCTGGGTCGCGACAGCTTTAAGACTGACCGTTCCCGTCGTCGGTCCGATTGCGGTATGGTAGCTCACCGTGACGGGGGCACTCTGGCCTGAGGCGACCTGAACGGACGGCGGTGCGCTGCAGGAACTCACGCCGCCGGTGCATGTCGGCGTCAGTGTGTACGTGCCGGTCTCGCTGCCGCTATTTCGAACGGTGAACGTCTGTGACGTGGTGGCATCGGACTGCCGGGTCACGGCGCTGCTGTCGGCCGTCACTGTCACCGTGTACGTCGGCACGTAGGTGATCGTCGCCGTCGCACTGCCGCGGTTTCCCGTGTTGTCCGAGATCGCGGCGACGATGGTTGTTGATGCATTGGGCGCGAGCGTGAAGCTGCCTGACGAGGTGGCGTATACGCCGCAGCCACGCTTCGTGCTCGTCGTATAGCCCAGTGCCCACGAGCTGCCGTCGCGCGTGATCGTGCGCGAGCCCGCATTGAGGGTACTATCGTCACAGTATGTGATGAGCACATTCACGGCGCTCGTGTGAATCGCTCCCGATGGGGTGATCTGAACAAACGGCGCTTCGGTGTCCGGATGGATTCTGCGTGCGGTGGCAGGACTCGCAGCTCGCGGTGACGGGCGCGAACTAAAGGCACCTCCAGCGAGTGGTACCATGACCGCACCGAGCCACCAGGCGGGACGCTTCCGCAGCGCAGTGGAGACAATAGTTGTTATGAACTTCATAAGTCTTCCTCAAAATCAGATGTAAGTTTTCGGAGTGCGTAGTTCAGCGATGACGGCGAGGAGCCCTCTTACCGGCGTCGATAGTGCCGACGGAACCGCAAGCCGCGCCGCGGCAGACGACAATGGAGCGATCTTGCGAGACGCTGCCGCCATTCGCGGGCTGAACCAGCGCGCGCAGCGACGAGTGGTGCGATGGCTGGCGGGGATTTCCTTGGGCGGACTCTCAGGTCCGCGCGCTTCGGAGGTCGATCAGTCGCAACAGCGAGGCGGCAGGAGCGACCTCGACACCTAACGACCAGCGCGACGGGTGAAGGAGAGATGGCATACACGACTCACCTCATGGTTAGTCGGCCAGCTGTCAGCCAATCGCCTGTCGATCGGCTGCAGTAGCCCTCTACTAGAGAAGTTGGTCGCTGTATGCACGCGCCTAACGCATCACAGAGTCCGAGCCGAGTTTACGGCGTGAGCAGTCGCTTGATGAGCGTCAGCAGAAGATCGAGCGGCGTTTGTATGGCACTCACGTGCGTCTCCTCCGGGGAGAGCGCCGCCGAAGCAGCGACGGTGACAGTCGCTGCCACCTCGCCACACAAACTCCGAGTTGAACAAACTCGCGCGGCGACGGAGTGTGGCCCGACCGTGATCGCGACTTGATGTTCGTTCGGTGGCGGCGCCAAAGGGCCGAACGCCACATCGCCGGCCACCTGGAATAAGGTGGTTCGATCCTTACCGTCGACGGCCACGGCGAAGCTGTGTGTGTCGATAGGATCGGTCGAGTCGCTGGTAGCGAAGCGAAACATCACGATGGGCCGATCTTGAGGAACGTTGGCGTCTGCCAGCGGTTCGACGACGGTGATCGTTGGCGGGCGATAAATCGGCGAGGGTGGGAGAGTTGGTGGAATCGGTTGTTGCCCGGCTCCCTCTTGGGCGTACGCGAGCGCTAGGGCCGTCACAACGATGGCGCGAGTTCCGAGCCGGCCGCACGGGCTGAGACTCCTGATGAACGACACGGCACATCCTCCAGTTTGCGGGCGTTGGCTCGCTGACTTCGTGTCAGCGAGCCTTGAGTTGCCCTCTACTAGAGAAGTTGCCTGCTGTATGCAGTGGCGCTGTTATTGTCGTCCAAAGCCTAACGCTGCAGCGCGACTCGCCGTGTGTGGGCACCACTTCATCACCACCGTGCCCAGGACCGTCCCAGTCCCATGAGGAACCCGGAGCGACGGGAAGTCAGGGTTGAGCGACAACAGCTCGATGCCGTGCGCCGTCAACCGGCCCACCTCCTTCACTACATACCCGTGTTCGGGATCCCGTGCAACCACGACTGAGCCCGTCGTAGCGCGCTCCTCGAGCCTAACGAGCACGGTATCGCCGGAATGGAGGAGCGGTTCCATGCTCTCTCCCGTGACCTCGAGTGCGATGTATGGCCCGTGCGGCAGATCGGCCGAAAGCTCGATCGTCGTGTCGCATTCCACATCCCACAACTCGCACCCCGAGCCGGCTGCGATCGCCAGCTCTGGCACGACGACCGCATGGCGTCGACGGTCGACTTCACGGAGCAGCTCTGGCGTTACCAGCCTCGGGACGTCCAACCGATATCGTGACGGTAGCGTCGCCGCCTCGCGCACACGCAGTCGTCCGGAATGAAGTTCGGCGAGAATGCGACGGCGCAGTGCGTCGCGATCGTCCTCGGTCAGGCCTGTTCGGCGAGCAGTGCGGCGCGCCTCACGTGTACGTCGACGCGCAAGCTCCTCCACGAGCTGTCTATCACGCGACGACTCGATCACCCCAGCATCCGACACATAGGCGATGAGGTGAATGAACGCGTCGCTGATGGCCTCGAGTCGTTCGACTTGCTCCTCGTTCATGACCTCGGGATCAATAGCAGTGAGCGCGCGCGCTTCCGCGGCGAAGTCTGCCCAAAACAACTCGGTTTCGGCGCCGTCGTTAGGGTACATCATCGTTCCCCCCCTGCACCTGCGCGATTTGCTCGTTGCTCACTGATCCCGTGCGGCGCAGAAAGCGGACGAGTTCTGTGCGGTCATCGTGATTCAGCGACGAGCCGAAGCTCACCGCCGCGCGAACGAGCCGGCCGCGCAATCTCTGAA
>DASXPH010000014.1:0-20514 GCA_036493735.1 Gemmatimonadaceae bacterium
AACCACCAGCCACCAACCACCACTACTCGCCACGCGCCTGTCTCAGCGTCTGAACGGCACGCGCGCTCGCAGAATCGCTCTCCGCCGCGGATGCGACCGACTGCACGAGCTTGTCGTCGCGCTTGTAAAGATCGTTGCCGAAATAGAGTTGCCCGTTCTGCTCGTACGTCGTGAAGTACACGATGTACACGGGAATCTTGTGCTTGAGATTCACCTGATGGTCGTCCCGCCCATCCTGCATCTGTCGGTGCACACTGTCGATAGGCCAGCCGAGAACGAACTGCGCGAGCTGGTCCGGGTGCTGGAGACGAATGCAGCCGTGACTGAAAGCGCGCACGTCCTTGTTGAACAGCTCTCCCTGCGGAGTGTCGTGTAGATAGATGTTGAAATCGTTCGGGAACATGAACTTCACGAGGCCGAGCGAGTTCTTGTCGCCCGGCTTCTGCCTAACGCGCTTGCGGTGCTCGATCGTGACGATCTCGTAATTGTTGCGGTCGAGGTACGTGGGGTCCGCCGCGACTTTCGGATAGATCTCCTTGTTCGCGATGCTGTCGGTGACGATCCAGTATGGCCGGAAGACGACGAACTCCATCGAGTCGCTGAAGACCGGCGTCGCCTTGCCTTCATAGTCCTGGCCGACGATGACCTTCATCCGCAGCGCGGTCTTGCCCGAATCGTAAGCGGTGAGCTCGAACGCCGGCACGTTCACGAGGATGTACCGCGAGCCAAGGCTGCGCGGCAGCCATCGATAACGCTCCAGGTTTGCCGCGATCTGGCCTAGCCGGAAGCTGACTGGCTGGTTCAAAGCATCGACCGTTTCGGGACCGAGCATGCTGTCGACGCCGATGTCATGATGTGCCTGGAAGTTCGCTACGGCCCCGGCGAGCACGCGATCGTACTTCATGCGCCCGGACCGTGATGTGTCCGAATCTGCCGCGGCCGAGTCGGCGGGAAAATATCCTTCCGCGCGCAGCCGTTCGGTGAGTGCCGTTAGGCGAGCGCGAGAATCGGATTCTCCGGGCTTGAGCGCCGGACCTTTCGGCACCGTGGGCCAATCGCCCTTCGCCGCCAGCGCGCGATATCGCATGAGCTGCACACGAAGCGAATCGTACGTCGGGTCCTGCGGGCGAATGAGCTGGATTGATTTATCTACAGGACTTTCTCGCAGCGTCTGCGCGAGGGCACTGTCGATTCCCTCTTCACGTGTGCTGATGAACCAGCTCTGCGAAACGGCCTTGGGATTGACCTGGCCGGTGAGAAGATCCTCACCGAGCGCGGCGAAGGTGCTCGTCATGAGCACGTCGGCATCGGCCAGCTGCTCGGCGGTGGGCTTTGTAGAGCTCAGAGCGGACACGGCGGCCGCGAGATCCTTGATCGGATAGCTGCCGACCTTTATCGCATCGCTGTCGGCCGAGGCGAGGGCGTTCGCCAACTCATCGACCCGATCGGTCGAGAGGCCCTTCGTGTCGAGCCATAGTGGCGCCCCGCCATACTCGGCATAGAGTGCTCGGACGTGTCGCCAAGTGTCGGCGTCGACGCCACTTGGCGTGGCTCCGGTCAATCGCTGCTGGATGGCGCCCTTCACGGCGTCGCTGGGGACACCGTCTATCGCATCAGGCTTTGGGGGAGTCCAGGCGACTACATCGCCTCCGGACTCGCCCCGATGTCGCGTGTCGCACGCACCCACGATCATCGAGGCGCACACGAGCATCGCGTAGGTTTTGTATATCGACATAGCTTTGTTCGGTGTGATTAGAGCTTCCGCTCTCAGGCACAAAGGCGAAATGCGGGCCAGTAGAGTTCGGCCGCACAGGAACCAGTCGAGCACGCCATGACCGATGCGCGCTCGGTGCGCAATCGCGTGGCTGTGCCTCTTCCAGGGTTTCGTCCAACGATCGTGACCGCCACGGCCCTGGCACTCTGTACCGTCGGCATGCTCGCCATCCGACCAGCGCTGGCCGAAGTACACGTCGCGCTGATCCTTCTACTCGTCGTCCTTGGAGCGAGCGCAGCCGGCGGACGAATTCTCGGTCTCGCGACTGCCGGTGCGGCTTTCATCATTTTCGACGTCCTGTTCTTACCCCCATACAACACTCTGGTTGTCGCAAATCCACTGGATTGGCTGGTTTTGTTCGCATTCCTTACGACGAGCGTCGTCGCCGCTCAGCTGCTTTACCGTGCCCAGGAGGAGGCGCGCAGCGCCCACGAGCGTGCCTTGGAAATCGACCGACTTGCGACGCTCGGCGCCGAGACACTCAATGCCGCGCACGCTTCGGATGCGCTGCAGGCGATCGCCGACGTGATCCGGTCGAGCGTGGGCGTGGCCGAATGCGACATCCTGATGCGTGCCGCTTCTGGAGGATTCACGGTCGAAGCCGAGTCGCACCAACCGACGAACAGGACGACGCGATCAGAGCGGCAGCTGAGTCTCGCGGAGTGGGTGAGCGACAACGGTGCGGCGCTCATCGAGCGTCGCGACGGCACAACGCACCTCGCCGCCTCGCGGCCCGACGAGAAGGAGATCGCGCTACTCGAGAGTGGGCGGGCCGTCGCACTTCTGCTGCCGTTACGGGTGCGGGAGCGGACTGTCGGCGTGTTGCGCGTCGCCAGGGCGGAAGGCATACGGCTCGACCCGCAGCGCTGGCGCTTTCTGGATGCGATCTCCTATTACGCGGCACTCGGTGTCGAACGCGTACGGCTCGCCGCGGAAGCAGAGCACGCGGAGGCGCTGCGCGAGGCCGATCGATTGAAGGACGCGTTGCTTGCTTCGGTCTCCCACGACCTCCGGACGCCCCTGACGACCATCAAGGCGATGGCGCATGACCTCGGGGCGTTAGGCGACGAGCGTAGCGAGATCATCGAGCAGGAGGCCGACCGATTGAATCGATTCGTCGCCGATCTCCTCGATCTGTCACGACTCAACGCGAACGCGCTCCCCCTTCGCGTCGAACTGAATGCCGTCGACGATCTCCTCGGCGCGCTCGTCCAGCGGCTGGAGGGGTCGTTAGGCGGCAAACGGCTCGTCGTCACGCTCCCGCCGGGTGACGCGCTACTGCTGGGACGCTTCGACTTCGTCCAGGCCTTGCGGGCGCTCGCCAATCTCGCCGAGAACGCGCGCAAGTACGATCGAAGCGCGGCGCCGATTGAAGTGACGGCCGAGCGGGTAAATAGCGAGATCGCGATTCAGGTCGCCGACCGTGGTCCGGGCGTCGCGGCGGCTGATGTACCGCGGTTGTTCGAGCCGTTTCAGCGGCCTCACGGTGCGCAACCCGACGCCGGAAGCGCGGGGCTGGGTCTCTCCATCGCCCGTCGCGTGGCGGAAGCGCAGGGAGGTCGAGTTGTTTATTCGCCCCGTGACGGCGGTGGAAGTGTGTTCACCCTTTACTTGCCCGCGATCGACGACAGCGTCCATGGCGTTGGCTGATTATTCGTTTATCACCCGCCGCGGTCCGGAGCTCCGAAATGCGATGCGCGGCATCGAGTCCGACTCGTCGAGCTCCTGGTCATGCTCGAGGAGATCCCGCAGGCGATAGGAATGACCCAGCAGGTACGGCACACTCGTTACGACCACGTTCGCCTTGAAGAGGAACGCCGTACGAATGTAGAGCGCTGTCTTGTTGTGAAGAAAGTGCTCCCACCAGCGTCGCGGAACAACCTCGGGCACGACGACGGTCACGAGCTCGCCCGGTGACACCATGCGCAAGTTCTCAACATAGTCCACGAGCGGACGGAGCACCGAGCGATAGGGCGACGGCAGCACGACGAGCGGGACGCCGATGTCCCATTCGTCCCACGCCCTCTGGAGCGCTTCCGTCTCGCGTTTGTCCACCTCGACGTACACGGCGAGCACCTCGTCGGAGATCGTCGTCGCGTAGACCAGCGCGCCGGCAACGGCTTTCGTTATACCGTGCACCGGAACGATGACCGTGTGATGCAGCGGCGTGATCGGGCTCTGGCCGTCGAACTCGATTTCCCGTGAGAATTCCTCGTAATGCCGGTGGATCTTGCGAAGGACGATGATGATGACCGGAATGATCACCGCCACGATCCAGCCACCGCTGGTGAACTTGGTGACGATCTGAATCAGCGACACG
Organism: Gemmatimonadaceae bacterium; assembly: GCA_036493735.1. Lineage (GTDB taxonomy): Bacteria > Gemmatimonadota > Gemmatimonadetes > Gemmatimonadales > Gemmatimonadaceae > AG2. Next base: position 4,095 of record DASXPH010000014.1, read on the forward strand.
ATGGCCGTCGCGAGGGCGCCGACGCCGTTGAGCAGCGCGCGACGTCGCCAGCCGGGCTCCCGGCTCCGCACCCAGTGCACGACCATGCCGGCCTGGGACAACGTGAAGCAGATGAACACACCGATCGCGTACAGCGGCACGAGCGCATTCGTGTCGCCGTGGAAGAGCGCGACCAGTGCGATCGCGATCAACGCGAGGGTGATGATGCCGTTCGAGAAGGCGAGCCGGTCGCCGCGCGCCGAGAATTGGCGTGGCATGAAGCGATCGTTCGCGAGTATACCGGCAAGACGAGGAAAATCCGCAAACGCCGTATTCGCGGCGAGGACGAGGACGGCGAACGTCGTGTACTGAAAGACGTAATACAGCGGGTTGTTGCCGAAGATGTGATGACCGAGCTGGGAGAGCACCGTCTGCTCGGTCGTCGGCATCACCTGGTAGTGTTCCGCCAACGCGCTCGTTCCCAGAAAGAACGCCGCCAGGATGGTGACCATCCAGATGAGCGTGACCGATGCGTTACGCGATGCCGGGGTCTTGAACGCGGAAATGCCGTTCGAGATCGCCTCCGTTCCCGTCATTGCGGCGCAACCCTCGGCAAAGCCACGCACCATGAGATAGAAGAACGCGAAACCGGCCGGCGCCGTGAGCACGTGGCGGGCGGAGGTCGGATCGACTTTGAGCGGCCCGCCGATCGGCGCGAGCTCGTGTCCGGAATAGCCGCGGTAGATGCCGGTGATGATCAGCGCCAGCATCACGAAGATGAACACGTACGTCGGCAGGCTGAAGGCGATGCCCGACTCGCGCACGCCGCGGAGATTGACGACCGTCAGCAGCACGATCGATACGACACAGAGTAGCACCGTGTGCGACAGCAGCGCCGGATACGCCGAAGTGATCGCCGCAACGCCTGACGAGATGGAGACGGCAACTGTGAGGATGTAGTCGGTGAGGAGCGCTGCCGCGGCGACCAATCCCGTCCCGACCCCGAGATTGTCTTTGGCGACTGTGTAGGAACCGCCGCCGTTCGGATATGCGAAGATCGTCTGGCGATACGACAGCGCGACCAGGGCCAGCAGGCCTACGATGACTGCCGAGACCGGAAGCACGTATCGAATGGCTGTCAAACCAATGGCGCCGCCGATGACGAAAAGGATTTGATCGGTGGCATAAGCAACCGACGAAATGGCATCGGAGGAGAGGACGGCGAGTGCCGTTTTCTTACTCAGGCGCTCATGCTCGAGACGCTCGCTTGGCAGCGGCCGTCCTACGAGCAGGTTTTTGACGCGCTTTATCGCGGTGGGCATCGAGCGGCAGTTGGCGTGCGAAACAATGCAAGGACGCGCATCGCCCACACCGCAGACAGAGCACCCGTCGCTATTTCATGGAATTTTTATGACCGGACGAATTTGCATGGGAGCGTTCGCCGCTAGCCCTGGCGTCGTCGAACCGGCGAGATTTCCTCGTGACCATGACGCAACCCATCGCGCGGCCTGATAATGCGTCGCCGACGCCGCTCACCGTTCTGATCATCGACGACGAGCCGCAAATTCGACGTATCGTTCGCACGGCGCTCCAGGGTCCGGCGACGAGGATCGTCGAGGCGAAGGATGGCATGAGCGCGCTCGAGCTCGCGGCAACTGAGCGTCCGCAGCTCGTCGTGCTCGATCTGGGCCTGCCGGACATGTCCGGGACTGAGGTCTGCGCCAGATTACGAGAATCCTCACGCGCGCCAATCATCGTCCTCTCGGCTCGCCACTCAGACAACGAGAAAGTGGCGTTGCTCGATGCCGGCGCAGACGATTACGTCACCAAACCGTTCAGCAGCTCGGAGCTCCAGGCACGCGTGCGGGCACTCCTTCGCCGAGCGGCTCGTGGCGAGACAGCCGACGCGGATACTCGAATCGAATCCGGCGATCTCGTCATCGATCTCGTGGCGCGGACGGCGACGGTGCGCGGCTCGTACGTTCATCTCACACGAACCGAGTGGGACGTGCTTCGCGCGCTGGCAACGCAGGCTGGGCGCACGCTCACGCATCAACAGCTCTTTCGCGAGGTCTGGAGCGGGCGCACGTACGGAGACGCGCAACAGTACCTTCGCGTGCAGGTCGCGCACCTCAGGCGCAAGATCGAGGAGGACGTCGTCAGGCCGCGGTACATCGTTACCGAGCCAGGCGTGGGGTACCGTTTCAATTTGATCGATCCGCGGCGCATGCCCGAGTAAGCCGTTAGGCGGTGGCCGGTGGTTCGAAACGGCGAGCTATGGCCGGAACACGTCCGGTCCAACGAGCTGCACACGCCCGGCGGCAACATCGCGCGGTTCCTCGCGGATCCGGCGCCCGACATCTTCGTACGTCAGGCGGACCTCCCATCCGGAATGGGGAAGACCGGGGTGCAGCGCGGCCCCGAAATCGATACGCAGGATGCGCTGGGAGCCTTTCGGTATCGCCCCGAACAAGCTGACACCGGCGCTCGTGAGCACCGGCGTGTCCACGCCGAACGGGACGTCTCCTCGCCAGAGCCGTCCCGCATCCACGAAGGCACCCACCGCCACATCGCCGCGTTTCGTCACGTTAGGCAGCAGTCGTCGGAACAGAACGCCCGTCGCGACCCGCCGAGCGCCGAACAACGAGCCGTGATAGCCGATGAGTCGTGCGTCCTCGGTCGAGAGCTGCAGTTGGAATGGCTCCTGCACCCTCCAGCCTCCCGCGTAATCCATCCACGCGCGCAGGAGCGTTGGATCGCTGGGCTTCCAATAGGCAGCGAACCATCCGCTACTCACGACACCTTGCAAGGTGACCTGACCGATGAGCCGCTCCCCTTCACTCACGAGATGGAGCTCGGCGTAGGTTTTTCCCGAGCCCACGCCGGAGAGCATGTCGCCAAGCACGAAGACATCGCTCTGCCCCTCGAATGCTTGCGTACCGCGTCCGAGCTGTCCGAAGATCTGGAAGCCGGTCGGCAGGTCTTGCGTACCGGTGAGGGCATCGAAGCCGTGCACCGTAATGAAGTTGAGGTTGCGCCAGGCGACGACGCCCGTTAGGCGTGCCCGACGGATCTTGCCGTAGCGCCCCTGAAGAGTCGTGTCGGGAAGGAGTCCATCATGCTTGGTGATCGCCACGGCGTTCAGCGGCTCGAATTGATTCATCGTCAGAATCGAGCCGACGAGAATCGGGGTCCGCAGGTTGCCGAGCTTGATGACGCCCCCCACGTCGGCCGCGGTGCGCCGGTAGGCGATGCCGAGATCGGCGACGTCATCGCCGCGATGCAGGACGAAAAACTGTTGTCCGGCGTGCGCGATGCCCGCCTCCCACGCGACGCGCTGCAGGTTCGTGAGGTATGCGTGCGACGCGTCGAGCAGCCAGGCCGAGGTACGATCTCCCCAATCCGTGGCAGCATCGAGTTGGTAAGGACGTCCGAGAAACTGGTAATCACTCATCCGAAAGCCGGCCGAGCGTCCTTCGAGAATCCGATCGCTGCCATGGATGGCAAGGAGCCACGCGTCGCCGAACATGTTCTGGTTCCCGATCTCGAGATACGACGGACGACCAGACGCTACCGAGCCAGAGGCGATCACCGGAATCTCGTCCACCGTCTCGACTTCGATGCGCACACGACCGGAGTCGGCGGGGACGGCCCAGACTCGGGCATCGGCGATGAAGGGTTGCTCGCGAAGGAGGCGCGCCGATTCGCGCATGCGGAAATCCGTGCAGACCCCGCCATCCTGGAGCGCGAGAAAGCGCCGAACCACGACCGTATCGGTGGTCGCGTGGTGCAGCCCCAGCGAGTGTGCCACCCGTCTCCAGTACGCGGCCTCCCCGCTGAACGGCGGCCGCAGAGTGGAGACATGGACGCCGCTGATGCGCTGCCCGTCGCAGTGCGAGTTCGGTACCGGCTTCGCCTGCGCATGCGCCTGGGCAGGCGCGGCCGCCAGCAGCGGCACCACGCATCCAAGACGCGAGAAAGCACGTGCGGAAATCATCGCCCGCCTTATTGCAAAAACTCAACCCGGCGAGCTCGTCACACCGGCGAGGGTAGGCTCCGACAGGAAGGCCGCCCGGCGTCGGTCGGAGGAACCCTCGAACCGCGATCTAGATTGAGCATTGGGATCTGGCTCGCCCATCACGCACACCTTCACCTAACGACAATCATGCGCCGATCGCGGTCCGGATCGGGAAGACGTTGCCTCCTGTCAGTGTTTGCCGCCGCCACCACAATGGCGACCGGTGGTTGCGGCGCCATTGCGCGTGTCCCCGAGCAGACCTACCTGGGCGCCTCCCACAACTGGGCGTTCCGGGCGGGGTATCCTCACTCGGACCGGCTCTTCAACGCGTTCGATTACGGTCACGCGATTCTGTACGAGTTGCTGCTCCGTGATACCGGTCGGCCAGCCGATGCCGTGCGTGACATCGATGGCCGCGAATTCGAGTTCATTACTACGCATCTGCTCGTGCAACCACCCGCCCTGCCGCTGGAGGAACGTGCCGTCGGCCCGACTTACACGACGCTCGTCCCCGAGCTGTTCGCGGTCTTCGACTGGACGCACATGCTGCACCGGCAGATCTACGACGTGCTCGCCGACAAGAAGCTCGACAGCGCGGCGCGCGATGCGCGGGTCGCGCAGCTTCTGCGGTATTACGCGAGCCGTCGCGACCTTGCGTTGAGCTCCCTGCCGAAGAGCATGGAGCTGATGGAGGGCGCCAAGTACTCCCTCGCGTTTCGCCGGCAGAATCCGAAGTTCAATGGCCTGCTCTGGTCATACCACTGGTACCAGATGGTGTTGTACGACGCGTTGCTGGCGACGAGCGACGCAAGCGGCCGACAACGCAACGTCGACGCGGCAACCTCGCACTTCTGGCAACTGCTGGCGGACGCACCCTCGCACATGCCGACGATGATGCCGATGGCGGCGGCAATCGCGCCCCGATTCGTGCAGCGTTATCCCGACGCGGCGATCATCTTCGACAATCTGCATTCGCTCCACGACGTCGTCGCCGACATTCTCACCTCGCCGGTCATCCCAGCTGGTGGGAAGCGCGCGGCGATTCTCCGCGCCGTCACCACCTATCAGGATTCCACGACCGGCGTCCTGTCGCGCGACGAATGGCGATCGATGGCTCAGGAGATGGGTGTCGACAACATGGGAGGGCCCGCTCCGACGCCCTCGGTAAAGGCGCAGCAGCGCTGAGCGTATTCGTCGTCAGAGGCGATACGTCTGGCCTTCCGTGAACAGATGGCGCGTCACGCCGCAGGCGGCCAGCCAGGCGAAGCCCGCCGTGAACCCGCCCATCACATCGGTGGGGTAATGCACTTGGAGATACAGCCGGCTGAACGCGACGACGAGGACGATTCCGATCGCGAGTGCAAACGCCAGGTATCGAGCACGGTGTGATGTTCCCGGTCTCGCCGCGATCATGTACGCCAACATCAGATAGCAAATCGTCGAGCCCATCGTGTGGCCGCTCGGAAAGCTGAACGAGACGGTCCTGAGAAACTCGGCCCCGTACGTCGGTCGCGAGCGATGCACCGTGTTCTTGATTACGAACTCGATGATCTTGCCGCCGAGGTTGGCCGCGAGCCAGCTGAAGAGCAGCGGATATTGGCGCTTGTACAACAAATAGATCGCGACCACGCCGATCAGCACATTCACCACCGGCGAACCGAGCTGCGTCACGACGTTGAAGAACTTCAGTCCCGCCGGCGACGCGTGAGCGTGAAACCACGTTTCGACCGCACGATCGATGCTCACGAGCGTCCGATTGTCGAGAACCGCGTCCAGGACACGGCTGAACGCCCAGATCGCGAGCCCGAAGAGAATGAGCCTGACGGTGAGGCCGAGGCCGAGATGCGATCGCGGGTCGAACCGCGCACGAACAAACGGCCAGACTCGCCGCCACCTGTTCGGTTGTTGCTGAGGTGTCTCCGTCGTTACCACTCTCCCGTCCAAGTCAGCGCCCATTGCCCGTCGCCCGTCGGCAAGACGGCCATGTGACCCCCCAATATCGCCTTGTCCAGCGGCGTCGGGTGCGCGTGGGAGTACTGAACGATCTTCCAGCCGCTGAAGGTTCCGATCGCGGCACCGAGTACGACGTCCGACGCCCAGTGCTTGTTGTGATACATGCGCGACAGGCCAACCATCGTCGCGCCACCATACATGAGGGGACCGACTATCCACGTGGATTTCGGCCACCAGGTACCAGTCTCCGCGGTCACCGCCGCCGCCGCAGCGAAAGCCGAGGTCGCGTGCCCGGACGGAAACGACTGTCGATCGCTGTTGCTGAAGCCGCCGAAAAATTTGAAGTTGCGTGGATTCGTATCGTTCGACACAAAGGGACGGGCTCGTCCATTGATGCCCTTCAGCGCGAAGGTGATGGCATCAGCTACGAAGACGGCCTCGGTGCCGTGCCAGCCGAGATCGGCAATGCGCTCGAAGTGTCCAAGGCGACCCACGGCGTACAACGATCCGCCGATGACATACGCACCCGGACTGGCGATCCACTCTACGCCAGTCGACGCGTTCTTGAAGAACTTGTTCGCTTGCGCCCCTGGATTGGTCAGGTGCTTGGCGAGCCGCTCGTCCAACGGAAACATCGCCACTAGACCGATGCCAAACAGCGTCGCCGCCACGGCATCCTTGGTCGTGAAGAGCGGTCCAGGCACCTTTGCGCTGTCCGCCTTTGCTTTCGGTGGGAGTGCCGGCTGCGAGAGCATTCCACGCGCCGCGCAGGGGAGCAGACACACCGCTGTTATCAGACTTCTGATCCGGACCTGGACCATGCCTTTCATTCGTCACTCCGTGAACCGAGATCCATATGGCGGCGCGCACGACGAGCGACGTTCGCGCCGAAAGGTCACGCTTCGTATCGCGAATCGGATGCCAGACAGCAACGTTGTATGATCTTCGTCACATCAAGCTTCCCTAGTGTGCGTCGCTTTATCTGCCCTAACGGCGTCGCCGCGATAGACCGCTGAAGGAAAACGCCGTTTCATGTATTGCTTCGAGCAAGCGAGTAGTCGCGGCCACGAATGGCGACGAGCAGGGTTGGCACGACGTAGAGCGTGATGGGCGTCGACAGCGCCAGACCGCCGATGACCGCCAGGGCGAGGGGCTTCTGCAGCTCGCTCCCCGCGCCGATGCCTAACGCGAGGGGCAGGAGACCGAACAGCGTGCAGAGCGTCGTCATGAGAATCGGTCGGAGCCGAATCCGGCCGGCTTCGGCGATCGCTTCCTCCAATGGCAACCCGTCTGTCCGCATGCGGTGACGCGTGAAGTCGAGCAGAATGATGCCGTTCTTCACGATGAGCCCGACGAGAAGGATGAGGCCCATGAAGCTCGCGACGTTGAGCGCCGTTCCCGTGACGAGCAGCAGCACCATCGCACCCACGAAGGACAGCGGCGCGGCCAGGAGGATGACCAGCGGCTCGACGAATGATTGGAACTGAATCACCATCACCGCGATGACGCTCGCCCCGGCGAGGCCGAGGACGAGCAGCAAGGCCTTGAACGCCTCCTGCTGGCTCGCGTACTGGCCGCCGATCTCGATGCGGATGCCGTTAGGCGCTGGGTTCTTCCGCAGAATCGCCTGCACATCGTTCATGACCGCGCTGAGCGAACGCTCGCCGAGGTCGGAGTGCATCTCGATCATCTGCTGCTGATTCTGCCGCAGCAACTCACCGCGCGTGTCCTGCGCGTCGAAGGTAGCCAGCGCGGACAGCGGAGCGCCGATTTTCGTTTGTGGCGACATGATCGGCAACGCTCCCAGCTGCTGTGGGTTGTAGCGTACGGAGTCAGGCGCCCGCACCCGCACAGCAATCGAACGGTCCTCGAGGCGCACTTCGCCGGCGGGCACACCGATCAACGCGCCGCTCACTTCGCTCTGGACCTGGTCCGGCGTCATGCCGATGCGATTGGCCTCGGCTTCGTTCACCGCCATCTGCATCTCGGCGCTCGGCTCGGCCACGCCGTTGTAGAGATCTTCGATCCCGTCCACCTTCTCGATCTGCGGCGCGAGTTTCTGCGCGTAGCCTTCGAGCGCGTTCAGGTCGGGACCGAACAGCCGGATCTCCACTGGCCGCGCGGCACCGGCGAGATCGTTGATGACGTCCGAAAGGATCTGCACGAATTCGATGTGCAGTCGCGGCACGGCAGCGCTGATCTTGTCGCGTACTTCGGCAATCACTTCGAAAATGGTTCGCGATCGTTGACTCGGCGGCTCGAGCCGGGCAACGACGTCGCCGGTGTTCTGCTGCGTCGCGAACAACCCGAGCTCCGCGCCAGTACGGCGAGAGGTTCCAGTGATCTCGGGCGTTTGCGCGAGGATGCGCTCGGCGATGTGAAGCTGGCGATCGGTCTCGGAAAGCGCGGTGCCGCCGGGCGTGAAGTAGTCCATCACGAACGCCCCTTCGTCCATCTCCGGCAGAAACCCGGTGCCCACGAACCGGTGCGCGAGGTATCCGCCGAGGATGAGGACAATCGCGATGACGATGATCCAGCGCGCGTGCGCGAGCAGAGCACGAAGCGACCGCTCATATCGGTCGGAGATTTCGTCGATGCCGCTCCCGACGCGCGCCAGGAATCCGCCGCGGCGCGCATCGTCGCCCGGCGACGGAAGCCCGTCGTCAGTCGAAGTATCCTCGTCGGTCAGAAACTGCGCGCTGAGCAACGGAATGATCGTGAGCGCGAGTATGAGCGACACGAGGACGGCGATCGTCAGCGTGATCGACAGCGCGTGAAAGAATTGGCCTTCGACGCCGGTCAGGAGGCCTAACGGGAGAAATACGACCACCGTCGTGATCGTAGACGTCGTGACGGGCCAGATGAGCTCCTGTACCGCGTCGCGGATGGCCGCGTTGCGATCGGGATTGACCTTCGTGTGCCGAACGATGTTCTCCGTGATGACCACCGCATCGTCGATCACCAGGCCGATCGCGATGGCCATCGCGCCGAGCGTCATCAGATTGAACGTCTGACCGACTCGCGCCATGATGAAAACGGTGATCGCCATCGTCAGGGGAATCGACGACGCGCTGATCGCCGTGATGCGGGCGTGCCGGAGAAAGAGCAGGAGGATCACGACGGCGAGAACGGCGCCGATGATCATCGCGTCGCGCACGGACTTCACGGCATCCGCCACCAGCTCTGATTGGTCGTAGACCGCTTTGAGATGAACGCCTGGCGGAAGTTGTCGCTTGAGGTTGGCGGCAATGGCGGCGACGCTGTCGGCAATGGCGACGGTATTGCCGCCAATCTGGCGCGTGATGTTCAGCAGAGCGGCCGGACGTCCGTCACCTGAGATGATGCGGACGTGATCCTCGGTGCCCGACGAGACCGTCGCGAGATCCCGAACGCGCAGTCCACGGCTGACGACGATGTTCGCGATGTCCTCGCTCGAATGGGCCTCCTGCGCGCTCACGATCAGGTACTGCTTGTAGTTCGCCGGCATGCGTCCGACGGCGGCGACCGTCGTCGCCTGCTTTATGGCGTTGGCGAGGTCGTCGTAGCTCATCCCCTGCGCCGTCAAGCGCGCCGGATCCGCGACAACCTCGATCTCGCGCACATCGCTCCCCTGCACGTCCACGCGCCCCACGCCGGGCACGCGCGAGATCAGCGGCTTGATCTGATATCGCGCGATGTCGTAGAGTGTCGCCGCGTCTCCGCCCTCCAGGTTGTATGAGAGGATTGGAAACAACGACGGCGTCAGTCGCTCGACTTCAATGTCGAGCTCCGGCGGCAGGTCGGTCCGCACCTGGCTTACTCGGGCCTGCGCCTGCTGCAGCGCGTAGACCATGTCCGTCGTTGGCGAGAACGTGACGTTGATCTCGCTGCCGCCGCGGATCGATCGCGACTGCACTTTCGTCACGCCCGGCACGATGCTCACTGCCTCCTCGAGCGGCCGCGTGATCGTGAACAGCACCTGCCGAGCGCCGAGCGACGTCCCCTGCGTCACGACGGTGATGCGTGAGAAGTTGAGCTCGGGATAGATGGCGGATGGCAACTGCAGCGCGGCCCAGATGCCAGCCGCGCTCAGGAGGCCGACCGCGAGATAGATGAATCGGCGCTGCTCGTTGAGCACGCCGAATAGACCGCGCTGTGGTCGTGACTCGGTGGTCAATGAAGGTGGCGGAGCGGCGACAACGCTCACGGCTTCTCCTGTGTCTGCGGCGCCGCCGCCTGCTTTGCCGGAACCACCTTGGCGCTGTCGGACACGCCGTACGCGCCGTATGTCACCACTCGCTCACCCGCCGTTAGCCCCTGGGTGATCTCGGCGGCTTTGTCCGTGCGACCACCGACGCTGACCTTGCGCTCGTGCGCCGTTCCAGCTGTGTCGACCACGAAGACTTTGAAGTCCTCACCGTCCGGTACGAGCGCCTCCAGTGGCACCGTGATCGCGCTGGGATGTACCGCCACCGCAATGTCGCCGTAGATCGTCTCGCTGAGGCGAAGGGGGCGCCGCGTGGTCGGCGCCTGAACGCGCACGTTGACGCTGCGACTCGACGTATCCACCGTACCGCCGACATCGATGACGCTGCCGATGCCGAGCGGATCGCCAGAGGCATTCTGGCCAGCGGCGAGCGAGACTTTCGCACCCCTCCGAATGCGCGCGGCATCGCTCGGCGTCACGTTGAGCAAAATGTCAACTGCCGCCGGATCGGAGACTTCCACCAGGGGCTGCCCGACATCGGCCGTTGCGCCGAGCACCGCGGTCATCCTCGTGATGACGCCGCCTAACGGTGATCGGATGACCGACAGCTGTTCGGCGCGGCGCGCGTTCGCCGCGTCCCCGCGCGCCTTCGCGACCTCGGCGGCCGCCTGCTCAGCGTCCTTGCGCGGCACGATGCCTTCTGTCGCGAGGCGCTGTTGTCGCTCGTTCGCCTTCTCGGCCGCGGCGAGGGCCGCGTCGGCGGCCTGTGTCGCGGCACGAAATGGCGTCTGGTCCAGCTCGACGAGTGGCTCCCCTTCCGCGATATGCTGCCCGGACGAGACGAGCACGCGAGAGATCCGCGCCGGTTGCGGCGCCGACAGCGCGGCGACGTGACCAGGCCGTGGGACGACCGTCCCGAGCGCGCCTAACGTCTCGGTGAACGGACCCTTTCCGACGACGACAGTTTCCACGCCGACGACGGCCGCGGGCGTCTTATCGGCGTCGCCGGCGGCCTCGCCGCCACGTTTGCAACCAGTGGCCGCCATGACGAGCGGAAGGACCATCGATCGCAAAGCACACCGCGCCAGAAGACGACTGGTCATTGGAGTGCTCTCGTTGGTGTGAGAGTGTAGACCCGCAGCGACGCCGTGGCGATCCACGCGTCCGCGAGGTCGTCGATGTACTGGCTGAGAATGTCACGCGCGTTGCGCTGCGCCTCGAGTACATTCGGCAAAGCCTGCTCGCCCTCTCGGTACGCGGTCAGCGACATCGACGCGACCCGATTGGCGCTCGTGAGCAGCATGCGATCGCGAGAGATTTTCGCGAGGGCGATACCCCGCTGGCGGCGCGCCCGCGCGATCCGCGCCGCGCCTTCCGCGCGCGCCAGTGCCAGATTCGCGCGCGCTCGCTGCAGCTCGGCCTCCGCCTGCAGGATCGGCCCGCGACCGCGCGAGAACAGCGGAATGGGCAGCGATAGACCGACGTTAGGCAGCAATCCTCCGTTGTTCTGTGTCGGATCGCCCCAATCGAATCCGGCGATAATGGACGGTGCCGCCCACACGCTTCGGCGCTGCAGCGTCGCGCCGAGCTGCGCCGAAGTGAACGTCGCCTGCGCCGCCGCTACTTCGAGCGTCTGATCGAGGACTGGAAGCTCGCCAGCTTCACCGTCCGTACCGGGGGGCGGGCCTAACGAATCGACGGGATCGACCTCCGCCTGTTCGGTGACGATGCCCATCGTTGTCTGCAGGTCGAGCAACGTGGACGCATACGTCATCGAGTCCGTGGCGGCGGTATTGGCCTGCTGACCGGCATTCACGGTCGCGAGCTCGACGTCGAGGTCGCTCGCGTCACCGGCGTCGCGCCGCACCACGGCCATCCGCCGGAGGCTGTCGGCGTCCTGCGCATTGCGCCGCGATAATTGCGCGTGCGCGCGCGCCGCGAGCGCGCGAGTGTACGTCGTGTCGGCATCGAGCGCCGCGGAGGCGCGCTGGAAGGTGTAATGATATTGTGAGGCCGTTCGCGCCGCCGACGCAGAACCGATGCGAGGACCGCGCAGCCAGGGGAAATCGAGCGGAAACTCGAGCGTGGAGTGGTACGGGGGAGCGTCCTTGGTGTAACTCGCCGCGAGCGTCGGATTCGGGAGAGCCCGCGCCGTGATCAGCGCCGCCAGAGCAACCGCGGTGTCGGCTTGCGCAACGGCAAGCCGCGGCCCCACGCGCACCGCGGCATCCACCGCTTCGGCGCGCGTCACAGGCCGCTGAGCGTGCGCGGGCCAAGCAACCCCCACACCCACACCCGCGAGCAGCACACTCAGCATCACTCGAACGACTCTAACGGTCATGCGCTAACGATCTGGTCCCTGGCAAACAGTATCCGGCGCTACCTGACAGCACGATGACACCCGGGCCAACCCTTGCGTTGGGCGGTGCAGCAATGGAGATAGAGATTGAGAATGAAGGAGAGATCCCTGCGCCTGCCTCAGATCGCGTTCATCGTACTGGCGCTTCCGTTGACTCGGATGGCTGCGCAGGCGCCGGCACCCGCCGGTGCAACCACCGGGCCGGACTTTCGAGGCGAGCGAACAGCCTGGGAGGCATCGAGCTTTCTGCTCGCGACATCGCTCGTCCTCGACGAGCGGCTTCGCGCGTTCGCTCTCTCCCATCAGAGTCGGCAGCTCGATCGATTGGCGGCTGGCGCGGACATCCTCGGAACGGCCGGCCACATCGTGCCCACACTCGTGGGGACCTATGTGACCTCCCGACTTCTCGGGCAGGACCGTTTCGCGGCGGCCACGTTGCGCGTCGGCCTGGCTTACGCCGCCGCCGACGCCGTCGAGTCTTTACTCAAGCCGACGGTTGGACGAGTGCGGCCAAACGAGGGACGGGAGCCGCTCACCTTTCGTCCATTCAGCGCCGGCGGGAGCTTTCAATCTTTTCCGTCCGCGCACGTGGTGCACATCACCAGTCTTGCGTCGGCGGTGGCGATGGAAGCACATCGGCCCTGGGTGACCGCGCTTGCCAGCGTGGCCACGACGTACGTCGGCATGCAGCGGGTGTACCGCGATCAGCACTGGTCCAGCGACGTCGTCGCAAGTGGAATGCTCGGTGTCGAGATCGCGCGGACAACCATGAGCTGGCTGCAGGCGCGCGAGGCAACTCGTTAGGTACGGCGGCCGCTCTCCTCACCAAAACGCACGGTTACTGTGGTCCCTCGCCCCGGTTCGGAAGCGAGGGCGATCTGCGCGTCGTGCACGTCGGCGATCCACTTCGCGATCGAGAGACCGAGGCCGGCACCATCGGCCCCGTTGCCGTTCGCGCGGCTTCGCGCCGGGTCGCCGCGATAGAAGCGCTCGAAGACATGTGGTAGCTGCTCCGGCGCGATGCCGACGCCCGTATCCTCGACGACGAGCTGTGGACGCTCGCTCGGCGCGCCGACGCTCACACGCACCTTTCCACCGCTTGCGGTGAACTTCACCGCGTTATCGAGGAGGATCATCACCAGCTGGCGCAGCAACATCGGGTCGCCCTCGACGGGAGCCTCCTCGAAATCACCGACATCGAGCTGGATGCCCTTCGCCTGGGCAACGACTCGGGCCGCACCAGCAGCGTCCAGGGTGAGATCGTCGAGGAAGACCCGCTCACGGCTGATCGGCCGCTCGCCGGCGTCGGCGCGGGCCAGTATGAGTAGATCCTCGACAATCGTCCCCAGCCGCTTGGCTTCGGTCTCGATGCCGCGCAGCGCTTCCTCATATTCCGTGGGGCCCCGGCGCTGCTGGAGCGCCACTTCGGCGCGGCTGCGCAGAACGGTGAGCGGAGTGCGCAGCTCGTGCGCGGCATCGGCCATGAAGCGACGCATGTGCTCGATGGAGAGCTCCACCGGCGCCGTCGATTTTCGCACGAGAAACCATCCGCCGGCGACCACGAGGAGAAGCGCCGCCGCGGCCGTCGCGCCGAAGGTCGCGATCAGTGTTGCATAACGATCCTCGAGCTCGACCTTGTCCGCGACGGCCACCGCGACCATCGGTGCTCCACTCGCCAGCGTGAACCGCTCGCCGTTCAGCCGGAGCGTGTGATCGCGACGGGGATCGAGGTCGCGCTGCACACGACCATTCTGCGCGGCCGCGGCGGCGGCCCGTCGAATCCACTCCGGCGCGGCGGCCGGTGCCACCGGATGGCCGGACGCGTCGAACAGGTAAAGCGACCGATCGGGGATGTGCAGCTCTTCCACCGCATCCACGACCTGGCCCCGAGCCGTCCTGGACTCCATCTCGCGAATGCGAGCCGCGCGCTCGAGCTCGATGGTCGCGTCGTGCAGCGAATCGTCGAGCTGCCGCGCGAACTGTCGCCCGATGACGACGAAGAGTCCGCCGCCGAGAAGAACGAGAATTGCCCCGAAGGTGGCGAGATACCAGGCGGTGAGTCCGAGCCGCAGCCGGGCGAGAGGTGGGAGGGCCATGACTCTTTCAGTCGGCGAAGCGGTAGCCGGCGCCGCGCAGCGTGTGAATCAGCTTCGGCTCGAACGCGTCGTCGATTTTGCGGCGGAGTCGCCTAACGAGCACTTCGAGCACGTTGGTGAACGGATCATGGTTGTCGTCCCAGACGTGCGCTGTGATCGCGGCGCGGTCCACGACCTCGCCGCGATGTGTCACGAAAAACTCCAACAGAGCGAACTCCTTCGCCGTCAGCTCGATGCCCTGGCCGCCTCGCTGCACACGTCGCGAGGCCAGATCGACCTCGAGGTCAGCGATCTGGACGACCCGCGGGATGAGCGCCGGGCGGCGTCGGGCGAGTGCCCGCACACGCGCCACCAGCTCGCGAAAGGCAAAGGGTTTCGTGACGTAGTCGTCGGCGCCCACCTCGAGCCCGATCACTCGATCGTCGACGGCGTCGCGCGCCGTGAGCATGAGAATCGGCGTCGCCACACCGCGGCCACGCAGATCTCGACAGAGATCGATGCCCGAGCCGCCCGGCAGCATGACGTCGAGGACAATGACGTCGAAGGTCGCGCGGAACGCTTCGGCACGCCCGGCGGACATCGTCGCCGAGCGCACGACCTGAATCCCCTGCTCGCGAAACCCCAGGTCGAGAATGGAGGCGAGCTCCGGGTCGTCTTCGACCAGAAGTAGACGCATGTGACCTAATCTACCCGCCCAGCGGCTCCGTCCGCTGGCTGACGACGCCTCGCGCATGGGCTTTGCACCCCTGCTGCTACATGAGCACTATCAGATCCACGGTCTGGGGAATAGTCATCGTCGTCGTCCTGTTCGGTGTCATCATCCTCGCATATGGCAGCTGTTACAGCCGCCCGTGATCCGGCGCGGCGTCGTCGTTAGGCGAGGGGCAGCGGGCGCGTCGGACGCCCCGTCATCGCGACGGTGAGCACACCACTCCTCGGCGCGATGGCGCTGACGCTGATCCACGGGCTCGGCATTCGTTAGGCGCCGGGCCCCCACTCGTCAGGCTTCGTCTTCCATCAGCATCGGTGGGGCGTTGCTCAGATCGAGGCCGGACGCGCTGAGCCAGTCTCTCATGAGCACAGCGAGATGTTCACGCCGCTCGGGAGCCAGACGTCGCAGCCCTCTGATGAGCGACACCTGCACGGTTGGTGGCGCGTTGCCGAGCAGGCTGCGTCCGGCTTCGGTGAGATCGATGCGCACGCGACGCTTGTCCTTGTGCGCCGTGGTGCGGGTCGCGAATCCGCGCTCGACGAGACGTCGCACCACAACCGAGACTGAGCTCTGATGCGTGGCCGTGGCGACCGCCAGGTCGTTGAGCGAGTCGGCGGGTTTTTCCGCGAGAAGTTGCAAAACCCAGAGTTGGGCGAGACTGATGCCCATCTGCTTCTCGATGGCTCGCGTGTTCAGGCGCAAAGCACGTACGACGGCGCGAATTCCGTCCATCACTTCCGCGATCACACGAAGCTCCGCGGAAACGGTGGGTGCTGTTGAGACTTCCTTCGTCATGGGCCGCACTGGTGGGAGAGTGGCCGAACGAACAGGGCAAAAAGGCCGGCTGCCTTAGACGATCCAATAAAGCAGACGGTGACTTCGCGCAAGAAAGGAAAACCCCGCGGACAAAGTCCGCGGGGTTTTCAAAGCTTCTCTGCCAAGTCGCTATTACGGGACGTAGCAGCTGGGTTCACCGTCGCCCGCCGTCGTGATGATCGGGTTCGTGGTGTTGACGCCGATACCGCAGGTGGCACCAGCCAGCTGGCTGTGCGTCACCGTCGCCGACCAGAAGCCGGCACCCGTCGTCACCGCCGGCACGCCGACGCCTGACGAGTTC